>NZ_JAMMTO010000012.1:0-189955 GCF_051807745.1 Salmonella sp. NW38 | reverse complement strand
TTTTGCGTGTGTGGTAACTGTAAAAATGCAGGCCTGATAAGCGCAGCGCCATCAGGCAACCTGCACCGCCGGATGGCGGCTCCGCCTTATCCGGCCTGCATGCACTTATCAGGCAGCGCCACTACTCACGGATAAATTAAATTCAACAATGGATACGGTTTCCCAAGATCGTCGACCTCCGAACGTCCCGTCACCTTAAATCCCATTTTCTTATAAAATCCAACAGCTTGTGTATTCTGCTCGTTAACATTGGTTGTCAACCCCGGCGCCAGTGTTAACGCATGTTCAACTAATCTCTTACCGATACCCTGACCACGCACGTCCGGATCGACAAACAGCGCATCCATATGTTCGCCGGTAAGCAGCATAAATCCTACCGGCTCATCCTGATCGGTCACGGCAACCCATAGTGGCGCTTCTGGCAGAAAATCGCTCACCAGTTCTTCCAGTTCGGCCCGATAAGCGTTTGACAGAAAATCGTGCGTGGCATCGACTGAGCGACGCCAGATCGCAATCAGTTTTTCCCCTTCCTCATGCCTTGAACGGCGAATGTTAATCATCATCTTCACTCCTTTTTTGCTTACTTCTATTCTAATGCAAATGCTGTCGTGAAACTTTCTCACCTTGAACTTGCAGACTCGACATTCGCCTGATTTCTGAGTATCTTCAGCTATCTGGATGTCTAAACGTTTAAACGTATGTCGTGAGGTTATCAGGTTATGCCGATTCGCGTGCTGGACGAGCTACCCGCCGTCAATTTTTTACGTGAGGAGAATGTCTTCGTCATGACGACTTCTCGCGCATCAGGTCAGGAAATTCGCCCGCTAAAGGTACTTATCCTTAACCTGATGCCGAAGAAGATTGAAACGGAAAATCAGTTTCTGCGTTTGCTATCGAACTCGCCATTACAGGTCGATATTCAACTACTGCGGATAGATGCCCGCGAGTCGAGGAACACGCCAGCCGAGCATCTGAACAACTTTTACTGTAACTTCGACGATATCTGCGATCAGAACTTTGATGGGCTTATCGTGACCGGAGCGCCGCTGGGTCTGGTGGAGTTTAATGACGTGGCTTACTGGCCGCAGATTAGGCAGGTGCTGGAATGGGCGAAAGATCACGTTACTTCGACGCTATTTGTCTGTTGGGCCGTTCAGGCTGCACTCAATATTCTGTATGGTATCCCCAAGCAGACCCGTATAGATAAACTTTCCGGCGTCTATGAACATCACATCCTTCATCCTCATGCTCTGTTGACGCGTGGTTTTGATGATTCGTTTCTTGCGCCACACTCGCGCTATGCCGATTTCCCGGCGGCGCTAATACGGGATTATACGGATCTTGAAATTCTGGCCGAAACAGAAGAAGGGGATGCGTACCTGTTTGCCAGCAAAGATAAACGTATTGCGTTTGTCACCGGTCATCCTGAATATGACGCTCATACGTTAGCGGGTGAATATTTTCGTGACGTTGAGGCCGGGTTAAATCCGGATATTCCGTACAACTATTTCCCGAAAAACGATCCGCAAAACATACCGCGCGCAACCTGGCGCAGCCACGGTAATTTACTGTTTACTAACTGGCTCAACTATTATGTCTACCAGATTACGCCATATGATCTGCGTCACATGAATCCAACCCTGGATTAATCTTCTGCTTCTGACGATCCTAAAGCGTTTCAGCATGTTGAATCAGGCACCTTCGGGTGCCTTTTTTATTTCCGAAACGCACCTCATCATGTAATTAAATTTAATTTATATTGTTATCAATAGGTTAATGCATAATTAAATTAAAAATGGAAATTGTTTTTGATTTTGAAATTTAATTGAGTAGTCTTAGTTGTGTTGAACGAAAAGCGCACAGTGATCCTTCGTTCGCATTGGGGATGTATCTGGATCAACAACGAGGAGCTGCATGATGAATCCACAGGCAACCACAACTGATGAATTAACCTTTACCAGGCCGCAAGGTGAGCTGGAAAAGCAAGTCCTGACCGCTGAGGCAGTCGAGTTTTTGACGGAGTTAGTCACCCGTTTTACGCCAAAACGCAATAAACTCCTGGCTGCACGTATCCAGCAACAGCAGGATATTGATAACGGTAAGTTGCCTGATTTTATTTCGGAAACCACTTCCATTAGAGAAAGTAATTGGCAGATTCGCGGTATTCCGGCGGATTTACAGGATCGCCGAGTAGAAATTACCGGGCCGGTTGAACGTAAAATGGTGATTAATGCCCTGAACGCAAATGTGAAAGTGTTTATGGCGGATTTTGAAGACTCGCTGGCGCCGGACTGGAATAAAGTTATTGATGGTCAAATCAACCTGCGTGATGCGGTGAACGGCACCATTAGCTATACCAACGAAGCCGGAAAAATCTATCAGCTCAAGCCCGATCCGGCCGTATTGATTTGTCGTGTACGTGGTCTACATCTGCCAGAAAAACATGTTACCTGGCGGGGGGAAGCCATTCCCGGCAGCCTGTTTGATTTTGCTCTGTACTTTTTCCACAACTATAAAGCGCTGCTCGCTAAAGGTAGCGGCCCGTATTTTTACCTGCCGAAAACGCAAGCCTGGCAGGAGGCCGCCTGGTGGAGTGAAGTTTTCAGCTACGCCGAAGACCGCTTTAACCTGCCGCGCGGTACGATCAAAGCGACCCTGTTGATTGAAACGCTGCCTGCTGTTTTCCAGATGGATGAGATTCTTCATGCGCTGCGTGATCATATCGTCGGTCTCAACTGTGGTCGCTGGGATTATATTTTCAGCTATATCAAAACGTTGAAAAATCACCCGGATCGCGTCTTGCCGGACAGGCAGGTGGTAACGATGGACAAACCGTTTCTGAGCGCCTACTCGCGCCTGCTGATCAAAACCTGTCACAAGCGCGGCGCGTTCGCGATGGGCGGTATGGCGGCGTTTATCCCGAGCAAAGACGTTGAACGCAACAATCAGGTCCTTGCCAAAGTGAAAGCGGATAAAGCGCTGGAAGCGAACAACGGCCACGACGGCACGTGGATTGCGCATCCCGGGTTGGCGGATACCGCAATGGCCGTCTTTAACGAGGTACTGGGCGAGCACAAAAATCAGCTGTTCATTACCCGTGATGAAGATGCGCCGATTACCGCCGAGCAGTTACTGGAGCCATGTGAAGGCGAACGTACAGAAGCGGGAATGCGCGCCAATATTCGCGTGGCAGTGCAGTACATTGAAGCGTGGATCTCCGGTAATGGCTGTGTACCGATTTACGGTCTGATGGAGGATGCCGCGACGGCGGAAATCTCACGAACCTCTATCTGGCAGTGGATTCACCATGAGAAAACACTGAGCAATGGAAAACCCGTAACGAAAGCGCTTTTCCGCGAAATGTTGGCGGAAGAGATGCGGGTAATCCAGGACGAACTGGGCGAGCACCGCTACAGCAGCGGGCGCTTCGACGATGCCGCACGTCTGATGGAGCAAATCACCACCTCAGATGACTTAATCGACTTCCTCACCCTGCCGGGCTATCGCTTACTGGCTTAATTCACCACATAACAATATGGAGCATCTGCACATGAAAACCCGTACTCAACAAATCGAAGAATTACAGAAAGAGTGGACACAACCGCGCTGGGAAGGCATCACCCGCCCGTACAGCGCGGAGGAGGTGGTGAAATTACGCGGCTCGGTTAACCCGGAATGCACGCTGGCGCAGCTCGGCGCCGCGAAAATGTGGCGGCTGTTGCACGGTGAAGCGAAAAAAGGCTATATCAACAGCCTTGGCGCGCTGACCGGCGGTCAGGCGTTGCAGCAGGCGAAAGCCGGTATTGAGGCGATTTATCTTTCAGGCTGGCAGGTGGCGGCAGATGCCAACCTGGCATCCAGCATGTATCCGGATCAATCGTTGTACCCGGCAAACTCTGTTCCGGCGGTAGTGGATCGGATCAACAACACTTTCCGTCGTGCAGATCAGATCCAGTGGGCATCCGGTATTGAACCCAACGATCCGCGCTATGTGGATTACTTCCTGCCGATCGTTGCTGATGCGGAAGCCGGTTTTGGCGGCGTTCTGAATGCCTTCGAACTGATGAAATCGATGATTGAAGCCGGTGCAGCGGCCGTTCACTTCGAAGATCAGCTGGCGTCGGTGAAGAAATGCGGCCATATGGGCGGCAAGGTGCTGGTCCCCACGCAGGAGGCGATTCAGAAACTGATTGCTGCGCGTCTGGCCGCTGATGTGATGGGCGTCCCGACGCTGGTGATTGCGCGTACCGATGCGGATGCGGCAGATCTAATCACCTCCGACTGCGATCCCTATGACAGCGGTTTTATTACCGGCGAACACACCAGCGAAGGTTTTTACCGCACCCATGCGGGCATTGAGCAGGCGATCAGCCGCGGTCTGGCGTATGCCCCGTATGCCGATCTGGTGTGGTGCGAAACCTCTACGCCGGATCTCGAACTGGCGCGTCGTTTTGCCGATGCTATCCACGCGAAGTATCCGGGCAAACTGCTGGCCTATAACTGTTCGCCATCCTTCAACTGGCAGAAGAATCTGGACGACAAGACCATTGCCAGCTTCCAGCAGCAGTTGTCGGACATGGGTTACAAATACCAGTTTATTACCCTGGCGGGCATCCACAGCATGTGGTTCAACATGTTCGACCTGGCGCATGCATACGCGCAGGGCGAGGGCATGAAACACTATGTTGAGAAGGTTCAACAACCCGAGTTCGCCGCGGCGAAAGATGGCTACACCTTTGTTTCCCACCAGCAGGAAGTGGGTACTGGTTACTTCGACAAAGTCACCACCATTATTCAGGGCGGCGCGTCATCCGTTACCGCATTAACGGGTTCCACCGAAGAATCGCAGTTTTGATTGATGCCCGGTGGCGCTGCGCTTACCGGGCCTACAGATAGCGTAGGCCGGATAAGCGAACGCGCCATCCGGCATGACGTGGTGCCGGATGAGGGAAAAAAATGCCGCGTGGCCTGGAATTACTGATTGCTCAAACCATCCTGCAAGGCTTTGACGCGCAGTATGGTCGATTTCTGGAAGTGACTTCCGGCGCACAGCAGCGTTTTGAACAGGCCGACTGGCATGCCGTCCAACAGGCGATGAAAAGCCGTATCCACCTCTATGATCATCATGTGGGCTTGGTGGTGGAGCAACTGCGCTGTATTACCGATGGCAAAAGTACCGACGCGGATTTCCTTTTACGCGTTAAAGAGCATTACACCCGGCTGTTACCGGATTACCCGCGCTTCGAGATTGCGGAGAGCTTTTTCAACTCCGTTTATTGCCGGTTATTTGACCACCGCTCGTTAACACCCGAGCGGTTGTTTATTTTCAGTTCGCAACCGGAGCGTCGCTTCCGTACTATCCCGCGCCCGCTGGCCAAAGACTTCTTTCCCGATCACGGTTGGGAGACGCTGTTGATGCGCATACTCAGTGATTTACCGCTGCGTCTGCCCTGGCAGAATAAAAGCCGGGATATCCGCTATATTATTGCGCACCTGACTGAAACACTGGGCGAGGACGCGCTACCTCGCTGCCATGTCCAGGTGGCGAACGAGTTGTTTTACCGTAATAAAGCGGCCTGGCTGGTAGGTAAATTAACCACACCTGACGGTACGCTGCCGTTTTTATTGCCGATTCATCGCACTGATGAGGGTGAACTATTTGTCGATACCTGCCTGACCACCACGGCAGAAGCGAGCATTGTGTTTGGTTTTGCCCGCTCTTATTTTATGGTGTATGCGCCGCTGCCTGCCGCGCTGGTTGAGTGGTTGCGTGAAATCCTGCCGGGTAAAACCACTGCCGAACTGTATATGGCGATTGGCTGCCAGAAACATGCGAAAACCGAAAGCTACCGCGAATATTTGTGTTATCTGGCTGAAAGCGATGAGAAATTCATTGAGGCGCCTGGTATCCGCGGCATGGTGATGCTGGTGTTTACCCTGCCAGGTTTCGACCGGGTATTTAAAATCATTAAAGACAAATTCGCCCCGCAGAAAGAGATGTCTGCCGCCCATGTGCGTGCCTGTTATCAACTGGTAAAAGAACATGATCGCGTCGGTCGTATGGCGGATACCCAGGAGTTTGAGAATTTCGTACTGGATAAACGGCAAATTGATCCGGCGCTGATGGCGCTGTTACGGCAAGAAGTGCCAGAGAAGATTACCGATCTTGGGGAACATATCGTCATTCGCCATCTCTATATTGAACGGCGCATGGTGCCGCTCAATATCTGGTTGGAACAGGTAGAAGGCCAGCAGTTGCGCGATGCGATAGAAGAATATGGTAATGCGATTCGCCAGCTTGCCGCCGCTAATATTTTCCCCGGCGATATGTTGTTTAAAAACTTTGGCGTTACCCGTCATGGTCGCGTGGTGTTCTATGACTACGATGAAATTTGCTACATGACGGAAGTGAATTTCCGCGATATTCCGCCAGCGCGTTATCCGGAAGACGAACTGGCCAGCGAACCCTGGTATAGCGTCTCGCCGGGTGATGTTTTCCCGGAGGAGTTTCGCCACTGGCTGTGTGCCGATCCGCGTATCGGACCATTGTTTGAAGAGATGCATGCCGACCTGTTTCGCGCCGATTACTGGCGCGCGCTACAGACGCGTATTAAAGAAGGGCATGTAGAAGATGTGTATGCCTATCGTCGTCGCCAGCGCTTTAGCGTGCGTTACGGCGCGATCTCAAGTACGGCGAACTCTTCGTAAACCAGTTCCATCTCCGGCGACCAATTACCCTCGCGCTCAAAAAAGGCCCGGTGTGCCGCTTGCCAGTACGCCAGGCTAAGATCGCCTTCGCCTTCCAGTGCGGCGAGATCGGCGCTCATCTCGTTAAAACGGATCAGCCTGAGCGCCAGCGTGCGTATGACGCACACGGCGTCGCCTGTGCCGTTGAGCACAATGTGATATGACCCGGGCGTGACAGGGGGCTGCTCTTTCTGATAGCTAACCAGCGAGCTACAGGTGCCACGCTTTTTACCGGCGACCACTAGCGCCGCCAGCTCGTCGGCCAGCGCCGGCGAATCACCGAAAGACCAACAGAAGGCCTGTGGGTACTTCTCCTGCCAGTATAATTTCAGGCTGCTCATTTCAGCGAGTTCCACCATAGGCCAGCGTCACCTCTTTCGCCGCTTTAATCACCATGGCGCCAAGTTCGGTGACGCGATCGTCAGTAATGCGTGAGCAGGGGCCGGAAATAGAGAGGGCCGCAAACGGTTCGCGGTGTTCGTCATAAATACACGAGGCCACGCAGCGCAGACCGAGCGCATGTTCTTCATCGTCAAACGAATAGCCGCGCTTGCGCGTCTGGGCCAAATCGTCTTTCAGATGCAGCGGCGACACCAGCGTCGCATGGGTATAAGCGTGCAACCCCTTGCGGTGCAGCAGACTGGTAACCTGTTCCTCACTGAGCTGTGATAAAAACGCCTTGCCCGCGCCAGAGGCGTGCATGGGCAGCTTGCCGCCAATAGGCGCGGACATACGCATCAGCTGCGTACACTGCACCTGGTCGATAATAATGGCCTGATGGTCGCTCTGGTCGAGTACGGCAAGGTTTACCGTTTCGCCGGAGTCCTCCATCAGTTTGCGCAAAATCGGATGGACAATCGCCAGCAGATTACGGCTCTGTAAGAAGCTGCTGCCGACGATAAACGCATGTGCGCCTACGGCCCAGTGGCCCAGCTCACCGACCTGGCGGACAAAACCCTGCTGCTGCATGGTGGTGAGTAGACGGTGAGTAGTGGAATTAGGCAAACCCGCCTGTTGCGCCAGTTCGGTCAGCGCGACGCTGCCGTTGGACTCGGCAATCCACTCCAGCAGCTTCAGACCGCGAGTTAAAGACTGAACCTGCCCGGTTACGGGTGCAGTGGTAGCGGCAGGTTTTCTCCCGCGTTTCGCGGGAACAGGGGCAACCATGGCAGACTCCTTTTTCTGTATCGTGGAAATCATTTTCGTTTTATTCAATTATAATGCAAGAGTTCCTGAACTGATCGGATGAGTGACATCACAGGATGCCCGATGGCGCTTCGCTTATCAGGCCTACGCTTTGGGAGCCGCCAAAGTAATTTGTAGGCTGGATAGGGCGCTTGCGCCGCCATCCGGCAAAACGGAACCAATAGCGCCAGCAAGCTGAACATGTCTCATGTTGCCCGTTGTTCTCTTTTCCGCCAGCACGCTTTGTGCCAGTATGGCTCGTTACGTGGAGCGTTGTCGGGAGCGAGTGTGAGCAGCAAAGTTGAACAACTGCGTGCGCAGTTAAATGAACGTATTCTGGTGCTGGACGGCGGTATGGGCACCATGATCCAGAGCTATCGTCTACATGAAGAAGATTTCCGCGGGGAGCGCTTTGCCGACTGGCCCTGCGACCTGAAAGGCAACAATGACCTGCTGGTACTCAGCAAGCCGGAGGTGATCGCCGCTATCCACAACGCCTACTTTGAGGCTGGCGCGGATATCATCGAAACCAACACCTTTAACTCGACAACCATTGCGATGGCGGATTACCGGATGGAATCCCTGTCGGCGGAAATTAACTATGAGGCGGCCAAACTGGCGCGCGCCTGCGCCGATGAATGGACGGCGCGAACACCAGAAAAACCACGCTTTGTTGCGGGCGTGCTTGGTCCAACTAACCGCACGGCCTCCATTTCGCCGGACGTCAACGACCCGGCGTTTCGTAATATCACCTTCGATCAGCTGGTGGCGGCCTACCGTGAATCCACTAAAGCGCTGGTGGAAGGTGGCGTAGATCTGATTCTGATTGAGACCGTCTTTGACACCCTGAATGCGAAAGCGGCGGTGTTTGCGGTGAAAGAAGAGTTTGAAGCGCTGGGCGTTGATCTGCCGATCATGATTTCCGGCACCATCACCGACGCCTCTGGTCGTACCCTCTCCGGCCAGACGACCGAAGCCTTTTATAACTCGCTGCGCCACGCCGAGGCGCTCACTTTTGGCCTTAACTGCGCGCTGGGGCCAGATGAACTGCGCCAGTACGTCCAGGAACTGTCGCGGATTGCCGAATGCTACGTCACCGCGCACCCGAACGCTGGCCTGCCGAACGCTTTCGGCGAGTACGACCTTGACGCCGACACCATGGCGAAACAGATTCGCGAATGGGCGGAAGCGGGCTTCCTGAATATCGTTGGCGGCTGCTGCGGCACCACGCCGGAGCATATTGCGGCGATGAGCCGCGCCGTTGCCGGTTTGCCGCCGCGCCAGCTGCCGGATATCCCGGTTGCCTGCCGCCTTTCCGGCCTGGAGCCGCTGAACATTGGCGACGACAGCCTGTTTGTCAACGTCGGCGAACGTACCAACGTCACCGGCTCGGCCAAATTTAAACGGCTGATCAAAGAAGAGAAATACAGCGAAGCGCTGGATGTCGCCCGTCAGCAGGTCGAAAGCGGCGCGCAGATTATTGATATCAACATGGATGAGGGGATGCTCGACGCCGAAGCGGCGATGGTGCGTTTCCTCAGCCTGATTGCCGGTGAGCCGGATATTGCCCGTGTACCAATCATGATCGACTCCTCCAAATGGGAGGTTATCGAAAAAGGGCTGAAGTGCATTCAGGGTAAAGGCATCGTCAACTCTATTTCGATGAAAGAGGGCGTGGAAGCTTTTATTCATCATGCGAAGTTGCTACGTCGCTACGGCGCGGCAGTGGTGGTGATGGCCTTTGATGAGCAGGGGCAGGCCGATACCCGCGAGCGTAAAATCGAGATTTGCCGCCGGGCGTACAAAATTCTCACCGAAGAGGTGGGCTTCCCGCCGGAAGACATCATCTTCGACCCGAATATCTTCGCCGTGGCGACCGGTATTGAAGAGCACAACAACTATGCGCAGGACTTTATCGGCGCTTGCGAAGATATTAAACGCGAGCTGCCGCATGCGCTGATCTCCGGCGGCGTGTCTAACGTGTCTTTCTCGTTCCGCGGCAACGACCCGGTACGTGAGGCTATCCACGCGGTATTCCTCTACTACGCCATCCGCAACGGCATGGACATGGGCATCGTCAACGCCGGACAGCTGGCTATCTACGACGACCTGCCCGCCGAGCTGCGCGATGCGGTTGAAGATGTCATTCTTAACCGTCGCGATGACGGCACTGAGCGTTTGCTGGATTTGGCAGAGAAATACCGCGGCAGCAAAACTGACGAAGCTGCCAACGCCCAAATGGCGGAATGGCGTAGTTGGGACGTGAAAAAGCGCCTTGAATACTCGCTGGTGAAAGGCATTACCGAATTTATCGAACAGGATACCGAAGAAGCCCGCCAGCAGGCCTCCCGCCCGATTGAGGTGATTGAAGGCCCGCTGATGGACGGCATGAACGTGGTCGGTGACCTGTTCGGCGAAGGGAAAATGTTCCTGCCGCAGGTGGTGAAATCCGCTCGCGTGATGAAACAAGCGGTGGCCTACCTGGAGCCGTTTATTGAAGCCAGCAAAGAAAAAGGCTCCAGCAACGGCAAGATGGTGATTGCCACCGTGAAGGGCGATGTGCACGACATTGGCAAGAACATCGTTGGCGTGGTGCTGCAATGCAACAACTACGAAATCGTCGATCTTGGCGTGATGGTGCCAGCGGAGAAAATCCTCAGAACGGCGCGTGAAGTGAATGCCGATCTGATCGGTCTTTCCGGGCTTATCACCCCGTCGCTGGACGAGATGGTCAACGTGGCGAAAGAGATGGAACGTCAGGGCTTTACTATCCCGCTACTGATCGGCGGCGCAACCACTTCGAAAGCGCACACCGCGGTGAAAATCGAGCAGAACTACAGCGGTCCGACGGTCTACGTGCAGAATGCTTCGCGTACCGTGGGCGTGGTGGCGGCGCTACTCTCCGACACCCAGCGCGATGACTTTGTCGCCCGTACCCGCAAAGAGTACGAAACCGTGCGTATTCAGCACGCCCGCAAAAAACCGCGCACGCCGCCGGTCACGCTGGAAGCGGCGCGCGATAACGATCTGGCATTCGATTGGGAACGCTACACCCCGCCAGTAGCCCACCGTCTGGGCGTGCAGGAAGTGGAAGCCAGCATCGAAACTCTGCGCAACTACATCGACTGGACGCCGTTCTTTATGACCTGGTCGCTGGCCGGCAAATACCCGCGCATTCTGGAAGATGAGGTGGTGGGCGTTGAGGCGCAGCGTCTGTTTAAAGACGCCAATGATATGCTGGATAAACTGAGCGCCGAGAAACTGTTGAATCCGCGTGGCGTGGTGGGCCTGTTCCCGGCGAACCGTGTGGGTGACGACATCGAAATCTATCGCGACGAAACCCGTACTCATGTTCTGACGGTCAGCCACCACCTGCGCCAGCAGACCGAGAAAGTTGGTTTTGCTAACTACTGTCTGGCGGATTTTGTCGCGCCGAAACTGTCCGGAAAAGCGGACTACATCGGCGCGTTTGCCGTCACCGGAGGTCTTGAAGAAGACGCTCTGGCTGATGCTTACGAAGCGCAACACGACGACTATAACAAGATCATGGTGAAAGCGATTGCCGACCGTCTGGCGGAAGCGTTTGCCGAGTACCTGCATGAGCGTGTACGTAAGGTTTACTGGGGATATGCGCCGAACGAGAGCCTGAGTAACGACGAATTAATCCGCGAAAACTACCAGGGGATTCGCCCGGCGCCGGGTTATCCTGCCTGCCCGGAACATACCGAAAAAGGCACTATCTGGCAGCTACTGGATGTCGAAAAACATACCGGGATGAAGCTCACCGAATCTTTCGCCATGTGGCCTGGCGCGTCGGTCTCCGGCTGGTACTTCAGCCATCCTGAGAGCAAATACTTCGCGGTAGCGCAGATTCAACGCGATCAGGTGACAGATTATGCTTTCCGTAAAGGAATGAGCGTTGAGAACGTTGAGCGGTGGCTGGCGCCGAACCTGGGTTACGATGCGGACTGATTCATAAAATCGTCACTTTTCCTTACAACATACAAGGCACTCATTGGGTGCCTTGTCTCTTTCTTACAATTAAACCCTTATACTGAAGGAAGGCTCTACGCTGAATTTGCCGGATGGCGGCGTAAACGCCTTATCCAGCATACCGTATTACGTATGGTAAGCCCGGTGGCGTGCAACGCCAGCAGGCCTTAACGCTGTGCGCCATCAGGCAATTTATCGCAAGTGAGCTTCAGGAAAACGTATAACGATAAGGAGAACCTGACGCCGTGTTAACTTTGCTCCATCTACTTTCTGCCGTTGCGCTGTTGGTATGGGGAACACATATCGTTCGTACTGGCGTAATGCGCGTGTTTGGCGCGCGTCTACGCACTGTCCTCAGCCGCAGCGTGGAAAAGAAACCGCTCGCCTTTTGTGCGGGTATCGGTGTTACCGCGCTGGTACAAAGCAGTAACGCCACCACTTTATTGGTAACGTCGTTTGTCGCCCAGGATCTTGTCGCCCTGACGCCAGCTCTGGTGATTGTGCTGGGCGCTGATGTGGGTACTGCGCTAATGGCGCGTATTCTCACCTTTGACTTGTCGTGGCTATCGCCGCTGCTGATTTTTATTGGCGTGATTTTCTTTTTGGGACGTAAGCAGTCCCGCGCCGGGCAGCTGGGTCGCGTCGGTATCGGGCTTGGCCTGATTCTACTGGCGCTGGAGCTGATTGTGCAGGCGGTGACGCCGATCACTCAAGCTAATGGCGTGCAGGTCATTTTCGCGTCGCTGACGGGCGACATTATGCTGGATGCGCTGATTGGCGCGATGTTCGCTATTATCAGTTATTCCAGCCTGGCGGCGGTGTTGCTGACGGCGACCCTGACGGCGGCGGGGATTATATCGTTCCCGGTGGCGTTGTGCCTGGTCATCGGCGCCAATCTGGGATCGGGGCTGCTGGCGATGCTCAATAACAGCGCCGCCAATGCTGCCGCGCGTCGCGTAGCGCTCGGCAGCCTATTGTTCAAATTGATCGGCAGCCTGGTCATCCTGCCGTTTGTCCATCCGCTGGCGAATCTGATGGATGAGCTATCGCTACCGAAATCAGAGCTGGTGATCTATTTCCACGTTTTCTATAACCTGGTGCGCTGCCTGGCGATGGTGCCATTTGCCGAGCTGATGGCGCGTTTTTGTAAACGAATTATTCGTGATGAGCCTGAACTGGATACCCATCTGAAGCCGAAACATCTGGATGTCAGCGCGCTGGATACGCCAACGCTGGCGCTGGCTAATGCTGCCCGCGAGGTGTTGCGCATTGGCGATGCGATGGAACAGATGATGGAAGGGCTAAAAAAGGTCATGCACGGCGAACCGCGTGAAGAGAAAGCGCTGCGCAAGCTGGCGGATGACGTTAACGTGCTCTACACCGCGATTAAGCTTTATCTGGCGCGAATGCCAAAAGACGAGCTGGCGGCGGAGGAGTCCCGCCGGTGGGCGGAGATTATTGAGATGGCCCTGAACCTCGAACAGGCGTCGGATATTATCGAGCGAATGGGCAGTGAGATTGCCGACAAGTCGCTGGCGGCGCGTCGGGCATTTTCAGAAGAAGGATTGAAAGAGCTGGATGCGCTTTACGATCAACTGCTCAGTAATCTGCAACTGGCGATGTCGGTCTTTTTCTCCGGTGATGTCACCAGCGCCCGTCGGTTGCGCCGCAGTAAACATCGCTTCCGTATACTTAATCGCCGATACTCACATGCGCATGTCGACCGCCTGCACCAGCAGAACGTGCAAAGCATTGAAACCAGCTCGCTCCATTTAGGGCTGCTGGGCGATATGAAGCGTCTTAACTCACTGTTCTGTTCGGTCGCCTATAGCGTACTGGAACAGCCGGATCAGGACGAGGAACGGGGCGAGTATTAAGTGAAATGCCGGATGGCGGAGCCTACGGAGAACATGCGCGTAGGCCCGCCATTCGGCATTCAATGTGGACAGGGATTAAAAGCGATGACCCGCTTCCAGCGCCACGGCTTCTTCGCCCGCTTTAAACACCCAGGTGGTATTCGGGCCGCCGAGAACCGCCTGGCCGTTGCTCACCTGAATCCAGTTACCTTCCGGCAAACCAATCACTGTCAGTTCCGGCGCGACCACCAGCAGTTCGCGAATACGCTGCTCGCGGGTCTCGCCCTTATGACCTTCCGGCAAGGCGTTAGTGAAGTGAGGATTAATTTGCAGCGGGAACAGATCCAGCGCGTCGAAACCGTTTGGATCGACGATCGGCATATCGTTGGTCGTGCGGATAGTCGGGCAGGCAAGGTTAGCGCCCGCGCTCCAGCCGATATACAGTGCGCCGCGTTTTACCCTGTCCGCCATCGGCGCCAGCAGCCCGCGTTCACGCGATTCTTTCAGTAGCTGGAAGGTATTTCCGCCGCCGACAATAATGATTTCCGCTTTCTCAATCGCTGCAAGCGGATCGGCGACACGATGAATCCCTGTGACGTTTATCCCTAATGGCGCAAGTACCTCTGCGGTTTTATCCGTGTACTCGTCCCATGTTTGCGTGACGCCGGCAAACGGAATAAACACGGCTGAGCGTCGACCGTTCAATTGATTCGCTATCAGCGGCAGAGCGTGTTCCAGCCAGGCTTTACCCGGCAGCGTCGAGTTACTTAATAAAAGCAGTTCCATTACTTCTCCACCTCATCAGGAAATGTCAAAACGTAATAATGCTACCATTATCCATTTAATGTCTTACTGATATGGCTCATGATGTTGCGCGTGTTACAGGCAACGCGCGGTCGCTAAAAGTGACGCCAGGCCAGATCTGCTATCTGGTATCGCCTGAAAAATTACAGGTATAATCCGCAAAATTATTTAACACGTTTAGAGACGAAAATGGCAAAACTGACCTTACAAGAGCAACTGCTACAAGCGGGATTAGTGACCAGCAAAAAAATGGCCAAAGTCCAGCGCACGGCTAAAAAATCACGCGTTCAGGCTCGTGAGGCCAGAGAAGCGGTGGAAGAAAATAAAAAGGCGCAACTTGAGCGTGATAAACAACTCAGTGAACAGCAAAAACAAGCGGTTTTAGCGAAAGAGTTTAAAGCTCAGGTTAAGCAACTTATTGAAATGAATAGAATCAATGTATCTAAAGGCGATATTGGTTTTAACTTCACCGATAATAACGTCATCAAAAAAATAGACGTGGATAAGCTCACCCAGACGCAACTGATTAATGGGCGTCTCGCGATTGCGCGTCTGGTTATCAATAACAGCGGTGAATGTGAATATGCGATTATTCCCGCGAGCGTCGCTGATAAAATCGCACAACGAGATGCGGACAGTATTGTCGTAAACAGTGCGCTGAGTCAGGAAGAGCAGGACGAAGATGATCCGTATGCCGATTTTAAAGTTCCTGACGATTTGATGTGGTAAGTCACATTCCCGACGTTTATGTAGAAAAATTTCTCAGAGAGTAAATATGCTGACTGACACATCTACCCGGCTTAATAAATATATCAGTGAAAGCGGCATCTGTTCGCGTCGCGAGGCGGACCGTTTTATTGAACAGGGCAATGTTTTTATCAACGGCAAACGCGCCGCCATTGGCGATCAGGTGGTCGCCGGGGATGTTGTTAAAGTAAATGGTCGGTTGATTGAGCCGCGAGAAGCGGATGATTTAGTGCTGATTGCGCTGAATAAACCGGTTGGCATTGTGAGTACCACTGAAGACGGCGAACGCGACAATATTGTCGATTTTGTGAACCACAGCAAACGTATCTTCCCGATTGGTCGTCTGGATAAAGACTCGCAGGGGCTGATATTTCTGACTAACCACGGCGATCTGGTCAATAAGATTCTACGTGCCGGTAACGATCACGAAAAAGAGTATCTGGTGACGGTGGATAAACCGATTACCGACGAGTTTATTCGCGGTATGGGCGCTGGCGTGCCGATTCTGGGTACCGTCACCAAAAAATGTAAGGTGAAAAAAGAGGCGCCGTTTGTCTTTCGCATCACCCTGGTGCAGGGATTAAACCGTCAGATCCGCCGTATGTGTGAATACTTTGGTTATGAAGTGACGAAACTGGAGCGTACGCGCATTATGAACGTCAGCCTGAGCGGGATTCCGCTGGGCGAGTGGCGCGATCTGACGGACGATGAGCTGATCGATCTGTTTAAATTGATTGAGCGTTCCTCTTCCGAAGCCAAACCAAAGGCCAAAGCGAAGCCGAAGACCACGGGTATTAAGCGACCGGTCGTTGCGATCGAAAAAAGCAATGAGAAAGCGCGCCCGACATCAAGCGGTAAGCGCTTTACCTCGCCGGGACGAAAGAAGAAAGGACGTTAACGTCTGCCGCGCGTCGGCGTATTCGCCGACCAGGAGAATGACGCTTCCGTATCGGGTTTATACGCCTGCTTTTTCTTCAACTGGCGGGCTTTTTTCGCTTCAGCCTCACGCAGCGCCATCAGCTTATCGATGTACTCCTTTTTTACGCTGTTGGTCTCAGAATTGGTCAGTGGACGCCCGTGCGCAATACGGGCGCGGTCCAGCAACGTTTTCAGTTCGCGCTGTTCGCGCTCGGTCATCTCTTTTTGAGTAATGCGGGGGAGTGCCATACGGGTGCCCTCAGTTAGCCGATGCATTTAGAGCCTATCCCATTAGGGCTATTTTACTTGCCATTTTAGACCTGGGCAGTGCTCAAAATCCTCACGTACTACGTGTACGCTCCGGTTTTTGCGCGCTGTCCGTGTCCAAACTGGCTGCGCCAATAACGCCTGGTGGGATAGGCTCTTAGTCTACGGCAATACGCAACGGGCGGATAGCGCTCAGTCAGCAATCCGCAGCTTTCCGGCGAAATCCTGTGGCGTATAACCCGTTGACGTAAATCCTTTATCCGTGATGATGTTATCGATTTCTTTTACGCTTGCGATGCACATCACACCGTCCTGACCAAATTTGGTATGGTCGGCAAGAATCACTGATTTTTTGCTCATCGCAATCATGGCTTTGGCAACGTAGGCTTCTTCAAAGCTCTTCACCAACACGCCATGCTGGGGAGAAATGCCGCCAGCGCCAATAAAACAGATATCCGCGTGAATCGCGTTAATCTGCTGACAAACCGAGACGCCGAGGTTGGCGCGAAAATGGTAATCATATTCGCCGCCTAATACATACACGCGGGCCTGCAGGTTATGCTCTTTAATTTTATCGGCAATCAGGGCTGAATTGGTAATCACGGAAAAAGCGAGAGGCGGTAATTGCTCGGCCAGAATAAGGTTAGTTGTACAGGAATCAATAAACAATGTATCCCGTTCACTGACCATTTCGGCGGCAAATTTGCCAATCGCTATTTTCTCTTCGCGATGCGCCTCTATTCTTGCGCTAAACGCATCCTCCTGGACAACTTGCTTTTTGACTGCGCCCCCATGAATCTTAGTGATTTTGCCTTCAGACTCCAGTAAGGAGAGATCGCGACGAATGGTTTCCGAGGTGACGTTGAGCATTTCCGATAATTTAATAACGGTGACTTCACCGAATTTGTTTAATTCATCAAGAATATGTTTTCGTCTTTTAATTGGATTCATTATCTTTCGCCGCCGTCAACCTTTGGCGCATGGTAACTGGATGCGTCAGGCAACGCAACCACTCCAATGCATGGACGATACCCTCCTCATCATTCGTGGCAGTCACATAGCCGGCCTGCCGCTTTACTGCATCCGGCGCGTTGCCCATTGCGATGCTGATTCCGGCGGCGGCAAACATGCTGACATCATTCTGCTGATCGCCAATCGCGACCACCTTGTCAGAAGATATATTTAAATAATGAATTAATTGTTCTATTATGCACCCTTTATTTACATCGGATCTTTGAATATCAATATAATTTTCTCCCGTGACAACCGCATAATATCCACAAGGCAGGTGATTATTCACTTCTGTACACAGAGTATCTATCTCCGAAGATGCGGCAACAAGTGTAATTTTATATATATTGCGACGATTAAAGATATTTTCTGCAGTTTCAGTTATAAGCGGTAACCCAAATAAGCGAGCCTCATATGTTGTCCAGGGCGCAATTAGTCTATCGTCACGATGGTGAATTGCTTCGGCGCTAAAAAAGTGGTGGTGATAGCGGGAAAGAGAAATATGTTGGTCAATATTCCATAGATCTGTGGCGGTCAGCGGGGCAGCATGAATAATGCGCGGCCCCGCCATCTCCAGCAGGCGTCCGCAGTTAAAACCGGCGCACCAGCTAAACAACGTATCAACCTGTTGCTGGCGTAGCAGGCGTACCATTGAGGAGACCGGTCTGGCGGAACATGCCGCCAGCAGACCACCGTCCTGGCGGAACGCAATCAGCGCCTGACGCGTGCGCGGGCTGATCGTTTTCTGCGAGGTGAGTAATGTTCCATCCAGATCGGTGATCAACAACATCTCTCGTTCCCTGATATCAATGAACAATAAACGGCGTAACGGCTTCTTTGGCGGCGTTGCACACCATGTTGTCGATAGCAGTACCGACCACCAGAATATTGACCCCGGTATCTTTAAACGCTTTCGCGTTGGCGAGGTTAATCCCGCCTTCCGCCAGCGTCGGAACATCCACCGCGCCGACCAACGCCCGCAGGCGATCTTTAATCATCTGCGGGATATCGCCTGCCGCTACGCCTTCATAGCTCATGCCTGTCATCAGACCAATCATATCCACGCCGATATCCTGCATTCGCTTCGCCACGCTGGCGACCTCTTCCGGCGTGCGTGCAGGAATACCGAAAGTATGCAGATCGTCAGGATGGCCAATGTAGGCATCGACAGTCAGACCATACTGATGGGCGAGATTAACGATGTCCTGCAGATCGTCCCAGTCGGATTTATGCGTATGTAAACCGTCGGCCCCAGCGCGGGCAATCTCCAGAATTTCCGTTTCGCTGAGCGGCACCGGTAAGGTTTCGGTAAAACCGCCGGCGATACCAACGGTGATAAAAATATCGTCCGGGACCACATTACGCACACCGTGTACGGCCTCAGCCATCTGGCTATTGGTGATTTCGTGACGAATCTGCTCCGCCGCGTGCATGTTGCTCACGCCTTTGTGTCCACGCGCCAGCGCCAACGCAGGGTGGTTCGGCTCCAGTAGCTTAACGCCAGCCTCACACACGGCTTTCGCCAGGCGCGCATCGTCGCCGGTTATTCCTGTGCTGAGGATGGTTTGCCCGCCGTGAAGTGTGATGGCTTCTTTCACTTTCTGTAACGCTTTGGCGCGTTTTTTATTCATATCGCCTTTAAACATGGTGTACCTCTGGTGTTGGTGCATTAATTAACGGCTGTCGTTGTTGATTCGCTCTGTACGACAGGTTTGAAACGGTTAGCAATAATGGTGGTAAGGCAGGTCATCGCCATTGTGGCAATCATTACGATGGCCATCTGGAGCGCATTGCTGGATAAGAACGGTGAGGCGAAAGCCGGAACATAGGCCACGCCTTTGACGTTAAAAAAGCCCAGCATCATGCCGCCCATTCCGGCCCAAAAAATGGCGGAGCCAAAAACAATTTTGTTGGCGAACATGAAGGGATAGGCGGATTCAACAAAGGTGCCAAAGCCCAGGTTAATGAGCAGGCCCGGCGTAGCAACGGCAGCTTCGCTTTTTTCACGCGGGGCGATCACATTGGCAAGGTTAATACCTGCGGCCACCATCACCAGACCGACCATATCGACCGCGCCGAGGAAGCTGACGCCGGATTTTTCCATCTCCAGCAGCACCAACGGCAGGATCACCGCGTGATAGACGCCGCCGAGAATGGCAGGCCAGATAACCAGACCAGCCAGCAGCCCGGCAAGAATTGGGCTGAATGCCAGCGTGCTTTCGATAGCCAGTTTGATGTAATTACCCGCAGATAGCGCCAGCGGACTCAGCAGATAGTGCATGATTAACCCAGCGGCAAGGCCCGATATCCCACCGGCGACGATGTTGACGGTAGTCATTGGGAAGCGCCAGTTCAGGCACAGCTCGAACAGCCAACGGACGAAAATCCCCGCCATTACACCGCCGATAATGCCGCCGATAAGACCGCCCTCTACGGAAAGCACGCCAGCGACGACTCCGGCCACAATTGAAACTTCATCCAGTTCGGAAATCTGTTTTGCCGCCAGTACCGCGACTAACACCGGCAGACCTTTTAGTAATATTTCAAAGATATCGTTAAGTTTTTCCAGTCCTGGTATGTGGCTCAGGGCGAGTACAATCGCCATGGCGATAAAGCCTGGTAGCGCAGGGATCATGATGCTACGAATGTTAAAACGTTTGAGCAGGCTTTTTCCGGAACCGCTCTGCGAGGGCGAAGCGCTACCCAACTGTGGTTTGTACTTGATACCCCAATGTTTACACAGTGACGCCACGAAGGAGACGGCGCGGGTACGGCTGGTGGTGCCGGTTGTTCCGGAGGTCGCGACCACATTCGCCCCCTTTGCCGCCACCAGCGCCATGGAGGTTCCCCCGGTGCCGACAATCGGTGTTTTCATCTCAACGGCGGCGGCAAAAACGGCCTGGTTCGCCTTTACCGGATCGGCGCTCATTACCACGATCCCATCGATCTCACCGCAGCGGATCATCTCAGCGATTTGGCGATCGCTTTCTACTACCGAGGTGTTTACCTCCGAAAGTTTGCCCTGAAATATGCGCTGTGGTTTTTGTTGGTTTTCTGTGGTTAATGCATAAACCGATGCCGGGGTATCCGGTTTGGCGACGTCCATCGAGGCTTCTGCCGCGATAAACTGTACGGCGGCCACATTCACGCCCGCAGCCTCACACTGCTGATAAATCTCCTGGAGTAACTTCTCTGGCTCGGCGCCACCCAGGTTGTAGAGGTTGCCTCCACTGCTTCCAATAATCGCAATTTTTTTCATAGCGGCCTCAAATAGGGTAAGGGGGTTATCTGTGTTGTAGTGCAATCATAATTCCAACTAAAACAAAATAAAGCAACAATGAAAAAGTGGCCTTATACCAAACGATCTCAATTTTTAAAGGTAACGCATTAAAATATAATGATTAATTTATGTTTTTGCTTTGTGTTGTTTTGTGTGGTTTTGTGACGAAGTTCAAAATGAGGAGGGCATAAATAGGGGAAAGCTGCCCATGTTGATGGGACGAGTAGGGTGTTGCGGATTCCTGAGCAGTATTCCGCCGGCAGCGCCTGGCGCGGGAACCGCCGGATGACGTGCTTGCGTCGCCATCCGGCAGCGTATTGCGCTGATAGCGCTCACCTGCTGTCGTGCCAGGGCGATTTATTCAAATAAGTTCTGATGCAGCTTTTGCACCACTTTCTCGGCATCGTCTCCCGGCACGAGGAAGCACAGATTGTGGCTGGAGGCGCCGTAACAAATCATGCGAATGTTGAACGGTTCCAGGACGCCAAACACTTCTTTACCAACACCGCAGGCTTTTGACAGGTTGTTGCCAATCAGCGCGACCAGCGCCAGCCCTTCTTCGACTTCTACCCGACACAGTGCGGAAAGCTCCATCAATAAGGATTGGGTCAGTAACGTATCGCCCGTGGAGGTGGAGCCGGTAGTATCCAGCGTCAGCGCGACGCTCACCTCCGAAGTGGTAATCAGATCTACCGAAATATTATGCCGCGCCAGAATGCCGAACACCTCTGCCAGGAAACCTCGCGAGTGCAGCATATTCAGGCTGTGCAGCGTCAATAGCGTTTGATTGCGGCGCAGCGCCAGCGCACGGAACAGCGGCGGGTTTTGGGTTTTATTGCACACCAGCGTACCGCCCGCTTGCGGATCTTTACTGGATCCAACGAAGACCGGGATATCGCTACGCACGGCCGGGAGTAAGGTGGCTGGATGCAGTACTTTTGCGCCGAAGGTTGCCATCTCCGCCGCTTCTTCAAAGTCGATTTCATCAATTCGCTGCGCGACGGGCACCACGCGCGGGTCGGTGGTGTAAATACCGGGCACATCTGTCCAGATATCAACCCGCGCGGCGTGGAGCGCTTCAGCCAGCAACGCTGCCGTATAGTCGCTGCCGCCGCGGCCTAACGTCGTGGTGCGGCCTTTGCTTTCACTGCCGATAAAGCCCTGAGTAATGACCAAAGTTTCGTTCAGGCGCGGGAGCAACTGCTGCGCGGCCAGTTCCGCAAGCGCTGCGACGTCCGGTTCCGCACGACCAAAGCGATCGCTGGTACGCATCACTTTGCGCACGTCGAACCAGTGGGCCTGTACGTCGCGTTCACGCAGGATCTCAACAAATAGCAGGGTAGACATCAGCTCGCCGTGGCTGACCAGTTCATCGGTCAGGGCTGCCGATGTCGCCAGCGATGCCGCCTCCGCCAGAATAGTGATGTTTTCCAGCAGGCGTTCAATCTCTTCGCGAATGACATTGGGATGACGCAGACGATCAAGGATATCGAACTGGATTTTACGGATGGCGTCGAGCGTAGCGAAACGTTCGCCGGGCTCCATCCCTTCGGCCAGCGCCACCAGCAGATTAGTGATGCCGGCAGACGCGGAAAGCACGACTAAACGAACATTGGCGTCGGAAAGTACGATATCCGCGCTACGGTTCATGGCGTCAAAATCAGCGACGCTGGTACCGCCAAATTTGGAAACAACGATCTCTGTCATATCAACCTCGTGTCAGGAAATGAAAAACGCGACCATGGCACAAGGGCAGAACAGAAACCGGTGCAGGCGCAAATGCAAGTAACGTATTTATAAATAAAAGTTGTGGCCTGGACTGTCAACGTTGGGATTATGCGGATTTTTTATGCTGAGTTTAGGCTCAGTAACAGCGCTTATAACCCCGATACCCGTTTGTAGTATGTTGGCTTATCTATGCGCCCGGCGACTCACCCACTTGCTGCCTTTCTGCACCTCGAATTATTTAGGGTATATACTTTTTATCCTCATTCGACAGTGCCTGGGGCAACGGCACTAAAACAATCACACTTTTCTGTGACTGGCGTTACAATCGATCCCAGTCACAATTCTCAAATCAGAAGAGTATTGCTAATGAAAAACATCAATCCAACGCAGACTTCTGCCTGGCAGGCGCTCCAGAAACACTACGATGAAATGAAAGACGTTACGATCGCTGAGCTTTTCGCGAACGATAGCGACCGTTTCGCTAAATTTTCCGCGACGTTTGACGATCTGATGCTGGTGGACTTCTCCAAAAACCGCATCACCGAAGAGACGCTGGCAAAATTACAGGATCTGGCGAAAGAGACCGATCTGGCCGGCGCGATTAAATCCATGTTCTCCGGCGAGAAGATCAACCGCACCGAAGACCGCGCCGTGCTGCACGTGGCGCTGCGTAACCGTAGCAATACGCCGATCATCGTGGACGGCAAAGATGTGATGCCGGAAGTGAACGCCGTGCTTGAGAAAATGAAAACTTTCTCGCAAGCGATTATCTCCGGTCAGTGGAAAGGCTACACCGGTAAGGCCATCACCGACGTGGTGAACATCGGTATCGGCGGTTCCGACCTCGGCCCGTTCATGGTGACGGAAGCGCTGCGTCCGTATAAAAATCATCTGACTATGCACTTCGTCTCTAACGTTGATGGTACCCACATCGCTGAAGTGCTGAAAAAAGTGAACCCGGAAACCACGCTGTTCCTGGTGGCGTCGAAAACCTTCACCACGCAGGAAACCATGACCAACGCCCACAGCGCGCGCGACTGGTTCCTGAAAAGTGCAGGCGATGAAAAACACGTGGCGAAACACTTTGCTGCGCTCTCCACCAACGTCAAAGCGGTCGGCGAATTTGGTATCGACACGGCCAATATGTTCGAGTTCTGGGACTGGGTCGGCGGTCGTTACTCGCTGTGGTCTGCCATCGGGCTGTCCATTATTCTGTCCGTCGGTTTCGACAACTTTGTCGAGCTGCTTTCCGGCGCGCACGCGATGGACAAGCATTTCTCCACCACTCCGGCGGAGAAAAACCTACCCATTCTGCTGGCGTTGATTGGCATCTGGTACAACAATTTCTTCGGCGCGGAAACCGAAGCCATTCTGCCGTACGACCAGTATATGCACCGTTTCGCCGCCTACTTCCAGCAGGGCAACATGGAATCCAACGGTAAATACGTTGACCGTAACGGCAACGCCGTGGATTACCAGACAGGCCCAATTATCTGGGGCGAACCAGGCACCAACGGTCAGCACGCGTTTTATCAATTGATTCACCAGGGTACTAAAATGGTGCCGTGTGATTTTATCGCCCCGGCTATCACCCATAACCCGCTATCCGATCATCATCAGAAGCTGCTGTCTAACTTCTTCGCGCAGACCGAAGCGCTGGCGTTTGGTAAATCCCGCGAGGTGGTTGAGCAGGAATATCGCGATCAGGGTAAAGATCCGGCGCAGCTTGAACACGTTGTGCCATTCAAAGTGTTTGAAGGCAACCGCCCGACCAACTCTATCCTGCTGCGCGAAATTACGCCATTCAGCCTGGGCGCGCTGATTGCGCTGTATGAGCATAAAATCTTTACGCAGGGCGCCATCCTGAACATCTTTACTTTCGACCAGTGGGGCGTTGAGTTGGGTAAACAGTTGGCTAACCGTATTCTGCCGGAGCTGGGCGATGATAAAGCTATTTCGTCCCATGATAGCTCTACCAACGGTCTGATTAACCGTTATAAAGCCTGGCGCGCCTGATGGCGCTGCGCTTATCCGGTCTACGTAATGCATAGCGTCTGTAGGCCGGATAAGGCGTTTCGCCGCCATCCGGCAAAAAGAGAATAAGATAATAAAAAAGCCGATATTCACATCGGCTTTTTTTATAAGATAATTCCGCTTGTCCGTCTTTATCCCCACAATTTTATATTGAGCTTAATCCTAAAATAAGCAATAACCAGAAAATCACTCTGCGTTACTTTCAGATTATACGGATGCCGATGTCTTTTATTTTAATTTTAACTTATTGATTTTATTTGTTTGTTAATTAAACAATGTAGGCGTTACTTCTTTAAAGTTTAATTATCCTAAAACCTCGCTGTTATTTCTCCCGGACATAATCCGCCTGCTTTGGTTGTGTATACTCGGTAGCGCCCGAAATTCTTTTGGGTAAATCTCCATTCATTCAATGAAGGGAAATTATGATGAAAAAAGTACTGTATGGCATTTTTGCCATAACCGCGCTTGCGGCGACATCTGTCTCTGCAGCCCCCGTTCAGGTGGGTGAAGCGGCAGGGTCGGCAGCGACGTCGGTATCGGCGGGAAGGTCCTCCGCTACCAGCGTTAGCACCGTAAGTTCGGCGGTGGGCGTCGCGTTAGCGGCAACCGGCGGCGGCGATGGTTCCAATACCGGAACCACGACCACCACGACCACCACGACCACCAGTACCCAGTAGTATCGGTACGTTTAACCATAACCACACTCCGGTGTGGTTATTTTGCCCCTCTGGAGAAGCGTCGTGAAGCGACTCGCACTTATCCTGATTTGCCTGCTATTACAGGCGTGTTCGGCCACCACTAAAGGCCTGGGCGATTCACTGTGGGACAGTTTGTTCGGTACGCCAGGCGTACAGCTAACGGATGACGATATTCAAAACATGCCTTATGCCAGCCAGTACATGCAGCTTAACGGCGGTCCTCAACTGTTTGTGGTGCTCGCTTTCTCGGAAAACGGGCAGCAGAAATGGGTGACGCAGGATGGCGCGACGATCGTGACGCAGCATGGCCGTCTGGTCAAAACGCTGCTCAGCGGCGACAACCTGATCGATGTGAATAATCTGGCGGCCGACCCGCTGGCGAAACCAGGACAGATTATCGATGGCGCGACCTGGACTCGCACCCTGGGCTGGACCGAACATCGCCAGGTGCGTTACGCCACCGCCCGTTCCGTTTTTACATGGCGAGGGACCGATAGCGTTAGCGTCGGCAGTGAAGAGACCGCCGTGCGGGTGCTGGATGAAGAAGTGACGACCGATCAAACGCGTTGGCGTAATCGCTACTGGGTTGATAGCGAAGGCCAAATTCGCCAGACGGAACAGTATCTGGGTGCGAATTACTTTCCGGTGAAAACCACGCTGATTAAGGCGGCAAAATCATGATGAAAAGGACGATAAGCGCGCTGGCGCTGGCCTTTGTCGCGTCATCCGCCTTTGCCAGCGGCACTGTTACCGTTTTTACCCAAGGTAATAGCGAGCCTAAAACGCTGACAGACGCTGAGCGTCTGCTCGATTTAGTCGGACAGCCGCGCCTGGCAACGAGCTGGTGGCCTGCGGCGGTGATAGGCGAAGAACAGGCGACCGTGACGGCGCGTCAGCAGCAGCAGGAACTTCTCGGGCGACTGGCGGCGCTCAGCGCTGAGGAAGACGGCGATGCGGCGGCGGCGATAAACACACTGCGCCGACAGATTCAGGCGCTGAAGGTGACGGGCAGACAATTCGTGAATCTTGATCCTGACGTGGTGCGGGTGAGCGAACGAGGTAACCCGCCGCTGCAAGGTCACTACACGCTCTGGGTCGGGCCGCAACCCACGCAGGTGACGCTCTTTGGCTTGATTAGCCAGCCGGGCAGCCAGCCGTTCGTCCCTGGGCGGGACGTCGCCAGTTATCTCGAGGGTCAGCGCTTACTCAGCGGCGCGGATCGTAGCTATGCCTGGGTGGTTTACCCTGATGGACGCAGCCAAAAAGCGCCGGTGGCTTACTGGAATAAACGTCATATCGAGCCAATGCCCGGCAGCATTATTTTTGTCGGTTTTGCCGATTCCCTTTGGCGCGGCACGCCGGAGGCGATAAATGCCGACATTCTTCATACCCTGACGCAGCGGATACCGGAATAATGAAAAAAACACATCTGCTCAGCGTGCTGGCGCTGGGTATTAGCGCGGCCTGCCATGCCGAAACATATCCAGCCCCTATTGGGCCTTCACAATCTGACTTTGGCGGCGTGGGCCTGCTGCAAACGCCGACAGCGCGTATGGCGCGTGAAGGGGAGATGAGCCTGAACTATCGTGATAACGATCAGTACCGCTACTACTCGGCTTCGGTTCAGCTTTTCCCGTGGCTGGAAACCACGTTGCGCTATACCGATGTCCGTACGAAAAAGTACAGCAGCGTGGAATCATTCTCCGGCGACCAGACTTACAAAGATAAAGCGTTTGATGTGAAACTGCGGTTGTGGGAAGAGAGTTACTGGATGCCGCAGGTGGCGGTTGGCGCGCGCGATATCGGCGGGACGGGGCTGTTTGATGCGGAATATATTGTAGCGAGTAAGGCCTGGGGGCCGTTTGATTTTTCATTAGGTCTCGGCTGGGGCTATCTTGGCACCAGCGGCAATGTGTCTAATCCTTTCTGTTCGTATAGTGATAAATTCTGTTCACGTGATAACAGTTATAAAGAGGCAGGTTCCGTCGACGGTAGCGATATGTTTCACGGCCCGGCCTCGCTGTTTGGCGGCGTGGAATACCAGACCCCGTGGCAACCGCTACGCCTGAAGCTGGAGTATGAAGGCAATAACTATCAGCAGGATTTTGCGGGTAAACTGGAACAGAAGAGCAAGTTTAACGTCGGCGCCATTTACCGCGTCACCGATTGGGCCGACGTTAACCTCAGCTACGAGCGCGGCAACACCTTTATGTTTGGTGTTACGCTGCGCACCAATTTCAACGATTTACGTCCCGCGTATCATGACAATTCACGCCCGCAATACCGACCACAGCCGCAGGATGCCATCCTGCAACATTCGGTAGTGGCTAATCAATTAACGTTATTGAAATATAATGCTGGTCTGGCGGACCCGAAAATCCAGGTCAAAGGCGATACGCTGTACGTTACCGGTGAACAGGTGAAGTACCGCGACTCCCGTGAAGGGATCGTGCGCGCTAACCGGATCGTCATGAACGATCTGCCGGAGGGGATCCGCACGATCCGCGTGACGGAAAACCGCCTTAATCTGCCGCAGGTCACCACTGAAACCGATGTCGCCAGCCTGAAACGCCATCTGGAAGGCGAACCGCTGGGACATGAAACCCCGCTGGCGCAAAAACGCGTAGAGCCGATCGTGCCAGAGAGTACTGAACAGGGCTGGTATATCGACAAGTCGCGCATTGATTTTCATCTTGATCCCGTGCTGAATCAGTCGGTAGGCGGCCCGGAAAACTTCTATATGTATCAGTTGGGCGTAATGGGAACTGCGGATCTGTGGGTCACGGATCATCTGCTCACCACGGGCAGCGTGTTTGCCAATATCGCCAACAACTACGACAAATTTAACTACACCAATCCGCCGAAGGATTCGCATCTGCCGCGGGTGCGTACGCATGTCCGTGAGTATGTGCAGAATGATGTTTATGTGAATAACCTACAGGCCAACTACTTCCAGTATTTTGGCAATGGTTTCTATGGGCAGGTCTACGGTGGTTATCTGGAGACCATGTTTGGCGGTGCCGGGGCGGAAGTCCTGTATCGCCCGATAGACAGCAATTGGGCGTTTGGTCTGGATGCCAACTACGTGAAACAGCGTGACTGGCGTAGCGCGCAGGATATGATGAAGTTTACCGATTACAGCGTGAAGACCGGACATTTGACCGCATACTGGACGCCGTCGTTCGCCCAGGATGTGCTGGTGAAAGCCAGCGTTGGTCAGTATCTGGCGGGCGATAAAGGCGGTACGCTGGAGATCGCCAAACGCTTCGATAGCGGCGTCGTTGTCGGCGGTTACGCGACGATTACCGATGCGTCGCCGGATGAATATGGGGAAGGGGATTTTACCAAAGGCGTATATGTTTCCGTGCCGCTGGATCTCTTCTCGTCCGGCCCAACCCGAAGTCGTGCGGCAATTGGCTGGACGCCGCTGACGCGTGACGGTGGTCAACAGCTTGGGCGTAAGTTTGGCCTGTATGATATGACCAGTGACAGGAGCGTAAATTTCCGTTAATACTCAGGCCGGATAAGGCGTTCAAAGCGCTATCCGGCAAATTATCTTATTGAACAAAATATAAACATAAATAAAAAATATAGATGCTCGTCACATTTGTGCGTTATACAGAAACCTCGCCGCAGAGAAAGAGGGGGCTGTTATGATGCCATTATCGCGCTCACGTCTTGAGTTTATCGCCACGATTTTACAAAACGTACTAAATTTGGGGCTGCTTACCCTCGGTCTGATCCTGGTCGTTTTTCTCGGTAAAGAGACGGTGCATCTGGCGGATGCATTATTCGTGCCTGAGCAAGCCAGCAAATATGAACTGGTGGAAGGGCTGGTGATCTACTTTCTTTATTTCGAATTTATTGCGCTGATTGTGAAGTACTTTAAGTCTGGCCTTCACTTTCCGCTGCGCTATTTCGTGTACATTGGGATCACGGCGATTGTGCGCCTGATCATTGTCGATCATAAAACGCCAATGGATGTATTACTCTATTCGGCGGCGATCCTCCTGTTGGTTATCACGTTGTGGTTATGTAATTCGAACCGACTACGGCGAGAATAGGCGTCGCCACACCGTAACGGACGTACGGCGTGGCGATAAATCAGCTTATTGTATGGCGGCTTTCGGCGTTTTCTCTTCTGCTGGCGTCCATAACTTCTCAAGTTCTTCCAGCGTTTTGCCTTTGGTTTCCGGCACGAACTTCCACATAAACAGCGCCGCCAGAATACCCATACAACCGTAAATCCAGTAGGAGAAACCGTTGTGGAAATGGGAAACCAGCCACGAATTTTTGTCCATCATCGGGAAGGTCCAGGAGACGAAGTAGTTCGCCAGCCACTGCGCGGCGACGGCAATGGCGAGCGCTTTGCCACGAATCGCGTTCGGGAAGATTTCTGCCAGCAGCACCCAACAAACCGGTCCCCAGGACATGGCAAATGCGGCGACGTAAAACAGCATCGACAGCAGCGCTATCAGCCCGGAAGCCTGGGTGTAAAACGCGGTGCCAAGGCTGAACATCCCAAGAGCCATACCCAATGCGCCAATAATTTGCAGCGGTTTGCGACCAAATTTATCTACCGTCATGATGGCCAGCACGGTGAAGCTCAGGTTGATTACGCCGACAATAATGGTCTGCAAGAGCGCTACGTCGGTGCTGGCCCCTAACGTTTTAAACACTTCCGGCGCGTAGTAGAGCACGACGTTAATGCCGACAAACTGCTGGAAGACGGACAGCATCACGCCAATGACTATCACGCCCACGCCAAACATCAACAGGCGTCCGCCGGTTTTACGACCATGCTCCAGAGACTGGTTGATCTCCTGCATGGCCTGGGTAGTGAGGCTGCTACCCATAATTTTGCGCAGAATGCCCTCCGCCTGTTCGTGTTTGCCACGTGCCATCAGCCAGCGCGGGCTTTCCGGTACGGTATACAGCAGCAGTAAAAACAGCAGGGCGGGAATACTTTCTGAAGCAAACATATATCGCCAGCCATCGGTATTCAGCCAGTTAGCGTCACCAGAGCGGGCAATGAAATAGTTAACGCAATACACCAACAGTTGACCAAAAATAATGGCGAACTGGTTAAAGGAAACCAGTTTCCCACGAATATGCGCTGGAGCCAGTTCAGCAATATACATCGGTGAGAGCATTGAGGCTAAACCAACGCCAATACCACCAATGATGCGATAAATAACAAATTCGGGGACATATCCGGCCAAATAAACAGGTACGGCATTATCTGGGTTAATCGTGGTAAATCCTAATTCTGGCCATGCGGAGCCAATACCGGAAATAAAGAACAGCAGAGCGGCGATTTTCAGCGAGTCCCGACGACCAAAGCGGTTACTGCAATAACCGCCCAGCGCACCGCCGATGATGCAGCCAATCAACGCACTGGCGACACAGAAGCCCAATAGCGAGTTGGCGGCGGATTCACTTAAATGTTGCGGAGCGACAAACACGGTATTTAAGGATTCTACCGTTCCGGATATGACGGCAGTGTCATAGCCGAATAATAACCCTCCTAATGTTGCGACTAAGGTAATGGAAAAAATATAGCGGGAATTATAGTGGGTGTTCATTCAGACCTGCCTTAGAGGATACAGCTCTTTTGATCAGTGTCGTGATGGTGAATTTAACAGGCAGGGAAGACAATTATCATTTTTTACATTGCAATTATGTTTTGTCTTTTCTGTGATCTTAATTCTGTTTAATTTGTCTGTTTTCAGGCGGTAAATATAATTGCAGTGATGGGGGCCACGAAAGGAAATAATCGTAACAGCAATGCAAAATAACATAAAAAAAGCGCTCCGAAGAGCGCCAAAATACGACCATAAGTGGGGATAACATAAGTTGAGGGCAGTGGCATTGCCCGTTGCCGGGCAGGTACTTCGATAAGACTTAACCTTTCACACCCCCTGCCGTCAGGCCGTTGACCAGCCAACGCTGCGCCAACAGGAACACCAGGGTGATAGGAATAGCGGAAAGGACGGCGGCGGCGGCAAAGTCGCCCCACAAATAGTTTTGCGGGTTGAGATATTGCTGCATACCCACGGCCAGCGTATAGCTGTCCACATCGCGCAGTAACAACGAGGCGACCGGAACTTCGGTAATCGCCGCGATGAACGACAGAATAAACACCACCGCCAGAATCGGTACGGAAAGCGGCAGCAGCACCAGGCGAAATGCCTGCCACGGGGTTGCGCCATCCAGCGCGGCGGCCTCTTCCAGCGAGCTGTCGATAGTTTCGAAGTAGCCTTTAATCGTCCAGACATGCAGCGCAATGCCGCCAAGATAGGCGAAGATCACGCCGCCATGCGTATTCAGACCGATAAATGGAATGTATTGTCCCAGGCGGTCAAATAACGCATACAGCGCCACCAGAGACAAAACCGCCGGAAACATCTGGAAAATCAGCATCCCCTTGAGCAGTGTTGCTTTACCTGGAAAACGCATTCGTGCGAAAGCGTAGGCGCAGGTGGTGGAGAGCGCCACGATGCCGATGGCGGTAATACCGGCGATTTTCACCGAGTTCCACAGCCACAGCAGGACCGGGAAGGGAGGCGGCGTTACCCGACCATCCGCATGTTCCACGCTGAAACCCAGCGCCAGCCGCCAGTGTTCCCAGGAGATTTTATCCGGGATCAGGCTTCCGGTGGCGAAGTTCCCCTCACGTAGCGAGATAGCGATGACCATCAGCAGCGGGAACATGATCGCCGCGATGAAAATCAGCAGCCCCAGGTGCGTGATGAAGAGACGTAATTTTTGAGATTTGGGTTGGACCATAGCCATTGTTATTATCTCCCTTAATCAAACTTCATACGCGTGGCTTTCAGGTTCACGATGGCCAGCGCGCCTACCAGCAGGAAGATCAGCGTGGCAATGGCCGCCGCCAGACCGAAGTCCTGACCGCCGCCGCCTTCAAAGGCGATACGGTAGGTGTAGCTGACGAGCAGATCGGTATAACCGGCAGGCGTGGTGGTGCCGAGACGGTCTGGCCCGCCGTTGGTCAATAACTGAATCAGGACAAAGTTATTAAAGTTAAAAGCGAAGCTGGCGATCATCAGCGGCGTTAGCGGCTTAATCAGCAGCGGTAAGGTGATCTTAAAGAAATTCTGAAATGGACCGGCGCCGTCCATTGCGGAGGCTTCGTACAGGTCATCCGGAATCGCTTTCAGCAGTCCCATGCACAGGATCATCATGTAGGGATAGCCCAGCCAGGTATTCACGATAATCACCATTGCCCGCGCGGTGTTGGGGTCGCTGAACCAGGCAGGTTTAATGCCAAACAGCGCGCTCAGCATCATATTGATTTCGCCAAAGCTTTGGTTGAATAACCCTTTGAAAATCAAAATTGAAATAAACGACGGTACGGCGTAGGGCAGAATCAGCAGGACGCGGTAGATAGCTTTACCTTTCAGCGCTTCCCACTGTACGAGGCAGGCCAATACCATTCCAACCGCCACGGTTAACACCACAGTGAGAACCGAAAAGACCACGGTCCAGACGAAGATAGCGAAAAAAGGCTTCTGGATCCCTTCGTCGGTAAAGACGCGCGTAAAGTTTTTCGCGCCGATAGTAACGGTATAACCAGGACTGAGTTTTTCATCACCCCAGCTTCCGTCGGCGTTGATCGACTGATAATAACCGCTATCGTTGTTTGGCCGGTATTTTACGCCGCTCTGGTTATTGGTCAGCAGGCCGTCATCAGCCAGTGTGTACAGCGGACGGGTACCGGAAAACTGACGCAGCGAGCTCATAATCACTTTACTTTCATCCGGCAGGACGGCGGTTATCTGGTTCAGTGCCAGACGGTTCTGGGTGATTATCCGCAGATTGGCGCGTTCGCCGCCCGGCAGGGCATCGGTCTCTTTCAGCTGTAATTTCTGTTCGCCGCCGAAGGAAAATGCGTCAGACAGGTAATGTTTGCCCGTTTCTCCGTCGGTGAGGGCCAGTTGCCACTCGTCGCCGGTCGGGTAAAGACCGAAGTTATAGGTTTTTCCCGCCTGATAAGAACGGTCCATCAGCACTTGCTGGGCGCGTTCAAAGGTGAGCTGGTTGGTGGTGCTGTAGTTAGTAAAGGCGATGGCGATGGTGCACACCAGCGGGAATAGCACAAACAGCCCCATGCCGGCTAGGCCAGGGTAAACGTAGCGCCAGGCATAGGTTTTACGATTTGCGAAAATATACAGGCCAGCAGAGCTTAAAATCAGCGTCATGATGGCGAACAGATACTCCCCTTGTACGTACATTAAAACTACAAGGTAACCCACCAGCAGGCCCAGCAGACCAATTACTGACCATTTAAGCTGGTCGCTTTGCCACCAGTGTTTCTTTTTAATGACATCCATGGGGGTTTTCCTCTACAGCGTTGAAACTTCCTGGCCGGAGATGTGCCTGATGGCGCTGCGCTTATCAGGCCTACGGTGTGTTGTAGGCCGGATAAGGCATTTATGCCGCCATCCGGCACAGGCTCGCGGCATTACTTGGTGATACGGCTTTGTGCATCTTTCAGCGCGGCATCCACGGTTTGACGGCCGCTGGCGGCGTTGATCACAGCCGTACGTACCGCATACCAGAAGGCGGACATCTGCGGAATATTCGGCATGATCTCGCCTTTCTGGGCGTTATCCATGGTGGCGGCGATACGGGGGTCTTTCGCTAACTGCTCCTGGAAAGATTTCAGCGCCACGGCGCCCAGCGGTTTATCTTTGTTCACCGCTTCCAGACCCTGATCGGTCAGCAGGTAGTTTTCGAGGAACTCTTTCGCCAGCTCTTTATTCGGGCTGGCAGCGTTAATCCCCGCGCTCAGCACGCCGACGAACGGTTTCGAGGGTTTGCCTTTGAAGGTCGGCAGCAGGGTGACACCGTAGTTGACTTTGCTCTTGTCGATGTTCGACCATGCCCACGGGCCGTTGATGGTCATTGCCGTTTCGCCTTTATTGAAGGCCGCTTCGGCGATGGAGTAATCGGTATCGGCGCTCATATTTTTGTTCTTGATCATATCGATCAGGAAAGTCAGGCCCGCTTTCGCGCCGGCGTTGTCGACGCCAACGTCTTTCACGTCATACTTGCCGTTTTCAAATTTGAACGCGTAACCGCCGTCAGCGGCGATCAACGGCCAGGTGAAATACGGTTCTTGCAGGTTGAACATTATCGCCGACTTCCCTTTCGCTTTTAGTTCTTTATCCAGCGCCGGGATCTCTTCCCAGGTTTTCGGCGGGTTCGGGACGAGGTCTTTGTTATAAATCAGGGAGAGGGCTTCAACGGCGATGGGGTAGGCGATCAGCTTGCCGTTATAACGTACCGCATCCCAGGTGAACGGATAGAGTTTGTCCTGAAACGCTTTATCCGGAGTGACCTCCGCCAGCAGACCAGACTGCGCGTAGCCGCCAAAACGGTCGTGCGCCCAGAAGATAATGTCAGGACCGTCGCCGGTGGCAGCCACCTGCGGGAATTTCTCTTCCAGCTTATCGGGGTGCTCAACGGTCACTTTAATGCCGGTGTCTTGCTCAAATTTTTTACCGACCTCGGCCAGACCGTTATAGCCCTTGTCGCCGTTGATCCAGATAACCAGTTTACCTTCTTCAATTTTGGCGAGAGCCGGGGCGGAAATCATCATCGTCGTAAGTGCGGATAATGCGAGGATGCCTACGCCAGTTTTAATCTTCATATCTCCCATCCTTTTTGGTGATGTACACAGAGGTGGTTTAACGGTCTCTAGTTTCTTTATACGACAACCTCTTTCCATCCTCCCCGCCCCTACGCCCCACCCCGGCTTTATGTGATCTGTGTTACATAAATGTGAGTAATGCGTGCTGGCGCACATAAAAACACGCCGATTTTTGCGGGCGGCATCACGAAATTCCTTTTCTGCCCGCGCCCGTGGTCTCAGGCGCTGTGCCCTCATCCTCCCGCCTCCTCCCCCATAAAAAAGCCGGGGGGTGGAGGATTTACCCCAGTCAGGGATCGCGCATAGTCAGGCCATCATGAATGTTGCTGTCAATGACAGGTTGTAACGAAGGGAGAAGGGCATGGCGAGCGTACAGCTACGAAATGTAACGAAAGCCTGGGGTGACGTGGTGGTATCGAAAGATATTAACCTCGATATCCATGACGGGGAGTTCGTGGTGTTTGTCGGACCGTCAGGCTGTGGTAAATCGACCTTGCTGCGTATGATCGCCGGGCTTGAAACCATTACCAGTGGCGACCTGTTTATCGGGGAAACCCGTATGAATGATATTCCGCCTGCCGAGCGCGGCGTGGGCATGGTATTCCAGTCTTATGCGCTCTATCCCCATCTCTCCGTTGCAGAAAACATGTCTTTCGGCCTCAAGCTGGCGGGCGCCAAAAAAGAGGTTATGAATCAACGCGTCAACCAGGTGGCGGAAGTGCTGCAACTGGCACATCTGCTGGAACGTAAGCCAAAAGCGCTTTCCGGCGGTCAGCGTCAGCGCGTAGCGATTGGCCGCACGCTGGTAGCGGAGCCGCGTGTGTTTTTGCTGGATGAACCGCTCTCTAACCTGGATGCCGCACTACGCGTGCAGATGCGCATTGAAATTTCTCGCCTGCATAAACGTCTGGGCCGCACGATGATTTACGTCACCCACGATCAGGTCGAGGCGATGACGCTGGCCGACAAAATCGTGGTGCTGGACGCCGGTCGCGTCGCGCAGGTCGGTAAGCCGCTGGAGCTGTACCACTATCCGGCGGACCGCTTTGTCGCGGGCTTCATCGGCTCGCCGAAGATGAACTTCCTGCCGGTGAAAGTGACCGCCACCGCGATTGAACAAGTCCAGGTCGAACTGCCGAATCGCCAGCAAATCTGGCTGCCGGTCGAAAGTCGCGGCGTGCAGGTCGGCGCCAATATGTCTTTAGGCATTCGGCCGGAACACCTGCTGCCGAGCGATATCGCCGATGTCACCCTGGAAGGTGAAGTCCAGGTGGTCGAGCAGTTAGGGCACGAAACACAAATTCATATCCAGATCCCCGCCATCCGTCAAAACCTGGTTTATCGCCAGAATGACGTGGTGCTGGTAGAAGAGGGCGCCACATTCGCTATCGGCCTGCCGCCAGAGCGCTGTCATCTGTTCCGCGAGGATGGCAGCGCATGTCGTCGTCTGCATCAAGAGCCGGGTGTTTAAGGCCTCCATAAAAAAACGAAACGCAAAACCATTCGCAGTTTTAGAAGGTGGCAGCGTTTAAAGAAAAGCAATGATCTCAGGAGATAGAATGATGATTACTCTGCGCAAACTCCCTCTGGCGGTTGCTGTCGCAGCGGGCGTAATGTCCGCTCAGGCAATGGCTGTCGATTTCCACGGTTACGCCCGTTCCGGTATTGGCTGGACGGGAAGCGGCGGCGAACAACAATGTTTCCAGGTGACCGGTGCACAAAGTAAATACCGTCTCGGTAACGAATGTGAAACCTATGCGGAACTGAAACTGGGCCAGGAAGTGTGGAAAGAGGGCGATAAGAGCTTCTATTTCGACACCAACGTCGCCTATTCGGTTAACCAGCAGAACGACTGGGAATCGACCGATCCCGCCTTCCGCGAAGCGAACGTGCAGGGTAAAAACCTGATTGAATGGCTGCCGGGCTCTACCATCTGGGCCGGTAAGCGCTTCTATCAGCGTCATGACGTACACATGATCGACTTCTACTACTGGGATATTTCAGGTCCTGGCGCGGGTATCGAAAATATCGATCTGGGCTTCGGTAAGCTTTCACTGGCGGCGACCCGCTCTACTGAAGCGGGCGGCTCTTACACCTTCAGCAGCCAGAATATTTATGATGAAGTGAAAGATACCGCTAACGACGTCTTTGACGTACGTCTGGCTGGTCTGCAAACGAACCCGGACGGCGTACTGGAGCTGGGCGTTGATTACGGTCGCGCCAATACGACCGATGGTTATAAGCTGGCTGATGGGGCATCGAAAGACGGCTGGATGTTCACCGCCGAACACACGCAAAGCATGTTGAAAGGCTATAACAAGTTTGTCGTGCAATATGCCACCGATGCCATGACCACGCAGGGTAAAGGCCAGGCGCGTGGTTCCGACGGTTCTTCATCTTTCACTGAAGAATTGCCTGATGGAACCAAAATTAATTATGCCAATAAGGTCATCAATAATAATGGCGATATGTGGCGTATTTTGGATCATGGCGCCATCTCGCTTGGTGATAAATGGGATTTGATGTACGTCGGTATGTACCAGAATATCGATTGGGATAATAACCTGGGTACTGAGTGGTGGACCGTGGGCGTACGTCCAATGTACAAGTGGACGCCAATCATGAGTACCCTGCTGGAAGTCGGCTACGACAACGTGAAATCTCAGCAGACCGGCGATCGTAACAATCAATATAAAATCACCCTGGCGCAACAGTGGCAGGCGGGCGACAGCATCTGGTCGCGTCCGGCTATCCGTATTTTCGCCACCTACGCGAAATGGGATGAGAAATGGGGCTATATCAAAGACGGCGATAACATTTCCCGTTATGCCGCAGCGACTAACTCCGGCATTTCCACCAATAGCCGTGGCGATAGCGATGAGTGGACCTTCGGCGCCCAGATGGAAATCTGGTGGTAATACGATGGTCGTCTGACGTAACGAGGGGCGCAAGCCCCTCTGAAACATCAGGTCTGATGATGCTTGTAAGCCGAATAAGGCGCCAGCCGCCATTCGGCGATATGTTTGGGTTGGCGCGCTATTGCCTGGCTACCGCTGAACCCGCCTTATTGAGGTGAGAATAATGAAAATGAAGAAAAGTCTCGTTGCCCTCTGTTTAACCGCAGGGCTGTTCGCCAGCGTGCCGGGTATCAGCCTGGCGGAAGTGAACTATGTACCGCAAAATACCAGCGCCGCGCCTGCTATTCCTGCTGCTGCGCTACAGCAATTAACCTGGACGCCTGTAGATCAGTCAAAAACGCAGTCTACCCAACTGGCGACTGGCGGCCAGCGCCTTGACGTCGCCGGCATTACCGGCCCGGTCGCCGCTTATAGTGTTCCGGCGAATATCGGCGAGCTGACATTAACTCTGACCAGCGAGGTCAATAAGCAAGCCAGCGTTTTTGCGCCAAACGTGTTGATTCTTGACCAAAATATGACGCCTTCGGCGTTCTTCCCCAGCAGTTACTTTACTTATCAGCAGCCGGGCGTCATGAGCGCAGACCGGCTGGAAGGCGTGATGCGCCTGACGCCTGCGTTGGGGCAGCAGAAACTCTATGTTCTGGTGTTTACGACCGAAAAAGATCTTCAGCAAACCACTACACTGCTTGATCCGGCAAAAGCCTATGCCAAAGGCGTCGGTAACTCTATCCCGGATATTCCCGATCCAGTTGCTCGCCATACCACTGACGGCGTGGTGAAACTGAAGGTGAAAACCAACAGCAGCTCCAGCGTATTGGTCGGGCCGTTGTTTGGCTCGTCCGGTGCCGGGCCGGTAACGGTAGGCAATACCGCCGCGCCGATCGCTGCGCCAGCGCCAGTCGCGCCGAAGAAAAGCGAACCGATGTTGAACGATACGGAAAGCTACTTTAATAAAGCGATTAAGGATGCCGTAGCGAAAGGTGACGTCGATAAAGCGCTGAAACTGCTTGATGAGGCCGAACGTCTGGGATCGACATCTGCCCGTTCCACCTTTATCAGCAGTGTAAAAGGCAAGGGGTAATTGTTTCCCCACAGTGCTGATTTTGCAGCAACTGGTGCGTCTCCTGGCGCACCTTTTTTTATCATTTCATGCGAATTGTTATTTTTTTGTTGCGCAACAGATCACTTAATTGTGATTGCGCCCCCCGTAATGTCTTTTCTGAGATACAATGACTTTAGGTTATAAATCGGAGAGTAAGGCATGTCACACCCTGCGTTAACGCAACTGCGTGCGCTGCGCTATTTTGATGCGATTCCTGCGCTTGAACCCCATTTGCTGGACTGGCTGTTGCTGGAAGATTCTATGACTAAACGTTTTGAGCAGCAGGGAAAGCGGGTAAGCGTGACGCTGATTCGGGAAGCGTTTGTCGGCCAAAGTGAGGTCGAGGAAGCATCAGGTTTACTGCCATCCGAATCCCGCTACTGGTTACGTGAGATACTGCTTTGCGCTGACGGCGAGCCCTGGCTTGCCGGACGTACCGTGGTACCGGAATCCACGCTATGCGGACCTGAACAGGTCTTACAACATCTGGGTAAAACCCCGCTTGGACGTTATCTATTTACATCATCGACACTGACCCGCGATTTTATTGAAATTGGACGCGATGCAACGCTGTGGGGGCGCCGCTCTCGACTGCGGTTGAGCGGAAAGCCACTGTTGCTTACCGAGCTTTTTTTACCTGCATCGCCGCTGTACTGAGAGGAAGATAAAGATGGAGTGGAGTCTGACGCAGAGTAAGCTGCTGGCGTTTCACCGTTTGATGCGTACAGATAAGCCTATTGGCGCGTTGCTGCTGCTCTGGCCGACGCTTTGGGCGCTATGGGTGGCGACACCGGGTATGCCTCAGCTGTGGATTTTGGCGGTTTTTGTCGCTGGCGTGTGGTTAATGCGCGCGGCGGGCTGCGTGGTAAATGATTATGCCGATCGTAAATTTGACGGACATGTAAAACGTACGGTCAACCGGCCTTTACCCAGCGGCGCCGTGACAGAGAAAGAAGCGCGCAACCTGTTTGTGGTACTGGTGCTGCTGGCGTTTCTGTTGGTGCTGACGCTGAACGCGATGACGATTCTGCTTTCCGTGGCGGCGTTGGCGTTGGCCTGGGTTTATCCCTTTATGAAACGCTACACCCACCTGCCGCAGGTCGTGCTGGGGGCCGCTTTCGGCTGGTCAATCCCCATGGCGTTCGCCGCGGTGAGCGAATCCCTGCCGTTGAGCTGCTGGCTGATGTTCCTCGCCAATATTCTCTGGGCGGTGGCTTACGATACGCAATATGCGATGGTCGACAGAGATGATGATATCAAGATAGGCATTAAATCGACGGCGATCCTGTTTGGTCGTTATGACACATTGATTATCGGGATTCTGCAGCTTGGCGTCATGGCGTTAATGGCGCTGATCGGTTGGTTGAATGGTCTGGGATGGGGATATTACTGGGCTGTGCTGGTGGCGGGCGCGCTGTTTGTCTACCAGCAAAAACTGATTGCGAACCGTGAACGTGAAGCCTGCTTTAAAGCCTTTATGAACAATAATTACGTTGGCCTGGTGCTATTTTTAGGGCTGGCGATGAGTTACTGGCACTTCTGATGTCATGCCGGGCGGACCCGGCCTACAAAGCCAAAATTTTCAATACGTCATATCAGTTGCCCGATAAGCTTACGCCATCGGGCATTTCAGGCACTGGCTTACTCGCTCTGCGTCGCGCTTTCAATCGTCAGACGGACATCAGAGGTAATCAGATCGGCAAGCATCTGATATATCTTCATCGTTTCTGCCGGTTCGGCATCGCCCGTATCACTGATATAACCCTCATCCCGTAGCGTCAACACGAGTGAACTGAACACCGCTTTGTCGAAAAACTCCGGCGCGTTAATACCGTGTAGGACAGACAGACGTTGCGCCACGGTACGGCTTTCTTTCTCCAGCGTACTGCGGTTGATGGACGGATTGGCGCTCAACAGCCAGAACGTAATGGCATAACGCTGTAGCGTTTCTCGCGCGCCTGCCGCCAGCAGTTGCAGCGTACGGGAATGCGTCGGGTTGATATGCAGTTCATCATCCTGCAGGGTAATTAGCCCCTGACGCTGCATTTCACTGGCCAGCGCGTCGATGACCGAGGCTAACTCCTCGCGCTCCCAGCGCAGGAACAGCTCCGCTTTTAACATCGGATAGAGCGCTTCAACATGCTGCTGCAACGCATCACGCGAAATGCGACGATGCTGGGTGATAATCGCCGCCATCAGCGAAGGCATAATCAACATATGCGCGATATTGTTACGATAGTAGGTCATCAACACCGCCTGCTCGCGCGGCAGGATGATGATATCGCCAATGGTGTCTTTCTCGACCTCAAACTTATTCATCTGCAGCGCGTGAGCGATGAGCTCGCCAGCGCTGGCGGCAGGAACGGTTGAGTCTGTGGAATAAGGGACATTGCGCATCAGATCGAGATAGCAATCAAGCTGCTCGGTGAGCTGCTCGCGGGTGAGCGAGCGCTGACGCGACGCTAACAGCGCGGTACAACACAGGTTCATCGCGTTTGCCGCGCCAGCGTTGTTAATACGCACCATCAGATCGGCGGCAATACTATTTACCGTCGGCGTCAGCCAGGCTGGGCGTATGGCCTCTATAGGGTCGATAGATTCGCGCCACTCCGGCACATGCTGGTTCAGGTACGTCATGAGCGGCATCGGTTCGCCAAAGTTAACGTAGCCCTGACCCAGATTGCGCAGCTTGCTCAAGCCCTTCAGCATTTGCGGCAGGCTCTCTTTCTCTTTTGTCGCGCCGCGCAGCTCTTTCGCATAGGTGCCCACTTCCATGACGTGCTCATAGCCGATGTAAATAGGCACTAACGTAATTGGACGGGTACCGCCGCGCAGCATCGCCTGGATAGTCATCGACAGGGTGCCGGTTTTCGGGTCTAACAAACGTCCGGTACGCGAACGTCCTCCTTCGACAAAATACTCTACGGAGTAGCCGCGGCTGAACAGCTCGCCCAGGTATTCGCGAAAGACGGTGGAATAGAGTTTATTCCCCTTAAAGGTGCGACGAATAAAGAACGCGCCCAGACGACGGAAAATCGGGCCAGCGGGCCAGAAATTAAGGTTAATACCGGCGGCAATGTGCGGCGGAACCAGTCCCTGATGGTACAGCACATAAGAAAGGAGCAAGTAGTCCATATGGCTGCGATGACAGGGCACATAGACGATTTCATGCCCGTCGTGCGCCAGTTGGCGTACGCGCTCGGCGTTATGCACGTTAATCCCCTGGTACAGTCGGTTCCAGGTAAACCCCAAAATCCTGTCGGTCAAACGAATCATCTCGTAAGAGAAGTTCGCCGCGATCTCTTCCATCAGCGCAATGGCGTTTTGCTGCGCTTTTTCATGAGAGATTTTCTTACTACGCGCTTCGTCTTCTACCGCGCGGGCGATCGCTTTCGAGGCCAGCAGTTTGTTAAACAGATCCTGACGGGCGGGCAGGCGTGGGCCAACCGCCGCCAGGCGCTGGCGAGCAAAGTGCATACGCGCCACGCGAGCCAGCTTCTGCGCGATGATTTTATCGGTGCCGTGTTCATCAGCCATGCGACGCAATGAGACGGACGGCGAGAATCGGACAAAGCTATCGCGGCCCAGCCAGGAGATGGCAAAGAATTTCTGTACGCCGTTCAGCATGCGTAAAGGCGGGTTCTCTTCTCCCTTTTCACGACCCGGCGCGCGGCCAAACATCACGGAAACGGGCACCATCTGCACGTCCAAAGCCGGATTACTCCGATGCAGATCGAGATAATCGTGAAAAAGTTTCACCGACTCTTCTTTTGGCGTGTAATAGGTAAAGACACGCGGTCCGCCGTGAATAAATACATAGCGTGGCAGCAGCGCGCCGTCGATCTCCAGCGGCTCCAGCGGATCCGGGAGATCGTGCGCCAGACATTGCGCCCGCAGCGTCAGTAAGTCCGCTTTTGAGTTGTATGGCAAGACATACATAATGGGGCGAGAAGTATCGAGCCCCAATTCCTGGGCGGGTTCCGCCGGAATAGACTTGCTTTTTACCAGTATGCTTAATGGTAAATTCAGTAATTTGTAGTAAATTCGTGGCCAGCCGGACATAAACGATGTAAAGCCTCTGGTTAATAATGCAAATGCGGTGCAAGGATATCAGAAAGTTTAGCGAATTTCTGTTGTATCCCGTCATACTTCGCGCTGCGTTACGGCAGTCCGAATCGTGCAGGGCAACCGTATAATGTCATTGACGTTAATAATGTAAAAAGGTTCTTTTGATGGCCAATAATACCACTGGATTCACCAGAATTATCAAAGCGGCAGGATATTCCTGGAAAGGATTTCGCGCCGCATGGACTCACGAAGCGGCGTTTCGCCAGGAAAGTATCGCGGTATTGCTGGGCGTCATCATCGCCTGCTGGCTGGATGTGGATGCGATTACCCGTGTGTTATTGATAGGTTCCGTTTTACTTATCATGATTGTTGAAATCCTCAACAGCGCTATTGAAGCGGTCGTGGACCGCATCGGTTCTGAATACCATGAGCTTTCCGGCCGTGCGAAAGATATGGGATCGGCTGCGGTGCTACTGTCTATTTTCGTTGCCCTGATGACCTGGGGCATCCTGTTATGGTCACATTTTCGATAAAGGTTCCAAATTTTATAAATCTCTTGTTTTTTGCGCCGTTTGTGGTTCCAAAATCACCTTTAACTGTATATACTCACAGCATGACTGTATATACACCCAGGGGGCGGAATGAAAGCGTTAACGGCCAGGCAACAAGAGGTGTTTGATCTCATCCGGGATCACATCAGCCAGACAGGTATGCCACCGACGCGTGCGGAAATCGCGCAGCGTTTGGGGTTCCGTTCCCCAAACGCTGCGGAAGAACACCTTAAAGCGCTGGCGCGCAAAGGGGTGCTTGAAATCGTTTCCGGCGCATCGCGAGGTATCCGTCTGTTACAGGAAGAAGAGGACGGATTACCGCTTGTCGGGCGTGTCGCGGCGGGTGAACCGCTTCTGGCGCAGCAGCATATTGAAGGCCATTACCAGGTCGATCCTTCACTGTTCAAACCCAGCGCCGATTTCCTGCTGCGCGTGAGCGGTATGTCGATGAAAGACATCGGTATTATGGATGGGGATTTGCTGGCGGTACATAAAACGCAGGACGTCCGTAATGGCCAGGTGGTTGTCGCTCGCATTGACGATGAAGTGACAGTAAAACGCCTGAAAAAGCAGGGCAATAAAGTGGAGTTGCTGCCGGAAAACAGTGAGTTTACACCGATAGTGGTGGATCTGCGCGAACAAAGCTTTACGATTGAAGGGCTGGCGGTAGGCGTCATTCGCAACGGGGAATGGTTGTAATCTCTTTTTAATCTCCTTGTAAGCCGTCATCCGGCAATCGTGCAGCCTGATGGCGCTGCGCTTATCAGGCCTACGGGAATGCAGTTCCTGAGATGATTAATTTGTAGGCCGGATAAGGCGTTACGTCGCCATCCGGCAATGCGCTCGTTTCGTTTAACTCCTTGTCAGGCTTTTCTCCATGCCGCTTTTTACCTCCTCTGATAAAGCTCTCTGGCGTCTCGCGCTGCCGATGATTTTTTCTAACATCACCGTCCCCTTACTGGGGCTGGTCGATACGGCGGTGATTGGTCATCTGGACAGCCCGGTTTTCCTGGGCGGCGTGGCGGTGGGCGCGACTGCCACCAGCTTTCTTTTCATGCTGTTGCTATTTCTACGTATGAGCACCACCGGCCTAACGGCGCAGGCATTTGGCGCCAAAAATCCGCAGGCGTTAGCCCGGGCGCTCATTCAACCGTTATTGCTGGCACTGGGCGCAGGCGTGATGATTGTGCTATTTCGCACGCCGCTTATCGAGCTGGCTTTACATATTGTCGGCGGGAACGACGCTGTCCTGGTGCAGGCGAGACGCTTCCTTGAAATTCGTTGGCTAAGCGCTCCCGCGTCACTGGCGAATCTGGTACTGCTCGGTTGGCTGTTAGGCGTTCAGTATGCGCGGGCGCCGGTTATCTTGTTGGTCGTGGGCAATATCCTCAACATCGCGCTCGACCTGTGGCTGGTGATGGGGCTTCATATGAACGTGCAGGGTGCCGCCCTGGCGACGGTCATCGCAGAATATGCCACATTACTGATCGGCCTCATGATGGTACGTAAAGTTCTCCATCTCCGCGGTGTGTCGCTGGATATGCTAAAACAGGCCTGGCGCGGCAACGTGCGCCGCCTTTTGGCGCTCAATCGCGATATCATGCTGCGCTCATTGCTCCTTCAGCTTTGTTTTGGTGCAATCACGGTGTCAGGCGCGCGGCTGGGCAGCGATATTATCGCGGTAAATGCAGTCCTGATGACCTTACTCACCTTTACGGCCTATGCGCTGGACGGTTTTGCTTATGCGGTGGAGGCGCACTCCGGTCAGGCTTACGGCGCGCGTGACGGTAGCAAGCTACTGGACGTCTGGCGAGCGGCGTGTCGTCAGTCAGGAATTGTGGCCTTGTTGTTTTCCACAGTCTATGCCCTGGCAGGCGAACATATTGTCGCGTTACTGACCTCATTGCCGCAAATACAGCTACTGGCGGATCGGTATCTTATCTGGCAGGTGGTATTACCGCTGGTGGGCGTATGGTGCTATCTGCTCGACGGTATGTTTATTGGCGCGACGCGCGCCGCCGAAATGCGCAATAGCATGGCAGTCGCCGCGGGAGGATTTGCGCTGACGCTCTTCGCCCTGCCGGTATTAGGAAATCATGGTTTATGGCTGGCATTAACCGTGTTCCTGGCGCTTCGCGGTCTGTCGTTGAGCCTTATCTGGCGTCGTCACTGGCGCGAGGGTACATGGTTTGCCAGATCGTGACGGTTAAAAATTCTGAATATAAAACCGAAGGCCGAATTCCTGCCTACAATTATTATCACGTCCAGCAGAAATTGCAGTGCATTTGGGCGAATAACACCTGCTATTCCTAACCGAATGATGAGGACAAGATGATGAATAAAGACGAAGCCGGCGGTAACTGGAAACAGTTTAAAGGTAAAATGAAAGAACAATGGGGCAAACTGACCGATGACGATATGACCGTTATCGAAGGTAAACGCGACCAATTGGTAGGTAAAATCCAGGAGCGTTACGGTTACCAGAAAGATCAGGCGGAAAAAGAGGTTGTTGACTGGGAAACCCGTAACAACTATCGCTGGTAATATGTTTTCCCCTACCAGGAGTACATGGATGTGCTTCCCACTGTTTGCTTATGAATGCGGGCGTGCCCCTCTCTACTGCCGCCCGTTTTTCCGTTCAGGCTAACGCGGTTTTTTCTTCACCAGCACCGAGTGATCGTGACCACAGTCGCCCGGATGGCGACACGCTTCCACTTCTACGCACGCAGGGCACAGACCGTGCGCCTCAATAACGTTATGTCGTAGCGCAAAGCCCATTTTAGCCGCCAGCGTATGCATGATGTCTTCCACGCCCTCGGCACACTCTTCCTTCACCACGCCGCAACGATCGCAGATAAACATGGCCGAGCTGTGCGTTGGCTGGTCGAACAGGTGGCAAACCACGTAACTATTGGTGGATTCCACTTTATGGACAAAACCCTGTTCAAGCAAAAAATCTAGCGCGCGGTAGATGGTGGGCGGTTTGGCCTGTGGTTCCGTTTCGCGCAGCAAATCGAGCAAATCGTATGCGCTGATTGCACCCTGCTGCAGACTCATCAGGCGCAGCACTTCGAGGCGCTGAGGCGTCAGGCGCACGTTGCGCTGCGCGCAGAGTTTTTCAGCTTGCGCCAGTAACTCTTGCGTTGTGGTCTTTTCCATGTAGCACCTCGAATGGCATGAAAGTCTAATCCGCTACTTTACCACGAGCTGCTTAAAACTCTGAAATTACCCCGCGACAATATATCGCCTGCTAAGCTTTTCCGCGCCAGTATTCTCATCTATACATAATGAGGGTCGATATTATAACAACAGGATTTAACATCACTATTTCACAGCAATGGTTCGCCTCTGTCCGGTAAAGCGTGGCGGAGGGATTACTTCACCTGATAATAAGATGGGCTAACTGTGAACAAAAACGTCAAACTTTCACTGATTGCTATCGCGGTCTCGCTTTTTATGGCAAAGCAGGCGAGCGCCGCCAATACCTGGACGGAAGCGCGTAATGACGCAATGGGCGGGACGGGCGTCGCGTCCGCGAATTATGGCAGCGGAGTACTATTAAATCCGGCGTTACTGGCAAAAGCCAAACCGGAAGACAATATCACTGTTGTCCTTCCTGCGGTCGGCGTCCAGATTACGGATAAAGACAATCTCCAGGATGAAATTGACGATATCAGCGATAAAGTGGATTACTACGATGAGGTCGTCGATAACCTTACGCTGGGGCAAATTCTGCTCAATCCGCGAGGCGTGCTGAATCAATTTCAGGGCGCCGCGCGCGACCTGGCCGATGAGCTGGAATATCTCAACGGAAAAACCGCCCGCGCCAATGCCGGCGCCGGGTTGGCGGTAAGTATTCCAGGGCAAACGCTTTCCGTGGCGTTTATCGCCAAAGGTTATGCGCATGGGCGCGTGAGTTCGTCCATTGATCAGAACGATATTCAGTATCTGCGCGATATCCAGCATGATGAACGTGTCGCGCTTCGTGAAGCAGGACGCGCTGCTTTGCTGGGGTCTGACGAAATTACAAAGCATTTAAACTCTACCGCGTCGGGGCGGGTAGCGATTGTATCTGACTACGGTATTGCGCTGGCGAAGCAGTTTGTGGTGGGCGAGGTGCCTGTTTCCATTGGCGTTACGCCAAAACTGCAAAAAACCTGGCTCTATAACTACACCACCTCAATTTATAACTACGACAGTAGCGACTGGAATAGCAGCCGTTATCGCAATGACGATACGGGTTTTAACATTGATGCGGGGCTTGCTGCCGATATCGGTGAAAACTGGACGCTGGGGCTGAGCGGGCAAAATCTGGTATCTCGCGATATCGATACGAAAGATATTTACATCACTAATGGTATGACGGGAGAAACCACCAACTACAAAGATACATACCAAATCCGCCCCCTGGTTACCGCGGGCGTCGCATGGCATAACGATTTGCTGACCGTAAGCGCCGATGGCGATCTGACGGAAACGAAAGGATTTAAGAGCGAAGACAATTCACAGTACGTGGGTGTCGGCGCTGAAGTTCGACCGTTGTCATGGCTGGCGGTGCGCGCAGGGTATCGTGCGGATGTGAAAAATAACGATAGCAATGTGGTTACCGGCGGTCTTGGCTTTGCGCCCTTTAACCGCGTGCATCTCGACTTAATGGGACTGTACGGCGAAGATGAAACCTGGGGGGCTGGCGCGCAGCTTACGATGACATTCTGAGGCGTTTTCACCGGAGGCGCTACGCCTCCGGTTTAGCGTTATGCTATAGTGACGCCCCTTTTTTAACCGGATGCTTATTTATTCGCCATGCAGCCTGAAACCCAGTCCTCCGCTTTACCTGCTTATCGCTTCTCCATCGCGCCTATGCTCGACTGGACGGACAGACATTGCCGCTATTTCCTGCGTTTGCTGTCTCGCCAGACGCTGCTCTACACCGAAATGGTGACCACGGGCGCGATTATTCACGGTAAGGGTGACTATCTGGCTTACAGCGAAGAAGAGCATCCGGTCGCTCTACAGCTTGGTGGAAGCGATCCGGCTCAGCTTGCGCATTGTGCAAAGCTGGCGGAAGCGCGTGGCTACGATGAAATTAACCTCAACGTAGGGTGCCCCTCCGATCGCGTGCAAAACGGTATGTTTGGCGCCTGTTTGATGGGTAATGCGCAACTGGTCGCCGATTGTGTTAAAGCCATGCGTGATGTCGTCTCGATTCCGGTGACGGTAAAAACCCGCATTGGTATTGACGATCAGGACAGTTATGCGTTTCTGTGTGATTTCATTAATACGGTTTCCGGTCAGGGCGAATGCGAGATGTTTATTATCCATGCGCGCAAAGCCTGGCTTTCTGGCTTAAGCCCGAAAGAAAATCGTGAGATCCCGCCGCTGGATTACCCGCGCGTCTATCAGCTAAAGCGGGATTTTCCGCACCTGACCATGTCCATTAACGGCGGCATCAAATCTCTGGAAGAGGCGAAGGAGCACCTGCGCCATATGGATGGCGTCATGGTTGGCCGCGAAGCTTATCAGAATCCGGGTATACTGGCAGCGGTGGATCGGGAGATCTTTGGCGCCGATACCACCGATGCCGACCCGGTTGCGGTGGTTCGCGCGATGTATCCCTATATTGAGCGTGAATTGAGCCAGGGAGCGTATCTGGGGCATATCACTCGCCATATGCTGGGGTTGTTCCAGGGCATCCCCGGCGCGCGGCAGTGGCGTCGCTATCTGAGCGAAAACGCCCATAAAGCTGGCGCGGATGTTGCTGTACTGGAGCAGGCGCTAAAACTGGTGGCAGACAAGCGTTAAAAGTTCGCCAAAAATTAGTCAATCTCACCACGCTCTGTGCAGTTTTGCAGGGCATTTTCTTTATATATCAAAAATATAAATATTGGCATGATTTTTGTAATAGCTTACCTGACCAGACCCGGTAAGCGCCATGCCGCCGGGCAATGCCATCTTTATGGGGAACGACTATGCTGGAACTACTTTTTGTGCTTGGCTTTTTTCTGATGTTAATGGTGACGGGCGTCTCCTTGCTGGGTATTCTGGCCGCGCTGGTTGTAGCGACTGCCGTCATGTTCCTGGGCGGAATGTTCGCCCTGATGATCAAGCTGTTACCGTGGCTACTGCTGGCGGTGGCTGTGGTGTGGGTGATCAAAGCAGTAAAAACGCCAAAAATCCCACAGTATCAGCGCAATAACCGTCGGTTTTACTAAGGTATTGAGCGGTTCGTCACAACCTGGAACTTTGCCCTCACAGGCAAATAGGAATCGATTATTAAATCTGTCATGATTGCGCAGGTAACGAATTCATCGCGCTGTACCCTACATACAGCCGAACAAAAAAAGAAAGGGCTTCCCGGGTGGAAGCCCAATTTCTTTGCAGAGCTATTACGGAATCAGCAGGCTTGAGCCCTGTGTGGCCCGGCTTTCCAGCACCTCATGCGCGCGACGGGCATCTTTTAACGCATAGCGTTGATTTTCAGCCACATCGACTTTAATCACGCCGCTGGCGATCAATGAGAACAATTCATTGCTGGCTTCGGTCAGTTCTTCACGCGTCGTAATATACCCCTGTAGTGAAGGTCGCGTGGCATACAGGGAACCTTTCTGATTCAGAATACCTAAATTCACGCCGGTGACGGGGCCGGACGCATTGCCGAAACTGACCATCAGTCCCCGACGTTGCAGGCAGTCCAGTGAGGCTTCCCAGGTATCTTTCCCCACGGAGTCATAGACCACGCGGACTTTTTTGCCGCCGGTGATCTCTTTTACCCGTTCTACAATGCTCTCCTCACGGTAATTAATTACCTGCCAGGCGCCGGCGTCCAGCGCCCGCTGCGCTTTTTGCGCGCTACCGACGGTACCGATAAGCTTCGCGCCCAGCGCTTTCGCCCATTGGCAGGCGATCAGACCGACGCCGCCCGCAGCGGCATGAAACAGGAAGGGTTCGTCGGGTTTCACTTCATAGGTTTTGCGCAACAGGTAAAAAACGGTCAATCCCTTGAGAAAAGAGGCTGCCGCCTGTTCGAAGGAAATGGCGTCAGGTAAAATCGCGGCTTTATCTGCGGGGACGTTATGGACAGAACTGTAAGCGCCGAGCGTTGACTGCGCGTAGACGACGCGATCGCCGACGCGAATGTGCTCCACGCCGTTGCCGACTTTACTGACCACACCCGCAGCTTCGGTTCCCAGGCCCGCAGGCAACGACGGGGGCGGATAGAGTCCGCTACGGATATAGGTGTCGATGAAGTTGATACCAATGGCTTTGTTCTCAACCTGGATTTCGTGTTCCGCCGGTTCCGTTGGCGTAAACTCCACGGTCTGAAGCACTTCCGGACCACCATGCTTGTGAAATTCAATACGCGTTGCCATGCTTCCTCCAAAAGAAATGTGGTAATCTTTCGACCCAATCACTATCTCGGTAACTCCATTCACTATGGCAGGAAATAAACCCTTCAACAAACCACAGACTGATGCCCGCGACCGCGATCCGCAGGTTGCCGGGATAAAAGTGCCGCCGCACTCGATTGAAGCGGAACAGTCGGTGTTGGGCGGTTTAATGCTGGATAACGAGCGCTGGGACGATGTGGCCGAGCGCGTGGTGGCGGAAGATTTCTATACCCGTCCGCATCGCCATATCTTTACGGAGATGGGGCGCTTGCAGGAAAGCGGCAGTCCTATCGACCTGATTACGCTCGCGGAATCGCTGGAGCGGCAGGGCCAACTGGACAGCGTCGGCGGTTTCGCCTATCTGGCGGAGTTGTCTAAAAACACGCCAAGCGCGGCGAATATCAGTGCTTATGCGGACATTGTGCGCGAACGCGCCGTGGTCCGCGATATGATCGCGGTGGCGCATGAAATTGCGGACGCTGGTTACGATCCACAGGGGCGTAATAGCGACGAACTGCTGGATCTGGCGGAGTCGCGCGTCTTCCAGATCGCGGAAAACCGGGCCAACAAAGACGAAGGTCCGAAAAGCATCGACCAGATTCTCGACGCTACCGTGGCGCGTATTGAGCAGTTGTTCCAGCAACCGCACGATGGCGTTACAGGCGTGGATACCGGCTATCAGGATCTCAATAAAAAGACGGCAGGGTTACAGCGTTCGGATTTGATTATCGTCGCGGCACGTCCCTCCATGGGTAAAACCACTTTTGCGATGAACCTCTGCGAAAATGCGGCGATGTTGCAGGATAAGCCAGTACTGATCTTTAGTCTGGAGATGCCCGGCGAACAGATCATGATGCGTATGCTGGCCTCGCTGTCCCGCGTCGATCAGACACGTATTCGTACCGGTCAACTCGATGATGAAGACTGGGCGCGAATCTCCGGCACGATGGGCATTCTGCTGGAGAAACGCAATATGTATATTGACGACTCCTCAGGTCTTACGCCGACAGAAGTCCGTTCGCGCGCGCGGCGTATTTTCCGCGAACATGGCGGGTTAAGTCTGATTATGATCGACTACCTGCAATTGATGCGTGTGCCGTCGCTTTCTGATAACCGTACTCTGGAAATCGCCGAAATTTCCCGCTCGTTGAAAGCGCTGGCGAAGGAACTCCAGGTGCCAGTCGTGGCGCTATCGCAGCTTAACCGCTCCCTGGAACAACGCGCGGATAAACGTCCGGTGAACTCCGACCTGCGTGAATCCGGCTCTATTGAACAGGATGCCGACTTAATTATGTTTATCTACCGTGATGAGGTTTATCACGAGAACAGCGACTTAAAAGGCATTGCTGAAATTATTATTGGTAAGCAACGTAACGGTCCTATCGGTACGGTTCGTCTGACGTTCAATGGTCAGTGGTCGCGCTTCGATAACTATGCGGGACCGCAATACGATGATGAGTAACTCTCCGTCATTCTGTTAACAAGGAATTCAAATGCAAGCGGCAACAGTCGTCATTAACCGCCGCGCTCTGCGACACAACCTGCAACGTCTGCGTGAACTGGCGCCTGCCAGTAAGCTGGTTGCGGTGGTGAAAGCGAACGCTTATGGACACGGTCTTCTGGAGACCGCGCGAACGCTCCCTGATGCTGACGCTTTTGGCGTGGCGCGTCTTGAAGAGGCTCTACGTCTGCGAGCGGGCGGGATCACGCAGCCTATCCTGCTGCTGGAGGGTTTTTTCGACGCCGCCGATCTGCCGACCATTTCCGCGCAATGTCTGCATACCGCCGTACATAATCAGGAGCAGCTTGCCGCCCTGGAGGCGGTGGAGCTGGCGGAGCCAGTAACGGTCTGGATGAAACTGGATACCGGTATGCATCGTCTCGGCGTGCGTCCCGAAGAGGCGGAGGCGTTCTACCAGCGTCTGACGCACTGTAAAAATGTACGCCAGCCGGTGAATATCGTCAGCCATTTTGCCCGTGCGGATGAGCCGGAATGCGGCGCTACCGAACATCAGCTCGACATTTTTAATGCCTTCTGTCAGGGTAAACCCGGTCAGCGCTCTATTGCCGCGTCTGGCGGTATTCTGCTGTGGCCGCAGTCTCACTTTGACTGGGCGCGTCCGGGCATCATTTTGTATGGCGTATCGCCGCTGGAACACAAACCCTGGGGGCCGGATTTTGGTTTTCAGCCGGTGATGTCTTTAACCTCCAGTTTGATCGCGGTGCGTGACCACAAAGCGGGCGAACCGGTGGGCTACGGCGGGACATGGGTGAGTGAGCGCGACACGCGCCTGGGCGTGGTGGCTATGGGTTATGGCGATGGCTACCCACGAGCGGCGCCTTCCGGTACGCCAGTGCTGGTCAATGGTCGTGAAGTCCCGATTGTCGGGCGGGTGGCGATGGATATGATTTGCGTGGATTTGGGGCCAAACGCGCAGGATAACGCGGGCGATCCGGTGGTCTTATGGGGCGAAGGTCTGCCGGTTGAACGTATCGCTGAAATGACAAAAGTAAGTGCTTACGAACTTATCACGCGCCTGACTTCAAGGGTGGCGATGAAGTATATTGATTAAATACGCGGCAGGCCGGGTGGCGCTTGCGCTTATCCGGCTTGTCTCGCGCATTGGCTGTAGGCCGGATAAGACGTTCACGCCGCCATCCGGCAATATGCGCATCCACCACAACATCCTCTCGATCTTCTCGTCCTTCCGGTTTATTGTGTTATTTCCTGCCCTCTGTAAACCTGGAGAACCATCGCGTGTTTCAAAAAGTTGACGCCTATGCCGGCGATCCGATTCTTTCACTGATGGAGCGTTTTAAAGACGACTCCCGTCACGACAAAGTAAATCTGAGCATTGGCCTGTATTACAACGAAGACGGGATTATCCCACAGCTCAAAACGGTGGCCGAAGCCGAAGCCCGGCTTAACGCGCAGCCGCATGGCGCTTCGCTGTACCTGCCGATGGAAGGACTCAATACTTATCGCCATACTATCGCGCCTTTGCTCTTTGGCGCCGATCACCCGGTTCTTCAGCAACAGCGCGTGGCTACTATCCAGACATTAGGCGGTTCCGGCGCGCTGAAAGTGGGCGCGGATTTCCTGAAGCGTTATTTCCCCGACGCAGGCGTATGGGTGAGCGACCCCACCTGGGAAAACCATATTGCGATATTTGCCGGGGCAGGATTCGAAGTGAGTACTTACCCCTGGTATGACGACGCGACTAACGGCATCCGTTTTAACGATCTGCTGACCACGCTGAATACGTTACCTGCGCGCAGTATCGTGCTGCTGCACCCCTGTTGTCACAACCCGACCGGGGCGGATTTAACGCCTTCGCAATGGGATGCGGTGATTGAGATAGTGAAAGCGCGCGATCTGATTCCGTTCCTTGATATTGCCTATCAGGGGTTTGGCGCAGGCATGGACGAGGATGCTTACGCTATTCGCGCCATTGCCAGCGCCGGGTTACCTGCGTTAGTCAGTAATTCTTTTTCGAAGATTTTCTCGCTGTACGGCGAGCGCGTCGGCGGCCTGTCCGTGGTGTGTGAAGATGCCGAAATCGCCGCGCGGGTTCTGGGACAGCTAAAAGCGACGGTGCGCCGAATTTACTCCAGTCCGCCGTGTTTCGGCGCTCAGGTGGTCGCTACGGTCCTGGGCGATGAGGCGTTAAAAGCGAGCTGGCTGGCGGAAGTCGACGCGATGCGTAACCGCATTATATCGATGCGCCAGACGCTGGTGAAGGAGCTGAAGGCGGAGATGCCTGACCGCAACTTTGATTACTTGTTACAGCAGCGCGGTATGTTCAGCTATACCGGGTTAAGCGAGGAGCAGGTCGAGCGGTTGCGCGATGAGTTTGGCGTTTACCTGATTGCCAGTGGCCGCATGTGTGTCGCCGGGCTTAATGCTTCAAATGTACACCGCGTGGCGAAGGCATTTGCCGCTGTCATGTAATATTCAGGCCGGACGGCGATAACATTGCCCTCCGGTCTGACAATAGCTGTTGTGATCATCCTCTTTTTTCGTAACAAAACCGCAGATAATCCTTCCTTTTGACCGTTACTGGCGTTATGGTCAGATAGTTTTTTGAGCAAAGACTCATCTTAATAACTATAATATTCTGAATTTTAAGGGAAAAGCATGAAAAAAATAACCCTGGCGCTGAGTGCCGTCTGTTTGTTGTTTACGCTAAACCATTCCGCGAATGCGTTAGTATCTTCCCCTTCGACGCTCAATCCGGGCACTAACGTTGCAAAACTCGCGGAACAAGCGCCTGTCCATTGGGTCTCTGTCGCCCAGATTGAAAACAGCCTCACCGGACGCCCGCCGATGGCGGTCGGCTTTGATATTGACGACACCGTGTTATTTTCCAGCCCCGGATTCTGGCGCGGAAAGAAAACCTACTCCCCGGACAGCGACGATTATCTGAAAAATCCGGCCTTTTGGGAAAAAATGAACAACGGCTGGGATGAGTTCAGTATTCCAAAAGAAGTGGCCCGACAGCTCATTGATATGCATGTTCGTCGTGGCGACAGTATTTACTTTGTCACTGGTCGTAGTCAGACGAAAACGGAAACCGTGTCGAAAACGCTGGCGGATAACTTCCATATTCCGGCGGCGAATATGAATCCGGTGATTTTCGCCGGCGATAAACCGGGACAAAATACGAAAGTTCAGTGGCTGCAGGAGAAGAACATGCGTATCTTCTACGGCGATTCGGATAACGATATTACTGCGGCTCGTGATTGTGGTATCCGCGGTATTCGCATCCTGCGCGCGGCTAACTCCACCTACAAACCGCTGCCGCAGGCAGGAGCGTTTGGCGAGGAAGTCATTGTCAACTCGGAGTACTAAAAATCAGGAGAGCGACAGGCTCTCCTTTTTTGCATGATTTTTGCACAAACTTGCCCCGCTGGCTTTTACCTTTTCCAGACTTGCTGCACACTATTCAGGAGACGTTTGTTTTTAGGAAGGAGCAGCCTATGTGGTATCAGCGCACCATTACACTGAGCGAGAAGCCGCGCGGGTTTCATCTGATAACAGATGAAATTATCGATAAATTGTCTGGCTTACCGCCTGTCGAAACGGGTTTGCTGCATCTGTTGTTACTACATACCTCGGCCTCGCTGACGTTAAACGAAAACTGCGATCCCACCGTGCGCGCTGATATGGAGCGCCATTTCCTGAAAACCGTTCCCGATAATGCGGCGTATGAACATGATTACGAAGGCGCAGATGACATGCCTTCGCATATTAAGTCGTCAGTATTGGGCGTCTCGTTGCTGCTGCCTGTACGCCAGGGGCGTTTACAGTTAGGAACATGGCAAGGTATCTGGTTGGGAGAGCACCGTATTCACGGCGGTCCACGTAAAATCATCGCGACACTACAAGGGGAATGATAATGACCATTTCGGAATTACTGCAATACTGCATGGCAAAACCTGGCGCAGAGCAGAGCGTCCACAGCGACTGGAAAGCGACGCAAATTAAAGTGGAAGATGTACTTTTCGCGATGGTAAAAGAAGTTGAAGGACGCCCGGCAGCCTCTCTCAAAACCAGCCCGGAACTGGCAGAGTTGTTACGTCAGCAGCACAGCGATGTACGACCGAGTCGGCACCTTAATAAAGCGCACTGGAGCACGGTCTATCTGGACGGATCGCTGCCGGATTCACAACTCTATTATCTGGTCGATGCCTCTTATCAACAGGCGGTAAATGCGCTGCCGGAAGATAAACGCAAGCAGTTGCCGCAGTCCTGATTATAGCGCGCCGACCAACAACGCCAGGGCGATATCAATGAGGCGGATGACCGTAGACCGGATACGGCTGTCGAGGGCGATTTGCGCATTATTGGCGCGTAGCCTGGCGAGGTCCCGCTGTCCTTCCAGCAGAATAATCATATCGTCGTCGTCCAGCCAGCCGCGAGCATGTTCCTGAAGCGCGCGGGCGATAAACGCAGCGGACTCGCGTATACCGTCGTCGCTGTCTTCTCTTGCCTGCTTATACGCCTGGATAAACTCGGCAATCGCCGAGGAGGCTACAGGATGTTCGGCCCGGGCGGTGGTCATCAGGTTATGTATTTCGTTAATAGACGCCATTTTCTTCTCCCTGAGTACAGCGGGCGCCCCAATGCAGACACTCACCCTGTATGGCTAATTTCCAGACCTGATTATTTTGCTGTTGGTATCTCTCAGCCTGGATGTAAGTAAGTGGTTGCTTACGTTGCATAACCCGCGCATAAAGACGCAAATAGTGATTTTTCAGCAGCGCCAGATTATCGAGTCGGTGTTTATCCCCACCTTGACGGGCGACCCGCTCAGCCTGAAAAAATGTCTGGCGGATATCGCGGTCATCCTTGAGCAGTGTCTCTTTTTGCCACGGTATTCGCGCCGCGTCCTGCAGGAAGCGGGTTGAGCGCGCTTGTAATAGCGTCAGTTGTTGAAAAGCCACGGCGCTAAAGCGGTCAGGCAGTGTACAGGCGGATAAAAACAGGCACAGCAGTAGTGTGATTGCGTAGGGCAACTTCATGGTGTTTTCCATAACAGACCGTTTGCGCTATCACATGTCAGAGCGAGGCGGCACGCAAATCACAAATGCTCAACACGGATACAATGAGGTGGGATGAGGAAAAATGATGCCGCTTCCCGGCGAATCGGAAAGCGGCGTGAAGGTTATTTGAGCATAGGTTTAAGGAAGCGGGCGGTATGCGACGCCTCGCACTCCGCCACGGTTTCCGGCGTACCGGAGACGAGAATTTCGCCGCCGCCGCTGCCGCCTTCCGGGCCGAGGTCGACAATCCAGTCCGCCGTTTTAATGACGTCCAGGTTGTGTTCGATCACCACGATGGTATTGCCCTGATCGCGCAACTGATGCAGAACGTCAAGCAACTGCTGAATATCAGCAAAGTGCAGGCCGGTGGTCGGCTCGTCGAGAATATACAGCGTCTGCCCGGTGCCGCGCTTCGACAGTTCGCGCGCCAGCTTCACGCGCTGGGCCTCGCCGCCGGAAAGCGTCGTCGCCGACTGACCAAGACGGATATAGGTCAGCCCCACGTCCATCAGCGTCTGCAGCTTACGCGCCAGCGCCGGAACCGCATCAAAGAACTCACGCGCTTCTTCAATGGTCATATCCAGCACTTCGTGGATGGTCTTGCCTTTGTACTTAATCTCCAGCGTTTCCCGGTTATAGCGCTTGCCTTTGCACTGGTCGCACGGCACGTAAATATCCGGCAGAAAGTGCATTTCGACTTTAATGACGCCATCGCCCTGGCACGCTTCGCAGCGACCGCCGCGCACGTTGAAGCTGAATCGCCCTGGCGTATAGCCGCGCGCGCGAGACTCCGGCACGCCAGCAAAAAGCTCGCGAACCGGGGTAAAGACGCCCGTATAGGTCGCCGGGTTGGAACGCGGGGTGCGCCCGATCGGGCTCTGGTCGATATCGATCACTTTATCGAAATGTTCCAGCCCCTGAATATCCCGATACGGCGCCGGTTCGGCGATAGTCGCCCCGTTTAACTGACGCTGGGCGATGGGGAACAGAGTATCGTTAATCAGCGTTGATTTACCGGAACCCGAGACGCCGGTGATACAGGTAAACAGCCCTACCGGTAGCGTAAGGGTCACATCTTTCAGGTTATTGCCGCGCGCGCCGGTGAGTTTGAGCACTTTTTCTGGATTTGCCGGCACGCGTTGTTTCGGCACTTCAATTTTGCGTTTACCGCTCATGTACTGGCCGGTCAGCGATTCCGGTACCGCCATAATGGCTTCCAGCGGGCCTTCCGCCACCACCTCGCCGCCGTGAACGCCCGCGCCGGGGCCAATATCAATCACATGGTCGGCGGCACGGATGGCGTCTTCATCGTGTTCCACCACAATCACGGTATTGCCAAGATTGCGCAGATGAATCAGCGTACCCAGCAGCCGTTCGTTATCGCGCTGGTGCAGACCGATGGACGGTTCATCCAGCACATACATCACGCCGACTAACCCGGCGCCTATCTGGCTCGCCAGACGAATACGCTGGGCTTCGCCGCCGGAAAGCGTTTCTGCCGAGCGGGAGAGCGTGAGATAGTTCAGGCCGACGTTCACCAGAAACTTGAGGCGATCGCCGATCTCTTTTAGCACTTTTTCGGCGATTTTCGCCCGTTGCCCGGAAAGCTTGAGATTAGTGAAAAAATCCATCGCATGGCCAATGCTCATATCGGAAATAGCAGGCAGCGGCGTATTTTCCACAAATACATGGCGCGCTTCGCGATTCAGTCGCGTTCCTTCACAGCTGGCGCAGGGGCGATTACTGATGAATTTCGCTAGCTCTTCGCGCACCGCGCTGGATTCCGTTTCTTTATAACGGCGCTCCATATTATGCAGCACGCCTTCGAACGGATGGCGGCGCACGGAGGTATCGCCGCGATCGTTCATATATTTAAATTCGATGTTCTCTTTGCCGGAACCGTACAGCACGACTTTGTGTACGTTGGCGCTGAGGCTTGCCCACGGCGCATCCACGTCGAACTTATAGTGTTCCGCCAGCGACTTGAGCATTTGAAAGTAGTAAAAATTGCGACGATCCCAACCACGAATCGCGCCGCCTGCCAGCGACAGGTCGGGATTCTGGATCACGCGGTCCGGATCGAAATATTGCTGAACGCCGAGGCCGTCACAGGTCGGGCAGGCGCCTGCCGGGTTGTTGAACGAGAACAGACGCGGTTCCAGCTCGCGCATACTGTAGCCGCAAATCGGACAGGCAAAATTGGCGGAGAACAGAAGCTCCTCCGCTTTCTCATCGTCCATATCGGCAACAACCGCCGTGCCGCCGGATAATTCCAGCGCCGTTTCGAACGACTCCGCCAGGCGTTGGGAAAGATCGTTGCGAACTTTGAAGCGATCGATCACCACCTCAATAGTATGTTTCTTTTGCAGCTCCAGCTTCGGCGGATCGGAGAGATCGCAGACTTCGCCGTCAATACGGGCGCGAATGTAACCCTGGCTTGCCAGATTTTCCAGCGTTTTGGTGTGTTCGCCTTTACGCTCTTTAATAATCGGCGCCAGCAGCATCAGACGTTTGCCTTCCGGCTGTGACAGCACGTTATCGACCATCTGGCTAACGGTTTGCGCCGCCAGCGGCACGTCATGATCCGGACAACGCGGCTCGCCCACGCGGGCAAACAGCAGGCGCAGGTAGTCGTGGATCTCGGTAATAGTACCCACCGTAGAGCGCGGGTTGTGCGATGTCGATTTCTGTTCAATTGAGATCGCGGGCGATAGCCCCTCAATATGGTCGACATCCGGTTTTTCCATGAGCGACAAAAACTGCCGCGCGTAAGCGGAGAGCGATTCAACGTAACGACGCTGCCCTTCGGCATACAGAGTGTCGAAAGCCAGTGAGGATTTGCCTGAACCCGAAAGCCCGGTCACGACAATCAGTTTGTCGCGGGGGATGACGAGGTTAATATTTTTGAGATTATGGGTGCGGGCGCCCCGAACTTCGATCTTATCCATTCACCTTTCCCGGTAGAGACTCGGATGCCTGGTTTGTTTGAAGGACAAACGGCAGAAACGGCTAATTATGACACAATTTAACCTGTTTGAATATACAGTATTGGAATGCATCTTCAGCTAAAGTATGCAACAATATGAGGTTCGCGCGAGTGACCTGGAACCTGCATCGCAGCTATTAAAATGCTACGTGGAAATGGTACACTCACGCGTTTACACTATTTATGAAACGTATTCAGGAGACTCAATTATGGCCAGCAGAGGCGTAAACAAGGTGATTCTCGTTGGTAATCTGGGCCAGGACCCGGAAGTACGCTATATGCCGAGTGGCGGCGCTGTCGCCAACTTAACGCTGGCTACTTCTGAATCCTGGCGCGATAAGCAGACCGGCGAAATGAAAGAGCAGACTGAATGGCACCGGGTGGTGATGTTCGGCAAACTGGCGGAAGTGGCCGGCGAATATCTGCGTAAAGGTTCTCAGGTGTATATCGAAGGTCAATTGCGTACCCGCAAGTGGACCGATCAGAGTGGCCAGGAACGCTATACGACTGAAATTAACGTTCCGCAGATCGGTGGCGTGATGCAGATGCTGGGTGGTCGCCAGGGCGGCGGCGCACCGGCAGGCGGTCAGCAGCAGGGGGGTTGGGGTCAACCGCAACAACCTCAGCAGCCGCAGGGCGGCAACCAGTTCAGCGGCGGCGCGCAGTCGCGTTCACAGCAATCCGCGCCAGCGCCGTCTAACGAACCGCCAATGGATTTTGACGACGACATTCCGTTCTGATTTTTGGTAAAAAACTCAAAGCGTTATTTGCATTTTCGCTATAGTTCTCGTCTGCTGAAATGCCTGGTGTAAACCAGGCATTTTCTTACCTGGTATTATTGTCTTTGTCTCCCTTTCAAAAAAGAGAAGCGCATATCTTACGGAAAAATGTCGCTTATCGCCTCTGGCCGACTCGCCTCGGCACATCATTATCCAGCCGAAGTTCATAAATGTACTGCAATAACCCGGATTGTCTTAAATATGAAAGAGAAATCTCATCTGCAAAATATATAATTTATAGCCATTTTTTGACAACAAAAAGATATTATAAAATAACGTTAGAGAATGGTCGGTATTATCAATAGTTAATTAAATGTTTGCTTTAGCTTGTGATGAGATCAAATATGATATGTTCATCTTGCTTTATTTTTAATTGCTGAAGATAAACTTGTTACTTATAGCTGGCTTTATATAAAAAATGGTTTTATTTATGTATTTTTTTACGCAATTCTGATTTTTTACTCCCCGCTTATTATATTTTTAATGATTTAAGTTATATTGAAGTCCCTATGACCCTATGTTTTAATTGTGAAAATTCATTTTATCTTCTGGAGGCAAATTTATTAAATACGTATGATTATAACGCGTATTAAAAAGAAATATGTCCTTAAAATGATTTAGAGTTTCAATGATTAGCTAACAAATCTATTTATCGGCGAGTGGTTTTAATTTGCTGATGACTATTTTTTATTTATGAGCTGAGAGCTTATGCGATACCTATTATTGGGGAAGATATAGTTAGTGCAATAATTGATGTCTACCTAATTAAAAAATAAAGAGTGTTTTTAATTAAAGCACTCATCTTTGTTGTGGGCGCACAAAAATGGCGTCATTGTTTTTATTTTTCTGATTACGAGATGTAGGAAAACTGAAATCTATAAAGCGTATTGGTAGCAGGAAGCCAAGGGCGGTAGCGTTCACTTTCTGAATAAGTTGAGCATCCTTTATCCTTTCTAATCCACAAAAACATTTTATTCACAATGTAATATCAGGAGACAACATGGAAGACGAAAGTAATCCGTGGCCTAGTTTTGTTGATACATTCTCTACGGTATTGTGCATTTTTATATTTCTTATGTTGGTGTTTGCACTTAATAATATGATTATTATGTATGACAACTCAATTAAAGTTTATAAAGCAAATATAGAGAATAAGACTAAATCTACCGCTCAAAATAGCGGAGCCAATGACAATTCAAATCCTAATGAAATAGTTAATAAGGAAGTGAATACTCAAGATGTGTCGGACGGAATGACTACAATGTCAGGTAAGGAGGTTGGAGTATACGATATCGCCGATGGTCAGAAAATTGATATAACATCTACAAAAAATGAGCTTGTTATTACGTATCATGGCAGGCTGAGAAGCTTTTCAGAAGAGGACACTCATAAAATAAAGGCTTGGTTAGAAGACAAAATCAATAGTAATTTATTGATAGAAATGGTTATTCCTCAGGCAGACATCTCTTTCTCTGACTCTTTACGACTGGGATATGAACGGGGAATTATTTTAATGAAAGAGATTAAGAAGATATATCCTGATGTAGTTATTGACATGAGTGTTAACTCCGCAGCATCAAGTACAACGAGTAAAGCTATTATCACGACTATTAATAAAAAGGTGTCCGAGTGAAATATATAAATCATTACCGCTATTTGTTTGTCTGTTTTTTCCTTGCCATACTCCCTTTTTCCGCTTTATCTTTTCCCGGTATAAGAGAGTATGTTTTTGATAACTTTATGGTTTCTGCAATTTACAATGGAGTCATTATTGCCATTTATATTACAGGCTCTTTGTGTGCATTATTCACTATTTTTAAAAATATTTCAGCAAAAGACATATTAATAGCTCAGGACGCCAGCAGAAAAAATAGTATTCTTTCTAACCTCAATCAGATTTTGTTTTCCGGAGAACCCAAACAGTGTGATTTCAATTTGCTGATGGAATTAGATGACAATGTGTCTACCGCCCGTAACCAACGATTGTCATTTATTATGAGTTGTAGCAATGTGTCGACGCTTGTTGGCCTGTTGGGGACGTTTGCGGGTCTGTCTATTACGATTGGTTCAATCGGGAATTTATTGAGCTCGCCATCAGATGTTGGCGGTGATAATGCAAGTAATACACTCAATATGATCGTGACAATGGTAGCGTCGCTTTCTGAACCATTGAAAGGGATGAATACCGCATTTGTATCTTCTATCTATGGTGTTGTTTGCGCCATACTCCTGACCTCACAAAGTGTTTTTGTTCGCAGCTCCTATTCCCTTGTTTCTACGGAAATCAAAAAATTAAAAATCATAAGCAACAGATCCAATAATAAACAACGAAGCCTGCGGGTTGAATCAGAGACGCTTGTAGAATTTAAAGAGTTGTTTAAAGCGTTTTTTGATAACTACCTGACAGTTGAAAACTTACGGACGCAGGATGAAGAAAAGAAACGAGTGATGCTATCAGATAGCTTTGTCACTTTGCAAAACCGACTATTGGATAACTCAGCAAAACTGGAACAACTTTCTACGCTGATTGATGGTTATCTGGTAAGCAGTAACGAAAATCTCAAAAAATTATCTGACGGTGTAATAACAATTACCTCTCGTTTATCTGAAGGTAATATCCTGCTTGCTGATAATAATGCACGACTGGAGGCAATGAGTACAATACAAAATATTATAGACAAAAAGAATGATTCAATAATGGCATCAGTTGATAAATGTTATCAGGAATCTCTTTCACATGGTAAGACCATAAACGATATTGCCGCTGGCAGTGCCGATATTTCTCATACTCTCGATGGGCTGAGAAAAGAAATGGATGAGGATATGAACAATGTTCATTTAGCGCTATCCGATCTATCGGCTACTGATAAAAAGATTATTGCCAATACTAAAGAGATTAGTGCTGAAATGGTTAGCTACCGTGATACCTATATGCCATTAATGGAAAAAATAACATCTATGCACCAGGAAATAGTAAAGCAACGTTTGTTAAACAAGGAGGAAAAAAATGAAGATTAAGATGTTTTTTCTGACGACTGCTTTTATTACACAAAGCACATACGCCAGCGAGCTTCCGGTCATTCCTCTAAGAGATTTAGTTAATGCCGCATTAACACATCAGCCCTCTGTTGCTGTTTCATATTATGAGACTGAAAAGAAAAACAGCGACTTAGATCTTTCACGGGCAGCACTTTATCCTACCCTGGATCTAACATCTGGCCTTAATAATAACAGAAAGGAGTCGTCAGGTACCGAGAGAAACGTTGAAAATAAGGTGTCCTTATCATACCGAATAACGGATTTTGGAGTGAGGGGGGCTAATATCAGGAAATCTGAATATGAAAGAGATAATAGTAAGACTGACTATGAAAAAACAAAGAATATAGTGTCTCAGGAGGTTGTGACAACCTATTACAACATCAGTAAATATCGTGAAATGATTGATGGCGTAAATCTGGAGAAAGAGTTTTATAAAAAGATGCTGGAAACTTTTTCGCTGCTGGTATCTTCCGGTGTAGCTATGCAATCTGATATGCGTAAAGTACAAGTATCTATCGATGCATTAAATACCAGAAGCATTATGTATCAGTCGATGTTGGATGATGAAATGTATAAAATGCAGAATATGACTGGTCTGAATTTGTCACCAGATCAGATTCAAAGCGATGAAAAATTCAACCTCTTCAAAAAATATATCTTTGTCGAAAGCCCTGAAAAACTTATGGACATGGTGATGAAATACAACGATGACTATAAGATGCTTGTCAATACCCGAAAAGCCGCGACCGAAGATATTAATGCCGCAAAATCATCCTATTTTCCGACTGTAGATCTCGTGTCCAGCTATGTACAGAATAACCCGAGCGGTAGTGCCAAAAAAAGTGATTATGAAGATGAATTTAAAACGGGTATCAATGTCAGTTTCAACATTTTTAATGGGTTCAGAAATTCAGCCCAGGAAAGAAAAATGGTGGCAAGTTACTCGCAGGCTAAGCTGCAAATTGACGATTTTTTGATTAAAACGCGTTATAACATTGATTCACAACTTTCAAGATACGCTGCTGCAAAAGAGACTTACTCAGTGGCGGAACGTTCACATACAAACGCGTTACAGCTTACTGAATTATATGAGCAGGAGTTTCAGTTAGGGCAAAAAAGTTTGCTTGATTTAATTTCAAGCCGTAATGAAGCATTTCAGGCATATGTAAGCATGATCGACAGCAAATATAGCCTGTATATTTTAAAGTTACAGCAACTCTCATTGATTTTTCATTTAATGGATTATTTAAAAGGAAATACTGAAAGTGAGTTAAATGTAATGAAATGAATAGAAGACAAAGCGATCATCTCATGATGATAATTATTTCTTTGACGATCTTAATTATTATCCTTACCTACTTTATAGAAATTAATTCAGTGGTTCATGGTCAGGGCGTTATCACTACTAAAGATAATGCTCAGTTAATATCTCTTTCTAAAGGAGGGACGATACAAGATATTTATGTGGCCGAGGGTGATACTGTAAAAAAAGGAGAACTCCTTGCAAAGGTCGTTAACCTTGATCTGCAAAAAGAATATCAAAGGTATAGAACTCAAAAAGGGTATCTGGATAAAGATGTTAACGAAATATCTTTCATTCTTGATAAAGAAAATGAGAGTGGGTTGATTACCCTGGATGGTACCCGTTCTTTAAGCAATAAAGAGGTAAAAGCGAATATTGAATTAGTGCATAGTCAGATAAGAGCTAAAGAGTTAAAAAAAACCTCTCTTGATTCTGAGATTAGCGGATTACAAGAGAAGCTGAGTTCGAAAGAAAAAGAACTTGCATTGCTTGCCGAAGAAATAAATATTCTTTCTCCACTGGTAAAAAAAGGAATTAGCCCATATACCAATTTTCTTAACAAGAAACAGGCGTATATAAAAGTTAAGTCTGAAATTAATGATATTGAAAGTAGCATCACTTTAAAAAAAGATGATATTGAGCTGGTTGTTAATGATATTGAGGCGCTTAATAATGAATTGCGCTTATCTTTATCTAAAATAATATCTAAAAATCTTCAGGAACTTGAGGTTGTTAACTCTACATTAAAAGTAATAGAGAAGCAGATAAATGAGGAGGATATCTATTCACCGGTTGACGGTGTAATTTATAAAATCAATAAAAGTGCCACTACTCATGGTGGTGTGATTCAGGCGGCGGACTTACTTTTTGAAATAAAACCAAAAGTAAGGACTATGCTGGCCGATGTGAAAATATTACCCAAATACCGTGACCAAATATATGTAGATGAAGCCGTTAAACTGGATGTGCAGTCAATTATCCAACCAAAGATAAAATCGTATAATGCGACTATCGATAATATTAGCCCTGATTCCTATGAGGAAAATACCGGAGGAACAATTCAGCGTTATTATAAAGTAATTATTGCATTCGATGTTAATGAAGATGATTTACGGTGGTTAAAACCAGGTATGACTGTTGACGCTAGTGTAATTACCGGAAAACACAGCATTATGGAATACCTGTTATCTCCCTTGATGAAAGGCGTGGACAAAGCCTTTTCAGAACCAGTTAATACTAAACGATTAGATACACCTTGAGAGTGGATATAATATTATGGGAAATAAAAGCATACAAAAGTTTTTTGCCGATCAAAATTCTGTAATTGATTTATCTTCTTTGGGTAATGCCAAAGGCGCAAAAGTTTCTCTTTCCGGGCCAGACATGAACATTACGACGCCGCATGGGTCAGTGATCATTGTCAATGGCGCTCTTTATTCAAGTATCAAAGGCAATAACCTCGCTGTTAAATTTAAAGATAAGACTATTACCGGCGCTAAAATTCTGGGCAGCGTAGATTTAAAAGATATTCAACTAGAGAGAATTGACAGCTCATTGGTTGATTCTGCTCAGGTAGAAAAGAAAGGTAATGGCAAACGACGAAATAAGAAGGAAGAAGAGGAATTAAAAAAGCAGCTTGACGAGGCTGAAAACGCAAAGAAAGAAGCTGATAAGGCGAAGGAAGAAGCTGAGAAAGCTAAGGAGGCTGCAGAAAAAGCGCTCAATGAAGCGTTTGAAGTACAGAACTCGTCAAAGCAAATTGAAGAAATGCTGCAGAACTTTTTGGCTGACAATGTAGCAAAAGACAATCTGGCTCAGCAAAGCGATGCTTCCCAGCAAAATACACAGGCTAAAGCAACGCAGGCTTCTAAACAGAACGATGCTGAAAAAGTTCTTCCTCAACCTATTAATAAAAATACCAGCACTGGCAAAAGTAATAGCAGTAAAAATGAGGAAAATAAGCTCGATGCCGAGTCTGTTAAAGAGCCGCTTAAAGTCACATTAGCGCTTGCGGCCGAGAGTAACAGCGGTAGCAAAGATGATAGTATAACTAATTTTACCAAACCTCAGTTTGTAGGTAGCACTGCTCCCAATGCCACGGTCATTATTAAAATTAATGGTATTGCTGTCGGTCAGGCTGTAGCGGATAGTTTGGGTAACTTCACCTTCACTGCGCCTGAAACATTGACTGATGGAACATACAATCTGGAGGCAGAGGCCAAGACTGCTGATGGGAGCGGTAGCGCCAAACTTGTCATTACTATCGATTCCGTTACCGATAAGCCAACATTTGAACTTTCGCCTGAAAGTAGTGTGTCTGGTCATAAGGGCTTAACGCCGACCTTGACGCCTTCAATTGTTGGTACGGCGGAAGAGAATGCCAAGGTTGACATTTATGTAGATAATAAACTGGTTGCCAGCGTTGATGTCGATAAAGATGGAAAATGGAGTTATGAATTTAAAGATAATGAATTATCTGAGGGCGAAAATAGTATAAAAGTCGTTGCCGTAGATAAAGCAGGTAATAAAAACGAAACGACGGATAGTATCATAACCGACACCATTGCTCCGGAAAAGCCGACGATTGAGCTGGATGATAGTAGTGATTCCGGCATTAAAAATGACAGCATTACAAATAGCACCCTGCCAACATTTATTGGTGTGGCGGAACCCGGTTCTACAGTCTCTATTTATCTTGGACTTAAACATCTTGGTGAGGTCATTGTTGCTAAAGATGGGACATGGAGCTATACGCTTACTACGCCGCTCAAGGATGGCGAATACAATATAACAGCAACAGCTACTGATATTGCCGGGCATACCTCAGCGACGGCAAATCTGCCTTTTACTATTGATACACGTATCAGCTATTTCAGCGCTGAGATTGAAACTACTGATGATAGCGGTATTGTTGGAGATAACGTTACTAACAATACTCGCCCAACCTTTACAGGTAAAACTGAGCCAAATGCTATTATCAGTGTCATAAATAGTGAGACTGGCGAAGAGGTTATTTTTAAAGCGAATGACAAGGGCGAATGGACGTTCAATTTCACTTCCGACTCAGTGGAAGGGGTTAACAATCTTACGTTCACTGTTGAAGATGTCGCTGGCAACAAAAAGGATTTTTCCTTTAGTTACGTTATCGATACTGTTGCCCCTGTACCTCCGACAGTTTCTTTGGAGGATTTTGTTGTTTTACCGAATGGTATAATTTTATCAGGGAATGATTTACCGGCTTTAGTCGGTACGGCAGAGCCAAAGTCTACCATCTTATTGATGCGAGATGGTAAATTATATGACAGCATTGAGGTTGACTCAAACGGGACCTGGAATTATCAGTTTAGTAATAAATTTCTTCAGGGTGCCTATGATATTGAAATCATTTCTCAGGATGCCGCCGGTAATAAATCCTCTACTGTTAAATATTCTTTTACTATTCAAACTGAAGTTGTACCTCCAAAAGCGGAACTCGATGCCAGTGATGATTCCGGTGCAAAAGGCGACTGGATTACCAATAAACATAATGCTCTGACGTTACTGGGAACAGCGGATAGGTTTGCTACCGTAAATATCCTTATTGATGGTAAAACGATAGGCGTGACGACTGCGGATGCAGACGGTAACTGGAATTTTGATATTTCCCGAAATCTGTCTGACAATGTTTATAAGATTACGGTTGAATCCATCGATCCTTTAGGAAGAACGTCATCTGTAGATTATCAGCTTACCATTGATAGCTTTACGCCGATCCCTACTGTTATGTTGCATGATAGCGCTGATTCTGGCGTTAAAGGCGATATGATTACTAAAATTAATACGCCGTTGTTTACCGGGATGGCTGAAGCTAATGCTAAGGTTTCCATCTATGTTGACGGTGTGTTAAGTGGCGAGGCTATTGCTGGCGATGATGGTGTATGGAATTTTCAATTTACCACAGCGTTATCCGATGGCTCGCATGACGTAACGGTAAAGGTAGAAGATATTGCCGGTAATACTGCCTCCTCATCAGCGTATAATTTCCAAATCGTAACGCAAACACAAAAACCAACAATAGAGTTGGTCAACGATACGGGGGTTGATAATACAGACCATATTATTAATGAAAAGAATCCTGCACTGACAGGAACCGCTGCACCCTATTCAACGGTTAAACTCTATATTGATGGTGCACTGATCGCTGAGGTCAGAACAAATAAAGATGGCAGATGGGAGTATACTCTGAAAGCCGATCAAGGTTTGGTTGATGGCGATCATAGAATAACCGCTTCAGTTGAAGATATCGCTGGCAACATTGCCCATTCGGATCCTTTCTTAATTAGCGTCGATACTGCTATTTCAATACCGATAGTTTCATTGAGCCCGGATTCAGATTCGGGAATTTCAGATGATAATTTAACGAATATCGTTAAACCTACCTTGCACCTAAAAGATATTGATCCGGACATTATCAGTGTTCAGGTATGGGATGCCGCGTCTGATACGCAGATCGGTGTTGCCACGCAACAACCTGATGGTTCATGGGCCTATACCTTTACTTCAGATTTAACGGAAGGCTTGCATCAGGTTTATGTCAAGGTTGAGGACATTGCGGGTAATAAAGCGAACAGCGCGGTATTCGATTTTACTATCGATACCACAGTATCAACGCCGGTGATTTCCCTGCTTTCTAAGGATGATACGGGGGTTACAGGCGATAACCTGACCAACATCAATAAGCCAGGTTTTGCTATTTCCGGTGTTGATGCCGATGCGCATCGGGTCGTCGTACAGGTGATGCACAATGGCGTGAGCGAAGAGATCGAACTTTCTCACCTCAATGGTAGTTGGTTATTTACACCAGGGAATACGTGGGCGGATGGCAGCTACACGTTAACGGTGAAAGTAGAAGATAAGGCAGGAAATACCAACTACTCAGCACCGCTGACGGTCGTTATCGATACCCAAATCGCCATTGATGGGGTGGAACTGGTCAACGATAGCGGCGTGAAAGGCGATAATATGACCAACGACGACCGTCCCCACTTTCGTGTGACGGTACCTACGGATGTCAATGAAGTCCGTCTGAGCATTGACGGTGGTAATTCGTGGGTTCAGGCAACTCCGGGCGTGGCAGGAAGCTGGGAGTATATCTGGCCGACAGACCTGGCAGATGGTCAATACACGCTAACGGTGGAAGCGACTGATAAAGCAGGCAATACAGTGACGAAGACCATCGATTTCGCGGTGGATACCACGCTGTCAGTGCCGGTCATCGTACTGAATAGCGCGGACGATACCGGTGTCCAGGGCGATAACATGACGAATAGCACCCAGCCGACATTTGCCCTGCAGCATATTGATGATGATGCCGTTCGCGTTACGGTCAGCGTGGAGCATGGCGGCGTCACCACCACATTTGACGCCACGAAAGGTGTAGGCGGATGGACCTTTACGCCGCCGACATCATGGGGGGCGGGCGATTATACCCTGAGTGTGTCAGTCGAAGATAAAGCGGGGAACACCAGCCATTCGGCATCGCTGACGGTGACGGTGGACACGCAAATCGCCATTAATAACATTGAACTGGTCAATGACAGCGGTATTCCCGACGATAATCTGACTAATAACGTGCGTCCGCACTTCCAGGTGACGGTACCGACGGATGTCAACGTGGTGCGCCTGAGCATTGACGGCGGCAAGACGTGGTTCAACGCTACCCAGAACGCGACGCCGGGCGTCTGGGATTATATCTGGCCGGATGATGTGGCCGACGGAGGCTATACCCTGACGGTAGAAGCGACCGATGAGGCGGGAAATAAGACAACACAGACGCTCGATTTCACCATCGATACCACTCTGTCTGTGCCGACCCTCTCGCTGGACAGCGCAGATGACAGCGGCATCGCGGGCGATAATATCACCAATGTTAAAACGCCGGGCTTTACCCTCAACAATATTGATACCGATGTCAGCCGGGTGATAGTGGAGGTAATGCACAATGGCATTAAACAGGAGGTGCCACTGGTTCAGACCGGCGGACAGTGGCGCTTTGCGCCGACCAGCGACTGGGCGGACGGCGACTATATCCTGACGGTGAAGGTAGAAGATAGGGCCGGAAATGTGAAGCAGTCCGCGCCGTTGACGGTGACAGTGGACACGCATATCGCCATTGACCGTATTGAACTGGTTAACGACAGCGGTATCCCCGGCGATAATCTGACCAATGAAGCGCGCCCGCACTTTCAGGTGACAGTACCGGCGGATGTTAACGGTGTAAGACTGAGTATTGATGGCGGCAAAACGTGGTTTGACGCCACGCAGAGCGCGACGTCGGGCGTCTGGGATTATACCTGGCTGACGAATGTGGCTAACGGCCCTCACACCCTGATGGTGGAAGCGTCCGACAAGGCGGGAAACAAAACGACGCAGAAACTGGACTTCATCATCGATACCATGCTGTCAGAACCGACGATTACCCTGGACAGTGCGGATGACAGCGCCGCTGGCGATAACATCACCAACGTTAAGATGCCAGGCTTTACCCTCGGTAATATCGACGCCGACGTGACCAAAGTGGTGGTGACGGTGGCGCATGATGGTAAGAACCAACAGATAGAGTTGATTAAGAACGGCGGTGTGTGGCGCTTTACGCCGGGCGCAGCCTGGACCGATGGCGACTATACGCTGACGGTAAAGGTAGAAGATAAGGCGGGTAATACAAATTATTCTGCGCCGCTGACGGTGACTATCGATACGCAAACGTCTATTGATCGCATTGAACTTCTTAATGACACGGGTATTGTCGGGGATAACCTGACCAATGAAGCACGTCCACAGTTTCATATTACGGTACCGACGGACGTGAACTCTGTGCAACTGAGTCTTGATGGCGGCATCAACTGGGTTAACGCAACGCTGACGCCCGACGGCGTTTGGGAGTATATATGGCCGACAGATCTGGTCGAAAATACGTATACCCTGACAGTGAAAGCAACCGATGTTGCAGGCAACACGGCGACGGAAACGCTCAATTTTATCATTGATACCACATTGTCGACACCGACCATCACGCTGGATAGCGCAGATGATAGCGGCACCGCCAACGATAATAAGACTAACGTTAAAACACCGGGTTTTATTATCGGCGGTATTGATTCTGACGTGACTCAGGTCGTCGTGCAGGTGATGCGCGATGGTCACAGCGAGGAGGTGGAGCTGACGCAGACTAACGGGCAGTGGCGTTTTGTACCCGGCAGCGCGTGGACTGATGGCGACTATACGCTGACGGTAACGGTGAAAGATGAGGCGGGTAATATTCGCCACTCAGCGCCGTTGACGGTTACCATCGATACGCAAATCGCCATTGACCATATTGAACTGGTCAATGACAGCGGTATTCCCGACGATAATCTGACTAATAACGTGCGTCCGCACTTCCAGGTGACGGTACCGACGGATGTCAACGTGGTGCGTCTGAGCATTGACGGCGGCAAGACGTGGTTCAACGCTACCCAGAGCGCGACGCCGGGCGTCTGGGATTATACCTGGCTGGCTGATGTAGGAGAGGGGAAGCATACCCTGACAGTGGAGGCGACCGACAAGGCGGGAAACAAAACGACGCAGCAACTGGACTTCATCATCGATACCCTACTGTCAGAACCGACTATCGTGCTGGACAACACGGACGACAGCGGAACAAAAGGCGATAACCTGACCAACGTAAATAAGCCGACGTTTTTACTGGGCAATATTGACGCAGACGCGCGGTATGTCACGGTTGAGGTGCAGCATGGCGGCACGAAAGAAGTGCTGACGGCCACCAAAGACGCGACCGGCAACTGGAGCGTGACACCGACCGGCACATGGGCAGATGGCGACTATACGCTGACGGTGAGGGTGGAAGATGAGGCGGGGAACGAAAAACACTCAGCGTCGCTGACGGTCACTGTTGATACCCAAATCACCATTGATGCTATTGAACTGGTTAATGATAACGGTATTCCCGGCGACAATATGACTAACGACGCCCATCCGCAGTTCCGCGTGACGGTACCGGGGGACGTTAACGAAGTCAGTCTGAGCATTGACGGTGGCGTGACCTGGGTTAAGGCGACACAGAGCGCGACGCCGGGCGTCTGGAATTATACCTGGCCGGGCACCGTGCCGGATGGCGACTATACGCTGAATGTGAAAGCGACTGACAATGCGGGTAATACGGTGACGGAGACACTCCACTTCACTATTGATACCACGCTGTCGACGCCGGTCATCGTACTGGATAGCGCGGACGACACCGGCATCCAGGGCGATAACATGACCAATCGCACCCAGCCGACATTTAACCTGCAACATATTGATGATGATGCCGTTCGCGTTACGGTCAGCGTGGAGCATGGCGGCGTCACCACCACATTTGACGCCACGAAAGGTGTAGGCGGATGGACCTTTACGCCGCCGACATCATGGGGGGCGGGCGATTATACCCTGAGTGTGTCAGTCGAAGATAAAGCGGGGAACACCAGCCATTCGGCATCGCTGACGGTGACGGTGGACACGCAAATCGCCATTAATAACATTGAACTGGTCAATGACAGCGGTATTCCCGACGATAATCTGACTAATAACGTGCGTCCGCAGTTCCAGGTGACGGTACCGACGGATGTTAACGAGGTGCGCCTGAGCATTGACGGCGGCAAGACATGGTTCAACGCTACCCAGAGCGCGACGCCGGGCGTCTGGGATTATACCTGGCTGGCTGATGTGGGAGAGGGGAAGCATACCCTGACAGTGGAGGCGACCGACAAGGCGGGAAACCAGACGACGCAGAAACTGGACTTCATCATCGATACCCTACTGTCAGAACCGACTATCGTGCTGGACAACACGGACGATAGCGGAATAAAAGGCGATAACCTGACCAACGCGAATAAGCCGACGTTTTTACTGGGCAATATTGACGCAGACGCGCGGTATGTCACGGTTGAGGTGCAGCATGGCGGCACGAAAGAAGTGCTGACGGCCACCAAAGGCGCGACCGGCATCTGGAGCGTGACACCGACCGGCACATGGGCAGATGGCGACTATACGCTGACGGTGAGGGTGGAGGATGAAGCGGGTAACGTAAAATACTCGGCGCCGCTGACGGTCACGGTTGATGCCCAAATCACCATCGATGTTATTGAACTGGTTAATGATAACGGTATTCCCGGCGACAACCTGACCAATGACGTTCGTCCACACTTCCGTGTCACGGTGCCAGGGGATGTCAACGAGGTACGTCTGAGTATCGACGGCGGTAATACGTGGGTTCGTGCAACACAGGGCACGGCAGGGATCTGGGATTACACCTGGCCGAAAGATGTGACCGACGGGCTACATACCCTGACGGTAGAAGCGACCGATAAGGCGGGAAATAAGACGACGCAGACGCTCGATTTTACCATTGATACCCGGCTGTCAACGCCTACCATCACTATGGATAGCAGGGACGATACAGGTGCCATTGGCGATCATATTACGAGCGTCAAAAGACCGGGCTTTACCATTGGCAATATTGACTCCGATGCGCAATCGGTCATTTTGCGGATCACACAGGGCGGCAATAGCCAGGAAGTGACACTAACCCAGGTTGGAGGACAGTGGCGCTTTACGCCAGATGCTGACTGGGCGGACGGTAGCTATACACTGACGGTAGAGGTAACGGATAACGCAGGAAACGTTCGTCAGTCCACGCCGCTGATAGTGACGGTAGATACGCAAACCAGCATTACTGATATTACATTGGTCAATGATCATGGCGTGCCGGATGACAATCTAACTAACAGCACCCGTCCGCAGTTTGAGATCACGGTGCCGGCGGATGTGAATTCTGTGCAACTGAGCATTGATGGCGGCGCAAACTGGGTGAGCGCGGCGCAGGGTATCGAAGGCGTCTGGGGCTATACCTGGCCAACGGATATGGGCGATGGAAAACACACCCTAACCGTCATGGTCACCGACAGAGCGGGCAATACGGCGACGCAAACGCTTGAATTTTTCATCGACACCCGGTTGTCGACGCCGACCATTGCGCTGGATAGCACGGATGATACCGGTACGCCTGGCGATGATATGACCAATCGCACCCGACCGACCTTTATTCTGCAGAATATCGATTCGGATGTTATCAACGTTACAGTCAGCGTCACGCATAATGGAACGACAACCTCGTTTACTGCGACACAGGGGGCTGGAGGATGGAGCTTTACACCGCCAGCACCGTGGGGCGACGGTGATTATACGCTGACGGTGACAGTGGAGGATCGGGCGGGAAATACGCGTCCGTCTACGCCGCTGACGGTGACAGTGGATACGCAAATAGCCATTGATCATATTGAATTAGTCAACGATAGCGGCGTCCCTGGCGATAATATCACAAAACATGTGCGTCCGCAGTTCCAGATCTCGGTACCGGATGATGTGGAAAAGGTTCTTCTGAGTATTGACGGCGGCACGACCTGGGTTACTGCAATCAAGAGTTCGACGGCTGGCATTTGGGATTACACCTGGCCGACGGATATGCCAGAGGGACAGCATACCCTGATCGTGGAAGTGACTGACGGTGCGGGTAATAAGATGACGGGGACGCTCGATTTCACTATCGACATCACGTTGTTGACGCCAACCATTGAGCTAGCGCCCGATCAGGATACCGGACAGAATAAGAACGATAATCTGACCAGTGTCACTCAGCCGATATTTGTGTTGGGGAGTATCGATAAAGATGTTCGACACGTGGAATTGAGTATTGAGCATAACGGCACGTTTAAAACGGTGGTACTCACCGAATCAGCCGACGGCTGGCGTTATCGACCGGATTCTGCTTTGGCGGACGGTAGCTACACATTCACCGTGACGGTAACAGATGTGGCAGGCAACCAGCAAACATCCGCGCCTTTAAAGGTGACGATAGACGGTACGTTGACTACGCCGGTGATTGAACTGGCAGCTGGTGAAGATAGCGGTACTGTTGGCGATCGCCTCACCAATCACGATCGGCCTGTGTTCGACATACGCCAGGTTGATTCTGACGTTACGCGCGTGATGGTCAAAGTAACTTACAACGGTAAAACGCACGAGGAAGCGGCGGTATTCACCAATGGTCAATGGCGCTTTACGCCTTCTGCGAGCTGGGCTGATGGCTCATATCAGTTAGCCGTTGTGGTGGAAGATCTGGCGGGGAATGTAAAAGAATCTGCGCCGTTAGAGGTGCGTATTGATACCACGACAACCATTAACAATATCGTATTGCTTAATGATACTGGCGTGCAGAATGATCAATTAACGAATGTTGCCAAACCGTCATTCAGAATTGACGTTCCCGGTGATGTCATCCAGGTACGCGTAACCCTGGATGGTGGCGCTAACTGGAATGTGATACGCAAAAATGCCGACGGACAGTGGATTTTTGACAGTCCGAATACTCTGGTTGACGGCACATATACCCTTCGCGTAGAGGCCACGGATGAGGCAGGTAATATTGCGAATAAAGATTTAGTATTTAATATCGATACTAATATACAGGTTCCGACTATTGCTTTAGACGCAGGACAAGATACCGGAGCGAATACCGCCGATAATATTACTAATATTTCACGACCCACCTTTACGATTGGTAATGTTGACCCCGATGTTATTAAAGTCGTGGTGACGATTGATGGTCATGATTATAACGCGACTAAGGTTGGGGCTGGTTGGCAATTTACACCAGGCAATGCCATTCCGGATGGTTCTTATAATATTACCGTTACGGTTGAAGATAAGGCCGGAAATACCGCGACATCGAAACCATTACCTGTTGTGATAGATACGACGGCTGAAATTGAAAGCGTCACGTTGGTTACAGATAGCGGTGATAGCGATGTAGATAACATTACCAAAGTCGACAAGCCGCAGTTTAGTATTGTTACCGCTGATGATATTACCCATGTGCGCGTTAAAATCGATAACGCCGCTAATTGGATTGAACTCACAAAAGGAGGGGATGGCCGCTGGATATTTAATGTCGGTTCGGCATTACCTGATGGGAAACACACTCTCTTGGTTGATGTGACTGATATCGCTGGCAACGTTGCGCAAGAAACGCTGCAGTTTACGATTGATACGACTCTGCGAGAGCCGACAATTGTACTCGATCCCACCCATGATACTGGTGATGATACTAATGATAATCTTACCAGGATTAACAAACCGGTGTTTATTATCGGTAATGTCGATAATGATGTATCACACATTGTGGTTCATATTGATGGTCGGGATTACACCATTGAAAACACAGGGGGGAATTTAACCTTTACGCCGGATCAACCGCTGTCTGACGGTCAGCATACGATCTCTGTTACCGTAACGGATATTGCTGGTAATACCAAAACATCGGCCGAACTGCAGATTGAAATCGACACGCAGGTTCAGATTGACAGTGTTACGTTAACAACAGATAGCGGCGTCAACGACCACGATAATGTCACCAATGCTACCCGTCCCTCTTTTGAAATTGCAACGCCTGATGATGTGACATCGGTGCTGGTTTCTTTCGATGGCGTAAACTGGACGCCTATCAGTAAAAATGCGGCCGGGCAGTGGGAATTTACTGCAGGTAGCGCATTGCCTGATGGTCATTATACTCTCCATGTCCAGGCGACGGATCGGGCAGGAAATACGGCAAATTCCACGCTGGGCTTCACCGTGGATACGCAGATTGACGGCCTGAGCGTCGTGATGCTGGACGACGCCGGAAAGGATTCTACGGATGGTATTACGAATATTACCTCTCCACGTTTTGAAATTTCAGCCAGAGAACCGCTGCAGAGCGTGACGGTAATTTTAAACGGGAAATCCAGCACACTGACTCAGGGGGCAGGTAATAAATGGCTGTTTACCCCTGATACACCGTTAGTGGATGGAACTTACAAAATAGAAATAGTGGCTGAAGATATCGCAGGTAATAAAATTAGCAAAGAGGTATCATTCACAATAGACACTATTGTTTCTGATCCCAGTATTGATTTGCTGGATGCGGATGATACTGGCGAAAGCGCTGTTGATAATATTACGAGTGTCACTAAACCACGTTTCGTTATTGGCAATGTACCCGCCGATATTGATACTGTTGTAATCAGAATTAACGGCGTTTCTTATCCGGTTACGGCAAATGGCAATAACCTCTGGGAATTTCAGGTTCCCGTTGCGTTAAACGATGGCGTATATGAAGCCGTTGTTGTCTTCAGAGATATTGCCGGAAATACTTCTGAAACTAAGCTGCCCTTTACCATTGATACCACGACAAGCGTCAGTGTCAGAATGGAGCCAGCGTCTGATACCGGCAGCTCCAATAGCGATAACCTTACGAATAAGCAAAATCCCAAATTCGAAGGTACTGCGGAGCCTAATGCGAAACTGGTGATTACCATTGTTGATGATAAGTCAGGTCGGGAGGTTCTAAAACACACGATTACGGTTGGCGCCGATGGCAACTGGAGTGTGACGCCGAATATACTGCCGGATGGCATGTATACCATCAACGTCGTCGCAACAGATGTCGCGGGAAATACTGCGCAAACGCAGGAAAGATTCACTATCGATACGGTTACGATCGATCCTACCATTCGCCTTTCGGATCCATCTATTGATGATCAGTATGAAGCAACCAGCCTGCGTCCTGAGTTCAAAGGGCTAGCCGAAGCGTTCTCGACGATTATGATTCAGTGGGATGGGAAAGTGGTCGGCTCGGCAAACGCCAATGCGAATGGCGAATGGAGTTGGACGCCGCCATCAGTATTAGCGCCAGGCTCCTATGTTGTGAGCATTGTTGCCAAAGATAAAGCGGGTAATGAATCGTCGCAGGTCGACTTTCCTGTCGTAATACCTGTTATTGATGTCACGCCTCCAACCATAAAGCTCAGCGAGGAGAGCGATAGTGGTGCCTTAGGAGACTTTACCACGAATAATAAAACGCCGACCCTGGTTGGGAACACGTTACCTAATGCGATTGTGAGTATTTATGTGGATGGCGTGAAGGTCGGCGAGGCGACAGCGGATACAGCGGGTCGATATACTTTCCAGTTATCGGAAATGAAAGATGGCCATTATGTCGTCCAGGTGGGTATCGTCAACCCTCGCGATAATAGCGAACTGCGTTCCACCGCCGTTGATGTCACTATCGATACCGAGGTTGCTGAACTGGTATGGAATATATCTGGAATGCATGAGGGCGGATATATCAATACGGTGACGCCGGAGATTGGCGGCACCAGTGAGCCAAACAGCAAAATCACTATCTTTGTGAATGGCGTTGAAAAAGCGATTGCTTATACGACAGGCGCAGGACACTGGGGCGTAGTATTACCTGCTTTGGGTAATGACGGTAATTATGTATTAACGTTTAAAGTTGAAGATGTTGCCGGCAATATCAGAGAGTTTGGTCCGCAGAATGTGATACTGGATACGGTAATTTCGCCGTTAACCGTGGTATTACGCGAAGCTGATGACAGTGGCAAAGTTGGCGACTGGATCACCAATAAATCTCATGTCACCATCGATGGTACTGCCGAAGCCGGAAGTACTTTAACCATCAGGAATCCGCAGGGGGTGGTTATTGCTACCCTGGTGGTAGGCAATGATGGTCGATGGAGCGCAGAATTAGATCTGCGTGAAGGTAGTAATGCCTTTGTCGTGGTATCGGAAGATAAAGCGGGCAACAGCCAACAAAAAGATATCCTGATAGAACATGATACGCAGATTGAAATCAGCGATATTTCATTAAGTCGGGATACTAATAGCGGTGATAAATATGATCTGATTACCAATAATAAGTCTCCGGTACTGGTTGCCATGACCGATCCCGGCGCGACGGTACAGGTTTATATTAATGGTGTGTTACAAGGCACAGTAGAGGCGAGTTCGTCAGGTAATATTAGCTATACCATGCCGGCAAATAGCGCCGACGGCGAGTATCAGGTGCAATTTGTTGCTACGGATACTGCTGGTAACCGGGTTGAGTCTGCGATTACAACCGTGACAATCGATTCTCAAATTGCTGTCTTTGACATTGATGAAGATTCATTACCGGCCCTCTCTAATAACCGGGCGTTGTCAGTCTCAGGTGTCGGGGAGGCAGGTTCTCAGGTCAGCATCTTTGTCGATGGTAAATTAGTCAACGTTGTTATGGTTGAGGCTGATGGCACATGGCGCGCGCCGATACTGCTGCAAGATGATGGTACGTTTAATATTCATTTCAGCATTACTGACGTTGCTGGCAACACTGAAGTGAGCAAGGATTATAGCGTGGATGTCGATTCATCAACCGACTTCCCAACGCTCAACCTTGAAGATGCGAGCAACTCTGGTTCACTTGACGATCTGATTACTAGTCACAACAAGCCTGTGTTAGTTGGCACCGCAGAAGCGGGAGCCACAATCCATATTTATGTGGATGAAAAGATCGTGGCAAATGTTCTTGTGCTTGAAGATGGAACCTGGTCCTATCAGTTTGATAATGCGTTAAAAGATGGTGAATATTCTATCCGAGTGGTTGCCGAAGACCCGGCAGGTAATACGGCAGAATCGCCTCGCTTACTCGTCACGATAGATACCAGTACGTTTATCGATAATCCTGTTATGATGGCAGGTTCTGATAACGGTATTTTCAGTAATGATAGTATAACGAGTCAAACCCGGCCTGCGTTTAGTATTTATGGAGAAATGAACCAGAGTGTTCAGATTTTCATTGATGGGGTGTTAGTCGATACGATCACGGTGACGGACAGAAATCAAGTTTATCGACCTGAGTCACCGTTGGGCGATGGTTCCCATAGCATTTATTATGTTATCACCGATAAAGCAGGCAACACGGCTACCTCGAAAACGCTAAACTTTACTATCGATACCTTTAATACGACGCCTGTCGCCATTGATTCTATCGGTGGACAAACGTTAGCAGAGATGACCGGTAGTGATGGCAAAATATATATAACGGACACGACACGTAACTTATTGTTTAGTGGCAGTGCCGAGCCCAATAGCAAAATAGAAATCATCATTAATGGCTTAAATGTGGGGGAAGTTTGGGTTAATGACAAAGGCCACTGGCAGATGCCGGTGAACCCGCTTTATTTCACAGAAGGCCAGCTGGATATCACTGTTAAATCTACGGACCGTGCTGGTAACGTAAATCAGGAAAAGTATTCCATTTGGGTCGATACGCATATCCAGGTATTTACCAGCGAGCTTGATGACAATAAATCATCATCGAAAACGGACTGGTGGAGTAATAGCTCCACTATTACCATGAGAGGTATGGGGGAAATTGGCGCTACGGTATCATTAATCGTGGCAGGGGTCACGCTGGCAACCGCTGTCGTTGCGGCTAATGGGCAGTGGGAGTTATCGACCGATCAGCTTCCGGAAGGGAAATACGATATCACTTTGAGTATTGAGGATAACGCAGGCAACCGTAAGGAAGAGGTACATGAAATATTTATTGATCGAACGCCGCCAAACGCTCCGGTCGTAACTTATTCAGATATTGTCAACGATCTAATTATTATGCAGGGGACGGCGGAAGCCAAATCTCAGCTAATAATAACCGATAGTAATGGGAATACTTATACGTTAACCGTTCCTGATAATGGTAAATGGAGTATGGCGATCCCGTATCCATCGGAAGGGAAGTTTACCATTACGAGTGTGGATGCGATTGGTAACCGGAGTGATGATGTCCCTCTCGATATCATGAAAGAGACTCCTGTTATTTCATTATCTCCAGACTCAGACAGTGGTACGGTGGGCGATAATATTACGCGAGATAATCAGCCTACCTTTATTATCGGGAATCTGGAAAGCGATGTTGTGGTCGTTCAGGTCGATATCAATGGGACCGTATATAATGCTGAAAAAAATGCCGATGGCGTTTGGTTCTTTACGCCAGGTACACCGTTAGCTGATGGTTCCTATACGATATCGGTAATCGCAAGCGATGCCGCGGGTAATCAGAAAAACTCGTTACCCATTACCGTTACGATCGACAGTACGCTGACCGTGCCGGAGATTGCGCTGGCAGCAGGTGAAGGCAATGGCGCTTCAGACAGCGATAACGTGACGAATCACAATCACACCCAGCCTAAGTTCACGCTGCAGCATATTGATGCTGACGTGACCGGGGTGACCGTAAACGTGACGCATAATGGCGTGACAGACATCTATCAGGCGACGCAAGGCGCGGATGGCTGGACCTTCACGCCGCCAGCCGCCTGGAATGATGGTACCTACACGCTGAGCGTGACGGTGGTGGATCGCGCGGGGAACTCACTGCAATCTGCTTCGCTGGAGGTGACGGTTGACTCAACGGTGACGGTAACAGCGGATAGCCAGCATGACGATGCGAGCGATGACGCCACGCCAACAGCGGTTACTCCACCGGAGTCTGAAACAGTGAATGCCGAAAGCGCTACGCATCTTCGTACAGTGCCGTCTGCGGCGGAAGAAAGCGTGGTGAAGGAGACAGCCTATAGTATTACATTGTTAAACGCTGACTCTGGGGATGAAATAGATCGTTCAATTAGTCAGACACCTTCTTTTGAAATATCAGTACCTGAGAATATTGTTAATGTCAGTGTTATGTTTGAAGGAGAAGAGTTTACTCTGCCGATAACTAACCAGAAAGCAATATTCGAAGTTCCGCTATCTTTGGAAGATGGTGAATATACTATGGACGTGAAATTCCTTGATAAGGACGATGATTTCCTGATTAAGGAGAAAACATTCTCAGTCGATCACTCCTCGGCGGATATTGTGAACGCAATGAATGCAAGAGGAAAGACCGAGGATGATATTAATGATTCCCCTTCAACGAGTTCTGTAGGGCACAACAATAACGGCGCTATTGAAGTTTTCGCCGTTAATGAAGTTACGTTACCTGTAGATAATCAAGAAGAACACGCATAATAACGGAGACCCCTCACCTTTGGGTGAGGGGGTTTACTTATGGATAAAAAACTAGAACCTTATTATTTAAGTGCGGAAACGGCATTATCTATAGTGTCTAAAAAATTCAACATAAAAATTGACATCAAAGAAGATGATATAAATTTAAGATTTAAAAAGTACGACAGAAATAACACTGACGACTCTATACAAATGAAGAATTTCTTTTTGTCGTTAGGGCTTTCTCTACAGGATATATTATTTAATAATGGTGAGGATTTACTAAATGAGCCTATGCCGATTTTACTATTAACACCAGAAATGAAGTGGATGGTGTGTGTGAGTGGCGGGCAAAAAATAAAGTTGGTAAACGCGCGCGGTGAACTCTGTTATGTTGAAATTGAAGATGAATATTTAAAAGAGTTATCTGCATTTAGTATACTACCTTTAAATAAAGTTGTTGATAGTATAAGAGTAAAAAATATCATAAAAAACTCTTTATCGATGAACAAGATTTTTTATACTAAATACTTCTTTTCATCTCTTTTTATGGCAATTTTTGCGTTAACTATTCCAGTATTTAGTAATCTGTTCTATGATAAACTTGTTCCAAGTGCTTCGGTTTCATCTTTATTTGGCGTGGCTATAATTGTTGCTGTATTTATTGTTTTTGAGTTTATCCTTCGTACTTCGAAAGATATTTATCAGTCTATCACAGCAAGGCAGGATGACGTCGATATTGATATCGCATTTCTTGAAGCGGTACTTTATAGTAAAAAGAAAAATGGCAGATCCATGTCATCAGCATTTGTGCTATGGAATGAGTTTCAGAAAATTAAACCCGTTTTATTAAACTCGATCTTTCAACGTATAGCCGATATTCCAATATTTATTATATTTCTCATTGTTATATATGTAAATTTAGGTCTGGTCGTTATTGTCCCTGTTACCATGTTTATCGTCTCTATTATTATTTCCCTCGTTAACCACCATTATACTAATGAGTTAATGAACAAACAAAAAGAAGGACAGAAGAACAGGAATATCTTCATCTCAGAGGTTTTCTTATCTATTAAAATGATCCATACCTTAAATAATCAAGGTTTACTTTTTGATTGGGTCAACACATCAAATGAACAGTCGTATCTTAACCTGAAGATAAGGAAATTAAATCTTATCTATCAATCTATATTGGGGAGTATGTCATCTATTACCCAAATAACTATTATGGTAATAGCCTTTTTTATGGTAATCAAGGGTGATGTTACCACTGGCGCAATTGTTTCATCTGTCATTGTCTCTGGTCGTATTTCCGGGATCATTTCGAATTTTTCTTCTACATTAATCTCTATTTTATCAGCAGAAAAAACCGGTAAGGATCTGCTTTCTTTTTTTGATGAAGATCAGGCAGAAAAAACACCGGCATTACAGTCCATATCAAAGTGCAATGGCGATATCTCTATTCGGGGTGTGAGTTATCAGTATGACGCTCAATCTCCGATGATTATTAACCGACTGTCTATAGACATACCTGCGGGGCAGCGTGTTGCAGTGATAGGCGAATGCGGTGCAGGAAAAAGCTCATTACTGGGAATGCTATCTGGCTACCTTTCGCCAACAGACGGCGCCATCTTATATGATGGATATAACTTAGGGCATTTATCGCAGAACTTTTTTTCTCAGCATTTAAGCGTGGTGACGACACATGATGTTTTATTCACCGGAACCATTGAAAGTAATTTCGCGTTAAAACCGCAAAACGACAGGGGCCGGGTACTCAAGGCGCTCCATCTGGCGAACTGCGGTTTTATCTTGCAACATCCTATGGGACTGAAGTTTCCGGTGAATTTTATGGCTAAAAACCTGTCATCCGGACAGCAGCAGCAGTTATTATTAGCACGTAGTCTGAGCAGTAACGCCAGCGTCTTTTTATGGGATGAACCAACATCAAATCTGGATGAAAATACCGAGAAGCAAATTTTTGATAACTTAGATGAGTTTATTCATGGGAAAACGTTGATCATGGTGACGCATCGTCGATACCTGATAAAGTATTTTGACCGGGTCCTGGTAATGAAAGGTGGAAAAATAATCCGTGATTGTTCTCCGGATAAATTATTAACGTAAAATAAGCAGCGCTTGTCGCTGTTATCAGGCGGTACTACTTAATAAAAAAGACCCGTTGCACAAACGGGTCTTTTTGTCATTTAACGAGTCGGCAACGTCTTCAATAAGCTTCGATCGATTCTGTTAGGGCTATTCCGCTTGCCATTTTTGGATAACCACACCTGGCGGCCCTCATCAACGGCTATGCGAGGGACGTAATTGTGCGCAAGGCTACCCCTGGCGCGCGATTCCGCGTTGAGATAACCGGTGGGCGGCTTCATCGGCAGCGATAGCGTATCAGGTCAGCACCATCGGCCATTCTGGCGGGGTCTGGCTCATCGTTTCGACCATTACGGCTTCAATGTTATGCCAGATCGCAGCGAGATCCATCATGGTAATACCGAGTAAACCGGTGGCAAACCAGCAGGCGGATACCACGCCCAGACCGCTACTGATCACCGCCAGACCAATATAATCTGATTTACGGAAACGGATATTGAGCGTGCTGGCTAAAAACATGAGCACGGCGCTCAACAGTTGCCAGCGGAGAAGAACGACACCAGTGGTTATGGCAGCCATGAAACATTTCCTCTGAATAGACCTTTGTCCAGGACAGCACGGCGTTGTTCCCGGGAAACGTGGGACATTCTGGCTATCAACGGACGTCACATCAACATCGAATGAAACATTGTTTCTGTTTCATTGTTTTTGTGAACTATATCACAAAAACAGGCTTATTCGCCAGATCGGCAATGTATTTTTTGTGCGTTTTATAACCGTATTTTTTGTGTGACTTCTGCGCGTCCGTAGAGAAACTGCCGGAAAGCAAAGATGTATTATTACTACTCTTTTATTTTTTTCGTGAAATTCAGACCTGATAAAAATATCAAGTTATTTATCAAAAGAAAGGAGTAAAGATGTATACCCCATCGTTTACTTAGGTATAAATCTGATATTATCAAAAATATTTAGCGTCCTGCCTGGTATGCGAAAGAGATTGCGCTTAGTTATTAATGGTAAATGTTGATCGGTAAAAGTCTGTTGCTAATATTGATAAATTCATGCACCGTAAACCTCCGTTTGGTTCACGTCTTATTTTGCCAACAATAGTCACAAATAATGCAGGGAAATAGGCTGAAAATGAGTCAAAGCACACGACGCAAGGTGTTGAGATTTCTCGGAACGATCATTGTGGTGTTACTTCCTGTATTGCTGGCGATCTGGTTTGCTCATATCCGGGCAGTCTCTGAAACCAGAAATCAGTTACATTCATTTGCGCAGTTGGTATTAGATAAAACGGAGCGGGTTATCCTGCAAGCAGATTTAGCCCGCGATGCCGCTGAACAATATCAGGGGCAAGCCTGTACGCCAGCCCATCAACAGCGAATGCTGAATATTATCCGCGGTCGTTTGTACATTTATGAGTTGATTTATGCTAAGGGCCAGCGTTTTCTATGCTCTACGGTTATGACGCCAACAAGTCCTTATTTTATTCCCCGCGCTGACTATAAACGAAAGCCTGACATCGCTATTTATTACTATCGTGATACGCCTTTTTTCAACGGTTATAAAATGACATATATGCAGCGGGGAAACTATGTCGCGGTTATCAATCCCTTATCTTATAGCGAGGTGATGTCAGACGATCCGGCGTTGGCCTGGGGAATGTATGATACGGTGACCAACACCTTTTTCTCTCTGAGTGAACAGGCGCAGGCTGATCACCTATTACCTTTGGTACGACGGAGTGAACCTGTGTTCCAACAGGGTGAGCGTTTTTATACTCTGGTTAAATCAGCAAAACGACCGGTTGCCGCGATTGTGTCAACCTCAAAGCAACGCTTTTACCAGAACCTCTTTCATCAGCTTACGTTAACGCTACCGTTAGGGATCATCTGTAGCATTATCGTCTTATTTATGTGGTCACGATCCCGGCAGGCATATTACTCACCGCGTCGATTGCTGCAACGGGCCATTACCAGGCACCAGCTTTGCCTTCATTATCAGCCGATCATTGATATCCGAAACGGGACATGTGTAGGTGCCGAAGCGCTATTGCGTTGGCCGGGCTATCACGGTCCGGTGATGAGCCCGTGCGAATTTATTCCGCTGGCGGAAAAAGAGGGGATGATTGAGCAGATCACCGATTATGTCGTCGAAGAGGTATTTAATGATTTAGGTGGTTTTCTGGCCGCGCACCCGCATCTTTATGTCTCTATCAATCTCTCTGCCGCCGATTTTCTCTCTTCCCGACTAATTGTGATGATTCATGAAAAAACGCGTCAGCATTCAGTGCTTGCGCAACAGATAAAGGTTGAAGTGACCGAGCGCGGATTTATTGATGTGCCTAAAATGACGCCGATTATTCAGGCGTTTCGCCAGGCGGGATACGAGGTGGCAATTGATGACTTTGGTACCGGCTATTCGAACTTGCATAACCTGTACTCATTAAATGTCGACCTTTTAAAAATTGATAAATCTTTTGTCGACACGCTAACCACTAATAGCGCCAGCCATTTGATTGTGGAACATATTATTGAAATGGCGCAAAGTTTGCGGCTAAAAATCATTGCGGAGGGGGTTGAAACGGCTGAACAGGTTAGCTGGTTGCTAAAACGCGGCGTTCAGTATTGTCAGGGATGGCACTTTGCGAAGGCGTTACCACCGCAGGAATTCATCTCCTGGCTACAACAAACGCCCGCGCCTCTGACGATACGCGGGCAGACGCCCTACAGGCGGTGACGGTAATCGCTGGGAGTGCGATCGAACTCGCGGCGGAATACACGCGAGAAGGTTTGCTGCGATACATAGCCCAGGTCCATCGCGATATCAAAAATCGGGCGCTCGGTCGTTCGTAGCTCAACAGCCGCCAACAGGAGACGGCGCTGGCGAATATACTCGCCTAATGTTTGATGCGTTACCGTACGAAACATCCGCTGTAAATACCACTTGGAGTAGCCCGATTTTTTTGCCACCACATCAATGTTTAGCGGTTGGTCGATATGTTCATCAATCCATTCGATAAGGGTCTGAATTATCTGCTGATGCGACATATTGTTGCCTCTTAAACAGTATTCGATTCGTCGTTTTGTCTGCGGGCGAGTATAATTCCTCAAGTTAACTTGAGGTAAAGCGATTTATGGAAAAAAAATCTCCCCGTTTAAAAGCCTTACTGACGCCGGGGGAAGTTGCGAAACGTAGCGGTGTTGCTGTGTCCGCCCTGCACTTCTATGAAAGCAAAGGGCTAATTACCAGTATCCGTAATAGCGGTAACCAACGGCGATACAAGCGTGACGTGTTGCGTTATGTCGCGATTATCAAGATCGCCCAGCGTATCGGCATCCCGCTGGCAACTATCGGCGACGCGTTTGGTATCTTGCCGGAAGGACATACGTTAAGCGCGAAAGAGTGGAAGCAGCTCTCCTCGCAGTGGCGCGAAGAGTTAGACCGACGTATTCATACGCTGGTGGCGTTGCGCGATGAGCTGGACGGTTGTATCGGCTGCGGCTGTTTATCGCGTAGCGACTGTCCGCTGCGAAATCCAGGCGACAGGCTTGGCGAACACGGGACGGGTGCCCGGCTGCTTGAAGATGATTAACATGCACTCGGCCATCGGGCTGAGTTCACCTAAAACTAAAGCGCCGCTAAGGGCGCTTTAGTTTGTTTCCGGTCTTTGTCTTTCGCTCTATCCCGCTGATTACAGGAGGGTTTCCCCCGACGTCAACACCCCTCATATCGAGCACGTGGTGGAGGTTCCGGTTTGTGTTGATACTGTAAGTGTAAGCGACGACGCCCTGTTCGCCAGCGAAATGCTGATTTTTTAGCCGAAATTTTTACGGCAACTGCCATAATTTTCTATAGTTAGTTGGCATACCTTACAGGAGACAGCCATGCTGACGGTGCACCATTTAAATCAGTCTCGTTCGCAGCGCATCCTCTGGGCGCTGGAAGAGCTGGCGTTGCCTTACCAGATTGTGCGTTACCAGCGTGAAAAGACCATGCTGGCGCCGCCGGCATTGAAAAAAGTGCATCCGCTGGGCAAGTCTCCGGTTATCGAAGATCACGGTATGGTTATTGCGGAATCGGGCGCCATCCTGGAATATTTGCAGGACACTTACGACAGTATCGGACGCTTTAAACCTGCGGATGCGCAGGGGAAACAACACTATCGATTCTGGCTACATTACGCTGAAGGTTCGCTCATGCCCTTGCTATTGATGAGACTGCTCTTTACCTCTCTGGGTAAACCGCCGGTACCATTGGGCCTGCGAACGTTGGGCGGCGTTATCGGTAAGGGCGCGCAAAAAGCGTACCTCAATCCGCAACTGGAAACCCATGCGCGCTTTATTGACGGGCATCTGGCAAATCACCCCTGGTTTGCCGGAGAGCAGTTAAGTATGGCGGATATTCAGATGAGCTTCCCGCTATTTGCGCTGCTTGCCCGAGGCGGGATCGCTCATCTCGACCATATCAACGCATGGAAAGCGCGGGTAGAAATGCGTCCAGCCTGGCAGCGAGCGATTCAGCAGGGCGGTCCGTTTACCATTCCCGGCGGATAATGGCGTTTTTGTGAGCAGATTGCGCAACGTATTTGCTAACAGCGATGCGAAAAATTGTTGCTGGATTGCGCAGGGACGATAACGTTTGCGCATCGTCTGGCGATTTATTGAGCATACTAAGCAGAAAAGCATAAAAAGCGGCAAAGTTCAGTTGAAAAAGCGTTGATGATCGCTGGATAATCGTTTGCTTTTTTTTTGCCACCCGTTTTGTATACGTGGAGCTAAACGTTTGCTTTTTTGCGGCGCCCCGGTTGTCGTAAATGTAGCACAAGGAGATAACGTTGCGCTGTTAGTGGATTACCTCCCGCGTATACCGACGAATAATAAATTCTCAGGGGATGTTTTCTATGTCTACGCCTTCAGCGCGTACCGGCGGTTCACTCGACGCCTGGTTTAAAATTTCACAACGCGGGAGCACCGTTCGCCAGGAAGTCGTTGCTGGCTTAACCACGTTTCTCGCGATGGTTTACTCCGTCATCGTGGTGCCAGGGATGCTGGGTAAAGCCGGGTTCCCGCCTGCCGCCGTCTTTGTAGCGACCTGCCTGGTCGCAGGCGTCGGCTCTATCGTTATGGGGCTTTGGGCGAATCTGCCGCTGGCTATCGGTTGCGCTATCTCGTTGACGGCGTTTACCGCGTTTAGCCTGGTCCTGGGGCAGCATATTAGCGTACCGGTCGCGCTTGGCGCCGTATTCCTGATGGGCGTACTGTTTACCGTTATCTCCGCCACCGGCATTCGTAGCTGGATTTTGCGTAACTTGCCGCAGGGCGTGGCCCACGGAACCGGTATCGGTATTGGCCTGTTTTTGTTGCTGATTGCCGCCAACGGCGTCGGCCTGGTCATTAAAAACCCGCTGGATGGCCTGCCGGTCGCGCTGGGCGATTTCGACACCTTCCCGGTGATTATGTCGCTCGTGGGGCTGGCTGTTATTCTCGGTCTGGAAAAGCTGAAAGTCCCCGGCGGCATTCTGTTGACCATTATTGGCATTTCTATTGTGGGTTTGCTCTTCGATCCTAACGTCCATTTTTCCGGCATTTTCGCCATGCCTTCGTTGAGCGATGAAAACGGCAACTCACTGATCGGCAGCCTGGATATTATGGGCGCGTTAAACCCTGTCGTTCTGCCAAGCGTACTGGCGCTGGTGATGACGGCGGTGTTTGATGCGACCGGAACGATCCGTGCGGTCGCAGGGCAGGCTAATCTGCTGGACAAAGATGGACAAATTATCGATGGCGGTAAAGCGCTAACCACCGACTCCCTGAGTAGCGTTTTCTCCGGCCTGGTCGGGGCGGCGCCTGCGGCGGTGTATATCGAGTCTGCGGCTGGTACGGCGGCGGGCGGTAAAACGGGCCTGACGGCGATTACCGTGGGCGTGCTGTTTTTGCTGATCCTGTTTCTTTCGCCGCTCTCTTATCTCGTTCCCGTCTACGCAACCGCCCCGGCGCTCATGTATGTCGGTCTGCTGATGCTGAGTAACGTGGCGAAAATCGATTTTGCTGATTTCGTCGATGCGATGGCGGGGCTGGTAACGGCTGTATTTATTGTACTGACCTGTAACATTGTCACCGGGATTATGATCGGCTTTGCCACGCTGGTCGTCGGGCGTCTGGTTTCCGGCGAATGGCGTAAGCTGAATATCGGAACTGTCGTCATTGCGGTCGCGCTGGTCGCTTTTTATGCTGGCGGCTGGGCTATCTAGTTCTGCCTTCATTCTGAAAAACGGGCGGCGTTGGTCGCCCGTTTTCATTTTCAGGACACATCACGTTACCTTTTGCGTTAATCTGAAGAAGGTGAAACCGAGGCATGATGCCTTTCTCCATCATAAAAAACATCGCAAACAGGGAACGCATGGAAATTTTCTTCACAATACTCATCATGACCCTTGTGGTCTCGCTGTCGGGGGTATTTACGCGTGTATTACCCTTCCAGCTTCCTTTACCCCTTATGCAGATCGCCGTTGGCGCGCTGTTGGCGTGGCCGACGTTTGGTTTGCATGTGGAATTCGACCCGGAACTCTTCCTGGTGCTGTTTATTCCGCCGCTGCTGTTTGCGGATGGCTGGAAGACGCCGACCCGTGAATTTCTTGAGCATGGACGAGAGATTTTCGGGCTGGCGCTGGCGCTGGTCCTGGTAACGGTCGTGGGAATCGGCTTCCTGATTTATTGGCTGGTGCCCGGCATTCCGCTGATCCCCGCCTTTGCGCTGGCCGCCGTGCTGTCGCCGACCGATGCGGTAGCGCTCTCCGGAATTGTGGGCGAGGGGCGTATCCCGAAAAAAATCATGGGCATTCTGCAGGGAGAGGCGTTAATGAACGACGCCTCCGGTCTGGTATCGCTGAAATTCGCCGTCGCGGTGGCGATGGGGACGATGGTCTTTACCGTCGGCGGCGCGACGCTGGAATTTTTTAAGGTCGCTATCGGCGGTATTCTGGCGGGTTTTGTGGTCAGTTGGCTGTATGGCCGCTCGCTGCGTTTTTTGAGCCGCTGGGGCGGCGATGAACCCGCGACGCAAATTGTCCTGCTGTTTCTGCTGCCCTTCGCGTCTTACCTGATTGCCGAGCATATTGGCGTCTCAGGCATCCTGGCCGCGGTTGCCGCCGGGATGACCATCACCCGTTCTGGCGTAATGCGCCGCGCGCCGCTGGCAATGCGTTTGCGCGCGAACAGTACCTGGGCGATGCTGGAATTTGTCTTTAACGGTATGGTCTTTCTGCTGTTGGGACTGCAATTGCCGGGTATTCTGGAATCTTCGCTGGCGGCGGCGGAAGCTGACCCGAATGTCGAAACCTGGATGCTCTTTACCGATATCGTGCTGATTTATGCGGCATTGATGCTGGTTCGCTTCGGCTGGCTGTGGGCCATGAAAAAGTTCAGCCTGCGTTTTTTGAAGAAGAAACCGATGGAGTTCGCCAGCTGGACGTCGCGTGAAATTCTGATTGCTTCCTTCGCTGGCGTTCGTGGGGCGATCACCCTGGCTGGTGTGCTCTCTATACCGTTACTTTTGCCGGATGGCAGCGGATTTCCGGCGCGTTATGAACTGGTATTCCTGGCGGCTGGCGTCATTCTGTTCTCGTTATTTGTCGGCGTGATCATGCTGCCGCTGCTGTTGCAACATCTGGAAGTCGCCGATCATGCGCAACAGTTGAAAGAGGAGCGTATCGCCCGTGCGGCGACGGCGGAGGTGGCAATTGTCGCCATTCAGAAAATGGAAGAGCGTTTGGCGGCGGATACCGAAGAAAACATCGATAATCAGTTGCTTACTGAAGTAAGCTCGCGTGTCATTGGTAACTTGCGTCGCCGTGCCGATGGGCGAAACGATGTCGAAAGCTCCATACAGGAAGAAAATCTGGAGCGACGTTTCCGTCTTGCCGCGCTGCGTTCTGAACGCGCCGAGTTGTATCATCTGCGCGCCACACGAGAAATCAGCAATGAAACATTGCAAAAGCTGCTGCACGACCTGGATTTGATGGAAGCGCTACTGATAGAAAATCAGTAGTCCTTGTGGCCCGGTGGCGCCATGCTTACCGGGTCTACAAGTAGGCCGGATAAGGTGCTTGCGCCGCCATCCGGCAAGGGTTTTAACCTATGGCTTACGGTTGTTTCAGCCAAAACCCTTCGCAACAGGTTAACCATGCCCGGGCGCTGTGCGACAGATACACGCCCTCTCGCCAAATCATGCCTAACTGCCAGCGGAGATCGCTTTCCAGCGGTAGCCAGCGCAGCGTGGCCTTATCCAGACGCTGACAAATCGGCTCCGGCAAAATGGCGATGCCGACGCCCGCTTGCACCATGGCGGCGAGAAAATCCCATTGCCCGCTGCGCACGGCAATCCGTGGTTTTACGTCATGCTGGCTAAATAAGGTCATCAACTGGCGGCTCAGGGCAAAGTCTTCGTTATAGATAAGAAGAGGATGCTCCGCCAGTGCTTCAGGCGCGATGGAGTCGCAGGTTGTCCACTGACCTGAACGGGGAACCAGCACGCACAGCGGATGACTGAACAGCGATAATGTCGTCAGCCCGCTCGCTTCTTCCACCGGGAGCGCGGTCATCGCAACATCCAGCTCGCCATTCATTACCGCCTGCTGTACCGTCAGGCCGCCAAACTCCGAAATTTTGAGTTCAACGCCAGGGTAGCGTTGTCGAAACAAACTGATTGGCCCGGCCATCAACATGCCGACCATCGGGGGAATACCCAGCCGCAGCACGCCCTTATTGAGATGGTTAATATCGCTCAACTCGGCCTCTAACTGGCGAAACTCAGCGAGGATCGCCAGACCGCGTTCAAACACCACGCGTCCGGTATCGGTCAGCAATAACTTACGTCCGTCGCGGATCAGTAGCGTACAGTTAAGCTCATCTTCAAGATTTTTCAGCATCTTGCTAATGGTGGGCTGGGTGACAAATAACTTCTCCGCTGCGCGGGTGAAACTTTGCTGGCGCACCACCTCGACAAAATAACGCAGCGTTCTGATATCCATGATTATTCCTTCCGACTATGCCTGCAATGATTTTAATTCATTTCTGCCCGTGACGGAGGTTCTCTATACTGGCGCTCCGTATTATTTTTCAGGACATTCCCTCATGGCTGTGGCGATAAGCCGCGTTACGCCTGCCGTTGTGCAACGACTCCAGGTACCGGTTCAGGTACTGCTCTATGCAGGTTTATTCATTTTTTCCCAATATCTTGTCTCCTGGCTGCACCTGCCGTTGCCCGCGAATCTGGTCGGCATGGTACTTATGTTGGCGCTGATCGTTTGCCGGATTATTCCGCTTAGCTGGGTACGCGCAGGCGCACGCTGGCTGCTGGCGGAGATGCTGTTATTCTTTGTTCCCGCCGTCGTGGCGGTAGTGAACTATGCCCATCTGTTACTGGTGGACGGCTGGCGCATCTTCTCGGTGATAGCGATCAGTACCTTAATGGTACTCGGTGCGACGGCGTGGGTGGTGGATAAAGTGTATCGCTATGAGATGAGCAGGCTAAACCGTGAATAACGTTCAGTTAAGCGTACTGTGCCTGGTGATTACGCTGGGGATTTACTTCGCCAATAAGCGTCTGTATCGCCGTTTTCGCAAACTGCCGTTGATGCCATTAGTGTTGACGCCAGCACTGCTGGTGTTAATGCTGGTGTTCGGTCATATCTCCTGGCAAAACTATATTGGTGAATCGCACTGGCTATTGTGGCTGCTCGGCCCGGCGACCATTGCCTTTGCGGTGCCGGTGTACGATAACCTCGCGATTATCAAACGTCACTGGATGTCGCTCACCGCGGGCGTAGTGACGGCGACGGTGGTGGCGGTCACCAGTTCCGTTTGGCTGGCGCGTCTGTTCACGTTATCGGATGAGATTCAGCGTAGTCTGGCGGTACGTTCCGTTACTACGCCGTTTGCGCTGGCGGCGGCAGAACCCCTGGGCGGGCAGCCGGATCTGGTGGCGCTGTTCGTGGTCGTCACTGGCGTGTTTGGCATGGCGGTCGGCGACGCGCTATTTTTGCGTCTCTCTATCCGGGAAGGCATGGCAAAAGGGGCAGGATTTGGCGCGGCGTCACATGGGGCGGGCACGGCGCGTTCCTATGAACTTGGTCAGCAGGAGGGTGTCGTCGCCAGTCTGGTAATGATGCTGTCCGGCGTGGTGATGGTGCTGGCAGCCCCGCTGGTGGCGAGGGTAATGTTCTGATTTTCCTCCGACCCACAGGGCCGGAGGAAACGGTAAGATTAATGCGCACGCCCTTGTTGTACGCCGAATCCCGTTTGGGAGCGGATAAACTGAGCGCGGAACTGCTCACGTTCACGGTTGCCTTCTGCCGAGTTATCGGTGGCCGAGAAAAACCAGATCCCCAGGAACGCCACGCTGATAGAGAACAGCGCCGGATACTCATACGGGAAGATCGCTTTTTCGTGGCCGAGGATCTGCACCCAAATGGTAGGGCCAAGAATCATCAGCACCACCGCTGTCAGTAAACCTAACCAGCCGCCCAGCATAGCGCCGCGCGTGGTCAGTTTTGACCAGTACATGGAAAGCAGAATGATAGGGAAGTTGCAGCTCGCGGCGATAGCAAACGCCAGGCCCACCATAAAGGCGATGTTCTGATTTTCAAACAGGACGCCGAGGATAATGGCGATCACGCCCAGCACCAGGACGGTGATTTTCGACACCTTCAGTTCTTCACGTTCGGTTGCGCCTTTGCGGAACACGTTAGCGTACAAATCATGCGACACCGCCGATGCGCCCGCCAGCGTCAGACCGGCAACCACCGCCAGAATGGTGGCAAACGCCACTGCCGAAATAAAGCCGAGGAACAGGTTGCCGCCTACCGCGTTGGCCAGATGCACCGCCGCCATGTTATTGCCGCCAATCAGCGCGCCCGCCGCATCTTTATAGGCGGGATTCGCCCCCACCAGCATGATAGCGCCGAAGCCGATAATAAAGGTCAGAATGTAGAAATAGCCCATAAAACCGGTGGCGTAGAACACGCTCTTGCGCGCTTCGCGGGCATCGCTGACCGTAAAGAAACGCATCAGAATATGCGGCAATCCGGCGGTGCCGAACATCAGTCCCAGACCCAACGACAACGCCGAAATCGGATCTTGCACCAACCCTCCTGGGCTCATAATCGCCGTGCCTTTCGGGTGTACCGCCATGGCTTCGGTAAACAGATTATTGAAGCTAAAGCCGACGTGTTTCATCACCATAAAGGCCATAAAACTGGCACCAAACAGCAACAGGACGGCTTTGATAATTTGCACCCACGTTGTCGCCAGCATCCCGCCGAACAGCACGTACATCATCATCAGCACGCCGACCAGCACCACGGCGATGTGATAGTTGAGGCCGAACAGCAGTTCAATCAGTTTACCGGCGCCGACCATTTGGGCGATGAGATAAAGCGCTACCACTACCAGGGAGCCACAGGCCGAAAGAATACGGATTGGCCCCTGTTTCAGGCGATAAGAGGCAACGTCAGCAAAAGTATAACGTCCCAGATTACGCAGGCGCTCGGCAATCAAAAACAGGATGATTGGCCAGCCGACAAGGAAGCCCAGCGAATAGATCAGCCCGTCATAACCGGAGGTAAACACCAGCGCGGAAATGCCGAGAAATGACGCGGCGGACATATAGTCGCCGGCAATCGCCAGCCCGTTCTGGAACCCGGTGATATTGCCGCCTGCGGTGTAGTAGTCGCTACGGGAACGTACGCGTTTAGAGGCCCAGTAGGTAATACCGAGCGTAAACACGACGAAAATCAAAAACATGATAATCGCCTGCCAGTTGGTGGGCTGGCGTTCAACCGCGCCGCTAATGGCATCCGCCGCATGAGCGGCGAAGGGGAGTGCGGCGGCAAGCGCCGTCAGAACTCTCTTCATAATGCTTTCACCTCATGCAGTACGGCGTTATTAAGACGATCGAATTCGCCGTTCGCCCGCCAGATATAAATTCCGGTCAACACAAAAGAAATCACAATCACCCCGACGCCAATGGGAATTCCTCGGGTGACGCTGGTTCCCGCATGTAGAGGCGTGCCCAGCCAGCCAGGCGCGAAGGCGATCAGTAAAATAAAGCTGATATAAACCGCCAGCATGATAACCGACAGAATCGTGGCAAACCGTTGCCGTTTTTCGACTAATTCCCTGAAACGCGCACTGTCTTCTATCCGCTGATAAATTTGGTCATTCATCACAGAGCTCTCCAGAGGTCCCCCTGCGTCTTTCGCGCTACAGGCGCGTTGGCCGCACTCGCGCGCCCCAGCCACATAGTGAACTATGCTGCTGAGGATGTGCTCGCTTGCCGCCTTCCTGTAACACGAAATCCTTTGGGGGAGGTTTTTTTATATTTCCCTCTCCCGGTTTGAGAGAGGGCAGGGGTAGGGTCGTAGGCCGGATAAAACGCATTCGCGTTGCCATCCGGCATTTATGGTTATGACGGCATCGCGATGGCCTGCTTCTCTTCGAGCAGTTTCTCCACCACGCCAGGATCGGCGAGAGTCGAGGTATCGCCCAGATTGCTGGTATCGCCCGCCGCGATTTTGCGCAAAATGCGGCGCATAATTTTGCCGGAACGGGTTTTTGGCAGTGAGTCGGTCCAGTGCAGCACGTCCGGCGTCGCCAGCGGGCCAATCTCTTTACGTACCCAGTTGCGCACCTCCGCGTACAGTTCTGGCGACGGCTCCTCGCCGTGGTTGAGCGTCACATAAGCGTAAATCGCCTGGCCTTTGATAGCGTGTGGAATACCCACCACCGCCGCTTCGGCGATCTTCGGATGCGCCACCAGCGCTGACTCGATTTCCGCCGTACCCAGACGGTGGCCGGAGACGTTTAACACGTCATCCACGCGACCGGTGATCCAGTAATAGCCGTCTTCATCGCGACGCGCGCCGTCGCCGCTGAAATACATATTCTTAAAGGTAGAGAAATAGGTCTGCTCAAAACGTTCATGATCGCCGAACAGAGTGCGCGCCTGGCCCGGCCAGGAATCGGTGATGACCAGATTGCCTTCCGTCGCGCCTTCTTGCGGATGGCCTTCGTTATCCACCAGCGCAGGCTGTACGCCAAAGAAAGGACGGGTGGCGGAACCGGCTTTCAGTTCGATAGCGCCTGGTAGCGGCGTGATCATAAAACCGCCTGTTTCAGTCTGCCACCAGGTGTCGACGACCGGACATTTTTCCTTGCCGATCTTCTTCCAGTACCATTCCCACGCTTCGGGATTGATCGGCTCGCCGACGGAACCCAGAATGCGCAGTGAAGAACGGTCGGTGCCTTCAATGGCTTTATCGCCTTCCGCCATCAGCGCGCGGATGGCCGTTGGGGCGGTATAGAGAATGTTGACCTGGTGTTTGTCGACCACTTGGCACATGCGAGCGGGCGTTGGCCAATTCGGCACGCCTTCAAACATTAAGGTGGTCGCGCCGCAGGCCAGCGGGCCATACAACAGATAGCTGTGCCCCGTCACCCAACCCACATCGGCGGTACACCAGTAAATATCGCCAGGGTGATAATCAAAGACATACTTAAAGGTGGTCGCGGCGTAGACCAGATAGCCGCCGGTGGTGTGCAGCACGCCTTTCGGCTTGCCGGTGGAGCCGGAGGTATAAAGGATAAACAGCGGATCTTCGGCATTCATCGCTTCAGGCTGGTGCTCAGGGCTGGCTTTTTCAATCAAATCGCGCCACCACAGGTCGCGGTCTTCTTGCCAGTCAATGTCGTTGCCGGTGCGCTTCAGGACGATCACATGCTCAACGCTAGTGACATTCGGGTTTTTCAGCGCGTCATCGACATTCTTTTTCAGCGGGATACTGCGTCCGGCACGTACACCTTCGTCAGCGGTGATCACCAGCCGCGAGCTGGAGTCGATAATGCGTCCGGCGACGGCTTCCGGCGAGAACCCCCCGAAGATCACCGAATGCACCGCACCGATGCGGGCGCAGGCCAACATTGCCACCGCCGCTTCCGGCACCATCGGCATATAAATCGCTACCACATCGCCTTTTTTAATGCCCAGATCCAGCAGTGTATTCGCGAAACGGCAGACATCGCGATGCAGTTCGCGATAAGAGATATGTTTACTCTGCGACGCGTCATCGCCTTCCCAGATAATGGCGGTGCGATCGCCATTTTCCTGCAAATGGCGGTCAAGACAGTTCGCCGCCAGATTCAGCGTGCCGTCCTCGTACCATTTAATCGACACATTGCCTGGCGCAAAGGAGGTGTTTTTCACTTTTTGGTACGGCGTGATCCAATCGAGAATTTTTCCCTGTTCGCCCCAAAACGTATCGGGGTCGTTAATAGACTGTTTATATTTAGTCTCATACTGCTCTGGATTTATCAGGCAACGATCCGCAATGTTGGCGGGAATGGCGTGTTTATGTGTTTGGCTCATGCTGTTGTTCTCCTTGTAGGATGTTAATAATATGTCGCATAAACGTTAAATGTAGGGTCTTAATAAGTTTTGTTTAGTATTTGGGCGACAGATCACGCAAAAAGGGAACTGTGCAAATAAGCAGCAATCTATTTTTTGATTGTGTCCCGCAAAATTAGATAAATTTTCGGGATAACATGACGTTATATGAAATTTTTTAAAAAAGTGATCCGTGTCCGGAAATCAGAAAAGAGAGGGAGTTTTGTCCAGGTTACTAACTCTAAAGTGGTATTTTACATACACTTACAATTGATTAAAGACAACATTTTAAGTGTGGTTATTTGTTACACATAGAGGAGATCAATGTAATAACAGTATTTGTGCGGTTGCTGTTATGGAAAACGATAAAAAATCGCCATTAAAGATAATGGCGCAATCTGGATGAGACCTCTATGGCAAGGAAAACACTACGCGCACGCCGTTTCTTCAGCCTTATATTTCCTTTTTTCTTCATTACCTCTGTTTACGCTGAGCAAACGCCTGAATCCGCAAAAACCGTTACTGTTGAAGCGAAAAATGAAACGTTCGCGCCTCAACACCCCGACCAATATCAGTCATGGAAAGCGACGTCAGAACAGTCTGCCCGTGAAGATGCGCTGGCGGAAGACCCTCGTCTGGTGATCCTGTGGGCGGGCTATCCCTTCTCCCGTGACTACAACAAACCACGCGGCCACGCGTATGCGGTAACTGACGTGCGCGAAACACTGCGTACCGGCGCGCCAAAAACGGCGGAAGACGGCCCGCTGCCGATGGCCTGCTGGAGTTGTAAAAGCCCCGATGTCGCGCGCCTTATCCAACAAGAAGGCGAAGACGGCTACTTCCATGGCAAATGGGCGCGCGGCGGCCCGGAAATTGTCAACGATTTGGGCTGTGCCGACTGTCATAACACCGCGTCGGACGATTTCGCCCAAGGGAAGCCCGCGTTAACGTTGTCGCGCCCCTATGCTGAACGGGCGATGGAGGCTATCGGCAAACCGTTTGATAAAGCGGGACGATTTGATCAGCAATCGATGGTCTGCGGCCAGTGCCACGTGGAGTACTACTTTGACGGTAAAAACAAAGCCGTTAAGTTCCCGTGGGATGAGGGCATGAAGGTCGAAAATATGGAGCAATACTACGACGCCATCGCCTTCTCTGACTGGACTAACTCTCTGTCGAAAACCCCGATGCTCAAAGCGCAGCACCCGGAATATGAAACCTGGAGCGCGGGCATTCACGGTAAGAACAACGTGACCTGTATCGACTGCCACATGCCGAAAGTACAGAACGCCGAAGGCAAGCTCTACACCGACCATAAAATCGGCAACCCGTTCGACAATTTCGCGCAAACCTGCGCCAACTGCCACACCCAGGACAAAGCGTCCCTGCAAAAAGTGGTCGCCGAGCGTAAACAGGCGATTCATGACCTGAAAATCAAGGTTGAAGATCAGCTGGTACATGCGCACTTCGAAGCGAAAGCCGCATGGGATGCGGGGGCGACAGACGCGGAAATGAAACCGATTCTGAACGATATTCGCCACGCGCAGTGGCGTTGGGATCTGGCGATTGCGTCACACGGTATTCATATGCATGCCCCGGAAGAAGGTCTACGGATGTTAGGCAGTGCGATGGATAAAGCCGCGGATGCCCGTACTAAACTGGCGCGACTGCTGGCGACCAAAGGCATTACCCATGAAATTCCGCTGCCGGATATTTCGACGAAAGAGAAGGCGCAGAAAGCGATTGGTTTGAATATGCAACAAATCAACGCGGAGAAGCAGGACTTCCTGAAAACGGTCGTACCGCAGTGGGAAGATCAGGCGCGTAAAAACGGTCTGTTAAGCCAATAACCCCATTCCGCCCCATAAGGGGCGGATAACTCAACGGAGTGAATATGAGCGTATTACGTTCGTTATTAACTGCTGGGGTGCTGGCGTCAGGCCTGTTCTGGAGCCTGAGTGGAATCACTGCCACGCCAACGTCGCAGGAGTCGGATCAACGCTGGACGGTCACCCAGCAGCGTAATCCGGATGCTGCCTGTCTGGACTGTCACAAGCCGGACACCGAAGGTATGCACGGTAAACATACGGGCGCTATCAACCCGAACAATAAATTGCCGATAACCTGTACCAACTGCCACGGTCAACCGTCGCTTCACCACCGTGAAGGGGTGAAAGATGTGATGCGTTTTAACGACCCGATGTATACGGTAGAGCAGCAGAACAGCGTCTGTATGTCCTGCCACTTGCCTGAACAACTGCAAAAAGCGTTCTGGCCGCACGATGTTCATGTTACTAAAGTGACCTGCGCCAGTTGCCATTCCCTGCATCCGCAGCAAGACACGATGCAGACGCTAAACGAGAAAGGGCGGATCAAAATATGCGTGGATTGCCACAGCGATCAGCGTACTAACCCGTACTTTAACCCGGCGTCCGTTCCGTTGCTTAAGGAGCAGCCATGAGTTGCACCCGACGTCAATTTATTACCCGCGTCGGTGCGCTGGCGGCGGTCAGTGGGATGGCAGGACGCGTTGTAGCGAACACGTTGAATATTAATGGCGTGCGTTATGGCATGGTACACGATGAGTCATTATGCATCGGCTGCACGGCCTGCATGGATGCCTGTCGGGAAGTCAACAACGTGCCGGAAGGCGTATCGCGCCTGACGATTATTCGCAGCGAGCCGCAGGGGACGTTTCCGGAGGTGAAATATCGCTTTTTCCGCCACTCGTGCCAGCACTGCGACCATGCCCCCTGCGTTGACGTCTGCCCGACGGGGGCATCATTCCGCGATGCCGCCAGCGGTATTGTCGATGTGAATCCGGACCTTTGCGTCGGCTGCCAGTACTGCATTGCCGCGTGTCCCTACCGCGTGCGCTTTATCCATCCGGTCAGTAAGACGGCGGATAAATGCGATTTCTGCCGGAAAACCAACCTGAAAGCGGGCAAACAGCCCGCCTGCGTTGAGTCATGTCCGACGAAGGCGCTGACGTTTGGTAATCTGGACGATCCCAACAGCGATATCTCCCGTTTGTTGCGGCAAAAAACTACCTATCGTTACAAGCTGGCGCTGGGCACAAAACCGAAGGTCTACCGCGTTCCCTTTAACTATGGGGAGGTGAGCCAATGACACCCGCTTCTGCATTTCATTTTGCATCACTGGTGTGGGACTGGCCCATCGCCATCTATCTGTTCCTGATTGGCATCTCCGCCGGACTGGTTACGTTGGCGATTCTGCTGCGTCGCTTCCATCCGGAGGCGGGCGGTTCGGACAGCACGCTGCTGCGCACTACGCTGGTGTTAGGGCCGGGGGCGATTATTCTTGGTCTGCTGATTCTGGTCTTCCACCTGACGCGCCCGTGGACCTTCTGGAAACTGATGTTCCACTACAGCTTTACCTCGGTGATGTCGATGGGGGTGATGCTGTTCCAGTTGTACATGGTGGTGTTAGTACTGTGGCTGGCAAAAATCTTTGGAAAAGAGGTGATTGCCCTGCAACAGCGTTGGCTGCCGCGTTTAGGGATCGTGCAGAAAGTGTTGGCGCTAATAACGCCGTTTCATCGCGTGCTGGAGACGTTAATGCTGGTACTGGCGGTTCTGCTCGGGGCGTACACCGGGTTTCTGCTGTCGGCGCTGAAATCCTATCCGTTCCTGAATAACCCGATCCTGCCGGCGCTGTTTCTGTTCTCCGGCATCTCCTCCGGCGCGGCGGTGGCGCTGATCGTTATGGCGTTACGCCATCGTAGCAACCCGCACAGCACCGAGGCGCGTTTTGTACATCGCATGGAAACCCCAGTGGTATGGCTGGAGATCTTCCTGCTGGCGGCCTTTTTTATCGGGCTGGCGCTGGGCGATGATGGCAAAATGCGCGCGCTGGCGGCGGCGCTGGGCGGCGGATTCTGGAGCTGGTGGTTCTGGCTTGGCGTCGTAGGGCTGGGATTGATTATCCCGCTGCTGCTGAAACCCTGGGCTAACCGTAGCGTCACGTTTCACGGCGTGCTGGCCGTTTGCGGCGCCAGTTTGACCGGCGTGCTGCTGCTGCGCTTTTTCATTCTTTATGCGGGACAGCTAACGGTTGCATAATCTGGACATCTTCCTTCCTGAAGCCGGATTTCTGGCGCTGTTGTTGAGTCTCGGGGTCAACGTGTTGACCCCGCTGGCGACGTGGTGCGGGATGGGTCAGCATTGGCGTGGCGTCATGCGCCTGACGACCTGCGGCGCGTGGATGGCGTTCACGCTGCTGCTACTGGCGTTTGCGATTCTGGTTAGCTGTTTTCTGACCAGCGATTTTTCGGTCGTTTATGTTGCGCAGCATAGCCATAGTCAATTGTCATGGGGACTGAAACTGGCGGCGGTATGGGGCGGTCATGAAGGCTCGCTCCTGCTGTGGGCGCTGCTTCTTTCGGGGTGGACGGCGCTATTCGCCTGGCGCTCCCGGCATGAATCTGACGCGCTTTTTCCGCTGACCCTGAGCATCTTGTCCCTCATTATGGCCTCGCTGCTGCTATTTATTGTGCTGTGGTCCGATCCGTTCCTGCGTATTTTCCCTCCCGCCATGGAAGGGCGCGACCTTAATCCCATGCTGCAACATCTGGGGCTGATCTTACATCCGCCTTTGCTCTATCTGGGTTATGGTGGCCTGATGATCGCGGCGAGCGTAGCGCTGGCTTCGCTACTGTGCGGCGGCTTTAACGCGGCAACCGCCTGGGTGTGCTGGCGCTGGGCGTTACCCGGCTGGTGCGCTCTGACGCTGGGGATCATTCTCGGATCGTGGTGGGCGTATTGCGAACTGGGCTGGGGCGGCTGGTGGTTCTGGGACCCGGTGGAAAATGCCTCGTTGTTGCCGTGGCTTGCCGCCAGCGCCTTGCTGCACAGTCTGTATGTCAGCCGCCAGCGCGGGAGCTTCCGTCACTGGTCGTTGCTGCTGGCGATACTGACGCTGATCCTCTCGTTGCTGGGAACGCTGATTGTGCGTTCCGGCATTCTTGTTTCGGTACATGCCTTTGCGCTGGATAACGTGCGCGCGGTGCCGCTGTTTACCCTTTTTGCCGCGTTAAGTCTGGCATCGCTTGTTCTGTACGGCTGGCGGGCGCGGGAGCTGTATCCGGCGACGCGTTTGGGCGGCGGAAAGTGCGAAACGCTCATTCTGGCGACGCTGCTGCTCTTTAGCGCCGTCTTGTTGATCGTGCTGGTCGGGACGCTCTACCCCATGATTTATGGTTTGATGGGCTGGGGAAGGCTTTCGGTGGGCGCGCCCTATTTTAATCGCGTCACGCTGCCGTTTGGCCTGCTGATGCTGGTGGTTATCGTACTGGCGACAATCAGAAGCCGCAAAGTCTCTGTGCATCGTCAGCTTCCGGCATTGCTGGCGCATACGGGCGTATTTATCTTCGCCGCCGGGATCATGGTTTCCAGCGGCAGTCGGCATGAAATCAGCCTTAACCTCAGCCCCGGGCAGCAGGTGGTACTGGCGGGCTACATTTTCCGCTTTGAGCGCCTGGATCTGGAGGCCAAAGGCAACTACACCAGTGAAAAAGCGCGGATCACGTTGTGGCGGAATGAAAAACGCATTGGCAGCCTGCAGCCTGAAAGGCGCTTCTATGCCGCGCGTCGTCAACAGATGATGGAGCCGGGGATTCACTGGAACCTGCTACATGACTGGTACGCGGTGATGGGCGAAAAAACCGGACCGGATCGTTACGCCATGCGCTTATACGTGCAGACCGGCGTGCGCTGGATCTGGGGTGGGGGATTGTTGATGGTGTGTGGCGCGCTGCTGAGCGGATGGCGGGGGAGGAAGCGTGATGCGTAAATTACTCACAGCGTTGCCGGATGGCGGCGTAAACGCCTTATCCGGCCTACAGGATGCGCAAACCGTAGGTCGGATAAGCGTAGCGCCATCCGGCAGAAAGTTTTTACTCTTAACGATCGTCCTGTTTTTAATCACCTTCGCCACCCACGCCCAGGTGGTGGATACCTGGCGCTTTGACAATCCGCAACAGCAGGAAAAAGCGCTGTCTATTGCCAGTCAACTGCGTTGTCCGCAGTGTCAGAACCAGAATTTGCTGGAATCCAATGCGCCCGTGGCGGTCAGTATGCGCCATCAGGTTTACAGTATGGTGGCCGAAGGTAAAAGCGAAGCGGAAATCACCGCCTGGATGACCGACCGTTATGGTGATTTCGTACGCTACAACCCGCCGTTGAATGAGCAAACGCTGCTGTTGTGGGCGCTGCCGTGCCTGCTGTTATTGCTGGTGGGCGTGGTGGTCTGGCGGGCGAGAAAGCGTCAGCACGCAGAAGAGGGGGAACAATGAGCCAGTCTGAACACTCCACTGCGCCGTTACGTCCCATGCCCGTAAAGCGTCTGGCGGCTGCGGCGGTGTTGATGGTGGCTGCCTGTATCGGCGGCTATATGTTGACGCCGAAATGGCAGGCTGTGCGTAGCGAGCAACAGCGTCTGGCCGATCCGCTACGTGACTTTACGAACCCGCAAACGCCAGAGGCGCAGCTTTCCAGGCTGCAAGAAAAAATACGCGCCAATTCGCAGGATAGCGAGCAATGGGCGCGGCTGGGCGAGTATTATCTCTATCGCAATGCATATGACAATGCGCTGCTGGCATATCGTCAGGCGTTGCGTCTGCGAGGCGATAACGCGCAGCTTTTCGCCGCGCTGGCAACGGTGTTGTATTACCAGGCCGGGCAACATATGACGCCTGCGACGCGTGAAATGATTAATAAAGCGTTAGCGCTGGATGCGACAGAAGTGACCGCGCAGATGCTGCTGGCGGCGGATGCGTTTATGCAGGCGGATTATGCGCAAGCCGTGTCGCTGTGGCAAACCTTACTGGACGCTAACTCGCCGCGAGTGAACCGCGCGCAGCTGGTAGAGGCCATTAATTTGGCTAAATTGTTACAAAATCGGCAGAAATAATTTTTTCTTTTTTGTGACTTTTGTCATGTGTGCTGTTTAAAAAAACGGCGAATGAGACACAAGTAAAAATTAATTACCTCAGTGTATTATTCGTTTTTGACGAAGTAAAAAACTTTCCATAACAAATAGTTATTCATCATTAACGCCATAAACTCGCGTTATTATGCATAAAAACAGCCAAAAGCCCTGTTATGAAAGGGTTGCGCAAGACGCTATGCAAATGATACTGATTATGCGCGTTAAAAAACTCTACAAACCAACGCAACACAAATCATACCCTTTCAGTATGTATTGCTCTCATGCTTTCGGCGGAGAGCAACGCTTCATCGAGGAAGTCTGTTGTTATGAAAAATTTGAAAGTCAGCCTGGCCTGGCAAATTTTGCTGGCTATGGTGCTGGGCATTCTGTTGGGCAGCTATCTGCATTATCACAGTGACAGTCGTGAATGGCTGATTGCCAACCTGCTGTCGCCTGCTGGCGATATCTTTATCCACCTGATTAAAATGATCGTAGTGCCGATCGTGATCTCGACTCTGATTGTCGGCATCGCCGGCGTTGGCGATGCGAAACAGCTAGGCCGTATCGGCGCCAAAACCATTCTCTATTTTGAACTGATCACCACGGTGGCGATTATCCTCGGCATTACGCTGGCGAATGTCTTTCAGCCAGGCTCAGGCATTGATATGTCGCAACTGGCGACCGTCGATATTTCGAAATACCAGAACACCACGGCGGAAGTACAAAGTCATGCGCATGGGCTGATGGGGACGATACTGTCGCTGGTGCCGACCAATATCATCGCATCGATGGCCAAAGGGGATATGCTGCCAATTATCTTTTTCTCGGTCCTGTTTGGGCTGGGGTTGTCGTCCCTGCCGGCAACGCACCGCGAACCGCTGGTGACGGTATTTCGTTCCATATCTGAGACCATGTTTAAAGTCACCCATATGGTGATGCGCTATGCGCCAGTGGGCGTTTTTGCGCTGATCGCCGTCACGGTGGCGAATTTTGGTTTCGCGTCGCTGTGGCCGCTGGCGAAACTGGTGCTGCTGGTACACTTTGCCATTATCTTCTTTGCGCTGGTGGTGCTGGGCATCGTGGCGCGCCTGTGCGGGTTAAGTATCTGGATTCTGATTCGCATTCTGAAAGATGAATTGATTCTGGCGTACTCGACCGCCAGCTCCGAGAGCGTGCTGCCGCGCATTATCGAGAAGATGGAAGCTTACGGCGCGCCAGCCTCTATCACCAGTTTCGTGGTACCGACCGGTTACTCATTTAACCTCGACGGCTCCACGTTATACCAGAGCATCGCCGCCATTTTTATCGCGCAGCTATACGGTATCGACCTGTCGCTGTGGCAGGAAATTGTACTGGTGCTGACGCTGATGGTGACGTCGAAAGGGATTGCCGGCGTGCCAGGCGTTTCCTTCGTGGTGTTACTGGCGACGCTGGGCAGCGTGGGCATTCCGCTGGAAGGGCTGGCGTTTATCGCCGGTGTCGACCGTATCCTCGACATGGCGCGTACTGCGCTAAATGTGGTGGGGAATGCGCTGGCGGTGCTGGTGATTGCCAAGTGGGAACACAAGTTTGACCGTAAAAAAGCGCTGGCCTATGAGCGCGACGTACTGGGGAAATTTGATAAGACCGCCCAATAACGGATTGCCGGATGGCGCTTTGCTTATCCGGCCTACAGAGAAAGAAAATGTAGGCCGGATAAGGCGTTCACGCCGCCATCCGACAACCTGCTCCGGGTTGCCTGATGGCGCTACGCTTATCAGGCCTACAACGACTACGTTCATCAGGCAATAAACATCAGCCATTTGTTAGCGTTTCGAACTCTTCGCAACCGGTATCAAACCCTTCCAGACAGCTTAGATTCAACCAGTGCAACGCCTTCTGCTTGTTCTTTTCAATAAAGCCCGGTTCACCGTTTAAAAACATCATTCCCGCCCAGTATTCTGAATAGCCGGTACGGGAAATGGCGGAACTGCGTTTGAAATACCAGGCGGCTTTTTCATCATCGGCGGCAATGCCCACGCCGTTGGCGTAAATCAGGCCAAGCAACATTTGCGCATCCACCGCGGAGTCGTTATCCAGATCTTCAGAGGCCTTTTGCAGCAGCGAGATGGCTTTTGGGTAGTCCGGACGCCCGGCCTGGGTGTTGACCAGGATCCGCGCCAGCGTAATTTCGCCCGCTTTACTGCCCGCGTTAGCCGCCTTTTCAGCCAGCTTTTTCGCGTCGGGATAATCCAGGCTTACCGGATTAGTGATTTTGATTTGCGCCAGTAGCGCGCAGGCGTCGGCGTCGCCATTGTCGGCGGCTTTTTGCGCCCAGTATTCAGCTTTGTTCAAATCGCCATAGCTCAACCAACTGTCGGCCAGAAAATATTGCGCGCGTCTGTCACCTGCCTCTGCTGCCTGCAAATACTGGCTACCCGGCTCAGGATCTGCGGCATGGGCAAAGAATGTCATAAACAACATCAATGCAAGAAGTGGTTTCATTTTGAATTTTATTTAGGGTACGGAAAAGACAGTATAAAGAGATCGTATGGATAAAAAAACAGCCTCCGGGCGGAGGCTGTTATAGGGAAAATGCCTGATGGCGATGCTAATGCATCTAATCAGGCCTACAGTAGACGCAGGCCGAATAAAGCATTCTGATGCCGCCATCCGGCAGATCAACCCATTGCGCTTTCGCGCAGGCGGGTTTTCAGTTTGTTGTACTCATCAATCACATACTGCTCGGCGGCTCGCTGATCGGCGATCGGCTCAACGCGTACGGCGCAGTATTTGTACTCCGGCGTTTTGGTAATCGGGCTGAGGTTTTCAGTCACCAGCTCGTTACAGGCGCCAATCCACCACTGGTAGGTCATGTAAATCGCCCCTTTGTTCGGGCGATCGCTGACCTGCGCGCGGGTGATGATTTTGCCTTTGCGCGAATGAACCCACACCAGCGCTTCATCTTCAATGCCCAGACGCGCGGCGTCGGCGGTATTGATTTGCGCATAGCCCGGTTCATCGGCCAGCGCGGCCAGCGCCGCACAGTTACCGGTCATTGAGCGGCAGGAGTAGTGGCCGACTTCGCGCACCGTCGACAGTACCATCGGGTACTCTTCGGTGAGTTTATCGATAGGCGCTACCCAGTCGCAGGTGAAGAACTGCGCCAGACCGTTGGGGGTATCGAACTTCTCTTTAAAGAGGTACGAGGTTCCCTGATCGGCATCCGACGTGTCGCGGCACGGCCACTGGATATAGCCCAGCTCGCCCATTTTCTCGTAAGTGGCGCCGTAGAAATCCGGGCACAGATGACGCAACTCATCCCAGATCTCCTGGGTGTTGTTGTAGTGCATCGGATAGCCCATCCGGGTGGCGATTTCACTGATAATCTGCCAGTCGGTTTTCAGGTCCCACTTCGGCTCAACGGCTTTAAAGAAACGCTGGAAACCACGGTCAGCCGCAGAGAAGACGCCTTCATGCTCGCCCCACGAGGTGGAGGGTAAAATCACATCCGCCGCCGACGCGGTTTTGGTCATGAAGATATCCTGCACGATGACCAGTTCCAGATCCTCAAACGCTTTACGTACTGCAGAGAGTTCCGCATCGGTTTGCAGCGGATCTTCACCCATAATGTACGCCGCGCGCACTTCGCCATGCGCCGCACGGTGCGGCAGCTCGCTGATGCGATAGCCGGTATGCGCAGGCAGACTTTCTACACCCCAGGCTTTAGCGAACTTCTCGCGATTTTCCGGGAACTTAACGTACTGGTAGCCCGGATAAGTATCCGGCAGCGCGCCCATATCGCACGCACCCTGAACGTTGTTCTGGCCGCGAACCGGGTTAACGCCCGCGCTTGGCTTGCCGAGGTTGCCGGTCAGCATCGCGAGGCTGGTCAGTGAACGCACGGTTTCCACACCCTGATAGAACTGGGTGACGCCCATCCCCCACAAGATCGCTGCGCTTTTCGCGCTGGCATACATCCGCGCCGCCTGACGAATCTCCTGTGCGCTCACGCCAGTGATCTCTTCGACGGACTCCGGCGTATAGCCTTCGACAATCTTGCTGTACTCTTCAAAACCTTCAGTACGGCTGGCGACAAACGCTTTGTCGTACAGGTTTTCTTCAATAATGACATGCCCCATGGCGTTGAGCAGCGCGATATTCGAGCCGTTTTTCAACGCGATATGCATGTCGGCAATGCGCGCGGTTTCAATTTTGCGCGGATCGCAGACGATAATTTTCGCCCCGTTGCGTTTAGCGTTAATCACATGATTCGCCACGATAGGGTGGGAATCCGCCGGGTTATACCCGAAGACGAACACTAAATCAGTGTTATCAATTTCGTTAATCGCATTACTCATTGCGCCGTTACCGACCGATTGGTGCAGACCTGCAACCGATGGGCCGTGTCAGACGCGAGCGCAGCAGTCAACGTTATTGGTACCAATAACGGCGCGTGCGAATTTTTGCATTACATAGTTGGTTTCATTTCCGGTACCGCGAGAGGAGCCGGTTGTCTGGATTGCATCCGGACCGTACTTCGCTTTGATGGCGCTCAAACGTTCAGCGACGTAATTGAGCGCTTCATCCCAGGAAACAGATTCCAGTTTGCCGCCACGCTGGCGACGGATCATTGGGGTTTTCAGGCGCGGGGTCAGGATCTGGGTATCATTAATAAAATCCCAGCCGTAGTAGCCCTTCAGACACAGGGTACCCTGGTTGGTTTTCCCCTGCGCCGCCTCAGCCCGGACGATTTTGCCGTTATCGACCACCAGATTGATTTTGCAACCTGATGCGCAATACGGGCAAACCGTGACGACTTTTTTCATCGGTTTCGCTCCAGTTAATCAAATCGCGCATACGCGCTGTCGCCCTCAGTATGCATGTTTTATGCCACTTTTTTAGTATGGGCTTTCCCTGATATTACGGGCGAATTTTGCTCAAAACCCTGACGAAAAACAGGCTATCGTCAGTTTTGACGTGTCGAAAGAAAATGCCACATGACATTTATTATGGGGAGAAACGCTGAGCGCAGGCCAGATAGGGCGGAGCCGCCATCCGGCAATCTGCTCTGCCTGAAGTGGGGGTTTTTAATAAATTATCCGGATGGATAGACTCAAGGCCAGGGAACGCGTTGAGACTAACGCCAGGATAGAACGGGCCGCGGCAGGCAGTTCCATACCGCGGCCCGGCTTCAGAGGAGGCTGAAAAGGATTATCGCGGCAAAAATAGCGGCAATAACGAGATATTTCAGCGCGTAATAGAGAGTGCGGTTTTTCTTTTTCAGCCGTTGCCCGGCATCGCGTGCTGCGTGAACGTATTTAAAGATGCGATTAATCGCACCGGTACGATCGTTCTCGTCGTTTGGCGAACTGGCGGCGGACATCAACGATGCGCCGACCCAGTGGTTTACGCTCTGCGCCCAGCGCCATTTCATTGGACGCTCAATATCGCAAAAGAGGATAATACGCGTCTGCTCAGTTTTATTTTCCGCCCAATGAACGTAGGTTTCGTCGAAGATGACGGCTTCGCCGTCGCGCCAGCTATGGCGCTGTCGATCAACTTCAATAAAACAGCGGTCGTCATTCGGTGTGCTTAATCCAAGATGGTAACGTACTGAACCGGCATAGGGGTCGCGATGTTTTCCCAGATAGGCTCCGGGAGGCAACTCGGCGAACATCGCCGCTTTGATAGAGGGGATGCTGTTGACCAGCTTTGTCGTTATCGGGCATAACGTTTCCGCCGACGGGTGGGCATCGGAATACCATTTAAGGTAAAACCGTTTCCAGCCGCGCTTGAAAAAGGTATTGAATCCGGCGTCGTTATTGGCCTGCGCGGCTTTTATGTGATGCTGAAGCCGTAGCGCCTCTTCACGAATCACCTGCCAGTTTTCCGTCAGCTTCTGCAGCTCTGGAAATGCCGTGGTATCAAAGTACGGCTGCTTTGCCGGTAACGTTGAGAAGCGAGTCATGAACATATTGATCGGCGCCATAAACGTCGAGTGGTCAAAGAGCTGACGGGAAAGTTTTTGTTTTTCCACCCCGCGTGAATGCGCATAAATGACGCTGATAATAAAAATACCGATAATGATTGCTGCGAACATAACGTCACTGTCCTTCTAAGAAAACCTCATCCCGGGATTTTCAGGCAACCCTCCCGGTGATGCCAAAGAGAAAAGTGTAGTTCGTTGACAATAAATTTACATTTCTACAACTTAAAAGGGCCATTTTTGTTAAAGAAGCGAGTCAGCCCGTTTAATCTTTATCCAGGCTTGCCGACAGTAGAATTAAGATGGCTCCGCTACTTCACCCGGTGACGGTTGATTACGTTATGTCTTATCTCCCGATGACGGCTGCCAGATCACAATGCTTTCGTAAACCGGAAATGACTTTGCTTGTAACCTTCGCGAAGATAAAAACGGTGTGCATCGCGGCGCTTAATATTTGTGGAAAGCTCCGTTAGCTCGGCGCCCGCCTGACGTGCTTCTTCTTCTGCCCAGGCCAGAAGCTGACTGCCAACTTTTTGTCCCCGCATCTGCGGTAATACCACCAGCTCCTGAATTTCGCCAATCCAGTTGGCATGATGGAGATGAAACTGCATATGCAGGCTGATCATGCCGACTACCTCTCCGTTGCGCAGCGCTAAACGATAATGAACGTTGGGGTCCAGTAAATTAGCGGCGAATCCATCCCTGAAAGCCTGATAATCAAGCTCATTTTTAAGTAACTCACAGATAAGCGCGTAAACAGAATCGGTATCCTCTGTTGTCGCGTGGCGTAATTCACAGACTGGCATAATGTCCTCCCGACGCTTCATCAGGATCAACCATCTTTCGACAGACTGTAGCAAACTACCGTCATTATTTATTCTATGACAGTTAAACGGCGGATAACGTACAGCCAAAGATCACTCTGATGGCAAGGGGGAGGGCGAGCCTCCCGGGGAATTAGGTGGCAGGCTGATGTTTAACCACGTTAATCATCCACGGCACACCGAAACGATCGCTGACCTTGCCGAAACCCTGCGCCCAGAAGGTCTCCTGCCAGTCCATTTCGATTTGCCCTTGTGCGGCAAGGTTATCAAACCAGCGCTTCCCTTCTGCTACATCCTGGGTATCAAGCACCAGCGTAAAGCCGGAATAATGCGCCGTTCCCGACGCGCTGGCATCACTCATCATGATATCGCTGCCGGCAATGCGCATGTTGGCGTGGGCGATAGCAGTATCGGGAAAGCGCATTCCTGACGGGCAGCCCTCTTCGTTATCCGCCGCCGAGGGGGGCATTTCACCGAAGCTGAGTTTATAAAGCAGTTCTGCGCCTAACGTTTGTTGATAATACGCGATGGCGTCGGCACAGTTGCCGGCAAAAGAGAGATAGGGACTTAACGGCATGATGGTTACCTCAGGTAAGAGATGCTCGTTAAGTGTAGTTCGAAATTGGCACAATATTGTCGGTGGCAGGGCCGCTCAGGCCCGGTAAGCGAGGCGCTACCGGGCAATGATACGGTAAATCAGTTCTTTTTCACGAACTCGGATTTCAGTTTCATCGGGCCAAAACCATCGATTTTGCAGTCGATGTTATGGTCGCCTTCAACCAGACGAATATTCTTCACTTTGGTGCCGATTTTCAGCATGGAAGAGCTGCCTTTTACTTTCAGATCTTTCACGATGGTGACGCTATCGCCGTCCGCCAGCAGGTTGCCGTTGGCGTCTTTGACAATCAGCTCATCGCTCTCCTGAGCGGGTTCCGCATCGTTCCATTCGTGAGCGCATTCCGGGCAGATGAACATGCCGTTATCTTCGTAGGTATATTCGGAGTTACATTGCGGGCAGTGGGGTAATGACATGTTGGTATCCTCAAAAAGTCAGCGGGGGCAAACGCGCCCAAAAATGGCAGATCGCCGAAAAAGGCCGCAATTATACACAAAATCCTTAGCGTTGTCGGGACTATTGCCGCTTTTATAAAAGGGTCAGCGCAACGACAGTCAGCAATGGTTTACACTCAAATAACCGCTTTTTTACTGTCACCACAGCGCATTAGGGCGTCCTTATTTACACCTTTTGACCGAATTGACATATATGTGTGAAGTTGATCACATATTTAAACCCTGTTAGGGTAAAAAGGTCATTAACTGCCCATTCAGGCGTCAACAGGTTCGGTTGTACAGTCCGTAACCGGACAGTGTAAGTAAACCTGCTACGCTTGTATGAGGGAGAGCGTTCGCGCCCCTCCCTCCGCTCGACGGCGACGCTGGCGCGGTATGCCAGTGCCCGCCGTATATAGCGCTACAGGGCTTAGCCTATGAGGACAGCTATGCTGAAAAGGAAAAAAATAAAACCGATTACACTGGGCGATGTGACCATCATTGATGACGGTAAACTTCGCAAAGCGATTACCGCCGCCTCGCTGGGCAACGCGATGGAGTGGTTTGATTTTGGTGTTTATGGATTTGTTGCCTACGCGTTGGGTAAAGTCTTTTTCCCCGGTGCCGATCCCAGCGTCCAGATGATTGCCGCGCTGGCCACGTTTTCCGTTCCCTTCCTGATTCGTCCGCTCGGCGGGTTATTCTTTGGTATGCTCGGCGATAAATACGGGCGCCAGAAGATCCTGGCGATCACGATTGTGATTATGTCGATCAGTACTTTCTGTATCGGGTTAATTCCCTCTTACGCGACGATCGGTATCTGGGCGCCAATACTGTTGTTGCTATGTAAAATGGCGCAGGGCTTCTCGGTTGGCGGGGAATATACCGGCGCGTCGATCTTTGTCGCGGAATATTCGCCGGATCGTAAACGCGGATTTATGGGAAGCTGGCTGGATTTTGGTTCCATCGCCGGGTTCGTGCTGGGCGCGGGCGTGGTGGTCTTAATCTCAACGATTGTCGGCGAGGAGAATTTCCTGGAGTGGGGCTGGCGTATTCCGTTCTTTATCGCCCTGCCATTGGGAATTATTGGTCTCTACTTACGCCATGCGCTGGAAGAGACGCCAGCGTTTCAGCAGCACGTGGATAAACTGGAGCAGGGCGACCGCGAAGGGCTGCAGGATGGGCCGAAAGTCTCCTTTAAAGAGATTGCCACCAAACACTGGCGTAGCCTGTTGTCATGTATCGGTCTGGTGATTGCCACCAACGTGACCTACTACATGCTGCTCACCTACATGCCGAGCTACCTGTCGCATAACCTGCACTATTCTGAAGATCACGGCGTGTTGATTATCATCGCCATTATGATCGGGATGCTGTTTGTGCAGCCAGTGATGGGGCTGCTGAGCGACCGTTTCGGTCGACGTCCATTTGTGATTATGGGCAGCATTGCGCTGTTTGCGCTGGCGATCCCGGCCTTCATCCTGATTAACAGTAACGTTATTGGCCTGATTTTTGCCGGTTTGTTGATGCTGGCGGTGATTCTGAACTGCTTTACCGGGGTGATGGCCTCGACATTGCCGGCGATGTTTCCGACGCATATTCGTTACAGCGCGCTGGCGGCGGCTTTTAATATCTCTGTATTGATTGCCGGTCTGACGCCAACGCTGGCGGCCTGGCTGGTGGAAAGCTCGCAGGATCTGATGATGCCGGCGTATTATTTGATGGTCATCGCGGTGATAGGCTTGATTACCGGTATTTCCATGAAAGAGACGGCCAATCGTCCGTTAAAAGGCGCAACGCCAGCGGCGTCGGACATCCAGGAAGCGAAGGAAATTCTGGGCGAGCATTACGATAATATTGAGCAGAAAATCGACGACATCGATCAGGAAATCGCGGAGCTGCAGGTCAAACGTTCGCGTCTGGTACAGCAACATCCGCGTATCGATGAATAAATTTCGCGCTTAAGGTTCGCTTAATCTCTCGCGGGCATACTCTCCTCCATACCTTTGGAGGAGAGCGTCATGAAAAGCTATATTTATAAAAGTTTGACGACCCTGTGTAGTGTGCTGATTGTCAGCAGTTTTATCTATGTGTGGGTCACGACGTATTAAACGCCTGTTATGCCTTTTTCAACATCACCCAGGCACGGGTGCCTGTTCTTTCCGTACGGTTTTGCAGGAAAAACTGTCCCTGATGTAGCTGGGTGATGCGGCTGACGATACTCAGCCCCAGGCCAATTCCGCCATAACGGCTGTCCATCCGCACGAACGCTTCGCTTAGCTTCCCGCATTTGCTTTCATCAATACCCGGCCCCTCGTCTTCGACCGCCATAATAGCGTCGGGGTCGGCGCTAATGTGGATAGTGATATGGGTTCCTTCAGGGCTATAGCGATGCGCGTTTTCCACCAGATTTCGCAGCAGCATACGCAGTAACGTCGCGTCACCGCGCACCACCACGTCCGCCGCGCTTTCCGGCAGCAACAGAGTTTGCTGACGCGTTTCCAGCATGGTGTTCAGCTCATCGTAGGAGGGGAGGATCACATCTTCCAGCAGTTTTACTTCCTGATAATTCCCGGAAGAGAATGACTGGCCCACGCGCGCCAGTTGCAGAAGCTGGGAGACGCTATCCATCATCTGGTCAAGACGGGCGATAAGCGGCGCGACATCAACATTGTGGGTTTTTGACAATAATTCCAGATGCAAACGCACCCCCGACAGCGGCGTGCGTAGCTCATGGGCCACATCGGCGGTAAAAAGGCGTTCATTGTCGAGCGTGGTGGTCAAACGCGTAACCAGTTGATTGATCGCCGAGACAACGGACTCAATCTCAAGCGTGGAGCTGTGAATGGCGATCGGCGTCAGATTATCCGCCGTCCGCGCTTCCAGCTCTTTTTGCAGTTCGGCGAGTGGGCGGGTAATACGCCGTACCGCCTGGTAGCAAACCAGCAGCGTCAGGCTAACCATAAATATGCTGGGGACGATCAGGCTGGCGACCGCCTCGCGAATTTCGTGCATGATATGGCGATCGTTGTTGCGATTATCCCGCAGCGCCTGCTCGAACAGTTGGATTTGCTCAGTGCTTTCATGCCATAACCAGAAGGTACTGATTAGCTGGAACACCAGCAGAATAAGACCAATTGTCAGAGTTAAACGCTGGCGAAGGGTCATCGCTCTTCGCTGAAAACGCATCAGGCTCACTTAGCTTTCCTCAGTGGCAACCAGCATGTAGCCAAACCCGCGAACCGTGCGAATGCGCGACTTGCCGACTTTGTCGCGCAAATTATGTATATGCACTTCCAGAGTGTTGGTCGAGGGTTCGTTATCCCAGTTGTAGATATCGTTATAAAGAATTTCCCGGTGCACCGGACTGCCTGCCTTGAGCATCAACCGTGAGAGCAACGCGTACTCCTTAGGCGTCAGGGTCAGTTCCTGTCCATCCCTCCATGCCTGATGGCGGCCTATATTGAGCGTCAGATTGCCAACCGTCAGTTCACTTTCACCCTGGTTATTATGGCGGCGCAGCAGCGCGCGGATGCGGGCGTGCAACTCCTCCAGGGCGAAGGGTTTAACCAGATAATCATCTGCGCCGACATCCAGCCCGCTAATGCGGTCGTTGAGCGTATCGCGGGCGGTCAGAATGAGTACCGGGAGGGTATATTTTTTCTGTCGGATTCGCGTCAGGAAATGCAGGCCATCCTCATCGGGCAGCCCTAAATCCAGCACCATCAGACTGTAATGACCAGACTCCAGACTATGCTCGGCGGCACGCGCTGTCGAAACGCCATCACACGCATAGCCTTCGGTTTGCGCGGCGAGTATTAACCCCTGTAATAATAGCGTGTCGTCTTCAACAATCAGTATCTTCATTCGCTTAGTCTCCTGCACGGTTGCAGAATATCATCTGCGGCCTGGTAATACGTCGTTTGTACGCCGGTTAATCCCAGCATGGTTGAGAAAAGATTGTCCTGTGAATAATCCAGCGTGCTCGCCCGTTTTTGCAGGCAGGCCTGATCCACCTGATAACGCTGTTGATAATCTTTAGAAAGCCAAATGAGCATCGGGACATGTTTTTGCGTATCCGGCGCAATAGAATACGGCAGACCGTGTAAATAAACGCCATTTTCACCCAATGATTCGCCGTGATCGGAAAGATAGACCAGGCTGGTTGTGAATTTATCCTGATGAGATTTCAGCAGATTAATGGCTTTATCTACAATATAGTCCACGTACAGCACGGTATTATCATAGGTGTTGATCAACTGCTGTTGGGAACAGTTCTGAATTTCGTTAGTGTCACAGGTTGGGGTAAATTTTTTAAACTGCGGTGGATAACGGTTGTAATAGGTTGGGCCGTGGCTGCCGATGGTATGCAGTACAATAACGCCATCGCCTTTCAAATGGTCGATATAGTCTTCCAGACCGTGGAATAACACCTCATCGTAGCACTCGCCGTCGATACATTGTCCGGGCAGGTTTAGCTCGGTGACATTTTGATGCGGAACGCGATCGCATGCGCCTTTACAGCCGCCGTCATTATCATTCCACAGTACGTTAATCCCCGCGCGCTGGATAATATCCAGCAGCCCTTCCTGGTGATGCGCCAGCTCTTCGTCATAATGTTTGCGCGGCATATCAGAAAACATGCAGGGAACGGAGATCGCGGTCGCCGTACCGCAAGAGGTGGTATGCGGGAAATAGATTACATCGTCTTTCGCCAGCCGCGGATTGGTGTCGCGCGGATAGCCGCCAAGAGAGAAATCATCGCCGCGCGAGGTTTCGCCAACGATAAGAATCGTCAGGTTTTTGCGATCACCTTTCAGCATTAATGGATTGCGATGGGCATCCTCGCCAATGCGTACCAGCGGCAAATTCGCCAGCCGTTGATGCGAATACCATGACCAACTGGCGACAATACTGTTCGATGGGCTTAACGCTTTGATCAACTGTTTATTATTTCGAAATAGCGAGGCGTAATCTTTATAGAAAAAGGCGGCGACCAGAATAACTAATAAAATAGAGATCAGGACGCTGGCCAGACGGTAAAGCCCGCTACGTAAGCGCGGCGTCGCCGGGCGGATTTTGACCCAGAAGGCAATCACGGCTGCCAGAACGCCGCTTAATCCCAGCGTCAGCACCATTTGCGGCGTCATCAGCGCAAAGGTTTCCGCGGGCGTGGTATCCATCATATTGGCGATCATGGAGCGATCGATGATGATGCCGTAAGTCAAAATAAAATACTGCGCGGCAGCGCCGACCAGAATAAAAACGCAGGCCAGCAGTCGGTTTAGCCAAATAAATGAGGCCAGCGTCAGCACACTATTGACCACGCTAAACGCGACGACCGGCATGGAAATAAACACCAGCACATTGCGCAGCGAGTTTAACGGTAGGTCTTGTAGTACCTGCTTGTAGAACGCAATGTTCAGGCAGACGGCAATATAAAAGGAAAAAAGCAGAAGCCAGGCGATTTGCCCAAGAACAGGTCTTTTAAGAAAGCGCTTTAACATGTTGATGCGTCCATCGATTCGGTGACGCTAATCGTGACAAAGTAAAATTAAGTGAACCTTAAGAACTTAATGTTGGTGGTGGCCGGATAACCTGCGCTACCCGGCCTGTTGCGATAACATTAACTACACGTGGTCAATCCTGTTTAACCGGCGCATCCAGCGGATACGGGTTTTTGTGAATGCGGTTGTAGTTCAACGCATACAGCGCGGTGATCACCATCAACGTGACGAACGACCACATCACTTCTTTGGCGCCGGAACCGATGACCGCCCAGATGCAATACACAAACGCGACGAAGGTAATCAGCAGATACAGCGGGCGCGCTTTACCAAAGTGACCGTGGCCCAACAGCAACAGCGCGGCACAGGTGTAAAGATAAGGCACCAGGGTGAAGATAACCGACACGGAGGAGACCAGACCAAACTCTTTCGCGGCGTTCGGCGACATACTGCTGAACTGGAAGATAGTCATCAGCACGCCGACGATAAGCAACCCAGCTACTGGCGTACCGGCTTTATTAACCCGCGCGAAGATTGGCGGGAAGAGACCATCGTCCGCCGCCGCTTTTGCGGTTTGGCCGGCAAGCAGCGTCCAGCCGCCGAGAGAGCCCAGGCAACCTGCTGCCGCACAGAAGGAAACAATAGCCCCTGCGGTATCGCCCAGCGCCATACGCGCCGCGTCACCGAAAGGCGATGCCGACACACGCAGCGCCGCGTTGGGGATCATCCCCATAATCGCCGTTGTGGAGAGTACATAGCAGACGGCGGCGATCAGTACCCCGCCGATGGTGGCGATAGGCACGTTGCGTTTCGGGTTTTTGACCACACCGGCCGCAACGGAGGCGCTTTCTACCCCGATGAATGACCACAGCGTAACGTTCAACGTGCTTTGAATCGCGCCGAAGGTATTCATGCCGCTCACGTTCCAGGCCGCCATATAGGTTTCGCCTTTAAACCAGAACCAGCCGAAGACCGCAATCCCTACGATAGGCACCAGCGCCAGTACGGTGGCGACGGCCTGTACGCGGGTAATCATTTTCGGCCCGACGATGTTCAGCAGAACAAAAATCCACAGCACCGCGACGCAGGTAAGCGTTAATACCAGCGGATCTTTCAGAATCGGGAAGAAATAGCTCAGATAGCCGACGCCGATAACGACCATCGCGATATTACCGATCCAGCATGCCAGCCAGTACAGCACGTTCGTTTGATAGCCCAAAAACGGCCCGAAGCAGCGACGTGCGTAGGCATAGGAACCGCCGGGACTGGGATCTAAGGACGACATTTTGGCATAAACCATCGACAGCGCCAGGGCGCCGATGATAGTGACCAGCCATCCGTAGATTGCAATCCCGCCAGTGGCCGCCAGGTTGGCAGGGAGTAAGAATACCCCTGAACCCATAATATTCCCCGATACCATTAAGGTGACGGGGATTAGGCCCACTTTGTGAGCATCAGCATCCGAAGACATAATTTGGACTCCTGAAAAGGTGACTTCGTTACGATAAATTACGTCGTATCATACCCCCTCAGAATGCCGCTGAATTATGTCGGAGACGGGTTATCGCCAATGCTGTTATTATCGTGTCTTATCGTTGAGTGTAGAAAAATTAGGCAGCCGATCGTTCCCGATGTTGGCTAACATAATGCAGGGGGGTCATACCATAAAACTCTTTAAACACGGAAATAAAGTACGATGTGCTGTTATACCCACACAGCTGTGAGACTTGAGAGATATTCTTTCCGTCCATTAATAATTGGTTTACGGCATAACGCATTCGGCAGGTCGTGATTATTTGGCTATAACTGGTATTCTCGTTTTTGAGCTTTTTCTTTAACAAGCTTGGACTCAGGCACAGGCAACTGGCAACGGCGCTCAGATTCCAGTCTTTATGAATATCGCTCTGAATGATGTGGTAAACGCTGTCACTGATGCGGCTGCGCAGCATGTGCATTAACAAAGAAATAAATTTTTTGTGGTCAAGAAAGCGGGATAAAACGGTGAAAAGGAGCGCACGGGTACGTTCACTAACAATTTCATCCGGTGTTTCCATCGCGCTGTAGCGGGCAGCGACCCTGAAGATATCCGGCGTCAGACAGTTGGCAGTCAATAAGGGATCGGCGTTGCGTTGCCAGACGGGAAGGTGTGAGAGATCTTTATTCAGGAATTGTAAATAGTCTTTAATATTATTGCGACTCACTTGTATTACTAGCACGCTATTTAATGATGAAATGTCAATAACGTTATTTTCACAAGCCAGAATGGCCATATGATTCGCTTTTAAACTGATTGGCTCCTTACCATTTACTCGTAACCATGTATCTTTTTCGGTTAATAACACTATGCAAGGTTCGTTGCTGCAAATCCTCATACCCGAACTCCTGGAATATGAACATAAAATACCGGATCTCGCCAAACGGGAGAGATAACGGGGACTGAGTCAATTGTGTGATGAATTGAAACTGCACTAAAATAACTTTCCTGAATAATATTACAATATTTGTACGATGATTTAGGGTGTACAAAAAGTTGTACGCGAGTGGCAACTTGTCATTTTTGTATAAAAAAAGCGCGGGATGGGGCCCGCGCAAAAAGGTATGACAGTATTATTGTTTTGCAGCAATACTCAGGGAATACATGCCATCCTCAAAAAAAAGACTCTTTGTGATTAGGCTTTCACGCACATAACGTGATATACGCCATCAATAATTTCCGTGCCTTCGGTTTCATGCTCAAAGCCAGGGAAGTGATGATCCCAGGATTGCAGTGAGCGTAAGTAACCCACCTGCGGACTATTTTCATCGCCAAAGTTTTCGCCGGAGAGCAGCATCGGGATTCCTGGCGGGTAAGGAATAACGGAGTTCGCCGCAATGCGACCCGGTAGATTTTCAATCGCCACCATTTCAATATTGTCGTTCACGATCGCGTTGTAGGCGTCGCGCGGGGTAATCTCCGCAACCGGCAGGGTGGAATAGGCGGCGTTGAGACGGGCGCCCGGGTTATTTTCACGTAGCCAGGCAAACATTTTATCGCCCAGGTCATGAATACCCATGTTCGCGTAAGTGTCAGGATAATCCTGCACCAGTTCCGGCATCACCTGCGCCAGCGGCGTATTCGCGTCGTAATGATGTTTGAAGGAACACAGCGTGTTGATCAGCGTTCCCCATTTCCCGCGAGTTACCCCCATAGAGAACAGGAACATAATCTGGAAGTCGGTGGTGCGGGTCGGCACGATACCGTGGCGGCCAAGCCATGCTGTGACCAGCGCAGCAGGTACGCCGGATGCTTCCAGTTCGCCATCGTCGCCCATACCCGGCGCCAGGATACTGACTTTAATCGGGTCCAGCATACTCCAGTTATCCGGCAGGTCTTTAAAGCCGTGCCAGGTTTCTCCGGGGCGCATGACCCAGCAGTTCTGGTCAGTGGCTAGCAGTTTTGCCGGCGCGTCGGCGAAGTCATATGTTTTACCGGTTTGTGGATCGGTGACGACGTCTTTATTCCACGGTTTAAAGAACCAGTCGCCTTCATCGGTAAACTCTTTATAAAGACGCGCCATCGCCTGACGGAAATCAACCGCTTCGTCAATCACCTCTTGAGTCAGGGACAGGCCGCTGTTACCGTCCATCATCGATACCGCCACATCGTTGGATGCGCAGATGGCATATAACGGAGAGGTGGTGGCATGCATCATATATGCCTGGTTGAAGCGGGAGAAATTCACCGCGCCACGGCCTTCACGGACATGAATGTAGGAAGCTTGTGAAAGCGCATTCAGTAGTTTGTGCGTGGAGTGGGTGGCAAACACGGTCGGACCGTTATGGTCGCCTGGCTCGCCGCGCATCGCGTAATGATCGCAATAAATCGGGTTGAAGCGCGCATAGCCGTACCATGCTTCGTCGAAGTGAATGCGATCGCTGGTTTTTGCCAGCAGATCCTGCGCCTCTTTGGCGTTATAGCATACGCCGTCATAGGTACAGTTGGTCACCACGCTGTAAGACGGTTTCTGTCCGGCTTTGGTTTTGGTCAGCGGGCTGGCGCTGATTTTTTTCTGCAAGGTTTCAGGCTGCATTTCCTGCGGGTAGATTGGCCCGATAATGCCATAACGGTTACGGCTTGGCACCATATATACCGGTTTGGCCCCAGTGAGGATCAGCCCCTGCTCGATGGATTTATGGCAGTTACGATCCAGTACAACGACATCATTATCCGTCATACAGGCCTGCATAATAGTACGGTTAGAACCGGAGGTCCCGACAACCACGGACCAGGAGCGGTCAGCACCGAATACGCGGGCGGCGTTTTTCTCGCTTTCGCCAAACGCGCCGGTATGGTCGAGGAGTGAACCGAGCGTGGTACGCTCAATCCCCATATCGCTGCGGAACAGGTTTTCGCCATAATAATCGTGATAAAAGCGACCGGCAGGCGTTTTAGTGAAACCGACGCCGCCCTGGTGTCCCGGCGCCGCCCATGAATATTCATGAATGTCGCTGTATTTCATCAACGCGTTAAACAGCGGCGGTAACAGTTGCTGGCGATACCGGGTCATGGCGGCAACGGCGCGTCCGGCGATAAAGTCAGCGGTGTCTTCCAGAATCCAGGCGAATTCATCGACAAGCTCCAGCAGGTCGCGGTCCAGCGATGCCGTCGCTTTTTCCCTGTCGCCTAACAGGAAAACGGGCACGTTTTGCTGACGCTCGTGAAGCTTACCGATCAATTGCCTGACGCTCAGGTGCTCATCCGGTTGTTCCATTTGGTAGCTAAACATCAGACAGTCAATGGCTTCGTTCGCGGACAAGATGGCATAGCCGTCATCGAAGGATGTCGATTTAATGACGGTAACATTTTGTTGGCTCAAGGCATCCGCCAGACGCTCAACCGCGTTGCCAACCCAGGTGTCCTGATGCAGAAACTCACTTTCAACAATTAATACTTTCATCATCTTTTACCCGGTTGTGGAGGCCGTGCAATTTACGCCTTGCCGACCCGCCGTATGAATGTGACGTGGGCAAGTATTACCCCGTCAAATAGGGGGTGTAAAGTGATGGAATAATGGTCAGTTATTGATATTATTGTTTAATAAACAATGGGTTAATTATTGATATCGAGCGATTTCACCTGCCGTTTATCGACAGGTGAATTATTTTTTTGGCTGATAGTGGTATCCGGCTTTAGCCGGGCATCGTCTGGCGTCGTTGCTGGCTTAGCTTGCGATATTGTTGCGGAGACATGCCGACAAATTTGCTAAAAGTACTGTAAAAACGGCTGCTGGATCGGAACCCGGCAGTCAGAGCGACATCGAGGATCGTTTTGTCAGTATCGCTCAATAAGGCACGTACGTGATTGATGCGCATCGCCGTGATGTACTGCTTCATCGTCAATTGCATAACCCGCTGGAATATTCCCATCGCGTAATTAGCATTGAGTTTGACATGCTCCGCGACGTCGTTAATGGTGAGCGCCTGATCGTAGTTATCGGCAATAAATCCCAGCATCTGGCTTACGTAAAACTGCGCATGGCGTGAGACGCTATTCTTGTGGGTGCGTGATGTTTTATTGAGCAAAATAGGCTGCCAGCCGGAAAGGCTAAAGCGTTTAAGCATCAGGCCGATTTCATCGATCGCCAACTGGCGAATTTGCTCATTCGGGCTGCTTGTTTCCTGCTGCCAACGCAACACTTCAAAGGTGCTAAGCTGCTGGGTCGCCAGTGATTTAACCACCATCCCGTGCGTGACGTGGTTGATAAGATCGCGATCCAGCGGCCATGAGAGAAACAGGTGCATCGGCAAACTGAAAATCGCCATCTGGCGGCAGTTGCCGGGGCGGGTAAGCTGGTGTGGCGTACAGGCCCAAAACAGGGTGATATGTCCCTGCTTTATCTGCACGACTTCATTGTTGATTAAATACTCCACATCGCCGTCAAACGGAACATTCACTTCTACTTGCCCATGCCAGTGACTGCTGGCCATTCTGTGCGGTGGCCTCAGCTCAACGTCCAGTCGTTGATATTCGGAATAGAGCGACAGCGGGCTACGGGTTTGCTTTTCATCGCCGTTGCACATGTGCGGGTCGGGCGGGAGGAGGGATATTGCTTGCGTACTCATCGTCACTCCATTTCCTGAATTATCAGAATTATGCCCCTTTAGCCGGGAGGAAACCGGGAATCCGGACACAGAATCCGTCGATATTGTAGAGCGTAGCCTGACTATCAGGCCGAATACTCTGCTTTTTACACCATTTTGTCCCAAAAACTCAGATCTTCCGCGCGCCAGCATACGATCTGAGTTTTCGGGAATGCTCATCGGGGAAGACGGAGGTTTTCACCGGGAACGCGTGCCACCATGAAGGTGTTCACTACTGTTCTGGAGAGTCATGATGACGGCACCCAAAATTACCTTTATCGGCGCAGGTTCTACGATTTTCGTCAAAAATATCCTCGGCGATGTGTTTCACCGCGAGGCGCTAAAATCAGCGCATGTCGCCCTGATGGATATTGACGAAACCCGGCTGGAAGAGTCGCACATTGTGGTACGGAAACTGATGGACTCAGCGGGCGCTTCTGGCCGGATTACCTGCCATACCAACCAGAAAGCGGCGCTACAGGATGCGGATTTCGTGGTGGTCGCCTTTCAGATTGGCGGCTACGAACCCTGCACCGTGACCGATTTTGAGGTTTGTAAGCGTCATGGCCTGGAACAGACGATCGCCGATACGCTGGGGCCGGGCGGCATTATGCGCGCGCTGCGGACCATCCCGCATCTGTGGCGGATTTGCGAAGACATGACGGAAGTCTGTCCGAAGGCCACCATGCTCAATTATGTCAACCCGATGGCGATGAACACCTGGGCTATGTATGCCCGCTATCCGCATATCAAACAGGTCGGCCTGTGCCATTCGGTACAGGGAACGGCGGAAGAACTGGCGCGCGACCTGAATATCGATCCCGCCTCGCTGCGCTACCGCTGCGCCGGCATTAACCACATGGCGTTTTACCTCGAACTGGAGCGCAAAACGGCTGACGGGACTTATGTCGATCTCTATCCTGAATTGCTGGCGGCCTATGACGCCGGACAGGCGCCGAAGCCCAATATTCACGGCAATGAACGCTGCCAGAACATTGTGCGCTACGAGATGTTCAAAAAGTTGGGCTACTTCGTCACCGAGTCATCAGAGCATTTTGCCGAGTACACGCCGTGGTTTATTAAACCGGGACGCGAGGATCTGATTGCGCGCTACAAGGTGCCGCTGGATGAATATCCGAAACGCTGCGTAGAACAACTGGCGAACTGGCATAAAGAGCTGGAGGAGTATAAAACCGCCGAGCGTATCGACATCAAACCGTCCCGCGAGTACGCCAGCACCATTATGAACGCTCTGTGGACCGGCGAGCCGAGCGTGATTTACGGCAATGTGCGTAATGAGGGGCTGATTGATAACCTGCCGCAGGGAAGCTGCGTGGAAGTGGCTTGTCTGGTGGATGCCAACGGCATTCAACCGACGAAGGTGGGGACGATCCCTTCTCATCTGGCGGCGATGATGCAGACCAACATCAACGTGCAAACGCTGTTGACCGAAGCCATCCTCACGGAAAACCGCGATCGCGTGTATCACGCGGCGATGATGGACCCTCATACCGCAGCGGTGCTGGGTATCGAAGAAATCTATGCGTTGGTTGACGATCTGATCGCCGCGCATGGCGACTGGCTTCCGGCCTGGTTACGCCGTTAATCTCCAGCCGCGCTGGACGGCAGATCCGGCGTTTAACCTCTACTAACAGAAGGCGGGCGCTGGTAACAGCGACCCGGTACCCTATGAGCATCTCTCTGACAACAAAGCTGAGTTACGGGTTCGGTGCGTTTGGTAAGGATTTCGCCATCGGCATTGTGTATATGTACCTGATGTATTACTACACCGATGTGGTGGGACTCTCGGTCGGCCTCGTCGGCACCCTTTTTCTGGTCGCGCGAATCTGGGATGCGATAAACGATCCCATCATGGGATGGATTGTCAACGCCACGCGTTCGCGGTGGGGGAAATTTAAGCCGTGGATATTGATCGGCACCTTAACCAATTCGCTGGTGCTTTTCCTGCTGTTCAGCGCCCATCTTTTTGAGGGAACCGCGCAGGTTGTATTTGTCTGCGTAACCTACATCCTGTGGGGCATGACGTATACCATTATGGATATCCCATTTTGGTCGCTGGTGCCGACCATTACGCTTGATAAGCGAGAACGCGAACAACTGGTGCCGTTCCCGCGTTTCTTCGCCAGTCTGGCTGGCTTCGTCACTGCCGGTATAACGCTGCCGTTTGTGAACTACGTTGGCGGAGCGGATCGTGGGTTCGGCTTTCAGATGTTTACGCTGGTACTGATTGCGTTCTTTATCGCCTCGACTATCGTGACATTACGCAACGTACATGAGGTGTACTCCTCCGACAACGGTGTAACGGCGGGCCGCCCACATCTGACGTTAAAAACGATCGTTGGATTGATATACAAAAACGATCAGCTCTCTTGCCTGTTGGGAATGGCGCTGGCGTATAACATTGCCTCCAATATTATCAATGGCTTTGCGATCTACTACTTCACCTATGTGATTGGCGATGCCGATCTTTTTCCCTATTACCTTTCTTACGCCGGCGCGGCGAATCTGCTGACGCTGATTGTCTTCCCCCGGCTGGTGAAAATGTTATCGCGGCGGATATTGTGGGCGGGCGCCTCCGTGATGCCCGTTCTGAGTTGCGCAGGGCTCTTCGCGATGGCGTTGGCGGATGTCCATAATGCCGCTTTAATCGTGGCGGCGGGTATTTTCCTGAATATCGGGACCGCGCTCTTTTGGGTGCTTCAGGTAATCATGGTGGCGGATACGGTCGATTATGGGGAATTTAAGCTCAATATTCGCTGCGAGAGTATCGCTTATTCCGTACAGACGATGGTCGTGAAGGGCGGCTCGGCGTTTGCGGCGTTCTTTATCGCTCTGGTGCTGGGGCTGATTGGCTACACGCCGAACGTGGCGCAGTCTGCGCAAACCCTGCAGGGGATGCAGTTTATTATGATTGTCCTGCCGGTACTGTTTTTCATGATGACGTTGGTTCTCTACTTCCGCTACTACCGTTTGAACGGCGATATGCTGCGCAAGATTCAGATCCACCTGCTGGATAAATACCGGAAAACGCCGCCATTCGTCGAACAGCCGGATAGCCCGGCGATTTCTGTGGTAGCGACCAGCGATGTAAAAGCGTGAGCATGGTCTCTCGTGCAGGCCGGATAAGCGTAGCGCCATCCGGCAATTAACCGATAACGCGGCCCGGGAGAACGCCGGGCCTGCCAGGTTATTTCGCGCAGTTAGCGCACTGTTTGCTGACAATCTGCTGGAAGAAATCGTTGCCTTTGTCATCCACCAGGATAAAGGCCGGGAAATCTTCTACTTCAATTTTCCAGATAGCTTCCATGCCGAGTTCCGGATACTCGACGCACTCCAGATGCTTAATGCTCTGCTGTGCCAGAACCGCCGCCGGGCCGCCGATACTGCCCAAATAAAAGCCGCCGTGTTTTTTACAGGCATCCGTGACCTGCTGACTACGGTTGCCTTTCGCCAGCATGATCATACTGCCGCCGTGGGATTGCAGCAGATCGACATAAGAGTCCATTCGGCCTGCGGTGGTGGGGCCTAATGAGCCAGATGGATAACCTGCCGGGGTTTTTGCCGGACCTGCGTAATAGATGGGATGGTCTTTAATATACTGCGGCAGGTCTTCGCCGGATTCAATACGCTCTTTTAGCTTCGCGTGGGCGATATCGCGACCTACGATAATGGTGCCCGTCAGCGACAGGCGAGTCGAGACCGGGTACTGCGATAGCTGGGCGAGGATCTCTTTCATCGGACGGTTGAGATCGACTTTCACCGCGTCGCCTTCGCCCGCCTGACGCAGCGCTGGCGGAATATACTGGCCCGGATTGTGTTCCAGTTTTTCGATCCAGATGCCTTCGCGGTTGATTTTCGCTTTGATGTTACGGTCTGCCGAGCAGGAGACGCCCATCCCCACCGGACAGGAAGCGCCGTGACGAGGCAGGCGAATTACGCGAATATCGTGGGCGAAATATTTCCCGCCGAACTGGGCGCCGAGGCCAAGTTTATGCGCTTCTTCCAGCAGTTCCTGTTCCAGGTGGAGATCGCGGAATGCCTGGCCGTGCTCGTTACCTTCCGTCGGCAGCGCGTCGTAATAGTGGGTGCTGGCGAGTTTAACGGTTTTCAGCGTGCTTTCCGCCGAGGTGCCGCCAATGACAAAGGCGATATGGTATGGCGGACAGGCTGCGGTGCCCAGCGTGCGCATTTTCTCAACGAGGAAGTTTTTCAGCTTGCCTGGGGTGAGCAGCGCTTTGGTCTCCTGATAGAGATACGTTTTGTTTGCTGAACCGCCGCCTTTCGCCACGCAAAGGAACTTGTACTCGTCGCCGTCGACGGCATAGAGATCGATTTGCGCTGGCAGGTTGCTGCCGGTATTGACCTCTTTGTACATATCCAGCGGCGCGTTCTGCGAGTAGCGCAGGTTATCTTCGATATAGGTATTAAACACGCCTTTGGAGAGCGCGGCTTCATCGCCGCCGCCCGTCCAGACGCGTTGGCCTTTTTTACCCACGATAATCGCCGTGCCGGTATCCTGGCAGGTCGGCAGAATGCCTTTGGCGGCGATTTCGGAGTTTCTCAGGAATTGCAACGCCACATATTTGTCGTTTTCGCTGGCTTCGGGGTCATGGAGAATGGCGGCGACTTGCTGCTGGTGTTCAGGACGGAGCATAAAAGACGCATCATGGAAGGCCTGCTGAGCCAGCAACGTTAACGCCTGCGGCTCAACGTTGAGGATAGATTCTCCGTTGAATTCACTGACGCTGACATAATCGGAGGTGAGCAGATAATACTCTGTTTTGTCCTCTCCCATCGGGAAAGGCGCCTGATAGATAAACTCTTTTTTCGACATGTGCTTCCAGCCTAATAGTAAGAAAATGTATTAAGAGCCTCATGGGCCAGACTCTAAGTCGCGCGCCGCGCATAACTTGGCGGCGCGCGCGGCCATTACAGGAATCCGTACATTGCGGCAAAGATCCAGCCAAAGACGCAGGAGACGCTCACGCCAATCAAACCCGGCAGAATGAAGCTGTGGTTAATGACGAAGCGGCCAATACGGGTTGTGCCGGAACGGTCAAACTGAATCGCCGCCAGATCGCTTGGGTAGGTCGGCAGGATATAGTAGCCATAACATGCCGGCGCAGAGGCCACGATATACGCCGGATCGACACCGATAGCCAGCGCGACGGGAACAATCGCCGCCAGCGCCGCGGCCTGGGAGTTAACAAACTTGGAGACCAGCAGCAGAACGATGGCGTAGGCCCACGGATACTCTTTGACCATTTCGCCCAGCACGCCCTGAATTTCCGACATATGCGCGCCGAACATGGTTTCCGCCATCCAGGCGATCCCGTATACCGCGACAATCGCAATCATACCGGAACGAAAAACTTCGTTTTTTGAGATAGACGCAGGATTGGTTTTGGTCAGAATGATAATGAGCGCCCCGGTCAGCAGCATGAACATCTGAATGACCAGCACCATCGACAACGGTTTGCCGCCGAAGGTTGGACGTAAGTCGGAGTCCGCGCCCAGGAGAGCGACCACGGCAATCGCCGCCAGGAAGATCCACATCGCCAGCCAGTTGCTTTTCGGCAGTTTTTTATCCAGCAGCGTCGCGGTATCGCCGTACACGTACTGACGGTTTTCCGGTACGGAGATAAATTTCTGAAACGCTTCGTCTTTATCCAGATCTTTACCGCGGAACCAACTAAAAATACCGATTGCCAGGATACCGAGCAGGGTAGACGGGATGGTGATCGACAGCAGATCGAGGAACTCCAGATGTTTTCCGTCAAATGTCACGTTGCCCAGCATCGCTACCAGAGAAACCACGGCGACGGAAACCGGACTGGCGATGATGCCCATTTGCGCGCCGATAGAACTGGCCGCCATTGGACGTTCCGGACGGATATTATTCTTGATCGCCACGTCATAGATAATCGGCAAAATGGTGTAGACCACGTGGCCTGTCCCACACAGAATCGTCAGGGTACAGGTGACGAACGGCGCCACAATAGAGACGTATTTGGGGTTGCGACGCAGCAGCTTTTCGGCAATCTGCAGCATCACATCCAGCCCGCCTGACGCCTGCAACGTTGCCGACGCGGCGACTACCGCGATAATGACCAGCATTACGTCAACGGGCGGTTTACCTGGCTGGAGATGGAAAACAAACACCAGAATGACCAGACCAATACCGCCCAACAACCCGAGCGCGATCCCGCCCTTTCGGGCGCCATAAAACAGACATATTAATATTATGAGAAGCTGTATACTAAATAACATTTTTATTTATCCTCGCGATAAACCCAGTCAATTTTGATAAATGGATCACAGCCATCCTCTGATTTGTGTGAATGAGCATCAGGAAATGGCGAATATTCAATGCGCCAGTGGCGACGATTAACGATTAAGGTTTTTACAGAGTTGCTTTAAGTAATTATTTTTTTGCGATGGTGATGTTCAGAGGGAAGCACCCTCTGGCGATGGGCAGGTGGAGTCAGCGAGAGCAGTAAATTATGATTTGTCTGTTTTAAAAACAGGCGTTTATTATTTAATTTTTGTGTCTCGCCATCAGGTAAATCACGAGATAAATCCAACAGAATGTGACTTATGTGATCATTGTCACGCCATTTTTTTAAATTATTAGTATGGCGTGTGGAGACGCGTATCTGCTCACCAATATACGTATTGTCCATAGGCGTAGCACAAGCTCCATTGCTACAAACATAATTTTATTTAAGTGTCAGGAAAATTCCGGACAAATCCCTTTTTTAATAAAAATACACACTCTCGGCATGGGATAATACTTAATTAACTTTTGTTAGCGTTTTGAAATTAAAAACAGCGCATAGCGCTGTAATTATAGAAAATAACGTTAACAGGCCTGGGTTGAGTATATTTGATCTGACACAATTTCCCAGGTTTGTTATTAATGTGATAGCGTTTTTATTGGCATTGTTATAATAAATGTTACCAGGATATAACGCTTCGCGTCGGATTTATGCGGTATCCTTACTGACAATATTGTTTCAGTAAAGAGTAATGTTCCGGCTGAACGCGGTAGCGGTAAACCGGCCTGCCGGTCACGCCGTAATGAATACTGGTAAACAAGATATGGCAATTCACCAGCCAGATAAGATATTTACGGCAGGAGACGCGCGAGATATTCACTTCGTTGGCCAACTCGTCGGTAGAAAATTCCTGCTCCTGATGCGCATCAATCCACTGGCATAAGGTGCGTAGCGTTTGCTGCGTCAGCCCTTTTGGCAGCCGGCGAGGCTCCTGCTCGCTGGATGAATTACCGTGAATGAGCAGGTCAAGCTCAGACTGTTCGTAATACTGGCGTTTTTCCATCGCCGTTTTCTTACGTAGCCAGCCGGTCAGCGCTTCTTCAAAGCGCGTGGCCTGAAAAGGCTTGATCAGATAATCCACCACGCCGTAGTGAAGCGAATCTTTAATGGTGGCGGCGTCAGCGGCAGAAGAAATGACAATAACGTCGCTTTTGCAGCCTGCGCTGTGCAGGACAGGCAGCAGATCCAAACCGTTTTCCTGCTGCATGTAGATATCCAGCAGGATTAGGTCAATGTGATTTTCACTGTTGAAGATAAACTCTTTCGCTTTTTCCAGCGTCGAAGCGGTTCCACAACAATGAAAACCGGAGATTTGCGCGACATAGCGGCGATTTAACTCCGCGACCATCGCATCGTCATCGACAATTAATACATTGATCATAGGCTGGTCCTTTTTCCATCCCAGGGTAACTGTACAAAAAATTGTGTGAAGATCCCAGGCTCGGACTCCACGGAAATTACGCCGCCAAGCGCTTCAACCTGCTGTTTAACCAGCGCTAAACCGACGCCGCGTTCGGCGCCTTTCGACGAGACGCCTTTTTCAAAAATCGCCTCGATGCGCTCAGGTTCGATACCCGGACCGTCATCGCTCACTTCGCAATGCAGCCAGCCATGGCGGTAGTGTAACGAGACGCTGATTTCGCCGCCGGATTCCTGGCTCAATGCTTCCAGCGCGTTTTCAATCAAATTACCCAGCGCCGTAATCAGCACCGTAACCTGATCTTCATTGTTATTATCCGGTAACTGGCTGTCGCTGCTTATCACCAGGCTGTGCCCGAAATCAGAGGCGCGAGTAATTTTACTGAGCAAAAAGCCAGCGATAATCGGCGACTTTATTTTACCCAGCAGCAAACCGATCTCTTCCTGATAGTTATTGGCCGTCTTGATAATATACGCTTCAAGCTGCTTATAACTCTTCAGGTGCAATAATCCCAGAATCACATGTAATTTGTTCATGAATTCGTGGGATCGTTCACGGAGCGCATCCGCGTAGTTCACCATCCCGTCCAACCGCTGCATCAGTTGGCGAACTTCTGTTTTATCCCTGAAGGTGGATATCGCGCCGATAATTTCGCCGTTGCTGCGCACCGGAACGGTATTCACCAGCAGCAGGCGGCCTTTGACGATAATCTCTTCATCGCGGCGCGGCGTACCGTCACGCAACACTTCGCTAATGTCCACCACCTGCGACCAGGCATGACTCAGGGTGGATAATCTGGCGTCATCCTGCGTTTTTCGATAATCGAGCAGCGCCTGCGCCGCATGGTTAATCAACGTAACTTCGCCGCTACCATCCACGGCGATAACGCCCTCTTTGATTGACTGCAGCATCGCCTGGCGTTGTTCAAACAGGGTTGAGATCTCATAGGGTTCTAGGCCAAACAGGATACGTTTTAGCACCTTGACCAGCGCATACGTGCCTACTAACCCCACCAGAGCGCCGAACAGAATGGACCAGATAATACTGCCGCGGCTATTGTTGATCTGCTGCGTAACGTGACTGAGTTCCAGGCCGATCGCTACCACACCGATCTGCCGGTGGCGTTCATCATAAACCGGTGTGAAAACGCGCAGCGCTTTGGCAAGAAAGCCGCGATTAATGGCAACGTTTTCCTTTCCCTGCAGCGCGAGCAGAATGTCATCGCCTTTGAACGGTTGGCCGATTCGCTGCGTTTCTGGGTGTGAATAACGGATGCCCTGCATGTTGGTCACCACAATAAACAAAAAGCCATTATGCTGGCTCACCGCTTCGGCGAGCGTCTGAATGCCGCTTTCCGCAGGCGGTTTTTTCAGCCCCTCGCGAATTGCCGGAGAGTCCGCCAGCGAGCGCGCCACCGCCAGCGCTTTATCTGCCAGCGCGTCGCGCGTCATGCTGCTGATTTGCGAAAAATAGATCAGATGGACCACAACGAGCACCGAAAACAAAACGGCGCTGACCATCAGAATGACGGTAGTGCCGAGTTTCATGGGGCGTTTGCGTAACGCCCGGCATGGCAGGGAGTGTTTCATAGTGGACCTGAGCGGACGAATCGTAAGGTTATTATCCCTGATGAGGCGTCTAATTCAAAGGCATAGGCGATGTTGCTCCAGTGTTGAAAAGCCCGTCTTACCTTGTAGGGGGCGCTACCTGCTCATGTCGACTGGCAAACGTCATGTCGTTAATTAATATCGCCGGATACCGTGATGGGTAATTTATTTTCATCAGAATTGCATAAAATAATTTTTCATTAATTTTTATAATAACGTATGCGGTGTCACGTTTTATTTTTACTGACGTTCAGAATGCGTTTGATCACAATCAATCAGCGCTAATGTTTAATCTATTATGATTAGTTTTCATTACATATTATTAATAATTATGGAAGCAATGTGAGAAATAAAAAATGGAAATAAAAAAATGGCTGAACACAACCATAACCCGACGTGATGCTATTGTCGCTACTGCAAAAGTAGGGGCGGCGGTGACGCTAAGTCAGGCGATTACGCTGCCTTTTGCTACCACTGCCCAGGCGCAGGATATCCCGATACCGAAGGATGCCAACGACGAAACCGTCAGGCACAGCGCCTGTCTGGTCAACTGTGGCAGCCGATGCCCGCTTAAGGTTATCGTGAAAAATGATCGCATCGTGCGCATTGAGCCGGAAGACGCGAAAGATGACGCGGTATTCGGCGAGCATCAGATTCGTCCCTGCCTGCGTGGGCGTTCCAGTCGCTGGCGCGTCTACAGCCCGGATCGCATTAAGTATCCGATGAAAAGAGTGGGAAAACGCGGTGAAGGAAAATTTAAACGTATTTCATGGGATGAGGCCACGGCCTTTATTGCAGCGGAATTAACGCGCGTTAGCGAACAATATGGCCGGGAAGCTATTTATTATAATTATCAATCCGGGGCATATTATCATACACAGGGCAGGCCCGCCTGGATAAGATTATTAAATCTCACCGGCGGTTATTTAAATTATCACAACACCTATTCCACGGCGCAAATCGCCACCGCCACGCCCTATACCCACGGCGATTATGTCGGTAGCCATTTTACGCAGATCGCGCATTCCGATCTGGTGGTGCTATTTGGTCTGAATCTCTCAGAAACGCGGATGTCCGGCGGCGGTCAGGTTGAAGAGCTGCGCCGGGCGCTGGAGACCTCGAAAGCCCGAGTCATTATTATCGATCCACGCTATACCGATTCGGTGATTACCGAACACGCCGAATGGCTACCGATTCGCCCAACCACGGACGCTGCGTTAGTCGCCGGCATCGCGCATACGCTGATTACCGAACAGCTTCTCGACGAGGCGCTGGTAAACCGCTATTGCGTCGGCTACGACCGTAGCACCTTGCCGGACACGGCTGCGCCTAACGCCAGCTATAAAGATTATGTTCTTGGCACGGGCGATGACGGTATCGCGAAAACCCCGGAATGGGCGGCGGATATCACCGGTATTCCGGCAACGCGTATTCGCCAACTGGCGCGCAAAATCGCCTCGGCGCGCGCCTGCTATATTTGCCAGGGCTGGGGGCCGCAGCGTCATGCCAACGGCGAACAAACCGTGCGTGCTATTCAGACGCTGCCAGCGTTAACCGGCCACTTCGGGCGGCCCGGCACCAACAATGGCAACTGGCCTTACGGTACGCCGTATGGCGTGCCATTGTTGCCTGTCGGTAAGAATCCGATCAAAACCTCTATTCCTTGCTATTTATGGACGGACGCCATTCAGCATCCGGAGAAAATGACCGCGACGACAATGGGCGTGAAAGGCGCGGACAGGCTAAAAACCGGGATTAAGCTGTTTTTCAACCAGGCCGGTAATACCTTGCTGAATCAGCACGGCGAAACGAACCGCACCCGTCAAATTCTCGCGGATGAATCGCTGTGTGAAACCATTATCGTGATTGAAAACCATATGACGCCCAGCGCGATGTATGCGGATCTGCTGTTGCCGGAGACCAGCTATCTTGAGGCGGAAGACCTGGTGGACAGCTCCTATGCGGCGGGATCGCATAACTATATGATTGCGATTCAGAAAACCGTTAAACCGATGTGGGAAGTGCGCAGCACGTATGACATCTGCGCGGATATCGCCGGGCATCTTGGACTGCGCGAGCAATATACCGAGGGCCGAACTCAGGCGCAGTGGGCGGAGATGCACTATCAGCAGATCCGTGAGAAACGTCCATACCTGCCGGAGTGGAGCGTGGCGAAAGAGATGGGCGTGATTGACCAGCGTATCGCGACCGAGCAGCAGAGCCTTGCGTTTGCCGATTTCCGCGCCGACGCCGAGGCTAATCCACTCTCCACGCCGTCGGGCAAAATTGAAATTTACTCCCAGGCGCTGGCGGATCTGGCGCAAACGTGGACTTTGCCAGAAGGCGAGCGAATTCCCGCATTGCCGGAATTTTGTCCGGCGAAAGAGTCGCACCTTAACAAAGCGCTGACGGCGAAGTATCCGTTGCAGTTAAGCGGCTTCCATACCAAAGGGCATACCCACTCGACCTACAGCAATGTGCTGATGCTGCATGAGGCGGTGCCGGATGAAGTCTGGATTAACCCGATTGACGCCAGCGCCCGCCAATTGAAGTCCGGCGATCGGGTGCATGTATTCAATGACCGCGGCGTGGTGGAGCTTCCCTGTAAAGTGACCCAGCGCATTTTACCCGGCGTGGCGGCGATGCCGCAGGGCGCGTGGACGCGGCTTGACGGCAACGGCGTTGATGTCGGCGGCTGTATCAATACGCTGACCAGCCACCACCCTTCGCCGCTGGCGAAAGGCAATCCGCAGCATACCAATCTGGTTGAAATTAAACGCGCTTAAGGAGTGATGTACGATGAAACAGTATGGCTTTTATGTTGACTCCTCGCGCTGTTCAGGCTGTAAAACCTGCCAGGTAAGCTGCAAGGATAATAAAGATCTGGATGTTGGTCCGAAACTGCGCCGCGTCTATGAATATGGCGGCGGAAGCTGGGTGAAAGAGGGGGAAAGCTGGCATCACGACACCTTTACCTACTACCTCTCTATTGCTTGTAACCATTGCGATGAGCCGGTATGTGTCTCCGGCTGTCCGACCGGGGCGATGCATAAACGCAAAGAGGATGGTCTGGTAGTGGTGGATGACAGCGTATGCGTCGGCTGTCGCTATTGTGAAATGCGCTGCCCCTACGGCGCGCCGCAGTTTGATACGCAGGCGAACGTGATGCGTAAATGCGACGGTTGTCTTGACCGACTGGAGAACAATCTGCGCCCTATTTGTGTGGATTCTTGCCCGCAGCGAGCGCTGGATTTTGGCCCTGTCGATGAATTACGGGCAAAATATGGCACGGAGAATCAAATTGCGCCGCTGCCTTCGGCGTCGTTCACCCATCCTAACCTCATTATTAAACCGCATCCGAAAGCGAGACCCACAGGCGATACGGAAGGCGCAATCATGAACATTCGGGAGGTGCGCCATGCATGAGTTACCGCTGGTCTTTTTTACGGTCTTTACCCAGAGCGCGGTCGGCGCGTTTATTCTGCTGCTGATTGGCGGCGCAATGGGGCTGGTCGCGCCGCGGCGTAAGGCTATCGGTCTGTTCTCGGTGATGTGCCTGTTTGGGCTTGGCGTCATTGTCGGCATCTTCCACGTCGGGCAACCGCTGCGCGCGCTGAATATGCTGCTGCGCGTCGGACATTCGCCGATGAGTAACGAGATTGTCTTGTCGGCGGCTTTTGCGGCGCTCGGCGGTCTGGGGGCGCTCGGTTTGTTGCTGAACCGGGCGACGCCGCTGTGTAACGCGTTGGTATGGTTGGCAGCGATAGTCGGGGTGGTCTTCTTATACGCCGTTCCGCAGATTTACCAACTGCCGACGGTGGCGACCTGGCGTTCATCTTACACCACGGCAATGATGATATTGACGCCGTTGATTGGCGGCGGCGCGTTGGCGGCATTGTTTGGCGTGCGCCGTCTGGGGCTACTGGTCAGCGTGTTGGCGATTTTGGTGAGCTTTTGTCTGCGCCCGGGCTATATGGCGACGCTGATGAGCGCCGATAGCGCTCTGACCGCTGCGCAGCATAGCTGGTTTACCGCCCAGGCGATATTGCTGGCGGCGGGCGTGGTCGGGGTGGTGGCCTGCGCGCGCCTGAAATCGAGCGCTGCGGTGCTGGCCATGACGGCAGTGGTGGTTATCGCGGCGGAGTTGGCGGGTAGGATTGCGTTTTACAATCTGTGGACGCTGCCAATGTAGTTTTTTGCCCGGTTTATGCCATGTAAGCCTGATAAGCGTAGCGTCATCAGGCGAAATATTTCAGGAGCTATTGCTATGCCTTCCCGTGCTGTTTTGCCGCGTATCCTCGGCGCACTGTTTTACTTCTCCCCTGAGAGGCCGGAGGTGAAAGCGTTGTTCGACTGTTTGCCAACGTTGCCTGAGCTTTACCCCTGGCGCGATCGCGGACATATTGAATCACTGTGTGCGTCATGGTCGCTACCGGATGATGATGTGCTTACATGGCAATTTTCCGTGTTGTTTGAAGGCCAGGGAAAGATGCCCGTCCCGCCCTGGGGATCGGTCTATCTGGAAAAAGATAATTTGCTGATGGGGGAAACCACCGCCGATTATCGAGCTTTTTTACAGGCGCAGGGCATGGTATTCACTGACCGTGAACGTGAGCCGGAAGATCAGTTTGGCCTGATGCTATTAGCCTGTAGCGATCTGCTGGCACGAGGCGACAACGTGGCGGCCAACCGGTTACTGGAGGCGCATCTGCTGCCCTGGGGATTCCGCTATCTGGAATTGCTGCAACGCAATGCCGTTAGCGCCTTCTATGCCCGGCTTGCCATCGTAGCGACCTGTTATCTGCAGGATGTTCAGCAGCAACAGGGACTACAGCCTGAGAATAAACGGTTGTTTTTCTGAGGTATTGGTCAGGTTTTGATGGCGTGCCATAATGCTTGTGCCGCCATCGTGCCCGCTGTTGCGTCAGCGGGCACAGTTTACTATTACAGCTCCGGCGTCTTTTTGAAACCGGTCAGCATCAGCACCAGGCTCTGTTTTGAGTCCGCTGGCGTGAAATCGTAGTGATTTCCCTGACGGTCGCCGCCGATATACCAGGATATTTCCGTTTTCCCTTCCGCCAGCGCTTTGCGCACCGCTTTATCGACATCAACCATGCGATACTCATGTGAATGGTTTAGATATAACACGGCATCGGAATGGTAGTTGATCGCCGGTTTATTGTTCCAGGACACGGTACTGACGTGCCAGTCACTGCTGGTCGGGTAAAAGAAAATTTGATCGGCGCCGTTCGTTTCCGTTTTGCCGCCAAAAAGGCGAATACGGTATTTGAATAGCGAAGCGTCCATATTGGCAGGCAGGGGCGGGATCTTAAATTTCACCAGCGTGAGCGTTTCCGGGTGCTGCGTGCGTCCGCCATTTGTCCAGTCATCCTGTACGTACAAGGTATCGACGCTGGCATGAGGCTTGTCGTCTTCGCTGCTTACCCAGGTATTTTCTTCCGCTTTACTGTAGGCGTAAGGAACCGTAGTGCCGCAATCCAGTCCCTGATTCATACACAGATCCGTCATAAACTGCGCGCCATCTTCCGTCCAGCCATTCATAAAATCGGCATGGGCGGTATAAAGACTTCCCCAGCGCTCTGCCCGGGTTTCGCCATGCATTACCGGGTCCATCGACAATTCCACTTTAGACGTATCCAGCGAGGAGATCTGCGGGAGTACCCAGGCGATGTTCATATTCACCGTCGGGATTTTGACCGGATAGTCTGCGGAACATTTCCCGTGGTCGGCATAGATAGCGTTATTGTGACTATGGGTCGGTTTCAGGTTGACGCCATCCCAACAGTTGGGGAAAGCGATCCCGATATTAAACTGGACGGCATCGCCCGCTTTACGCAGGCCGCATATTTCGCCTACCTTGTTGGTGTAACCTTTGCCGTTGGCACATAAAAAGGTGATTGCGGAACTGGGGCCAGTACCGTGATGATCGCCTGCCAGTAACTCCAGCCCGGCCGGGAATGGATGGAGCGGATATTGCGCAACATTTGTAGATTGATAATAGGTCTTTTGGTAGGCCGGATTTACGATTTCACCATCGGGTAATTTCATGGACGGCGCCCAGTAAGCGGAGCTGTCGGCTTTATTATCACAGGTGGTATCTGGTTGCGCGCGCAACGTCTGGTAGGTTGAGACCGCGTCGGTGTGGGTGTTGCCAAAAAAGTCATGCCACATCGCCTGATTCGCTTTACCAAACATCATAATCGCGTCATCGCCCAGCGTGTGGTGATAGCCGCACACGACATGCGCCTGAGGACCGGCATGGGCCGGGAATGCGCCAGCGGCAACGAGCGTAGCCAGGCTGACGGTAATAAGGTTGAGTTTCATTTTTTTGCTGCCCGGTTGAATAGAAGTGGGAGCAGCAATAGCAGATCAGATTGCGGTGTTACATCTCATTAATTATCACTTTTTGTCATTCGCCCTGCATACAGGGGCGAATTTGCAGACGTACTATTTAAATAATTAGCCGAAACTACCCTCCTCTTGATTATGTCAATTTACAAAAAGGGTACGTTAGTGATTAAAATCGGGCTTTTTGTGATAACCCTCACTATTTCATTTTGCCTATGCTAATGGCGCTCGCCATAACCGAATAACGATTCTATCGGACATCGGCTTTATTTTTAAGAAATGCGTTACGACATCAGTCGTGGCGCGATCTGTTATGGATTTTTTATGAGATTACTAAAACGCGTTATTGTGGTTGTACTCTTGGGCGTGATTTTATTTATGGTCAGGGACGATATACGCTATGTTTATCAACTGATCCTCAAATATGGTGATAAACCCTCGGCGCTAGCACTGAGTAGCTATAAAGCGGTTATTCAGCAAAAACCAGTCGCAGGAGTTGAGAGTAACCTTTCAGGTTTGACCTACTCCGCCGAAGATAGGATGCTTTTCGCCGTTATTAATAATCCCCCTGAACTGGTCTGGTTAACGACAGAAGGGCAGCTGGTAGGGCGGATGCCGCTCCAGGGCATCCACGACCCGGAGTCTATTGCATGGAGTGGGGGCAACCAGTTCCAGATAGGCAGTGAGAAAGATGGCGCGGTCTATAAAACACAGGTGGATATTCAGCGCGGCACCATGCAGATAATCTCCATGGTGAAGCTTGAGGGCTATGACAAAGCAAAAAATAAAGGGCTGGAAGGTACGGCATGGGATGCGAAAAATGAGAGATTATATGCCGCAAAAGAAAGAAAACCCATAATGATCAAAGAAGTAGAAATGAGCAAAAATGGTATCACCAGAGCGTTGCCTTCTGCCATCACTGCAAGTGTGAGCGATGTCTCCGGACTTGAATACCATGCCCCAACGGATTCGCTGCTGGTGTTGTCGGACGAGTCAAAAATGATCCTTGAGGTCAGTTCCGAGTGGCGGGTGCGCGATCGATTGTTCCTGACGGCGGAGTGGTCAGGGCTCAGAGACGATATCCCCCAACCAGAAGGGATTGCCATGGATAATGAAAATAATTTGTATATTGTGAGTGAACCAAATCTGTTTTATAAATTTTCGTGTGATATACAGAATGACTAAAATCTATTTTTACTGTCACAGTATGCTAAAACAGAACAAGGTTATTAATACCATGATTTGACGATTGTTTGATTCGTTGATTCATTGTTGGGGATATTTATGTTTTACTTACCTCAGTAACGGATTACTTTGTGGTGTAGCGTAACGGTAATTGTCCTCCTCATATTTGCGGCAGCGTAGTCTGCCGCTTTTTTTTATAAATTAACTCTCTCTGTAATAATTAACAGACAATAAATATTATTCTGTTTTTTTCAGGAGGCCTCCGAAGAGACCTCGCATGGTGATGTTTAGTTATCAGGCATAATATTCTTCATCAACACTTACCGAATGCCATGTCGCCTCGCTAAGCGAAATCATTTCATCTACGCCGGAACTCTTGTTAACCGGGTTTTACGTCGGCGATGTGCCTGTAAATGTTCCATTGGCGGTGGCGCTATTCCCGGCGGGATCGGTGGCCGTAATGATGTACTGATTCTCCCCCCCCGACAGAATAGCGGATTGCGGAACAGAAACATGCCAGTTACCGGTATCGTTATCAACACTGGCGGAGTAGAGTCGATCGTCAGCCAGCCGATAGACAGCGAAGAATTACCCCATAGCGTTTGCGGAACGAACACTGATTGAACAGCTTTCATTCACTGCTGTTCCCGGAGATTTTATGGGTATTATCGGTACATCAGGTTCAGGTAAATCTTCTTTAATCAAAGCACTATCAAATTCCAGTCATTGCTATACGGGAACAGTTAAATTAAACAACGTAGATATCACACCGATCTCTGAAGATGATATCCAGAATTGCCTTGCCTACCACTTTGGCAACATTTTAGAAAAAATTACGTAATATCGACTGATATGTAAAACTCATTCAGCATCAAATGGATTAATTCAACATCAGTAGTAATATCCATTTTTTTATAGGCTGATCTCTTTTGTGTTGAAATCGTTTTTATATTTCGATCTAATAAATTTGAGCAACTTTTAACAGATAATCCTGCTGCCACGTAATAAATGACTTTTTTCTCGCTCAATGTTAGGTCGAATTTTTTAGCGAGCAACAGAATCCCATCTCTTATATTAATATGTTTTGCTTTGTTCTTATACTGCATTGTCAGATATCTCAATTAACATATTGATGACGAGAGGAAGATAAAAACGCTAAAAATTCCGATGGTGTAGTTTTGAAGTGTTTTTTAAAAACGCATGTAAAATAAGAAGCACTATCATAACCACACATATAAGCCACTCGGGTAATATTATATTCACTATTGCGTAGAAGTTTTGTCGCTTTATTCATTCGCGCATTAAGGTAAACTTCGCTGAATGAGGTGTTCTCTTGTTTCAATTTCCTCTTTAATGTGGAACAACTCATATAGAGTGAGTCAGAAATATCCTTGAGCGCCCATTTTCGACTTATGTCGCTTATAATAATATTATAAATGTTTTCGGCTAATGTATTTTGCGATAGTTCTCTGAAGAGAGCAAATGCTTCGGGTTCATAGATGAACTCTGAAAGTAGAAATCTTATTAAATATTCCTTTTTATCTTGGGATAGTTTTTGGCTTTTATTTGAAGAGTGTAAGAGGTTGAATACTCTTGCTACGCCTGTTTCTATTGGCGCTAACAGATGTTTTGTCGTCGGTTTTGTTAATGGGGCCGAAAAGTCTGCATGTTCATACAGAAAAAAATTATAAGCATTTTTTATTGACGCTGAATCTAATTCAATTAAATTATAATTTAACTGTTCATGAGTCTCTTCCATTGTGATATGAATGGTTTGATCTTTAGCTAAAAATATTAACATTGGCCCTGATGCCGTAATATACTCCCCGGACGATGTCGTAATTGAAATTTTACCCGTGGTGAGCTTGATGAGCACGGACTGCAGTAAATTTAATCCCTGAAGTGATAAGGATTTCCTCTGCCAGTTTTGCGCTGATTGTAAACATTCAATGCTCCCCACCTGGACAGGTGAGGGATTAAATACTTTTAGCATGATAATTTCCTTTTATTAAATGTGCGTGTAAATCAAAAATTATTCTGAAAAATATTTCAAAAAAACTAATATATAGCTATATAATTATTTGCGAACTTAAGGTATCAGGTGGCGATCTTTTCATTTTCTATGGAAAATGCTATTTTATATTGCATTTCTACATATTATAGTATCGTTAAAAAACTATGTCGCGTATAAAAAAAAGATGGAAATTTACAAGAATTGGCTCATGTTATTATCAAATTATCTCTTTAAAATTTGAATTAAGTAATAATTTCCTTTAATCTTTTAGAGAATAGCTCTTTAATTTCATGGAGGTAGTTAGCATAAGGTATAAGATCTGATTTTAATTTGTGATAAGGTTTATCCTGGAGGTAAATATTAACGTTCTCGGTTAGGAAAGGCATACAACGCGGTAAATATATACTGCGGCGGGTAGATGGCGTAGCGATATCCGGAAGTTTGAGGGGGAGGGGACGCATTCAATCGTATGGTTGGCTTTATGAAAAACGGTGTAACACGTTATTGGGGTTCTTACTGTGCGTATCCGTTAGGTTTATGCTTTCTGATTATATAATGTTGCGTGTTTTGGCGCGGCAGTATTGAATCTTTTGCTGCGTCGGCCCCGAGGAGGAATCACTCACAGCGAATGCCAGCGCACAGCCTGGTACTGAATCTCTAAATGAGTAGAAAACCTTTCGGTTCGATACTCCGGTTCTATTCCTTCTAAATTTATCGTAATGACATCTGCGTTACGCGTGTTGTATACTTAATATCCACAGAAGTACAAGAGGACAACACTATGCCAGCCGCAAACAGTATGGCGATGAAACGCGAAACCCTGAACCTGCGTATCAAACCCGCCGAGCGCGATCTTATTGATCGAGCGGCGAAAGCCAGAGGGAAAAACCGCACTGACTTTGTGCTGGAAGCTGCCCGTGCTGCCGCCGAGGAAGCGCTGATCGAACAACGCATCATTATGGCCGATCCAGAGGCCTATCAGGAATTTCTGGCTCGTTTGGATCAAACACCTTCACCTAATGCCGCACTGCGTAAAACCATGCAGACCCCTGCGCCGTGGGAGCAGGAAAAATGATCTCCTCCCCTGAGCCGCTTCATGCCGGACATATTCTTACTCCGTTTTGCTGCGGTGTGGATTCTATGGATAACTGGCTGAAACAGCGGGCGATGAAAAATCAGACCACTGGTGCGTCCCGTACCTTTGTGTGTTGTGGCAGCGATTCGAGCGTACTGGCCTATTACTCGCTGGCGTCCAGCGCGGTCACGACGAATACCGCCCCCGGTCGCTTTCGTCGCAATATGCCTGACCCGATTCCGATTGTGGTATTGGGGCGTCTGGCGGTGGATAAATCGCTTCATGGGCAGGGCGTTGGTCGGGCGCTGGTACGCGACGCAGGGCTACGGGTTATTCAAGTGGCGGAGACTATCGGCATTCGCGGGATGCTGGTTCACGCCCTGTCGGATGAAGCGCGGGAATTTTACCAGCGGGTGGGGTTTGTACCGTCGCCGATGGATCCGATGATGTTGATGGTGACGTTGGGGGATTTGGTGGAGAGTGTTTAAACTCCAGAACGTATCCATTAACCTCACAGACACTTCAAGTTACGGATGAACATTGCCCCTGAAATAAAAAATGAATTCAGTTTTGAACATTTTCCATCAAATTAAGTGGGTTTTCGTCGATATGCAGCGTCAAGTTGTACAAAAAATAGTTACGAAACACACCCTGGTCCTACGTTACTTATAAGAGTTATCGCTTGTTATTATGCAGCAGCGAGGTCAGCACAGAACCAGTAATGAGTTACGTAAACAGAGAGTCTTTATCTCCGGAAGCGGTGTCCGTTCTGTTTGGTTTCGCCATAACCTTGAGAACTTCAAAAAGCGCCTGAAAGCGCTGGAGCGTAGAGCCAGTGACGACGAGGCGTGTGGAGAAATCGAAACGGCGCATCCCGGTTATCTGGGGTCACAGGACATATTCTATGTTGGCAACCTGAAAGGCGTTGGGCGTATTTACCAGCAGACATTCTCGGCCAGACTGTGTGTTCTGTTCTTTTTGACGATCGGATGTCAGAAGATGATGGCTGCCGCCAGACTGACGATGTCTGTCCTGCTGCTCAATATCCCGTCCGGGGGCGTGATGATGCTGTCAGGTCTGCTGCCCGGTGGCCGCTGGTTTGCGCAACTTTGTGTCCTGCACCTGACCGTTATCGGAGCCGTGTTATATCTCCCCTGATCATTCCTTTCCTGTCGAAAATTACACTGTCTGTTGTTTAATTATGTATTAACCCGGAGAGACTCTTTTAGCTCCAGCAGTCAGGCATTGCGGGTTGTTTATCTGCTGACTGAACGTTTTCTCTGTGTGTAAACACCTTCCCTTCTTCCACCTGATCCATGTTTAAGAATGGAACGGATGTTATTTTATTACGGCAACCATGTCCGTTTTTTTTATTTATTTCCCTTTTTTTAATATCTGAACATAATTTAATACTCTCCCAGCCTGTTTTCTGAACGTTGTTTTTATCCGGCATTAATGGTTCTGTATTTTATATACCCTGTTCATCGGGCCCTTTAATTCTCGGTTACTGTTTTGCGTTTTGTTGAAAAACAGGAAGATACTTGCGTGGTGAATAATATCCTGCGGTACTTGTTCGGGGCTGGGAAACCTCTTTGTTTGCGGTCGATTCCGGCTTAACTATAAATCAACGTCTTTTTTAAGTGCTGCGAGGTTGCTGTGTATCCATTTGATTTAAATGTATTTTATATCGTGATATTCAGTTTTATTACATGAAGTTCTGTCTTTTTCGTTATTATTTTCTGTTTTTGATTTTGATTAATTTATCTTTTCTTTTTTTTGGGAGTGTAATGCATGGTTAATGGATGGTTTGGCGATCTTTTGTATTGATTTGATGTTATTTTTTAGAATCTAATTCTGTTTTCATTATATTTTCTAGTGTTATATTTTGGATATGTGTTTTGTTATGGATTAAAAGATCGTTAAAAATGGCCTTTTCAGCATTAATCTCTTAAATATAATAAGCGAAAAGATTAGTTATCTTCCCTTTACATGTTTTCCTTGCCGGGAAGGTTAAGGAAAAGTTAAGGAAGGAAGTTCCGTTGAAACTGAATAAAAAATCATTTTCCGGCGTCAGGATAGTGAGGGCCGGGGAACTCGAACCGGGGGCCGTGTCCGAAGAGCAGTTCTGGCTACTTGTTGATATATCCCCGATACACAGTGAAAAGATTATTCTGGCCCTGAAAGATTATTTCGTTTCCGGGTATTCCAGAAAGGTTGTGTGCGAACGCCACGGTATGAGTGGCGGGTATCTCAGCACCAGTGTTAACCGGCTGAATTTTATCAGCAGGAATGTGCATAAACTGGCGGGTTATTACAGCCATCATGAATGATAAAGCAGACTGAACCGTCTGCTCCGGATTTGCGATGAAAAAAATAAAGATATTTTTCCTTCTGCTGCTGGCAGGGGGCGGGCTTTCTCACGCTTCCGTTCAGAAAACCCTGTTCAGTGCTGATGTGGTGGCCTCTGCCTGTCATGTGGTGGTGGATGCTGACGGTACCGGCAGCAGCCGTTTGACCTTCGGGACATACCGTAAGTCGTCCGCTGCACCCGTGCCGCCGCGTGATTTCACCGTGCGTCTGTATGAGACCGGCGCCACCGTTCAGGGCTGTTCGGCCTTTCTGGCCGGGCAGATCGCCACCCTGAATTTCGGCAACCCGGGCCAGCTGGACGGACAGGGTGTGGTCACCCGTGGCGCTGGCGACGGTATCCGTATCGATGTGCGGGCCGCGGATACGCAGGCGGACTTCCGGGGGCGCATCACGCAGGCAAATCATGAGGTGAAGTACCCGGTGGATTTTGCCGCGAAGGGGCAGTTCCGGTTTCGTGCGCAGCCGGTGTTTCCGGCGGACGTGAAGGCGGGTGAGTACAACGGCGCCCTGACCTTTGTGGTCACCTACCAGTAAGGAATGCTGATGAACGGGAATAACGTAAGACAGCCAGCCTGCCAGATGTCTTTTTGCCATGCCGTGCTGGCACTTGCGATAGCGGTTGCCCTGGGCAGCGGTACCGCAAGTGCCGGAGAAAAACTGGACATGTCCTTTATTCAGGGCGGGGCGGGAATTAACCCGGAAGTCTGGGCGGCGCTGAATGGAGATTATGCGCCGGGGCGTTACTTGGTGGATCTGTCCCTGAACGGGAAGGATATCGGGAAGCGGATCCTGGACGTAACACCGCAGGACAGCGAAGCGCTGTGTCTGTCAGAAGCGTGGCTGGCAAAGGCCGGGATTTATGTCAGCGCGGAGTACTTCCGTAAGGGATATGACGCCATGCGGCAGTGCTGGGTGCTGGCGAAAGCGCCGGCGGTGAAGGTGGACTTTGATGTCGCCACCCAGAGCCTGTCGCTGGCCATTCCGCAGAAAGGACTGGTGAAAATGCCGGAGAACGTGGAGTGGGACTACGGCACGGAGGCGTTCCGGATGAACTACAACGCGAACGCCAACAGCGGGCGGTACAACACGTCGGCGTTCGGCTCAGCAGACCTGAAGGCCAACATCGGTCGCTGGGTGGTGAGCTCGTCAGCCACGGCCAGTACCGGGGATGGCGGGAGCAACGAGGCCACGATAAACATGTTCACGGCCACCCGGGCCATCCGCTCCCTGAGTGCGGACCTGGCGGTCGGGAAGACCTCGACCGGTGACAGCCTGCTGGGCAGTACCGGCACGTACGGTGTGTCCCTGTCGCGGAACAACAGCATGAAGCCGGGCAACCTGGGGTATACCCCGGTGTTCAGCGGCATTGCGAACGGTCCCTCAAGGGTGACCCTGACCCAGAACGGCAGGATGCTGTACTCGGGGATGATGCCGTCCGGGCCGTTCTCCGTCACGGATGTGCCGCTGTACAGCAGCGGGGACGTGACGATGACCGTCACCGGGGATGACGGGCGGGTGCAGACGCAGGTCTTCCCGCTGTCGGTAATGGCCGGGCAGCTGAGTCCGGGGCAGCACGAGTTCAGCGTGGCGGCCGGGATACCGGACGACGACAGCGACCTGGAGGGCGGGGTGTTTGCCGCGTCATACGGGTATGGTCTGGACGGGCTGACACTGCGCACGGGAGGCGTGTTCAACCAGGACTGGCAGGGCGCCAGTGCCGGTGCGGTACTGGGGCTCGGTTATCTGGGGGCGGTGTCTGCTGACGGCGCTTATGCCACGGCGAAGTACCGGGACGGCAGCCGCTGCGGGAATAAGGTGAAACTGGCCTGGAGCAAACAGCTGGCGCTGACGAACACCGGACTGCGGGTGAGCTGGTCACATCAGAGTGAGGAATATGAGGACATGTCCTCCTTTAACCCGGCTGAAACATGGCTGCAGCAGAACCAGGGGCGCCGGACCCGGGATGAGTGGAATGCGGGCATCAGCCAGCCGGTGGGAGGGCTGTTCAGCCTGTCGGCGTCGGGATGGCAGCGGAGCTATTACCCGGCCTCCACGACCGGCAGTTACCGGTACGCTGATGACAACGGTAAGGAGACAGGAATTACCGGTACCCTGAGCACACAGATAAAAAGCGTCAGCCTGAATCTGGGCTGGTCCGGGTCCCGGAACATGAACGGGGAGAACACCTGGTCGGCCTCCGCGTCGGTGTCGGTGCCGTTCACCCTGTTTGAGCGGAAGTACAGCAGCAGCACCACGGTGAGCACCGGTAAAGATGGCGGCACCGGCGTCAGTACCGGTATCTCCGGGGCCCTGAACGACCGGTTCAGTTACGGTCTGGGCGGCGGCCGTGACAGTGACGGCGGTGTCAGCAGTTACCTGAACGCCGCCTACAGCGGCGACCGGGCGAACCTGAACGGCACGGTGAACCACTCGTCCGGTTCGGGCACCAGTGGTTCGGTGTCAGCCAGCGGTTCGGTACTGGCGGTGCCGGCGGCGCGGGACATCATGTTCAGCCGGACCACCGGGGACACGGTGGCGGTGGTGAGCGTGAAGGACACGCCGGGGGTGAAGGTGATGTCCGGCAATGAAACGTCGGACAGTGACGGGAACCTGGTGGTGCCGCTGAACAGCTATGACTGGAATACGGTGACCATAGATGCGGGCACGCTGCCGCTGGACACGGAGCTGTCCACGACCAGCCGGAAGGTGGTGCCGACGGACAGGGCGGTGGTGTGGATGCCGTTTGATGCTCTGAAGGTGCACCGTTACCTGCTGCAGGTGAGGATGCCGGACGGGGCCTTTGTGCCGGGCGGCACATGGGCACGGGACAGCAATAACACGCCGCTGGGCTTTGTGGCGAACAACGGCGTGCTGATGATTAACGCGGTGGACCGCCCCAGCGATATCACGCTGGGACAGTGCCGGATACCTGCGGCGAAACTGCAGGAGACGGCGAAACTACAGGAAATTACGTGCGAATAAGCATAACCGGACAATGATGACGATGAAACAGACCCAGAAAATGCGTTCTTTTTTCCGTAACAGAGTGACGAAGGCGCTGGGAATGACCCTGGCCCTGATGATGGCGAGCCAGAGTGCACTGGCTTCCCTGGCGGCGGACCAGACCCGCTATATTTTTCGCGGCGACAAGGACGCGCTGACCATCACGGTGACCAACAATGACAAGGAGCGTACTTTCGGCGGCCAGGCGTGGGTGGACAATATTGTGGAGAAAGACACCCGCCCGACGTTTGTGGTGACACCGTCCTTTTTTAAGGTGAAACCGCAGGGGCAGCAGACGCTGCGTATCATCATGGCCTCTGACCACCTGCCGAAGGATAAAGAGTCAGTGTACTGGCTGAACCTGCAGGATATTCCGCCGGCGCTGAAGGGAAGCGGGATTGCCATTGCCCTGCGCACGAAGCTGAAGCTGTTCTACCGCCCGGAGGCGCTGCTGAAGGACCGTAAAGGCGCCGAGGAAGGCATCAGCCTGCAGGTCCGTCCGGACGGGCGGACGATGCTGGTCAACACCACGCCGTATATCTACGCCATCGGCAGCCTGCTGGATGCGAACGGTAAAAAGGTTGCGGTAGACAACGACACGGCTCAGAAACTGCTGATGTTTATGCCGGGGGATGAGGTGCAGGTGAAGGGGAATGTGGTGAAGGTGGATTCCCTGAACGATTACGGCGAGCTGCAGACCTGGACCATCAACCAGAAAAAAGCGGCGGCACCGGAGGCAAAGACGGTCCCGGAGACGAAAACAGCGGCCGGGGCAGGTAAAAAATAATCCTTTCCGGTCCTGCGGAGTAAAGAGAAACCATGATGAAAAAAGCACTGATGGCGGTGGCCCTCTTCAGCGCCCTGCCGGTCCTGGCGGCGGATTACAGCGAGAAGACGCAGTACCTGGGCGTGGTGAACGGTCAGGTGGTGGGCAACAGCGTGGTGAAGGTGACGCGCACCCCGGCGGACCCGGTGCTGTACCGGACGGAGAGCAACGGTCCGCTTCCGGAGACGCTGGTCATCCGCAATGCCGAAAGTCGTCCGGCATCCGGAAACATGGCGTATATCACGGTGAAACGGACCCTGGGAGACGGCCGGGACGCACGGCTCACGCTGAAGACCACCCTGATGGTGGACGGGCAGCGGGCGGCCATTACGGCCGGCCAGCGGGGAGAGGATGTGGTTATCACGGTGCCGGCGGCAATCCGGCAGGTGGAGCTGAGAAGTGACGCGCCGGCGGAGCTGGAGGTGCCGGCGAACTACCGGGGGAATGTGCAGGTGCCGGTGGAAGTGGAAGGAGTAAGCGTCAGTTAAAAAGAACGGCAGGACACCACGAATTACCTGAGTGAATGACGCCCAGTTATTTACAGCAATAACGTAAAGCCATTCTGTATTACAGGGATAAATATCTCAGTGATGCCATCTGAATAAGGTGGCAGGGGATGGCTTTGCGGTAAAGCCAGATAAATGGGTTACCAAAATAAAAGATGTATTTATTTATTGTTTTATAAAACAGAAAGGAACTTAATTTATGAAAAAAACACTGATTGCACTGGCAGTGGCTGCATCTGCAGTGGTATCCGGCTCGGCTATGGCAGCATGGTCGACGGGCGGTGATTTTAACGGTAACATTAATATCGGCGGTAATATCACTACTGATGCACCAGCCTGGCTGTGGAAGACCGGGGCTGATCAAGGCACTGCGGTTGATTTAAAACTCGCAGATGCTGTCGTGTCTGGTGATAATAATGTGTGGAGCGGTGTTGGTAAAACTTCATTTCCTGTATTGATGGGGAAAACAAAAGCTCCATACTCCGGGATATCTACAGGTATGGCTCCGGTTATCACTTATGGTGGTGAGGGCTTCTCAATTTCTCAGCCTGCTGATTCTGCACCAGTGATCACGTTAAGTGCTTTTGCTAAAGATGATAAAACGAAGGCTGGTACGTTCCAGTTTAAAATGGATATTATGTCACTGGCTAATGTCTTCTGGAAAGGTGATGGCGTTACTACCAATGATAAAAACGCATATCAGACAATTGGTGACACAGGAAAAACTTATGGTAACGGATTTGCTCAAAATAAAACCTATGTAAACTCAATGACCCCAGTAGCAATCAAAGATAAAATCTCTGCTATTCTGGGTGCCGATATGATTACCATCCCAGCCGATGCTGTAACTAGCGGTTATACTGGGCCGAATATTTTTAACCGCGCTGATGCAGGAAGTATTCAGGGGGTATATGCTTCTGAATATGTTGCTGGTTCTGGCGTATTAACTTTCCCGAAAGCTAAAACACCTAAGAACTGGAACGCAAATATGACTGTCACTGTTTCTTATCAGTAATAGATCAGATTATCAGGCATAACAGAAAGTAATTTGCCTGATTATTAAAAACGGCGAACTATTTTTCGGTCGTTTGCCGGTAATAAACCCGGCATTCCGGTATATTTATTTCCTGCTTCTCTGCCAGTCAGGAAATGTTCGCGTACGCCGGTGCCGGGTTTATTCTTTTCAGCTTATCTGAATGCTCGTTGTTTATTAATTATGACCAACGGATAAAACAGAGTGAATAACGATGAAAATAACGCATCATTATAAATCTATTATTTCCGCCCTGGCCGCGCTGGCCCTGTTTTATTCCGCAGCACCTCGGGCCGGAATTCTTGACGGCGGGGAAATACAGTTTCATGGTCTGGTCACTGACGAGGCCCCGAAATGGACCTGGCAGGTGGGCTCTCCTGACCAGACATGGGCGGTGGATACCGCTGATGCCCGAACAGAGAGCGGACAACTGGTTTTTGATTTACGCGGCAAGGGTTCCCTGCCGTTTCTGGAAGGCCATCTGTATGAGGTGGCAGAGCGCGGTGGTCCCGGCTTCACGCCTTTCATCACGTTCAGCAGTAACGGTCAGCCGTTTTCCGTGACGGCTGGCGGTAGCACGACGGCGCAGCACTTCCGCGCCTCTGTCCCGGTACGTAACCCGGAGAACGGTCACGTGGCGGGACAGCTTTCTTTCACCCTTGACCAGGGAATGGCCGTCAGCGCCGGACACCAGGAAGACGGGGCGGTTCTGCCGGCAGGCATGTCGCTCGTAAACGGGCAGAGCGTGAGCGGTGTGCAGGCCGACACCCTGCCGCAGTGGCTCAAAAGCCGTCTGCCTTCCCTGCTGATGCTGAACCGGGGCTTCGGTAACGGAATGAGCACGGCAGATAACGGTCAGGTTATCAGTCAGGGCGTGCTGGCTGACGGCCGGGTGACCCGGCTGGCGGCGGCCTATGCGTCCGCCGTCTCGGATTTTGAGCTGCGCCTGCCGGCAGAAAACACGCCGGCGCAGTGGCAGGCCGGGCTGAGTGTGACGGTGACGGTCCAGTAAAGAACGGGCAGGGAGAGGAAGAACACAATGAAACGAATGACGATTTTACTGCTGGCCGCCAGTCTGCTGCCGTCCTGTGTGCTGGCGTGGAACACGCCGGGGGAAGACTTCAGCGGAGAGCTGAAGCTGGGCGGGCCGGTGACCAGCACCCGTAATCCCTGGGTCTGGAAGGTCGGGGAAGGGAACACACAGATAAACACGAAAGCTGTCTCTGTCCTGCGCAGTGGGGAGCAGGTAATACCGGTTCCCCTGCCGGCCATGACGGTCCTGCTGGGAAAAACTATCCTGACCACCCCGGCCGGCCGGGAGGGGCTTGCGCCGCAGGTGACGTACGGTAAGGAAACCGAGGGTTTTGCACTGACGTGGACGGCGCCGGGTACGGCATCGGTGACACTGCCGGTGACGGGGGAGGGAAATGTCCGTACCGGGACATTCACCTTCCGGATGCAGGCGGCGGGTGTGCTGCGCCATGTCCTGGGGGACCGGGCGGAGTATGCCGGGCTGTATGGCGACCTGCAGGGCAACGGCTTGCCGCCACAGACGCAGGTGATGCCGGCAGGGCAGACGCCGGGTGTGCTGCAGACCCTGTTTGACAGTGAAGGCCCGGTCTGGCTCCGGAAGATGACGGTCAGCAGCGTGTCCGGACTGAGCCGGTTCAGTGACGCCGCCCTGCGCCAGGTTGACGGGGTATACGGCGCACAGACGGTGGCGGACAGCGGTGAGCTGCGTTTTAAGGGGGCGGTACCGTCCCGCTGGCATACCTCCCTGGCGGTGAGTATTGAATACCGGTAAGGCTGCAGGCCCCCGGTCACCCGTTCCGGGCCCCGCCGTTTTTGTGGGGCTGGAGCGGGCTGACGGCGTGTTTTTCTTTGTGAGTGTCCGGGATATCCGGCAGGTGCAGGAACATAACGGCCGGGTCAGGCTGGTATTCGGGGAAGGCACGACATTCATGACCAGAATGACGCTGTCTGAGTTTACTGCTGCCTTACATGAAGCCGGTGGCTGTTATCTGTCGGTTGTTGATGCAGGTACTGTGTTATGTCAACCACTCGCAGAGAAACCTGATGCCGGTAGTGAACTATTTCTGAGCAGGGATCGTAATGAAAATATCTGTACGTGTACTGGTCACGGTTTATCTGCTGGTTCTTGTGGGACTGGCAGCCATGCTGGCAGAGCTGATAAGCCCGGCGTTAAGTTAGCGGGGGCAGATAAATGGAAAATGCCATGTCCCGCCGGAAACGCATACTGCTGACGGGGAACTGTGAATATGAACTGCTGGGGCTGTCACATCTGCTTGCCGGTATGGGGTATGCCGTGGTGCGACCGGAGATGTCACCTCCCGGGGCATATGACCTGGCCCTGGTGGCACTGAGTGCGGAGCCGCTGGCCGGCTGGGGGCGGCATCTGCAGGACATCAGAATGCTGCACGCGGCCAGTCCGGTTCCCATGGTTGTTCTGGTACCTTCGCGGCTGCAGGAAATGCGGCTACTGAGAGGAACTGCGCAGGTTATCAGTGGCCGGGACAGCCTCCTCCGGCTGCGTGACATGCTGCGTCAGGCGCTTGAGGGAAGAGCCGGGCCGGAAAGCTCAGGTGAACTGACTGAGTTGCGAAAGCGGACTCTGATATCCCTGTGTACGGCCATAAACAGGAATGCCTCACTGAAGGCGGCATCACGCAAGGATTATTACCTCCGGGCCTGCCTGGTGGAGTATGCAGGGGTGGAGAACCTGCATGTACTGTGCACGAGCGGCCTGTTACCCGGGGTGATTACAGATGAGACCGGACAACGGTTCTGATATGTGAAGACCCGGGGCAGGTATTTCAGCTTCCGGGACAGCATTGCTTCCCCGTAGTCACAGGAGAACAAAATGAGTAATGACGCTTGCGACAAAATTCTGTCTTTTATGCAGTCACAGGCAAACGGCAGGATAAATATACCTGTCAGAACCCGGAGTATTGCGGATGCGGCCGGGCTGACAATATACCAGGCCAGGGCTTATCTGGTTACGCTTGAGGGAGCGGGCGTGGTGGAGAAAATGAATGCAGGTAAAGGCGTGTCCGGCCGATGGCGGCTGGTCTGACGGATATCCGGTAAAACAGGGGCATGGAGAGAACAAGTGGCCGGAACAGATATTGTGGTAACTGACTGATGAACTTTCTGAAGATGATTTATTACATCTGTATTTCTTTTGTCGTCATGATATCACTGGTGTTTTTTGTATCGGTATTTCTGTTACTGAATATTGAATGAATATAATCCGGGGCTGCATGACAGGCCTTACGGGAATAAAGCTCTTTTTATCCGGACATCTCCATACCGGTAATTCCCCGGAGAATTTTTTTGCAGAAGGACAACATGCCGGATGACGAAAGACGCGCCGGGTATGGCGGGGGACGCTTTTCGCTCCGGGCGCTGATTTTACTGCTGCTGACCAGCGCTTTCATCTCCGGCTTCCTGACCGGAGCCCTGGCCATGCTCTGGTTTGTCATTGACTGCATGTAATGCGATGAACTGAACATCCGGAACCATGACTCTGAGACGTTTACTTAAACAAAAACCGGCACTGCTGGCTGGCGCTCTTCTGATGGTGGCCGGTGCGGCCACACTGTATTTTCCGGAAACCTGGTACCCGGAGGAAACGCAGTGGCAGCTTGCGACAGAAAAAGACATTCCCGGTATACAGGGCGGTCTCTCCGGCCTGACGTGGAACCCGGACAGCGGAACGCTGTTTGCCGTGACCGACCATCCGTCGTCGGTGGTGGAGCTGGACACGGACGGGAACGTGCTGCGGGTGATACCATCGCATGGCGACCATGATTTTGAGGCCATTGAGTATCTCGGCCGGAACCGCTATGTCCTGTCCCGGGAACGGGAGCGGATACTCACCACCCACCACATTGACAGGAATACGTCTGTCCTGCCGCCGGCGTCATACACCCTGACCCTGGATGTGGACAGAAAAAGCGACAATGCCGGTTTTGAAGGCCTTGCCCGTGGACGGGGAGAGAATGCCCTGATAGTGGCGCAGGAAAAGAAACCGCTTCGTTTTTTAGAAACGGACCACAGCCATGACTCTCTGTCGGTCAGTGATTCACTGACGCACCGGTTGTCCCTGCCGTGGTTCCTGAAGGATATCTCCGGCCTGCATTACGACAGGAAAAACAGGCGGCTGTATGTGCTTTCCCATGAATCAGCCCTGGTACTGGTGTCAGACCCCGAGGGCGGCTGGTGGGTGATGCCGCTGCGCCGGGGACACAGTGGTCTGGAGCGGGACATTCCGCAGGCGGAAGGGATAGCTTCTGATGGCCGGAATTCGCTGTGGATAGTCAGTGAGCCAGACCGGTTTTACCGCTTCAGCCGGACAACGACGTCATGACGGTCTGGACGGACTGCAAACGGGGGAGAGGCGTTGAATTCATGCGAATCGGGGAAACCAAAGGCGTTCTCCACGCCCGGTCGCCCCTACGCAGTTGCACTTCCTTTCATTTGCTGTGGCCAGTTTGCGGGAAGACTTTCACCTTCAGTAATTAAGTTTGGGGTGATCTTCTTTACTCAATAAATTATTTTTGTCGTTCAGCTCCTCACGGACTTTTGCCAGTGACTTCTGAAAAGCCGGGATTGTTTGCAGTCTTGCAAACTCTACTGCTCCCACATAACGGCCAGCATCAACATCACTTTGCCAGTGAGCACCACATATCACTCTGCTTTGCCCGAACTCCCATCCTCGTCTGGCGAGCTCCTGCGCGCGTTCCGGTCTGGCCTGGGATAATACTAATGCCAGAAGTGTACCATAAGCAGTATGCCCGGAAGGGTAAGAGCCATCTTTTCTCAAAGTATTCTCATCTTCAGGACGGCAGGTGGAATGATTAAATAAGACAAAGGGGCGAGTACGCATATAATATTTTTTTGCCGAAGCAGTAGCGTAGTAGCCGCCCATTTTCAGAAGATTCTGTAACATATTCCAGGTTTCAGGCGTATCTTTGGGATTAATTTTAGCACCCACTACTGGCGAGAATATTCTGGCTATATTTTCCACGCTTACATCTGCATCCTCAGCAGCTTGTTTCCATCGTGGGGAACCCTTTATCGCATAGCCCTTAAAATAAGCCTCTTTATCATAGCGGAAAGCCGGATCATCATTACCTGGCGGTGGTGGTAAGTAGAACTGACTGTTCACTGATTCTTCAGGAGAATGAAAGAGTTGCACTGTTGCTGCTGATGTATATTTAGCTACGATCAGTGGTAGAAAAAATAGTAAATAACGACTTTTCATAAAGACTCACTCCGGATCAGGAAATAATAAACAGATGTAATCCTATAATGATTTATTGCAATGGTTATTCAACATACAGGTAAAAAAGCAGGACGCTGCACTGGCATTATCGTCTGCCCATACCGGACTGACTGCAGCGGACAACAGAACAATACTGATATTTCCGGCTAACAGCATTTTGTTTAACTTTTGTCTCCGGTTATTTTTTATCTGCGTGCCTGACTGACATGCATTAGGTTAAAATGTTTACGTAATAACAAAGTATGAATAAGTATTTTAAAATATGTGCCCTGTTACCCCGACAGTTACCACCAGTTATGATGTGCTGAGTATTAATTTATGATTATGAACAAGAGCCGGAAACAGTATTTAAGAATAAAGAAACCGAAAAAGAAAAAATGCTAAAATTGGCGAAGGAATTGTTGTTGTCAGTGATGGAAAAGTTCATGGCGGAGATATTGGACTCACTTGTCGAGGCTAGCGAACCGTCAGATGGAGTGATACGCGTTATTACTGGTAATAATCTCCCTGTAGCTAAGTAAGCTTTTGACCCAGGCCCAAAGATGAGCGGCTGATCGCCGAAGCGCTGGGCGTTGCGCCAGAGAAAATCTGGCCTTCTCGTTATAGCTAGTCAGGCCGGAGATGGGGGCTACGGATTTCCACTCCCAGAAAAGCAAAAACCCAGCCATAGGCTGGGTTTTCTGAATAAGTGGTGCCCGGACTCGGAATCGAACCAAGGACACGGGGATTTTCAATCCCCTGCTCTACCGACTGAGCTATCCGGGCAACGGGGCGCATTAAACCGTAAAGGGACGCGGTCGTCAACGGCTTTACACGAAAAAAGTGATAAAAGCGCGCTGACTGCCTGCTTTTCAGGCAAAATGCATAAAATCAGTACCCCGTCAGGTGAGCGCCCCACCCTGGCGGCACTGTGCAAAACGCAGAATATCTTCCGCCAACCGCTGAGCGGTATCTACATCAGCCTGACTGCGGTTGACCAGCATTCGGCTGAGACAACCTTCCAGCACCAGCTCCATCTGCCTTGCAACCATCGCCGGATCGTCAATTTCCAGCGTGGTCAGTAGTTCATGGGTAAAATCATGTGCCGTGCGTTTTTGTTGATTAGCCAGTTGGTGAATAGGATGGGTTGGATCGGGATAAAACGTACAGGCGGCAATGAACAAGCAACCAGGATAACGGTTATTACTGACACATTCCGAGAGCGCGCTGTAGCGTGCCAGTAGCTTTTGTTCAGCAGAAAGTGTCTCATCAAGAAGAAGCTGGCGTCGCCAGATATCTACCTGCTGACTCAGATAACGTAGCGCGTCATATAAAATGGCTTCTTTATCTGGCCAGAAACGCTGTAATGTGTCGAGTGGGCGATTTACGCGCTCCGCCACCATTTCCAGCGTAGTATCGGCTATCCCTTGCGTCTCCAGTAATTTCAGGGCTTCTCCCAGAATATCTTCACGTTGCACGGTATTCTCCTCCGTCTTTGCTTTTGCAAGTGTCGCTCACGGTTGGCGATCGTGCAAATGCGCGCTAAAGGTGGCGGCGTCCATAAAGCCGGTGACTCGCGATTGCGGCTGTTCCTGGCCTTGGGCATTAAAGAACAGAATGGTGGGCAGCCCGAGGACTTGCAGATGCTTTAACAGCGCGACATCCTGCGCATTGTTAGCGGTGACGTTAGCCTGCAAGAGCACCGTGTCGCCGAGCGCCTGCTGGACCCGCGGATCGCTGAAGGTATACTTTTCAAACTCTTTACAGGCCACGCACCAGTCGGCGTAGAAATCCAGCATAACGGGTTTGCCTTTGGCCTGCGCCAGCGCCTGATTGAGTTCGTCCACGGTAGAAATAGCCGTGAAATTGAGGTGCGCTGGAGCTTGCGCGGATGGCGATCCGAACGCCCAATCCTGTAGAGGCCGCACGCTAATGAGCGCAGCCGCCAGCAGGATAATCTGTACGATACGCATCCACGCTCGTCTGGCCTGAAGGCTGGTGATAAATGCCCAACCAAAGAAAGCGACGCCCAGCAGCGACCACAGACGTAAACCCCAAGCCTCGCCAATAATCCGCTCCAGTAAAAAGACCGGTAACGCGAGGATCACGAAACCAAAAGCGGTTTTGACATGCGCCATCCACGGGCCGCTTTTCGGTAGCAGGCGGTTGCCAAACACGGTGACCAGCATTAGCGGCAGACCCATACCTAATGCATACAAATACAGCGTACCGCCGCCCAGCCACATGTTGCCGCTCTGAGCGATATAAAGCAGGATCGCGCTTAACGGCGCTGTAGTGCAGGGCGAGCAAATTAATCCGGCAATCGCCCCCATAACAAAAACGCCGCCGGGCGAGCCGCCTTGCTGACGATTACTCATTAATGTCAGCCGGGTTTGCAGTGAGGAGGGGAGCTGTAGTGTGAACAAGCCAAACATCGACAACGCAAGCAGGGTGAACACGATGGCAAGGCCGATTAACACATAAGGGTGCTGCAGCGCCGCCTGAAACTGTAATCCCGCCGCGGCGACGACCAGACCCAGTGCGGTATAGGTCAGCGCCATCCCTTGTACATAGATAAAGGCCAGCAGCAGTGCGCGCCCCGTCGACAAACGTTGCCTTCCCCCCAGGACAATACCGGAAATCAGCGGATACATGGGTAAAACGCAGGGCGTAAAGGCGATGCCGATGCCGATCAGCAGCGCCCAGAGCGCGGAAAAAGGTAGCTGGGCGGCGGGTTTTGACGTCTCACTCGTCTGGGTGACAGCAGGCGTCGGCGTGGCGTCTATTGCCGCGGCGACTTCACTTAGCGGCACCGTTTTCGTTTCCGGCGGATAACAGAATCCCGCATCGGCGCACCCCTGGTACGTTACCGTTAATGTCGCGCCAGCCGCCGCCTGGTTAACCGTTACCGGAACGTTTAGCCGCTTACGGTAGATTTCGCTTTTTCCGTAGAATTCATCTTCATGCCAGACGCCTGCCGGGAGTTGGACTGCGGCGATATCCGCTTTCGTTGGCGTGATGCTGATTTGTTTACGGTAAAGGTAGTAACCCTCTTTTACCTGCCAGGAGAGGGTAAGATCGTGTTGATTTTGCTGAAAATCAAAAACAAACGCCCGGTCGGCAGGGACGAACTGCGAGCGACCCGGCGCGTCGAATAATCCGGCGAAGGCGGATGTGCTGCACAGCAGCAGGATCAGCGTAAAGATGCGTTGAGCCATGAGAGGTAATCAGTATCTCCGTGAGTAACAGGTAAAACCAGAAGTTCAGGCGTTTGATACGGGTGATGAGACTTCAGGCAGTCGATAAGCGCTTGCTGATGTGAAACGGTGGTTTTTAAGATCATTTGAACTTCATACTCCTGCTCCAGTTTGCCTTCCCAGTAGTACAGCGATGTCGCGCCGGGGAGGAGGGTGGCGCAGGCGGCCAGTTTTTCCGCCAGCACTTTGGCGGCCAGATCCTGGGCGGTAGCTTCATCCGGGGCGGTACAAAGCACCACAACGGCCTCGGGGATGGAAATATCCTGACTCTTAACATCAAGCATAAACACCTCGAAAGAACAAAAAGACCCGCAAGTGAACGGTCACTATACAACGGACGAGGGCAGGATGTTAGTCAAAGGGCGGGAGAATGCGGGGCGTGATACGCCCCGCGGGTGAAACACTTACAGCATAAAGCTGCCCAGCAGGAAGCCGAAGCAGACAGCCAGAACGACGCCCAGGGTGCCTGGGATGAAGAACGGGTGGTTAAAGACGAATTTACCGATACGGGTTGTACCGGTGTCATCCATCTGTACCGCCGCAACCAGAGTCGGGTAGGTCGGCAAAATGAACAGGCCGGAAACGGCGGCGAAGGAAGCGACTGCCGTCAGCGGAGAGACGTTCAGCGCCAGCGCCATCGGCATCAGCGCTTTCGCCGTTGCCGCCTGAGAGTAGAGCAGCGCGGAAGCAAAGAAGAAGATGACGGCCAGCAGCCACGGATGGCCCTGGATGACGCTACCCGCAGTGTCTTTGATCCAGTCGATGTTAGCGGATACGAAGGTATCGCCCAGCCACGCCACGCCCAGAATACAAATACAGGCGCTCATCCCTGCTTTAAAGGTACTGGAGTTGAGGATGGCGTCAGTTTCCACTTTACACAGGATGGTGGTCAGCGTTGCGACGCTCAGCATGATGATCAAAATAGCGTTGGTGGTGTTCATCAGCGGTTTCTCAACCAGGCCGAGGCTCGGACTGTTGACAATCGCATAAACAACCACGCAGATAACGCCCAGCAGGAACAGCCAGACGGAATTTTTTGCCATCGGTTTGATTTCAATCTGCTTTTCACCACGCAGTTCAATCAGCCCTTCTTCCAGACGCTTGCGGTAAATCGGGTCGTCCGACAGTTTGGAGTTGAACAGCATAGTGACCAGGAAGGACATCACCAGCACCGCCAGCAGCGTAGAGGGGATAACCACGGACAGCAGGTGAATGTAGCTAATGCCATGACCTTCCATAACAGAAGACATATACACCACGGCCGCAGAAATCGGCGAGGCGGTAATCGCAATCTGCGCGGATACCACGGCGGTCGAGAGCGGACGGCAAGGTTTGATTCCCTGCTCCTTCGCGACTTCAGCAATAACCGGCAGCGTTGCCAGGGAAATGTTCCCGGTACCAGCAAAAATAGTCAGGAAATAGGTCACAATCGGTGCGAGGATAGTGATGTATTTCGGGTTCTTACGCAGCAGTTTTTCCGTCTGGTTTACCAAATAATCCAGACCGCCCGCGACCTGCATAGCAGAGATCGCGGCGATAACCGCCATGATGATGGAAATGACATCGAATGGAATTGTCCCTGGCTTCACGCCGATGGCGGCAAGTACCAGAACACCCAGCCCACCTGCGAATCCAATACCGATGCCCCCAAGTCTGGCGCCCAAAAAGATTGCCAGCAAAACAATGATAAGTTCGACAACTATCATATTAGCCTTCCTTGTTGTTTAACAAGTTGATATTAAATTGTTGTTATTTGGTAACTTCTTGTAAGAAAAAAGGCACGTCATCGTGACGTGCCTCTTTGGTACTACCCTGTACGATTACTGTTCGCTTTCATCAGTATAACGTTTAGCTTTATAAGCCGGGTGCATCAAGTTCTGTACGGAGAAAATATCGTCCAGCTCGGCTTCCGTTAACAGGCCGCGCTCCAGCACAACTTCACGTACGCTCTTACCGGTTTCAGCACAGATTTTACCGACGATGTCGCCGTTGTGGTGGCCGATGAACGGGTTGAGGTAAGTGACGATACCGATGGAGTTATAAACGTACCCTTCGCACACTTCTTTATTCGCGGTAATGCCGTTAACGCATTTTTCCAGCAGGTTGTAGCACGCGTTGCTCAGAATGTGGATGGATTCGAACATCGCCTGGCCGATAACCGGCTCCATAACGTTCAACTGCAACTGACCGGCTTCCGCCGCCATCGTAACGGTGGTGTCGTTACCGATGACTTTAAAGCATACCTGGTTTACGACTTCCGGTACTACCGGGTTCACTTTGGCTGGCATGATGGAAGAGCCCGCCTGCAGTTCCGGCAGGTTGATCTCGTTCAGGCCGGCACGAGGACCAGAAGAGAGCAAGCGCAGGTCGTTACAGATTTTGGACATCTTCACTGCCAGACGTTTCAGCGCGCTGTGAACCATAACATACGCGCCACAGTCAGATGTCGCCTCAATCAGATCTTCCGCCGGAACACAGGCGAAACCAGTGACTTCAGCCAGTTTTTTCACCGCCAGCGGAGAGTATTCTTTCGGCGTGTTCAGACCGGTACCGATTGCCGTTGCGCCAAGGTTGACTTCCAGCAGCAGCTCAGCAGTACGCTCGATGCTTTTCACTTCTTCTTTCAGCAGGATGCTGAACGCACGGAATTCTTGACCAAGCGTCATCGGTACGGCGTCCTGCAACTGGGTACGACCCATTTTCAGGATGTCCTGGAATTCAACCGCTTTACGTTCGAAACCTTCACGCAACTGGTTGATGGCATCGATCAGTTTGACGATAGAGGCGTAAACCGCTACACGGAAGCCTGTCGGATAGGCATCGTTAGTGGATTGACATTTATTCACGTGGTCGTTCGGGTTCAGGTACTGATATTCACCTTTCTGATGACCCATCAGTTCCAGCCCGATGTTGGCCAGCACTTCGTTGGTATTCATGTTGACGGAAGTGCCCGCGCCGCCCTGATAGACATCTACCGGGAACTGGTCCATGCACTTACCGTTGTTAAGGACTTCATCACATGCGGCAATGATGGCGTTCGCCACACTCTTAGGAATGGTTTGCAGCTCTTTGTTGGCCAGCGCCGCCGCTTTTTTTACCATAACCATGCCACGCACAAATTCAGGGATGTCGCTGATTTTGTTATTGCTAATGTAGAAGTTTTCAATCGCTCTCAGAGTGTGAACACCATAGTAGGCTTCAGCTGGAACTTCCCTGGTACCCAACAGATCTTCTTCGATACGAATGTTGTTTGACATGTGAACCTTCTTTTTCAAGCTGCCAATGATTTTTACTTTAAAACACACAGGATATATGTGATTTCGAATGTTTTCTGACCGACGATTATCCCCTCCATCGGCCTGATAAACGAGATCATATGCTGGTTCAGAATTCCTACCGTAATCTGGATCACTTAAAGTGTGGGAATTTACCCCTTATTTATTATTTTGTGAAATAGGTCACCGCTTTAGTATTACTACCTAAAATAGGTGTACAAACCACTTGAAATTTTGCTACGCACCACCATATCGGATCGATGCGAATCGCAACCCCATTCAAATGGTCGTCGCAGACGGCCATGACTTACAGGAGAGTCCTTTGCGCTGGATACCCTTTTTAGCTGTCTTTCTCTATGTTTACATTGAGATTTCTATCTTTATCCAGGTCGCCCATGTGCTTGGCGTCCTGATGACGCTAATCCTGGTGATTTTTACGTCTGTTATCGGTATGTCGCTGGTACGTAACCAGGGTTTTAAAAACTTTTTGCTGATGCAACAAAAAATGGCGGCCGGTGAGAGCCCGGCGGCAGAAATGATTAAGAGTGTATCGCTGATCATCGCTGGCTTACTGCTCCTGTTGCCGGGATTTTTCACCGATTTTCTCGGCCTTCTCCTTTTGTTACCGCCAGTGCAAAAACATTTGACGCTGAAGTTGCTGCCGCATTTACGTTTTTCCCGGATGCCGGGCGGCGGATTTAGCGCGGGTACTGGCGGTGGCGAAACATTTGACGGCGAGTATCAGCGTAAAGATGACGATCGCGATCGTATTGAACATAAAGACGATCGTCGGGATTAAAGGTAGAGATGTTGGTCGGATAAGTCGCGCGAGGCGTTATCCGGCCAGCGGATGCGTCTTACGCCATGCGTTTTCGCTTCGGTAAAAACAGCCATAATGCAGCCAGCATGATAATGGCATATAAGCTTTTCCACCCCAGCATTGCCAGCAATAACAGGCACAGTAGACAACCCGTCACCGCCAGTGCATAGCAACGCCCTTTCAACAGTCGACAGCCCGCCAGCATACAAAGCAGATAGAGCATAATAAAAATACCGTTAGCATAGACGATCAGCGCATTGAGGTTAATCTTCAGGGCGTAGACGACCAGGGAACTCACGCAACAACAGGCCAGAATAACGTTTAACGCGTGCAAGGGAAGGCGCCCGGGAGAGAGTTGAGCCAGATAGTGATCGGGCTGATATTGCATTTGCGTCCATATCAGACGCGCAAAACTCTGAGCATACACATTCAGGCTGGCAAAGCAGGTGAGATAACCAATAATGCAGGCTACCCACAACGCCTGGATACCGAAGAGATGAACAATAATAAGCGGTAGCGATGCTGTTGCCGCTATCTTGTCGCTATAGACGCCAAAATGCAGCACCACGGCGGTACAGGCCCAATAAATGGCGCCGGCCAGCATCAGGCCAATGATCAATGCGCGCGGAAAATCACGTTCAGGATTTTTAAATTCAGATGACAAATGCGTAAACGCCTCAATTCCCACAAATCCCCAGAACATGATCGCCAGGGCGGTACACAGGCGGGAAAAGGTGATTTCGTTTGCGGCTGGGAAGGTGATATCTGCAGGTTTAATCGCGCCTTTCCACAGAATGGCGGCAATAAGCGCGATAATTAATCCAGCGATAATGGCTTGCAGGTTGGCGCTGGAGCTGGCGCCGCGCGATCCCATAAACCATAGCAAACCTAGAGTACCCAGTTCCCCAAATAAGAGCTGTTCGCTTTGCCAGCCAAACAGCGCCTGGCCGAAACCCACCGCAATATGCAAGGCTGCGGGAAAACTAACAGGAATGACTGATAAAAACAGCCAACTGATCACCCGTTGCAGACGCGGGCCAAATGCCATCCCGACAAAATGCGCTACGCCGCCAGCGTGTGGAAAATGACGCCCCAGCACAGCAAAGACAATCGCAATAGGGAAAATCAAAATAATGAGCAGCGGCCATGCCCAAAGGCTGATGTCGCCTGCCGCCAGCGCAGCCAGCTCCGGAAGCGCAAAAACGCCAGTCCCTAATAATGATGTGGTTAACAAGATAACGCCCTGAACCAACCCAAGCTCTTTTTTTAGTTCATTCATCAGCTCATTATCCGGCGGCATTGTAACGTCAGGTGACGACAGGCATTTTTAAGCGTATCACACACGCCTTTTCTTATAGCAGGATGTTCTAAACCTTGGGTAAACGTGAGATAAGTAGCGTTTTTACCGCTTTTTTCGCTCAGAAGAATTTTTTTTCATCTCCCCCCTTGAAGGGGCAAAACCCCATCCCCATCTCTCTGGTCACCAGCCGGGAAACCGTTTACGGGCCGGCGTCACCCATAACTGATAATGACTTTCTCAAAGGAGAGCTATCAATGAGTATTCGTCCGTTACATGATCGTGTGATCGTCAAACGTAAAGAAGTTGAGTCCAAATCTGCTGGCGGCATCGTACTGACCGGTTCCGCAGCGGGTAAATCAACTCGTGGCGAAATCATCGCTGTCGGTAAGGGTCGCATCCTGGACAACGGTACTGTACAGCCGCTGGACGTGAAAGTTGGCGACATCGTTATTTTTAACGATGGCTACGGTGTGAAATCTGAAAAGATCGACAATGAAGAAGTGTTGATCATGTCTGAAAGCGACATTCTGGCAATTGTTGAAGCGTAATCCGCGAACGACACTGAACATACGAATTTAAGGGAAAGAGAAAATGGCAGCTAAAGACGTAAAATTCGGTAACGACGCTCGTGTGAAAATGCTGCGCGGCGTAAACGTACTGGCAGATGCAGTGAAAGTAACCCTCGGTCCGAAAGGCCGTAACGTGGTTCTGGATAAATCTTTCGGTGCGCCGACTATCACTAAAGATGGTGTTTCCGTAGCGCGTGAAATCGAGCTGGAAGACAAGTTTGAAAACATGGGCGCGCAGATGGTGAAAGAAGTTGCCTCTAAAGCGAACGACGCTGCAGGCGACGGCACCACCACCGCGACCGTACTGGCGCAGTCCATCATTACCGAAGGCCTGAAAGCCGTTGCTGCGGGCATGAACCCGATGGACCTGAAACGTGGTATCGACAAAGCGGTTGCTGCTGCGGTTGAAGAGCTGAAAGCCCTGTCCGTACCGTGCTCCGACTCTAAAGCGATTGCTCAGGTAGGTACTATCTCCGCTAACTCCGACGAAACCGTAGGTAAACTGATCGCGGAAGCGATGGATAAAGTCGGTAAAGAAGGCGTCATCACCGTTGAAGACGGTACCGGTCTGCAGGACGAACTGGACGTGGTTGAAGGTATGCAGTTTGACCGCGGCTACCTGTCTCCTTACTTCATCAACAAGCCGGAAACTGGCGCAGTAGAGCTGGAAAGCCCGTTCATCCTGCTGGCTGATAAGAAAATCTCCAACATCCGCGAAATGCTGCCGGTTCTGGAAGCCGTTGCAAAAGCAGGCAAACCGCTGCTGATCATCGCTGAAGATGTTGAAGGCGAAGCGCTGGCTACCCTGGTTGTTAACACCATGCGTGGCATCGTGAAAGTGGCTGCTGTTAAGGCACCGGGCTTCGGCGATCGTCGTAAGGCGATGCTGCAGGATATCGCTACCCTGACCGGCGGTACCGTAATCTCTGAAGAGATCGGTATGGAGCTGGAAAAAGCAACCCTGGAAGACCTGGGTCAGGCGAAACGCGTTGTGATCAACAAAGACACCACCACCATCATCGATGGCGTGGGTGAAGAAGCTGCAATCCAGGGCCGTGTTGCTCAGATCCGTCAGCAGATTGAAGAAGCGACCTCCGACTACGATCGTGAAAAACTGCAGGAGCGCGTAGCGAAACTGGCAGGCGGCGTTGCGGTAATCAAAGTTGGCGCTGCGACCGAAGTTGAAATGAAAGAGAAGAAAGCCCGCGTTGAAGATGCCCTGCACGCGACCCGTGCTGCGGTAGAAGAAGGCGTGGTTGCCGGTGGTGGCGTTGCGCTGATCCGCGTTGCTTCTAAAATTGCTGACCTGAAAGGCCAGAACGAAGACCAGAACGTGGGTATCAAAGTTGCGCTGCGCGCAATGGAAGCTCCGCTGCGTCAGATCGTGCTGAACTGCGGCGAAGAGCCGTCTGTTGTCGCTAACACCGTTAAAGGCGGCGACGGTAACTACGGTTACAACGCAGCAACTGAAGAATACGGCAACATGATCGATATGGGTATCCTGGACCCAACCAAAGTTACCCGTTCTGCGCTGCAGTACGCGGCTTCAGTGGCTGGTCTGATGATCACTACCGAGTGCATGGTGACCGACCTGCCGAAAAGCGATGCTCCTGATTTAGGCGCTGCTGGCGGCATGGGTGGTATGGGTGGTATGGGCGGCATGATGTAATTGCCCACACCCTGCATCCTTCAGGCTGTAGATGCGTTGGCTAACCCCAGTCACTTACTTGAGTAAGTAACTGGGGATTAACAAACTGGCCGCCTTCCTGCAACCAGAATGATTTGGGTGCTTATCTCCCAGAATTGAGAAACCCCCGGGCAGAAATGACCGGGGGTTTTTCTTTTAGTCATCTTTTTAGTATAAGATTCAGATACGGACAAAACGTCCAGCTCATTGATTATGGGGAATAACATGCACGTGAAATATTTAGCAGGGATCGTTGGCGCCGCGCTGCTGATGGCGGGTTGTAGCTCCAGCAACGAACTCACCGCTGCCGGCCAAAATGTACGCTTTGTCGAAGATAAGCCAGGCGCGGAATGCCAGCTTATTGGTACGGCAACTGGTAAACAGAGTAACTGGTTTTCAGGCCAGCACGGCGAAGAGGGTGGCTCAATGCGTGGCGCAGCGAACGATCTGCGTAATCAGGCAGCCGCGATGGGTGGAAACGTGCTGTATGGCGTAAGTAGTCCGTCACAGGGCATGTTGTCCAGTTTTGTCCCGACGGCCAGCGAGATGAACGGCCAGGTTTATAAATGTCCGAATTGATATGTCTGAATCGTAACGCCCTCTGAAAGATTCAGAGGGCGATATGGTTAGCGTTTTCCCTGCGATGATGCCATGCGTAGATTATGCAACGCGCGCATGCATTGATCTTGCGTCAGACGCGCTGCTTTACCGGTTCCAAGCGTTCTGACAAAAACCTTACACGGTTTTCCTTCCAGCTTTTTAAGACGCGGGCTGAAATTCAGCAAGCGGCGTGATATTGCTTCAGCTTCTTTAGAGCCTGACTGACTACGGGTCTTAATGATGGTGCCGCAATCATGCGATTGTCCTGCCTCATCCGTATAACGATAAACGAGCGCTAAATAATGGTTATACAGATTATGTTTCCAGTCAGGCTGGTTATAGGTATCGAATTCGATATTACCGTTTTCCAGGCAGTCAGCATCGTATAATGGTAAAAAGTCCAGCATTGAAGAAATACGCAATGCGAGCTCACGCATTTCGGCATTATTAATGGCGTGAATAATAGCCATCACCAGAACTTCAACCTGCCACTCACCGACCTGTAAATCAAGATGGCTACCATTGTGCAGCTTTAACGTAAAAGTTAATACTTTTTCTGTATTATCGCTCAACGCTAAAGATTCAACACGCTGATTAACATCGGCGTTTTCCAGCTCTTCACGGAGTATTGCCGGAATATTCTCATGCATTTTAAGCACATGACTGCTTTTGGCTTTCTGGCGTTTTTCCTGCTCTTGTTCCGGCAGCGAGTGTTGTAAATAAAGCCGGTGTTCAAGGCCGATCAACAAGTCTCGCAGCGCGAGCACAGGAAAGAAAAGCAGTGTTTCTTTATTTCTCAGTGACTTCACCTTAAGCGCCAGCGCGATAAACTTATCATTGTGACGAATAACGCCGGTATTTAGTCCCTTAATCGTTAAGGCCATGTCAATTCTCCACAAATATAAAATAATTAAATGTTTTACTGAAATGTATTTGATATATAAATTGTTTATGCCGCCCTATAAAAAGGAGAACCAGTATAATTCGAAAATGCAGTACACGCTAAGCGAGTCCTAAAACGGACTTTATTGAAAAGAGAGTAGCGGAAAGGTGTATTTAACGAAGGGTATTTTATCGTCGCCAGAGGGTGAGGAGAATCGCGGGGGAATCTCCTCGTGATATTGCGCGGTAATATTTTCGTCGTCCCTGACGCGCCCGCGAGGATTAGCGCTGACGAAGCTGTAAATCCAGCGGTGTTTTGCTCGGTTCGCCGCCGATTTCACGCGCCAGTCTTGGCACCATATAGCCGGATACCAGCGTGAGCAGTTCGCGCATGATTTGCCGGGCTTCGTCATCGGTGACCATAAAATGCGCGGCGCCCTGCACTTTATCCAGCACATGCAGGTAATAGGGCATCACGCCGGCGTCAAATAGCGCGTTGCTCAGATTCGCCAGCGTTCGCGCGTTATCATTCACGCCACGCAGCAGGACGCTCTGGTTGAGAAGCGTGACGCCCACGTGGCGCAGTTTCTTCATCGCCAGGCAGAACGCCTCGTCCACTTCATTGGCGTGGTTGATATGGTTCACCAACAAAATTTGCAGACGTGACTGGTCAAAGCGGGCGACCAGTTCGTCAGTAATGCGTGCCGGGATGACGATAGGCAACCGGCTGTGGATGCGTAGCCGCTTGACGTGCTTAATGGCTTCCAGTTGCGTGAGCAGCCAGTCCAGCTCATGATCTTTCGCCATCAGCGGATCGCCGCCGGAAAAGATGATCTCATCCAGTTCCGGGTGTGCGGCGATATACTCCAGCGCGACTTTCCAGTTGCGCTTATTGCCTTGATTCTCCGCATACGGGAAGTGACGACGGAAACAGTAGCGGCAATTTACCGCACATCCGCCTTTTACCAGCAATAGCGCCCGGTTTTGGTATTTATGCAATAATCCTGGCACCACGCTGTGTTGCTCTTCCAGCGGGTCGGTGGAGAAACCGGGGGCGACAATAAATTCATCCCGGGACGTCAGCACTTGACGTAACAGAGGATCGTCAGGGTTGCCCTTCTCCATGCGCGCAATAAAAGCGCGCGGCACGCGGAGGGCAAACAAGCGCCTGGCGTCCTGTCCTGCCCGGAGGTTTTCATCAGCTTCAATCTGTAAAAGATGCAGCAGTTCGTCGGGATTGGTCACAACATCGGCAAGTTGCGCTAACCAATCTTCTCGCAATGGGGTATTTAGGGTTACAATATGCGCCATTTTGTGGCTTAGCTACCAGTTAACAATTTCAGAGGGCCTTATGGCGACTTACTATAGCAACGATTTTCGTTCCGGTCTTAAAATCATGTTGGATGGCGAACCTTATGCGGTTGAATCCAGTGAATTCGTGAAACCGGGTAAAGGCCAGGCGTTTGCCCGCGTTAAGCTGCGCCGTCTGCTGACCGGCACGCGCGTTGAGAAAACCTTCAAATCGACCGATTCCGCTGAAGGCGCGGATGTAGTCGATATGAACCTGACTTACCTGTACAACGACGGTGAGTTCTGGCATTTCATGAACAACGAAACCTTCGAACAGCTGTCTGCAGATGCCAAGGCTATCGGCGACAACGCAAAATGGCTGTTGGATCAGGCGGAATGCATCGTAACCCTGTGGAACGGTCAGCCTATCTCTGTCACTCCGCCGAACTTTGTTGAACTGGAAATTGTTGATACCGACCCAGGTCTGAAGGGCGATACCGCAGGTACTGGCGGCAAACCAGCCACGCTGTCTACTGGCGCAGTGGTTAAAGTTCCGCTGTTCGTGCAGATTGGCGAAGTGATCAAAGTCGATACCCGTTCCGGCGAATACGTATCCCGCGTAAAATAATTTACGTTATCGGGAAAAATGGTGCAGCGTATGCTGCGCCATCCTATTTTTCGCGCCTCAATGATGAAACGCTTTATCTGCCTTGTCGCGCTGGTTCTTCTTACCGGCACATTATTAACGGCATGTAATACCGCCCGCGGCTTCGGCGAAGATATTCAGCATCTTGGCCACGCCATCTCCCGCGCAGCCAGCTAATCGCTTCTCGTCTTCCTAAAATTAGTCGATCGCCCGTCATTTTCTGGGATGTTGTCTATTATTAAGTTGCTATACACAAACAACATTGGCTAGAAAAGGAAGACATTATGGTTAAAAAGACAATTGCAGCGATCTTTTCTGTTTTGGTACTTTCCACTGTATTAACTGCTTGTAATACCACGCGCGGCGTGGGCGAGGACATCTCGGACGGTGGTAGTGCGATCTCTGGCGCTGCAACCAGAGCTCAGCAGTAATCATCAACGGTACGGCATGGCGTCGTACCGTTAATCGATTTTCTCCGGAAGCATAAGAAAGGGAGAATACCGGTTATCCATATGAAGTTTCATACGGATATTACGCTTATAGGTGTAAACCGTTTTCCCGTGAATACCAAGCGCATACGCAATCTCTTTATTGCTGGTGCCTTCCGTCCACATCGCGAGTACCTTTTCCTCCTGCGGAGAGAGCAATGGCGTGGCGCTTTCCGGCGCTTCCTGCAGTGGATGAGTATATAGAGCTCCTTTAATTCGTTGTGCAAGCTCATGTAAAGGCGTGTGTTTAGATAACACCGCATGACTGGCATATTGTGGTCTGTACGGCATATTCCCTGACTGTAATAATACCAACGGCGTCATCCTGCAGGCGGCAAAAAATGCATTGATAGGCTGTTCGGGTAAGGCATCGTTGAGAAAACCATATAAATCAGCGATAACCAGATGGGGCTTCCATTGCAGAATATGTTCTTTCGCCAGTATAAGGTTATTCATCCCGGATACCAGCAGTGAAGAACTGAGCACATCAGTGTGATTAAGCCAGGCCTCCATGCCCGTACGGGTAAAGTGGCATCGGTCTATCACTAAAATTTTCAACATAGTTTTTTGCACCCGGAAGTAGATAAAGCACTTTCTTTCCCAGAAGGCGTTCCATCATAGAGAACTCCTGTGGGCGCTAAATGCGAAAACTACGCGGCTTAAAAGGGCCAATTCCCGCCTTTAGACGGAAAAAAATAAAAAGGTTGAAATTCATTTTCTCTCAGGCAAAAATGGCTTTTCATCCGTATACGTTACAGGACGACCTGTAAACGCTATTCTCACCGGGGACGGCCCCATTAATTATCTGGAGCCTGCTATGTCCTGGATCATTCTATTAATCGCTGGTTTACTTGAAGTGGTATGGGCTGTCGGCCTGAAGTATACCCACGGTTTTTCTCGTCTGACCCCCAGTATTATCACCATTACGGCCATGGTTATCAGTATGGCGTTACTTTCCTGGGCAATGAAAACGCTGCCCGTTGGAACGGCGTACGCCATCTGGACCGGCATCGGCGCCGTCGGGGCGGCAATCACCGGTATCCTTCTGCTGGGCGAGTCTGCCTCACCGGCGCGTTTGCTCAGTCTTGGCTTGATCGTCGCGGGTATCATTGGGCTAAAACTCAGTGCGCATTAATTCGTCGCTGACATTGCTACGAACCTGATTGTTTTACCCAAATTAATTTATTGACGTCAAACCCCTCCCGGGTCGCGACGGCCAGCATTTGCTGTTTTATTTCCTCAGAAAGCGTTGGCGTGCGAGAGAGTATCCACAGATAGTCGCGATCCGGGCCGCACACCAACGCATGACGGTATTCCCGGTCAAGCGCAATCACGTTATAGCCGCCGTAGAACGGGCCGAAAAAAGAGACCTTGAGCGCGGCGCGGTTTGGACTACCGGTAAAATACGCTTTGCCTTCTGTTTTTTGCCACATTCCCCGATCCGGGTTATAGCCTTTATTGATGACATTAATCCCGCCATCGTCACGCAGACTATAGGTGGCCGTGACTTGTTCCAGTCCACGTTCAAATCGATGATCGAGGCGTGCGATCTCATACCAGGTGCCGAGGTAACGTTTGGCATCAAAGTTATTTACCACGGTAACGCCTTTAGGCGGAGTAGGCGAACTACAGGCGACGACCAGAAATACGGCCGTAACTGCAGCAACGACGGGCAGAATGCGCATAAGATTTTCCTTCCAGTGTTTTTTCTAAGTGTAGAACCTGGCGGGAAAATGAGAGGCAGGAAAAGAAAAAACGCCCTCTTATCGGGTAGATAAGAGGGCATCGTGGCAACTTAGAGAGTGATAACGCCAATCGCTGTCACAACGGTCAGGATTGCCGCCAGACCGTAAAAGACCCATTTGCCCGCGGGCACGTGGATTTTCAGGTCATGCATCGCGTGGTGCATACGGTGTAGGCCACACCATAGCGGCAGCACAATCATCAGGAACAGAAAAACGCGACCAATAAAGCTTTGGGCGAACGTCAGTACGCGCTCAAAACTCAGGGCATCGCCCGGAAATAGCCCCAGCGGCAGCATGATGCCAACCAGTAGCACGATCACCGGCGCGATGATCGCGCCCCACATACCGCCTGCGCCAAACAGTCCCCAGAATACGGGTTCATCAGAACGTTTTGGGTTTGGATTAATCATCCGGGACTCCTTACCAGAACAGGGCAACATACAGAATGACTACGGTGACTACCGCAGTGACCACCCAAAGCCCTTTGATGATTGGCTCTGGCCCCATTTTTTCGTCTTTTACAATGATATTGGCCGCCTTCGGCGCCAGTTCAAACCAGGTTTTGGTGTGCAGCAGCGCGGCCGCCAGGGTGATCAGGTTTAAGATCACCACCACCGGGTTTTGTAAAAAGCCGACGAATCCCATCCAGGATTCCGCGCCGTGTTTGAGCGCAAACAGACCGAAAATCAGTTCAATACTGAACCAGACTGCCGGCACTGCTGTGCCTTCGCGCAGCATATAAAAGCGATAAAACGGCAGTTTTTTCCACCAGGTGGACGTCATCGGCCGCACATAGGGTTTGCGTTTAGTCGTCATGTTGCACTCCTTAGCGTGGTTTCAGGGTGGCGATAAGAAAGTCTTTCGAGCTTTCCACTTTACCCTGCTGAATGGCCGCAGCCGGATCGACATGTTTTGGACAGACTTCGGAGCAGTAGCCCACGAAAGTACAGGTCCATACGCCGTTCGGACTGTTCAACTGCGCCATACGCTCCTTCTTACCGTGATCGCGGCTATCTTCGTTATAGCGATGCGCCAGCGTAATCGCAGCCGGTCCGATAAACTCAGGATTCAGACCGAACTGCGGGCACGCGGCGTAGCACAGACCACAGTTGATGCAACCGGAGAACTGGTGATACTTGGCCATTTGCGCCGGGGTCTGGACATTCGGCCCCTGATCTGGCGTGCGAGAGTTGCCAATAATGTACGGTTTGATCGCTTCCAGGCTTTCGATAAAGTGCGTCATATCGACAACCAGATCGCGCTCAATCGGGAAGTTCGCCAGCGCTTCCACCTTCATACCGTTGGTGTAATCGCGCAGGAAGGTTTTACACGCCAGTTTAGGGACGTTGTTGACCATCATGCCGCAAGAGCCGCAGATCGCCATACGGCAGGACCAGCGGTAGCTCAGGTCTGGCGACAGGTTATCTTTGATGTAGCCCAACGCGTCCAGTAGCGATGTTGTTTCATCATAAGGAACTTCATAGAAAGCACTGTGCGGCGCGGTATCGGTTTCCGGGTTATAGCGCACCACCTCAACTTTCAGGTTTTTCATCTCAGCCATTCGCCTTCTCCTTCTTATCGGCTGCTTCCGCTTCACCGCCGTAAACACGTTTGGCTGGCGGCAGGGTGGTGATTTTCACGTCGCTGTATTCCAGACGGGTCGTGCCATCAGCATCGCGGAAGGCGAGGGTGTGCTTGAGGAAGTTCACATCGTCGCGCTCGGTACAGCCTTCATCCAGACGCTGATGCGCGCCGCGGGACTCTTTACGCGCCAGCGCAGAGTGCGCCATACATTCCGCCACGTTCAGACCATGACCCAGTTCGATGGTATACAGCAGGTCAGTGTTGAACACGCTGGAGGTATCGGAGATACGTACGCGCTTGAAACGTTCCTGAAGCTCGGCCAGTTTATCAATGGTTTTCTGCATCAGTTCCGGGGTACGGTAAATACCGCAACCTTCTTCCATAGACAGACCCATCTCATCGCGGATCTTCGACCAGTTTTCGTTGCCTTCCTGGTTCACCAGATTTTTCAGACGCTGTTCAATATCGGCAACCTGGGCGTCGAGCGCGGCGCTATTTGCGGCGCCAGCCGTCGCAGCGCGTTCCATTGCTTGTTCGCCAGCCAGACGACCAAACACCACCAGTTCCGCCAGTGAGTTGGAACCGAGGCGGTTCGCGCCATGCAGGCCAACAGAGGAGCATTCGCCAACGGCAAACAGCCCTTTGACACGGCTTTCACAGTTCTGGTCGGTTTCAATGCCGCCCATGGTGTAGTGCGCGGTCGGACGTACTGGAATCGGTTCTTTAACCGGATCGACGCCGACATAGGCTTTCGCCAGTTCGCAAATGAACGGCAGACGTTCATGCAGTTTCTTCTCGCCGAGATGACGCAGGTCGAGGTGAACCACATCGCCGCGCGGCGTGGAGATGGTGTTGCCTTTACGCCATTCGTGCCAGAAAGCCTGGGATACTTTGTCGCGCGGCCCCAGTTCCATATATTTGTTTTTCGGCTCGCCCAGCGGCGTTTCGGGGCCCATGCCGTAGTCTTGCAGATAACGGTAGCCATTTTTATTGACCAGAATACCGCCTTCGCCGCGGCAACCTTCAGTCATCAGGATACCGGAACCTGGCAGGCCGGTCGGGTGATACTGAACGAATTCCATATCACGCAGCGGAACGCCGTGGCTCAGCGCCATGCCCATCCCGTCGCCGGTGACGATGCCGCCGTTGGTGTTATAGCGGTATACGCGGCCTGCGCCGCCTGTCGCCATTACCACGGCGTTGGCGCGGATTTGCACCAGCGTGCCTTCCATCATGTTCATTGCCACCAGGCCGCGTGCATGGTTGTCATCAACCAGAATATCCAGCACAAAATGTTCGTCAAAGCGCTGGATTTGCGGGAACTGCAGGGAAGTCTGGAACAGGGTATGTAGCATATGGAAGCCGGTTTTATCCGCGGCGAACCAGGTACGCTCGATTTTCATACCACCGAAGCGACGCACGTTAACGCTACCGTCCGGACGGCGGCTCCACGGGCAGCCCCATTGCTCCAGCTGCGTCATCTCAGTGGGACAATGGTGGACAAAGTAATCCACGACATCCTGCTCACACAGCCAGTCTCCGCCTGCTACCGTATCGTGAAAATGGTAGTCAAAGCTGTCATGATCCTGGGCGACAGCGGCTGAGCCCCCTTCGGCAGCGACGGTGTGGCTGCGCATCGGGTACACTTTTGAGATCAGTGCGATTTTAGCATTGGGATTCGCCTGTGCGGCAGCAATTGCAGCACGTAATCCCGCGCCACCGGCGCCTATAATGGCAAGATCGGCTTGAAAGGTTTGCACGACATTCCTCCAGATTATTGTAATTTCACCCTCGCGCAGCCAGATAAAGCCTCTGGGTTCTGCGAAGTATGAATGCGTTTCCACTGCTCCTTTATGGGTACAACAGTATAGTCTCAGGGATGTCAGGGAAATTTGACGTGTTCGATTTTTTTAGCGTATCAGAGGGATGAATTATCATTGATTTTGATTAATTTAATTACTAAACCATCTGAAATCACTTTTTTTACCCTCCAGAAGGCGCCCGATACGCCTGCGCAAAATTTGTTTCGCCCGCGCGTTGCGAGTAGACTTCGTGACCTTGTCTTAAACTGGAGAAAGAATCATGAGCGAAACGGCAACCTGGCAGCCGAGCGCGTCCATCCCCAATTTATTAAAACGTGCGGCGATTATGGCGGAAATCCGTCGTTTCTTTGCCGATCGTGGAGTGCTTGAGGTTGAGACGCCCTGCATGAGTCAGGCGACGGTCACAGACATTCATCTGTTCCCGTTCGAAACGCGTTTCGTCGGACCTGGCCATTCCCAGGGGATGAACCTCTATTTAATGACCAGTCCGGAATACCATATGAAACGCCTGCTGGCGGCAGGGTGCGGCCCGGTTTTCCAGCTATGCCGCAGTTTCCGTAATGAAGAGATGGGACGACATCATAATCCGGAATTCACTATGCTGGAGTGGTATCGCCCGCATTACGATATGTACCGCCTGATGAATGAAGTGGATGATTTGCTTCAGCAAGTGCTGGATTGTCAACCTGCGGAAAGTCTCTCCTATCAACAGGCGTTTCAGCGCCATCTGGAGATTGACCCGTTGTCAGCAGATAAAACGCAACTGCGTGAGGCGGCGGCAAAGCTTGATTTAAGCAATATCGCCGATACGGAAGAAGACCGTGATACGTTGCTGCAACTGTTGTTCACGATGGGGGTTGAGCCGCATATAGGTAAAGAAAAGCCGACCTTTATTTATCACTTTCCGGCAAGTCAGGCATCGTTGGCACAAATCAGTACCGAGGATCATCGCGTCGCCGAGCGCTTTGAGGTGTACTACAAAGGTATTGAGCTGGCGAATGGTTTCCACGAACTGACGGACGCACGTGAGCAACAACAGCGCTTTGAACAGGACAATCGTAAGCGCGCCGCGCGCGGTCTGCCGCAGCAGCCGATTGACCAAAATCTACTGGATGCGCTGGCCGCCGGTCTACCGGATTGTTCCGGCGTGGCGCTGGGTGTTGATCGTCTGGTGATGCTGGCGCTGGGAGCAGAAAGCCTGGCGGACGTGATTGCTTTTACGGTCGATCGGGCGTAAATCTGAAATTCACTCTTTCGCGAGATAAAATGGCGCAATAAGCGCCATTTTGTAGCATATTTTTTCAATTATCCTCTATTTGCCACAACATAAGGCTGGAGCTTTGATGCCATTTAGGTATCAATCCTGTGTTGATTTTTTTATCGCTGACCTTTGTAAAAAAGAAGGCGGCGTCAATCGGTGAGCGGCGTCTGGCAAACGCGCTCGAGCGTAAGGGATGGTTGAATGACCCACACGATAAAAAAGATGAGCCTTATTGGGCTTATCCTGATGATTTTTACTTCTGTTTTTGGTTTTGCGAATAGCCCGTCGGCGTTTTATTTAATGGGGTATAGCGCAATCCCGTGGTATATATTTTCTGCCTTGCTGTTTTTTATTCCATTCGCCTTAATGATGGCTGAAATGGGTTCCGCTTATCGCAAAGAAGAGGGCGGGATCTATTCGTGGATGAATAATAGCGTGGGGCCACGTTACGCGTTTATCGGCACGTTTATGTGGTTTTCATCGTATGTCATATGGATGGTAAGTACGGCGGCAAAAATTTGGGTACCGTTTTCTACTTTTGTTTTTGGCGCCGATATGACGCAGCACTGGCGTATTGCGGGGCTTGAGCCTACGCAGGTTGTCGGGCTGCTCGCCGTCGGCTGGATGATTCTGGTGACGTGTGTCGCCGCCAGAGGGATCAATAAAATTGCGCGAATTACGGCGGTCGGAGGTATTGCCGTAATGTGCCTTAATTTAGTTTTATTGTTAGTGAGTGTCGCTATTTTGTTATTAAATGGTGGGCATTTTGCACAAGAAATTAATTTTACCTCGTCACCGAATCCGGGTTATCACTCCGGCCTGGCAATGTTGTCATTTGTGGTATTTGCTATTTTTGCTTACGGCGGTATTGAGGCTGTCGGCGGACTGGTGGATAAAACCGAGAAACCGGAAAAGAATTTTGCGAAAGGTATTGTTTTCGCGGCTATTGTGATTTCAATTGGTTATTCTTTGGCGATCTTTTTATGGGGCGTCAGCACTAACTGGCAACAGATATTAAGTAATAGCGCCGTTAACTTAGGGAATATCACCTACATTCTGATGTCGAGTTTAGGCACGACATTAGGTAACGCGTTAAACCTTTCTCCGGACGCAGCGATGACGGTGGGCGTCTGGTTTGCGCGTATCACCGGCCTTTCTATGTTTCTGGCTTATACTGGCGCGTTTTTTACGTTGAGCTATTCACCGCTGAAAGCCATTATTCAGGGGACGCCAAAAGCGTTGTGGCCCGCGCCGATGACGACACTGAACGCTAACGGTATGCCGGCGACCGCTATGTGGCTACAGTGCGTGCTGGTGAGTCTGTTTATTTTGCTGGTCTCTTTTGGCGGTGACACCGCATCGGCGTTTTATAACAAACTCACGCTGATGGCGAACGTCTCAATGACCTTGCCATACCTGTTCCTTGCGCTGGCATTTCCCTTCTTTAAAGCGCGTCAGGATCTGGAGCGGCCATTTGTTCTCTTTAAAACCAAAGCCTCTACCCTGGTCGCGACGGGTGTTGTGGTGCTGGTGGTGACGTTTGCCAACGTCTTTACCATCATCCAGCCAGTGATTGAAGCTGGGGACTGGGACAGCGCCTTGTGGATGATCGGCGGCCCGATCTTCTTCTCGCTGCTGGCGATGGCGATTTATCAGAATTACAGCAGCCGCATGAGCGCTGATCCGGAGTGGGCGGCGGAGTAAAGGCCGTATGCCGGATAAGACCCCACGGGTCGCATCCGGCATTTCTTGCCTGGATCATGCGCTACAAACTCCCCGCCGGGCGGCTGGTTTTACCCGCTGACGTTAACGTTCTCCCCGTTTGTTTACCGCCGAGACTCTCCAGACGCATCTGGAACGGCGGGAACGGCATATCAATACCGTGCTCGCGGAAGCCCGCCAGAATCAATTGGTGGATCTCATGGCGTAATGGCATACGGTGTCCCATTTCCGCGGCATAGATACGCAGTTCGAAAATCTGAATACCCTGCTGGAGATCCACCAGAAAGATTTCAGGCGGCGGGTTATCCAGCACCAAAGAACAGCGCTGCGCCGCCGTCAGTAGAATTTGCGTCACCTCTTCGCTATTGGCATCCGCCGGTGCCGGGATGGTTAACACCACGCGCGTAACGGAGTCAGACAGCGACCAGTTGATAAACTGTTCGGTGATAAAGGCTTTATTCGGCACGATAATCTCTTTACGATCCCAGTCGCTGATGGTGGTGGCGCGGGTATTGATTTTGGTCACGCTGCCAGTGAGATCGCGAATGGTCACCGTATCGCCGATACGAATCGGCTTTTCAAACAAAATAATCAGGCCGGAGATAAAGTTAGCGAAAATTTCTTGCAGGCCAAAACCAAGCCCAACGCCGAGCGCGGCCACCAGCCATTGTAGCTTCGACCACTCAATGCCGATCATCGAGAAACCGACCAGCCCGCCAATCAGCATTAACAAATATTTGGTGATGGTCGTGATGGCGTAACCGGTACCAGGCGTTAAATCGAGATGCTGTAATAACGCCAGTTCCAGCAGCGCAGGCAGATTACGCACCAACTGCGTGGTTATGATAAAGACCAGAATCGCAATGAGCACCGCCCCGAGGGTAATCGGCTCCAGGCTTTCCACGCCTTGCACCGTAGAGGTGACATCCCACAGCGAAATATTCTCCAGGAAGCCGAATGCCGAGTGAATTTCCGACCACAGTACAATTACCGATAGTAGGGCGATAAGCATCAGAATTGAGCGGACCAGACGCAGCGACTGAGCGCTAATAGCGTCAAGATCGATTTCACTTTCATCGATGTCGACCGCGCCTTCCAGGCTGGAGGAATGCGCCGGTTCTTCTTCGCCGCGCGCGCGCTGCGCCAGCATTTCCGCCCGACGATGTTTGGCGCGGTCAAAAGCCAGTCGGCGTCGTTGGATCAGCATCCAGCGGCGAATGACGTGATAAATGACCAGCAACAGGAACCAGATGGCGACCGAGGTTTCCAGTCTCGCCAGTAGCGCCTGCGCCGTGGCCAGATAACCCACTGCCGCTGCCAGAATCGCGATAAGCGGCGCGCCCATCAACATATTCCACAGCAGGCTGTTGACCATGTTGTCGCCGTTGCCTTCTTTATCAAGATAGAGCGGGATGCCCGCTTTTTTCAGACTCAGCGTGACCAGCGCCAGCGCGCCGCATATCAGGATGAAGCAAAGGCGGCCCAACGAGCCGGAAAACTCCCGATCGTTAAGATTATCAAACATGATCACTGCCATGATGAGCGGCACGATCAGCCCAATGCTCATCAGGTAGTAGCGCATCGCTTTCGCTACCCGGTTTCGCGGCCAGCCAAAATGCGCCACAAACAGGCCATTAGGGCGGGCAAACGCGGCGCAAATCATGACTACCCACAACAGCGGTACTGTCGCCGTCACGCCATCGCCGATGGCGACGGCCAGCGGATACGGCCAGGCTTCCTGTAGACCATAGCCGAGCGTCGCCCACAAGACCGGCAGCGGCGAGGCGACCAGAATCGACCAGAACACCGTTCGCAGCGTCAGCGAGAAGTGATCCTGGGTGACTTTCCCGACGCGCGAGGCCGAGCGCTCAAGGAACCGGTTGAAGTGTTGGCGTGAATAGAGGCTAAACCCGACCAGCGCCAGCGCGCCGAATAACGGCAGTAGCGTCTCTTTGCTGGTCAGCATCATGATGCTGGCTTTACCTAACTGATTAAACGTATCTAATGAGATAAGCCGGCGTAAATCCTGAACCAAATCAACAGGCCAGGAGAGCGATAGCGGGCTAACGTCAGCGGTCCAGAACAGATAACGGTGGGTCGCTTCATTAACCTCTTTAAGCGCATCCTCCAGTTGGCTGTTGGAGACTTTCAGTTTGGTCAGCTCCAGGATCAGCGTGTCGCCGCCCTGTAACAAAGAGTTGAGCAGCTCGCGCTGAGTGCGAAGCTGGGCGTCAAGGATCTGGTTTTGCTCGGCGGTCAGCGGCTGTCCATTGGCCTGACGTATTTGCCGTAGCTGCGGCTGCTTATTGAGTAACTCTTCATAGCGCATACGGTGGACGCGTAGCTGCGCCATTTCCGTATCAAGCTGCTGCGGCTTAGGCATCTCTGGCAGACGGGCGACCTGCGCGCGCAGCGCTTCGCCAAGCATGTTGGACACGCCAAGCCATTGCGACTGCTCCCGCAGCGTATTGAGCGCCTGGCGCACCTGTAACGTTTGGCTGGTAGCCTGTCGCTGCTGCGAGGCGACCAGATCCATCCGCTGCGCTTGTTGATTGAGTGCCTGTGACAGCTCGCGGTTGACTTTAAATTGTTCGACGATGCCTTCCGGCAAACCGGCGCTGTTTTCCGCCAGCAGCTCAGTGCTTTCCAGCGCGCGTTCCGCTTCACGTTGACGCAGGCTATTGAGCTGATTGCGCAGCGCCTGAAGATACGCATCCAATTGCTGACTCTGTTTTTCCGCCAGCTCGGAACGCAGACGAGCCAGTTCCTGCCGGTTGTTGGCGGACAGTTGCGCCAACTCCAGTTCGTCGACTAACGCTTTTAGTTTGGCGGACTCCGCCTGCATACTGAGACTTTGCGCCTGGCTAAGCGCGGCACTTCCGCCTGCGGCGCCGAGCCGTCGCTCAATCTCATTAAGCTGGCGGCGGGCATCGTTTTGCTGTTGGGGAAGCTGGCTGAGCGAGTCGGCGATCTCCCTGACGCGCTCCTGCTCCTGTTGCGCCTCGCGGGTTTTATCCAGTAGCTGGCTGCTAACCTGCAAGATCTCCTGATTTAACGCTTCGGTGGACATCTCTGGCGGTACGCTGCGAGGCTCATCGCGCAGATTATTCAACTGGGCGCGCAAGGTGGCGGATAGCTTAGGGAAATTATCAATAACGTGTTGATATTGTTTCGCGCGCTCAAGCGAGCCTTTTCGCTCTTCAAGCGCGTTTAAAGCAGTCTGGAGCGCCTCAACGGCTTCCGGCTGAGCGGGCTTCGCCGCTTTTGCCTGCTCCAGTTCCTGCGTGATTTGTTTGGCGTCGGGGGCCGTTGCGGCGAACGCCCCCGTGCTGAGGCACCAGGCCATCAGAAAAGCGATAATCAGGCGCACGTCAGCATTCTCTCTTGATTAGGTGTCGTCTTTTTTATTGTCAACCAGCGGGCTGGCGTCGTGTTCGGCTTTAATTTCTTCTGCCGGCAGCGGAGCAGGTTCTACCTCCGGCGCGACGAATGTTTCGGTCGACGTCGCCAGCGGTTGGCCAATTTTGGTAACGGACAGGCTTGCCAGCGACGCGATCAGATTCACTTTCCCCGGCGCAAATAAGTTGATGACCGTGGAACCCAGTTTAAAGCGCCCCATCTCCTGGCCTTTCAACAAGGCGACAGACCCTTCATGTTCGCCTTCTGGCCAGGTCCAGCGCTTGATGATGCCTTCGCGCGGCGGGGTAATGGTCCCCGCCCAGACGGTTTCGATACTGCCGACAATAGTTGCGCCGACCAGAATCTGCGCCATAGGACCGAACTCGGTATCAAACAGACAGATAACGCGCTCGTTGCGGGCAAACAGGTTGGGGACGTTTTGCGCGGTCAGATGGTTAACGGAGAACAGATCGCCCGGTACGTAGATCATTTCACGCAGGATGCCGTTGCATGGCATATGCACGCGATGGTAGTCGCGAGGGGAGAGGTAAGTGGTCACAAACGTGCCGTTGCGAAACTTATCCGCCATCAGGTAGTTACCCGCCAGCAACGCTTCAAGGCTGTAATTATGGCCTTTGGCCTGCAAAATTTTATCTTCTTCGATACGACCTAACTGGCTTATCACGCCGTCGGCAGGCATAACCAGGATGTTAGGATCGGTATTGAGCGGACGCACGTCATCACGCAGCGGACGAACAAAGAAATCATTGAACGTACGATAGCTGGCGGTATCCGGTTTTTGCGCCTCGGTCATATCAACTTTGTAATACTTTACGAAGAGATCGATAACCAGTTTTGTCAGCCATCCTGCTCGTTTGCTTGCGCCCCAGCCCGCCAGGCGAGTGAGCCATAGTTTCGGCAGAATGTATTGTAGCGAAAGTTTAAATGAGTTTAACAAGGTAGCCTCCAGGCCATTGTTGTTCCTGAACCGGCAGTTATACCGGTATCCTGAAAAAAGGGGACGATTCTAACGACGCCTAGCGTATCTGTCAGTCGTCCGTATCAGAAAAGTTTTTACGCGTTTTTACCTGCGCCATACTTTCAAGAATTCGGTGATAATTTTCGAAACGGGTTTCCGCAATAGCGCCGTTCTCTACCGCTTCGCGAATGGCGCAGCCTGGATCGGCGTCATGCTTGCAGTCCCGGTATTTGCAATGTCCCAAATAGTCATGAAATTCGACAAAGCCCTGGGTGATTTGTTCCGGCTCCAGATGCCATAAGCCGAACTCGCGCACGCCGGGGGAATCAATGACATCGCCGCCATGCGGGAAATGATACAGACGAGCAGCGGTAGTGGTATGTTGACCCAGACCGGAGACATTCGACACATCGTTCGTCAGAATCTCGTTCTGTAAGCCGAGCAGAGCGTTTAGCAGACTGGATTTTCCGACGCCGGACTGCCCGGCAAAAATACTGATGCGACCGGTTAACGCCTCTTCCAGCGGTTTCAGACCATCCTGCGTATGGCTGGAGACCATCAACACGCGATAGCCGATATTGCGGTAGATATCCATCTGCTCATTAACGAAGTCCATACCTTCGTCGTCCAGCAGATCAATTTTATTGAGTACGATAAGCGGCTCAACCTGTAGGGTTTCACAGCCGACCAGATAGCGATCGATGATATTCAGCGACAGCTCCGGCAAAATCGCGGAGACGATAACGATTTGGTCAATGTTGGCGGCAATAGGCTTCACGCCGTCGTAGAAGTCCGGGCGCGTCAATACCGAGGTGCGCTCATGCACCGCTTCAACGATGCCTTTTACGTTGACGCCCTCTGCGGCGGCTTTGCCCGGACGCCAGACGACGCGATCGCCCGTCACCAGCGAACGGATAGTGCGGCGGATATTGCAACGGTGAACCTCGCCGTCAGCAGACTCCACATCGGCATGCATACCAAAACGGCTAATGACGATACCTTCTGCAGGCTCGCCAAACAGGTTGTCATCGTAGTCGGCTTTCTCCACGGACGTTTTTAAACGACGCTGGTGATTGGCGTTCACACGGCGCTGCTGGCCTTTGGAGAGTTTATTTTTGCTCAATCGTACTGGCTCCTGGTCGCCCATAGTGGGCAAAACATCTATGATACACGCAATTGTAGATGAATATAGTCACAGTGAATGTGACCTCTGAAGGGTGGAAAATAGCATGAGTGCCGATGAAAACAACCTGATTTGGATCGATCTGGAGATGACAGGTCTGGACCCCGAGCGCGATCGCATTATTGAGATAGCCACGCTGGTAACGGATGCCAGCCTGAATATTCTGGCGGAAGGGCCGACGATTGCGGTACATCAATCCGATGCGCAACTGGCGTTAATGGATGACTGGAACGTGCGCACCCATACCGGCAGCGGTCTGGTAGATCGCGTTAAGGCAAGTACGATGGGCGAACGAGACGCTGAACTGGCGACGATTGAATTTCTGAAAACGTGGGTGCCTGCGGGTAAGTCGCCGATTTGCGGTAACAGTATCGGTCAGGATCGTCGTTTTCTGTTTAAATATATGCCGGAACTGGAGGCTTACTTCCACTATCGCTATCTGGATGTCAGTACGCTCAAGGAACTGGCGCGCCGCTGGAAGCCGGAGATTCTGGCCGGCTTTACCAAGCAGGGCACGCACCAGGCGATGGATGATATTCGCGAGTCGGTGGCGGAGCTGGCTTACTACCGCGAGCATTTCATTAAGCTGTGAGGCGTAACATGCCGGATGGCAACGCCAGAGCGTCTCATCCGGCAGCTCTCCCGCCACTGAATTACTGCGTAAACCATTTCTCTTGCATTTGCGCATATTCCGGCGACGCTTTCACCTTGTCGAGCGCGGCATTAATTTCTTGCAATAGCGCGTCATTGCCTTTGCGTACCGCAATGCCTAACCCTTTTCCGTAGTAGTCAGGATCGCTGGCGCGTTCATCCATGATGGCGTAATCCGGATTGTTTTTTAGCCACTTTCCAATCGCGGCGACATCGCCAAACACGCCCTCAAGACGGTTATTTTTCAGATCGGTAAAGGCGTTTAGATAGCTGTCATAGGCGACAGGCGTGATAGCTTGTTGTTTATCCTGCAAATAGCGCTGATGCGTTGTACCGTTTTCCAGACCGACTTTTTTGCCTTTCAGATCGGCAAAAGTGTGATAAGCCCCTTTACGCGTGACGACTACCGCCGATAAACCTTCGTAATAGGGTTGGCTAAAGGAGACCTGCTGCTCACGTTTGGGCGTCATATCCATACCGGCGATCACCGCATCAAACTTTTTGAAGCGTAGGCCGGGGATCAGACTATCAAAGCTCTGGTTAGTGAATGAGCACTCCGCTTGCATCTCTTTGCAGACCGCGTTGGCGACATCAATATCGAAACCAACAATTTTATTATCGGCATCGACAAACTCATAGGGCGCATAGGTGGCGGAGGTGCCAAAATGTAATGTTCTGGCGGAAACGGAAGCGGCGTGAACGGAGAGGCTGGCTAACAGCATGACAATAAGTTTTTTTTTCATCTTGATCCCTGATATCAATTGGATGTTGTGGTCACCGTGCTATTCTTTTTTTGGCGCAGGGTGCTATTCTGATTCTGTGCCTTTAGGCGTGGCGTGAAAAGTTTTTTGTTGCATAGCGCGCGCTTTGCTCGTTTTTTGTCTTGTTTGGTGATTTAATCAGCATTCAAACAAAAATCGCGAAAAAATGCGTTCAGGGGCTTGCAGCTAAATGGATTTCTCGTATAATGCGCCTCCCGTAACGACGCAGAAATGCGAATTACGACAGCAACAAATTTGCGGGAATAGCTCAGTTGGTAGAGCACGACCTTGCCAAGGTCGGGGTCGCGAGTTCGAGTCTCGTTTCCCGCTCCAAAATTTGAAAGTACTTGTTAAGTACAAGCGCACCCAAGCGGGAATAGCTCAGTTGGTAGAGCACGACCTTGCCAAGGTCGGGGTCGCGAGTTCGAGTCTCGTTTCCCGCTCCAA
>NZ_JAMMTO010000011.1:448-217563 GCF_051807745.1 Salmonella sp. NW38 | reverse complement strand
GGAGCGGATTTGAACGTTGCGCAGCAACGGCCCGGAGGGTGGCGGGCAGGACGCCCGCCATAAACTGCCAGGCATCAAATAAGTGAAGAAGCCCATCCTGACGGATGGGCTTTTTTGCGTGTGTGGTAACTGTAAAACCGTAGGCCTGATAAGCGCAGCGCCATCAGGCAACCTGCACCGCCGGATGGCGGCTCCGCCTTATCCGGCCTACAGGAATTATCCTGCCTACGAAGCTGGTGCTCTTGTAGAACTGATAAGAGCACAACCCACCCAATCGTTAACGATGAACTATCCTTTACACGTGCTTATATAAGCAGTGAGGATTTTCATTGGCTATCAAACCTTTTAACTACCAGCAAGACTTTTCCAGCATCGACTTCCGCCAGCAGCCTGAATTGTATCAGGTTGGACGAGGCGAGCAGGGGGTGCTACTGGTTGAACCCTACAAAAGCGAAATTCTTCCTTTCTGGCGCTATAAAGATGAAGCATCGGCGATGAAATCCGCAGAGCAGATCTACCAGTTGTTCGAAGCTTACCGGCAGCAGGATGATTTCGTTGGTATGGACATGGCGCGTAAATTTATTCAGATGGGATACACCCGCGCCAGGCGATACGCTAACTATAAAGGCGGTAAAAAGTATGCAGAAGACGGCAGCCTGAATACACGGGGTAATGATCCTATTAAGGCCGCGGCGGCAACGGTTTTCAAAGGTTGGTGGGATAAAATTCGTCAGGACGAAGACTATCTGAAACGGAAACGCCAGCATCAGGCACGGTGGGGATAAAAATTAGCAAACAAATAATTAACACTTTATTTACTTTTTGGTCTCGCGTAATCTGAATCTCCAAAATAAAAGGCCGATTAAGCCTGGCAACAAGGAGAACAGTATGGCAGAAATTATTCAGCGTATAGATAAAAACAACGCTGAGGCTCCGGAGATGCGGCGACGCATATGGGCTATCGTGGGGGCATCTTCCGGAAACTTAGTGGAATGGTTTGATTTCTACGTCTACTCTTTCTGCTCGCTCTATTTTGCACATATCTTCTTTCCTTCTGGTAATACCACCACTCAGCTTTTGCAAACGGCAGGCGTCTTTGCCGCCGGTTTTTTAATGCGACCTATCGGTGGTTGGCTGTTTGGACGCATTGCCGATCGACGCGGGCGCAAAGCCTCAATGTTGATTTCGGTGTGCATGATGTGCATGGGGTCGCTGGTGATTGCCTGCTTACCTGGTTACGATACCATCGGCACCTGGGCACCGGCGCTGCTACTGATTGCAAGGTTATTTCAGGGGCTCTCGGTAGGGGGAGAGTATGGGACCAGCGCGACATATATGAGTGAAGTTGCGCTTGAAGGTCGTAAGGGATTTTTCGCCTCGTTTCAGTACGTTACGCTTATCGGTGGCCAACTACTGGCATTGCTGGTCGTTGTGATTTTGCAGCAGGTTCTGGAGGATGCTGAGCTTCGTGCCTGGGGATGGCGTATTCCCTTTGCGCTGGGCGCCGTGCTGGCAGTTGTGGCGTTATGGCTACGTCGCCAGCTGGATGAAACCTCGAAGCATGAGACTCGCGCGTTAAAAGAAGCCGGTTCATTGAAAGGTTTGTGGCGTAATCGCAAAGCCTTTTTGATGGTGCTTGGTTTCACCGCGGCAGGCTCGCTGTGCTTTTATACCTTCACCACCTATATGCAGAAATATCTGGTAAATACAGCAGGTATGCATGCCAATGTCGCCAGCGGCATTATGACGGCTGCGCTGTGTGTTTTCATGTTGGTGCAGCCGTTATTCGGCGCGTTATCCGATAAGATTGGCAGGCGCACTTCTATGCTATGTTTTGGCGCGCTTGCGACGCTTTTCACCGTTCCAATTCTCTCCGCGTTGCAGAATGTGACGTCGCCTTATGCCGCATTTGCTTTAGTGATGTGCGCGCTATTGATTGTGAGTTTCTATACCTCGATTAGCGGGATCCTGAAAGCGGAGATGTTTCCGGCGCAGGTTCGCGCCCTGGGCGTCGGTTTATCTTACGCGGTAGCAAACGCGTTATTTGGCGGCTCTGCGGAATATGTCGCGCTGTCGCTAAAATCTGTCGGTATGGAGAGTTCATTCTTCTGGTATGTTACCGCGATGGCCGTTCTGGCTTTCCTGGTTTCGCTGATGTTGCACCGTAAAGGAAAGGGCTTGCGCCTTTAGTATTGCGCCATTTGCCAGATAGCGTAACCGGTTGTCGCGCCAGCGACATCCCAGACAAAATCTTTCCAGCTCCAGCCGCTGCCTTCCGGGCGGCTGTCCCAGAGTTCTTTTGAGGCTCCGAGACTCAAAGAAAACATCAGCCCTATCGCTGCGCTGCGGTCAGGGCTTACTCCCTGGCGACGCGCATACTCATTACCGGCTGCCGATAGCATCGCTGATGCCATAAAATGCTGGGCTTTATCCTGACCGCTCCAGCGGTCGTTAGCCAGATGGCTGCACCCGGAGAGAAACAACACCGTAAAAGGAATCAACACGCGCACCAGTCACTCCTAAGAGAAAACCCCGTACAGGACGGGGCTTCGATTACAGGATACGGCTAATTAATCTGTCGATGCGGATCCGGCGCAGACGGCGAATCAATTTACGCACTTTTATCGGATAGTCGGCAATGCTCTGCAGGTCACGATAATGTTTTACGATGGTTGTGTGCGTTCGGATAAGCTCCAGCTCTTTTTCCCGCTGAGGGGCAAGCTCCTGCTTAGGATCGTGGATCAGAATGGCGTTTTCCAGATCCAGACGCCAGGCGCGAGGATTCAGGTTGTTGCCGGTGAGTAGCATCCATTTATCATCTACCCACATCCCTTTCAGATGATAGGTATTGTCGTCATCTTTCCACAGACGCACCACAAGCTGATCGGTATTGACGTAATACTGTAAACGGCTCAGGAAGCGGCGCAGGTTAATCTCATAGAGATAGGGTAACGCGCCAATGATCTTGAACGGTTCATCTTCCGGAATGTAAAAATCATTCGCGGTTTTATCGCCAACAATGATTTCGACTTTCTTTCCGTCGCGCAGTAGCTGAATAATATTCCGCACCAGTACCGCTGGTAGATTGAAGTAAGGGGTACAAATGGTGAGCTTATGCTCCGCACAGGGCATGAGATGGAAAATGGTTTTGTTCAGCAGACTGGATTTGCCAAGCCCGACCAGCGGCGTAACGGAGAGTTGCTCGTCATTAGCGTCACCCTGAAAATGATATGACGCATCACGCAGCTCCTGACGGTATAAGCGGATATCGTTTTTAATCTCCGGGCTTTTCGGACGCTGGGTATTATCCAGACGATTCACACCACGGCCATTCATCAGATTTTGCGTCACCCAGTCAAACATGATGTCTGCCATTTGCCGATTGCGAATCAGCTGGTAGCGATCGTAGCGATATTTGTCATGCTGATGGAGATAGACATCGTTCAGGCTGGCGCCGCTGTACAGGACGCTATCATCAATGATAAAGCCTTTAAAATGCAGTACGCCAAGCGCTTCTCGCGTATTAATCGGTACGCCGTAAACCGGGACATCAATGCCGGGGTTTTCCTGCGCCAGTCGGCAATACCAGTCTGCATTGGTATTCGAGGCTGCTGCGCCAATGCGCCCGCGTTGCGCGCGATGCCAGTCGACCAGCACCCTCACGTCCAGTTCAGGACGCTGCCGTTTAGCCGCATAGAGCGCGTCGAGTATACCTTTACCCCCATCGTCCTGTTCCAGATACAGGGCAACGATACAAATACGCTGCGTCGCGCTGGCGATTTTCTCCAGCAGTGTCTCCCGAAAAGTAGCAGGAGTATAAAAGAAATCTACATCATCAACTGACTGAGAAATCTTAGGGAGTTGGGCAAGGTGTTGTTGATGTTTATTACGCTTAAATTTTGACAACATCACAGTGCATTTCTTCTCTGTTCATTGAAGGGTCCTCTGTGCTATGCAGACGACATAAGCGAGCAATAATAACATCAGTACCCGTTAAAGTGGTCAACATTTCCAGTACATTACTCATGATTCATCACATTTGGCCAGATTCAGCGTCAATCCCACGATGCCCTCTTCGAGCTGGATATCGACCTGAAATCCCAGTTTTCTGGCCAACGCGACCATGCCGCGATTGTTCGGCATCGTAATACCGTTCAGCCGCTTCAATCCGTGATCGCGAGTATAGGCAATCAATTTCTCCATTAAACGGCGTCCTAAACCCAACCCTTTGAGATCTGAACGCACCAATACGGCAAATTCGGCATCTACGTTGTCAGGATCGGAGATCGCGCGCGTTACGCCGAGGATCTCTTCAGCGTTGTCCATCCGCCTCACGGCCACAAAGGCCATTTCTCGATCGTAGTCGATCTGCGTCATGTTGGCTAAATCTTCATGGGTGAATTCGTTGATCTCGCTGAAATAACGGTAGTAAAGATCCTCTTTGGTGACCTGGGCGATGAATTGTCGCAGTTGGGGCTCATCTTCCGGCAGGATCGGACGGAACAGGCAGCGATCGCCGTTTTTCATCTCCACCCACTCTTCAAGCTGGTGGGGATAGGGGCGTACCGCAAGTCGACTTTCGTTATCGCCATCAAACGGGGCAATATCCAGCGTCACATCCAGCGCGGTAAACTCACTGGCGGAAGCCAGCAGCGGATGGATATCCAGACGCTGAATTTCCGGGCAATCGACAATCAGGTTTGAAACCTGGACCAGCAACTGGCTTAAACCGACAATATCCAGCGGACGCAGCGCGCTACGGGCGCGAATTTTCCGCTGTTTAATGCCCTGAATCACCAGATAGCGCGCCAGATTCATGTTGAGCGGCGGCAGCGCGACGACCGCCTGCTCTTCCGGACGCCACTCTACACCGCCTTCACCCAACATAATCAAAGGACCAAACACCGGATCGTGCTCGACCACCACACGAAGCTCCTGCGCGCCGGCGCGGTTAGCCATGCTTTGTACCAGCAAACCGTGAATCCGCGCCTGCGGCCAGGCCATCTTTACACGATCGAAAATGGCGTTTGCGGCCTGTTGTACCTCGCTTGCGGTCCGCAGGTAAAGCATGACCCCCTGAACTTCAGATTTATGCGGAATGTCGGGCGAGCGCAGCTTGAGAGCTACCGGATAGCCTATCTGTTCGGCGATATGCACCGCTTCAGCGCTGTCGCTGGCAATCCAGGTTGGGAGCGTATGCAGCCCATAGGCGTGTAAAATCGGCTGTACCTCATGGGTATCCAGTGAGGTGGCGCCTTCCGCAATCGCCCGCTGTAACAGATTATGCGCCTCAGCGGTATTGGACGTCAGGTTACTCGGCAACGCTGGCGTTTCCCGCAGTTGCTTCTGGTTACGCCGGTATTCCACCATATGCATAAACGCGGTAATCGTGCCTTCCGGCGTGCGGTAGGTTGGTAATCCGGCTTCGCTGAATAGCCGTCTTGCTTCCTGAGACGAGAACTCGCCGCACCAGTTTGTCAGCAGCGTAACAAACTTGCCTCTGGGGTGGCGCTTAATCGTCTCGATCAGGGCATGGGCGCTTTCCGTACCCGGCGCGGCAGCGCTGGGAGAGTGGATAACCATAAGCGCGTCAAAATCCTGACTGGCGAGCAGGATATCCAGCGTTTTGACGTAATGTTCGCTGCTGGCGTCATCACACAGATCCAGCGGATTGGCAATATCAATGTGCGCGGGAAGCGCCTGCCGTAATTGCAGGCAGGTCTCTTCGCTCAACGTCGCCAGTTTGCCGTTACGCGACCACAACTCATCTAACGCCAGCGCGGCAGGCGCGGCGCCATTGCTGATGATCATCAGTCTGTCGCCGCGTAGCGGACGCATATGGCTTAGTGTTTCGACGGCGGAAAAAAGCTCGTGCGTATCCTGGACTCGCAGCAGGCCTGCGCGCTGGATGGCCGCATCCCACGCAGGGTCCATTCCCGCGCTGGTATTAAGTAAACGCTGGGCTGCCGGGCTTCGGCCGCTTTTAATCACCAGAATCGGTTTGTTACGTGAAGCGCTACGGGCGGCGGAAACAAAACGGCGGGCGTCGCTTAACTGTTCCAGATAGAGCAAAATTGCGCTGGTCTTGCTATCGCGCGCCAGATAGTCCAGTAGTTCATCGACATCAATATCCAGGCTATCGCCCAGCGCGATAAAGTAGGAAAAGCCCATTTCACGCTGTTGCGCCCAGTCAAGAATAGTATTGGAAACGGCGGCAGACTGGGAAATAAAAGCGAGCTTGCCCTGTTTAATCGGGACGGGAGAAAAGCTGGCATTCAGCCCTTGCCACGGCGCGAGGAGCCCAAGACTGTTTGGACCCAGCAGACGCATTTTATAATGCCGGGCACAGGCAAGAAGTTCTTCATGTTGCGACGTGGGAGCAGAAAGGATAATGCACGTTTTACACCCTTTCGCGCCAAGCGCGTCCACTAACGCCAGGTTACGGCTGGCGTTAGTGCATAAAATAGCCAGATCGGGGGTGAAAGGAAGACTGGCGATATCCGGCCAGGCCATGACGCCTAAAACGGCTTTCCAGGCGGGCGTCACGGGAAGGACGGGGCCATTGAATCCGCCCGCCAACAAGTTACGCATCATCAGGTAACCCGCGCGGTGGGGCTTCATTGATGCGCCAATCACCGCGATCGATTTTGGTCGCAGTAGCGCTTCCAGTCCTTGCTGGCTCATACCGGTTTCCCTTACACAGAAGTGACCGGATAATTTTAAACGCTTTCGCTATTTTATGCTGTGACGTTTCCCGGATGTTGCGTTTTTCCTGCCAGATAGCGCGTTTTAAAACGGGTAAAATGTTCACCTAAACTGGTTGCCGCCTCGGTATCTCCCGCCAGATCTAACAACGCTATGGCGACTTCGGCGGTACAATATTGCCCTTCGGCATGGATTTCACGCAGACGATAAGCTGAAAGACGCGATAAATCGACGGAAATGACCGGCAGATGATCCAGATAAGGGCTTTTACGAAACATTTTACGTGCTTCGGGCCAGGTGCCGTCCAGCATAATAAACAGCGGCGGTTTCCCGGCGGGCGGGGTGGAAATGACCTCGCGCGCTTCGCCGGCGTAGGACGCAGGAAAGACCACTATCGGCTGATAATCCGGATGCCGTACCAGCTCCAGCAACGCCTGCGGCGGCTCGGTACGCGACCACTGAAACGCCGCGGTATCCGGCAAAATATCGGCTATCAGCCGGCCGGTATTGCTGGGTTTCATCGGTTCAGTGTCAAACATGACCAGACAAAAACGGCTTTTCGCCTGAGAAGGCGTTAACGTATCACACAGGCAAGATTTTAGCGGCAGCAGGCAGCGTTGACAGCGGCGAACCCGATTGCCTCTGGCAAGAAAAGGGCGTGTAGCGCGCGCAAGCCGTTCGGCGCGTAACTGAAGGACAGCGTTATTGGTCATAGAAAGCGTTTGCGGAGAAAAACGCTATTGTGGCAGAGGTGAAAACGGGGCACAAGATGCGCCCCGTGGCGTTTACAGCGCTTCGTTCAGCCAGCTGTCGAAAGGCGCTTTAGGCACTGCGCCATTAAGCATATCGACCACCTGTCCATGTTTAAAAATCATAATCGTCGGGATGCTGCGAATACCGAAACGGGCGCTGAGTTCCCGTTCCGCCTCGGTATTTACTTTGACGAAACGGACTTTACCGCTGCGCTCTTCTGCGACATCCTCGAAGATTGGTGCAAAGTTACGGCAAGGGCCGCACCAGGGTGCCCAAAAGTCGATCACCACTGGAAGATCGTCCTTCAACAGTTTGTCCAGCGTTTCGCCGGTCGCATTAATGACTTCTCCGTCAAACAACTCATGACCGCAGCGTCCACATTTTGCCGCGTCCTGAAGCCGATCGTCGGGGATGCGGTTAATGGCCTGACAATGGGTACAAACGGTGTTCATAGCTAACCTCTGAATACGTCGGAAGACGTCCCGCTACGCGCGGGATGTTTCTATAATGTTACATATTATCGAGGAGTCTGTGCTAAACAACAATGTGTTTTATTCAATGAGTACAATAGTCGCAAGCTTTTAAACGAAATCATGGCTAACCGGATGCACATCGGGTAATCTTCGCGCTTCGCGCAGCGCTGGTGGAGAAAAGCATGAACGATGAATTAAAAAACAAAAGCGGCAAAGTCAAAGTGATGTATGTCCGTAGTGATGATGACTCTGATAAACGCACCCATAACCCGCGTACCGGGAAAGGGGGAGGCCGCCCAGCAAAGTCTCGCACTGACGGTGGACGTCGCCCCGCCCGTGATGAGCGAAATAATCAGAGCCGTGACCGTAAACATGAAACTTCGCCGTGGCGCACCGTGTCCCGTGCGCCAGGCGATGAAACGCCTGAGAAAGTCGATCATGGTGGTATTAGCGGTAAAAGTTTTATCGACCCTGAAGTTTTGCGTCGCCAGCGTGCGGAAGAGACGCGCGTCTACGGCGAAAATGCCTGCCAGGCGCTATTCCAGAGCCGTCCTGACGCCATCGTGCGCGCATGGTTTATCCAAAGCGTGACCCCGCGTTTTAAAGAGGCGCTGCGCTGGATGGCGGCGAATCGTAAAGCCTACCATGTGGTGGATGAAGCCGAACTGGCAAAAGCTTCCGGGACTGAGCACCACGGCGGCGTGTGTTTCCTGATTAAAAAGCGTAACGGTACGACCGTTAAGCAATGGGTAAAGCAGGCGGCGGATCAAGACTGCGTGCTGGCGTTGGAAGATGTCGCTAACCCGCATAATCTGGGCGGCATGATGCGTAGCTGCGCGCACTTCGGCGTGAAGGGCGTGGTGGTACAGGATGCGGCGTTGCTGGAGTCCGGCGCGGCGATTCGTACCGCGGAAGGCGGGGCGGAGCATGTCCAGCCGATCACTGGTGAAAGCATTGTTGACGTACTGGATGATTTTCGTCAGGCGGGGTACACCGTGGTGACGACGTCCAGCGATCGCGGTCAGGCGCTCTTTAGTACGACCCTGCCGGAAAAGATGGTGCTGGTCTTAGGCCGTGAATATGACTTCCTGCCGGAAGCGGCGCGCGAACCCGGCGATCTGTGCGTGAAAATTAACGGCACCGGGAACGTGGAAAGCCTGAATGTGTCGGTTGCGACAGGCGTACTCCTCGCCGAGTGGTGGCGACAGAATAAAGCGTAAGGGCTGCAGCCCGGTGACGCAACGCGCGCCGGGCCAATGATGTACTTCCTACCGCCCGGTCAGACAAGGCGCTTTCGCGCCGTTATCCGGGCGATAAAACGGCGAGTCGCCAACGTTATTCACTCTCAGCCGGTAATACTGGCGTCCAGTCGATAGTTTTCTCGCCGTGTTGTTCCAGCCATTGGTTCGTTAGCGCAAAATGGTTACAGCCAAAAAATCCGCGGTGCGCAGAGAGTGGCGAGGGATGCGGAGCTTTCAGAATATGGTGGCGCTGTGGATCAATAATCGCGCCTTTCTTCTGGGCGTGCGAGCCCCACAGCAAGAAGACGACCCCTTCGCGGTGTTGGTTAATCAGGCTTATCACTTTATCCGTAAAAGTTTCCCACCCCAGGCTGGCATGAGAGTGCGCCTGGCCTGCCCGTACCGTGAGCACCGTATTCAGTAACAGTACGCCCTGGCGCGCCCAGCTTTCCAGATAACCGTGCGCGGGGCGAACAAAGCCGGGAATGGAGGCTTCCAGCTCTTTGTACATATTCACTAATGACGGCGGGGGAGCGATCCCAGGACGCACGGAAAACGCCAGACCATGTGCCTGGCCGGGGCCGTGGTAAGGATCTTGTCCCAGGATCACCACCTTAACGTCGCCCAGTTCCGTGAAACGAAAGGCGTTAAACACATCTTTTTGCGGCGGGTAGACCGTGATACCCGACTGACGCTCGCCAGCAACAGTGTGAAGCGTATTGATAAAGTAAGGTTGCTGTTTCTCATCAGCCAGCACATCGTGCCAGGTTAACTCAGTCGCCATCTCGCTCTCCTGCGAATTTCCAGTTCCCTTAGCTTAACTGCTTCTTTCTGCAGTGCAAAATCCTGCGTGCTACAAAAACGGTTACCTACAAAAGATAGTTGAAAATTTATGTAAAAAGTTTATAGGTCTGAATGGTGTAAGTTGATGTAAAACAATAAATTCCCTTCATCACCCTTTTTATGGTGTGGTTTTTATTGATTTAAATCAAAGAATGAAGGGTGATCGAAGGGTATATATACACTCAAGCAACAATGGTTTTACCAATTGGCCGGGATTAGGCCGACCGAAATCAAATAATTTTGCCTGGGGAGGCATCACATGATTACAGGTATCCAGATTACTAAAGCCGCTAACGACGACCTGCTGAATTCCTTCTGGCTGCTGGACAGCGAAAAAGGCGAAGCGCGCTGCATCGTTGCAAAATCCGGCTTTGCTGAAGATGAAGTCGTGGCTGTCAGCAAACTGGGCGAGATTGAATACCGTGAAATTCCGATGGAAGTTAAACCGGAAGTACGCGTTGAAGGCGGTCAGCATCTGAACGTTAACGTTCTGCGTCGTGAAACTCTGGAAGACGCGGTTAAGCATCCGGAAAAATACCCGCAGCTGACTATTCGTGTTTCTGGTTATGCGGTGCGTTTTAACTCCCTGACGCCGGAACAGCAGCGCGACGTTATCGCTCGTACCTTTACCGAAAGCCTGTAAGGCTTATCCGGTAATAACAAGCGGAAGAGGCCGGGCCTTTTCCGCTTTTATTTTATTTGGGTCAGTAAAAAATCCGCACCGCGCAGTACACCAGCAGTAATGCCAGAATGATATTTAACTGGCGACCATAATGGCGAAACGCCCGCTGAAACAGATGTCCCGCCAGCGCCCAACACACATTACCGAACGTGCCGATCAATGCCAGCAATATACTGACGCCGATGACCCAGTTCAGCGCCTGCGTTTGCGGTAAAACAAATGTAGACAGAGCGGTAATGCCGTACAGAATAATTTTGACGTTCACAAACTGCAGGCCAAAGCTTACCCAAAAGCCAACCGGTTTTGGTCTGGCGTTTTCATCCGCCGCTGGACTGGTGGCAATTTTCCACGCCAGCCACAGGATATACGCAGCCCCCACCCAACTGAGTAAATGAATGATTGCCGGATCGATAACCGCAAGGGAAAACGCGATCCCGGCGCACAGCAGCATGACGACCAAAAATCCCAGACTCATACCTGCCAGTACACGAATACTCTGCCGAAAACCATGTGCAGTTGCTGCGCTAAGCGCGAGAATATTGTTTGGGCCGGGGGTAAGGGCGGTGATTAATGTATAAGTCCAGAAAGCGCTTAAAAGCATCGGTGTCACTTGTCATCTCCTCTGTTTTAGCAGACAGTACCCGATATGAAATATTTAAAAAAATGAATGTTTTTTAATTCTGAATTCGAGATTTTCGATAGGTTGGTGGTTATGGATCTGCGTCGGTTTATTACGCTGAAAACGGTAGTGGAAGAGGGCTCGTTTCTGCGGGCTTCGCAAAAGCTGTGCTGTACTCAGTCGACGGTAACTTTTCATATTCAACAGCTTGAACGTGAGTTTTCCCTGCAACTGTTCGAGAAAATAGGGCGCCGAATGTGCCTGACCAATGAGGGGAAAAAGCTGATGCCGCATATCCATGAACTGACGCGTGTGATGGAGTCGATTCGTGAAGCCGCAAGACAGGATGCGGAACCCGGCGGAGAGCTGCGCGTGGCGACAGGTGAAACCTTACTGGCGTACAAAATGCCGCAGGTTTTACAACGATTTAAGCTGCGAGCGCCGAATGTCAGATTGTCGCTACAGTCGCTGAATTGCTATGTAATACGTGATGCGTTGCTGAATGACGAGGTCGATCTGGGCGTTTTTTATCGCGTAGGTAATGATGATGCGCTCACGATGCAGCAACTGGGGGAGCAGTCGCTGGCGCTGGTGGCCTCTCCACTGCTACAGGATGCTGATTTTACGCAGCCAGATCAGCATATTCCCTGTAGCTTCATCATCAATGAACCGCAATGTGTCTTCCGCCAGCTGTTTGAAAGTACGCTACGGCAGAGGCGGATTACGCTGGAAAACACCATTGAACTGTGGAGTATTGAAAGCATTAAACAGTGTGTGGCTGCTAACCTGGGCATCAGCTTTTTACCACGTTTTACCGTTGAACGAGAACTTAGTACCGGTCAGTTGAAAGAGCTGCCGTTTGGCGCGCCGTCGCTATCGATCATGGCGCTGTGCGCCCATCATGCCGGGAAAGCGGTCAGCCCGGCAATGCAGATATTTATGCAGTGTATGGAGGCGTGTTTTACCGTGGAAGATAAAAAAATGCCGGGTTAAGGAACCCGGCAGTATCATCACTCTTCGCTGGATTGCTCCTGCATTTTCGTACCGCTTGGCTTGCGGCGCTTACCGATATTTTTTGTATCGCGGTGACGTTTCTTCACACGCGGCTTCTCTTTTTCTTTCTCTTTTTTCTTCTCGGCGCGTTTCGCCAGCACTTTTTTCGACGGTTTGCCGGTCAGCTTTTCGCTGGGCGCACGCGTGGTCGGGCGAAGCTCATCAATGACGCGCGCTTTTAGCGGCTCTTCGATGTAGCGACCGATTTTCAGCAGCAACAGATGGTCGTGGGCTTCTACCAGCGAGATTGCAGTGCCTTTGCGGCCAGCACGGCCTGTACGACCAATGCGATGCAGATAGGTATCGCCACTGCGCGGCATGTCGAAGTTAATGACGTGGCTAACGTCAGGAATATCAATCCCGCGTGCCGCGACGTCGGTCGCGACCAGCACGTTAACGCGACCGTCGGTGAGACGCTTAATACCTTCGTTACGTTTGATCTGCGCCATCTCGCCTTCAAGATAGCAATTGTTGATCCCTGCCAGACGCAGCGTTTCAGCCAGTTCATGGACGCGTTCACGTTTACGTACAAACACGATAGAACGGGTTGCATCGTCTTGTTTTAGCAGGTGCTTCAACAGCGCAACTTTATGTTCGAAATTGTCGGCACGGTAGTACCACTGGTGAATTTTCTTACGCTCGCGGGTTGACGGATTGGCGGAAACCTCAACCGGGTCTTCCAGCAGGCGCTCGGCAAAATCTTTAATCGCATCGCCTTCCAGCGTGGCGGAGAACAGCATCGTCTGTTTACGCCAGCGGGTCTCACCAGCGATATGTTCAATGTCCTGAGCGAAGCCCATGTCGAGCATCCGGTCAGCTTCGTCAAGAATCAGTGTTTCAACCGCCCGGCAGTCAAAGTTCTCTTCTTTTATATATTGCAGCAGACGGCCCGTTGTGGCGACCACGATATCCTGGTTTTCGCTAAACACTTCAGCATGGTTCATATAGGCCACGCCGCCGGTAATCGTGGCGATATCCAGATGAGTATGCTTAGCCAGTTCACGAGCGTGATCGGCAACCTGCATTGCCAGTTCGCGGGTTGGCGTCAGGATCAGAATACGCGGCGGCCCCGATTTTTTACGCGGAAAGTCGAGCAGGTGCTGCAACGCCGGCAGCAGATATGCCGCCGTTTTACCGGTGCCTGTCGGCGCAGAACCGAGTACATCACGGCCATCGAGCGCAGGCGGAATGGCGGCAGCCTGAATGGCGGTCGGGCGAGTGAAACCTTTATCCTGGAGGGCATCCAGCAGGCTTTCGTCGAGTTCAAGTTCGGAAAAAGTCGTTACAGTCATGTTCTACCTCTGTGTGGGGCGCTGATTATAGACGTTACGGCCACAATCTTCATCTGTTTGTATGGATATCCCTTCTCAGGTATTGTTTTCACCCGGCGCTGTCGCCGTTTTTTGCAAGGTTGTTTTTACATGTCTCAGTCTGGCTCCGTTCTTCGTCGTAACGGATTTACGTTTAAACAGTTTTTTGTCGCACACGATCGGTGTGCGATGAAAGTGGGAACTGACGGTATTTTACTCGGGGCGTGGGCACCGGTCGCGGATGTAAAGCGAATTCTGGATATCGGTACTGGAAGCGGTCTACTGGCGTTAATGCTGGCGCAGCGGACGGATGACAATGTGCCTATTGACGCCGTGGAACTGGATGCCGGGGCTGCCATGCAAGCGCAGGAAAACGTTGCTCACTCTCCCTGGCCGCATCGAATAACGGTGCATACTGACGATATTCAGCGTTGGGCGCCTCGCCAGACGGTACGCTTTGATCTTATTATCAGCAACCCGCCTTATTACGAACCCGGTGTGGAATGCGCCACGCCGCAGCGGGAGCAGGCGCGTTACACCGCTACGCTGGATCACCAGACGTTATTGGCTATTGCGGCGGATTGTATTACCGAAGACGGCTTTTTTTGCGTAGTCTTGCCGGAACAAATAGGTAACGCTTTTACACAGCAAGCGCTCAACATGGGATGGCATTTGCGATTACGTACTGACGTTGCGGAAAACGAAGCGCGCTTGCCGCACCGGGTTTTGCTCGCATTCTCCCCACAAGCCGGAGAGTGCTTTAGCGACAGATTAGTAATTCGCGGGTCAGACCAGCATTATTCTGAAAGTTATACGGCGCTGACCCAGGCATTTTATCTGTTTATGTGAGGCGTTAACGGCGAAAGGATCGATGGGCCTGATTCAGCCAGTTGTTGCGGATAATCCAGCGTAAAGTGCAGCCCCCGGCTCTCTTTACGCATCATCGCGCAACGCACAATCAGTTCGGCCACTTGCACCAGATTGCGCAGCTCCAGTAAATTATTCGAGACGCGAAAGTTGGCGTAATATTCGTCAATCTCTTGTTGCAACATAGTAATACGCCGTAGGGCGCGCTCCAGCCGTTTCGTCGTGCGCACAATGCCCACATAGTCCCACATCAGCAGGCGCAGTTCATGCCAGTTATGCTGAATCACCACCCGCTCATCGGCGTTCTCCACGCGGCTTTCATCCCAGGCGGGAAGGACGTCAACGCTGTGGACAGAAGGCATTCGCCTGTCGATATCCATTGCTGCGGACCAGCCGTACACTAAGCATTCCAGCAACGAGTTGGACGCCATACGGTTAGCGCCGTGCAGGCCGGTGTAACTGACTTCGCCAATGGCATATAAGCCGTCTACATCGGTACGACCATAATCATCGACAACCACGCCGCCGCAGGTATAGTGCGCGGCAGGAACAACGGGAATCGGTTCTTTGGTTAAATCCATCCCCAAATCGAGCAGTTTCGCATAGATCATCGGGAAGTGCTGGCGGACAAAATCGTCAAGCTTGTGGCTGATATCGAGAAACATACAGTCTGCGCCGAGTCGTTTCATCTCATGGTCAATAGCGCGGGCGACAATATCGCGCGGCGCCAGTTCGCCGCGTTCGTCAACGTCCGGCATAAACCGTGAACCGTCCGGACGTTTAAGGTATGCGCCTTCGCCGCGCAGCGCTTCGGTAAGGAGAAAATTACGCGCCTGCGGGTGATAAAGGGCGGTGGGATGAAACTGGTTAAATTCCAGATTAGCGACCCGACAGCCTGCGCGCCAGGCCATCGCGATACCGTCGCCGGAGGAAATATCCGGGTTAGTGGTGTATTGATAAACCTTTGAGGCGCCGCCGGTCGCCAGCACCACCGACTTCGCATGACAGGTTTCAACCCACTCTTTATTGCGATTCCAGATCCAGGCGCCGACGACCCGGCGAGGCCCTGGCAGACCCATTTTATCGGAGATAATTAAATCAACGGCGTTGCTGCGTTCCAGCACCTGAATATTAGGATGATTTTGCGCCCGACTGACCAACGTGGTTTCGACTTCCTTTCCGGTAGCGTCAGCGGCATGAAGGATACGGCGATGGCTATGGCCGCCTTCACGCGTGAGATGATAGCTCTCCTTGCCGTTTGGCTGGACATGCGTATCAAACAGCACGCCCTGATCGATAAGCCACTGCACGCAGGTACGAGCGTTGCTGGCGACAAACTCCACCGCGTGGCGATCGCAAATTCCGGCGCCGGCAATCAGCGTATCTTCGACATGCGACGCAATACTGTCGGTTTCATCAAACACGGCGGCAATACCGCCCTGCGCATAAAACGTGGAGCCCTCGCTCACCGGCCCTTTACTCAGGACGATAACCTTATGTTTTTCAGCCAGACGCAGCGCCAGCGAGAGTCCGGCCGCGCCGCTGCCGATAATTAACACATCACAGGACAGTTCAGGAGTTGTCATCATGGTTTTTGTTTAATTTACTAAACACGGTTGCGGCAGATTAGCACTATATGGCGCTAAAAAGCACGTGATGATTTCGCTGGTGTTGTGCTTATTAAACATAAAATAAAAATACGGCGAGAGATAAACGGCAAAAAATATTTTATAGGGCAGGGTGTTAGCGTCGGATTTTGTAGTGAAATAAAGATGCTGTTAGGTTACTCTGCAAACGACGAAATGGGCATTTCTGTACAGATAGTGCGTTGTTCAGCATCTGTAGACTTATAATGGAAGATAAGACCTGTCTACAACATGACAAACAAAAACAAATGCGTAACGGAACTTTACGAAACATAGACACTCTAACCTGTTGCTTGCTCATAGTGCGGCTTATGGAGTGGCGTTTCGAAAGCGCGTGGAAATTTGGTTTGGGGAGACATTACCTCGGATGAGCGAGCAGTTAACGGACCAGGTCCTGGTTGAACGGGTCCAGAAGGGAGATCAGAAAGCCTTTAACTTACTGGTAGTGCGCTACCAGCATAAAGTGGCGAGTCTGGTTTCCCGCTATGTGCCATCGGGCGACGTTCCCGATGTCGTACAGGAATCATTTATTAAGGCCTATCGCGCGCTGGATTCTTTCCGGGGGGATAGCGCTTTTTATACCTGGTTGTATCGCATTGCGGTCAATACCGCGAAGAACTACCTGGTTGCGCAGGGGCGTCGTCCGCCTTCCAGTGATGTAGACGCGATTGAAGCAGAAAACTTTGAAAGCGGCGGCGCGCTGAAAGAAATTTCGAACCCTGAGAACTTAATGTTGTCAGAAGAACTGAGACAGATAGTTTTCCGAACTATTGAGTCCCTCCCGGAAGATTTACGTATGGCAATCACCTTACGGGAGCTGGATGGCCTGAGCTATGAAGAGATAGCGGCTATCATGGATTGTCCGGTGGGGACGGTGCGTTCACGTATCTTCCGGGCGCGGGAAGCTATTGATAATAAAGTTCAACCGCTTATCAGGCGTTGACGATAGCGGGATACTGGAAAAGGTATTAGGCATGCAGAAAGAAAAACTTTCCGCTTTGATGGATGGCGAAACGTTGGATAGTGAGCTGCTCAAAGCGCTTACGCACGACCCGGAAATGCAGAAAACCTGGGAGAGTTATCACCTGATCCGCGATTCAATGCGGGGGGATACGCCTGACGTTCTCCATTTCGATATATCCGCTCGCGTGATGGCCGCTATTGAAAACGAGCCAGTACGTCAGGTGTCGCCATTAATCCCTGAGGCCCAACCCGCTCCGCAGCAATGGCAGAAAATGCCGTTCTGGAAAAAAGTGCGTCCGTGGGCGGCGCAGCTTACCCAAATGGGCGTGGCGGCGTGCGTTTCACTTGCAGTTATCGTCGGTGTCCAGCACTATAATGGGCAATCTGAAACATCCCAACAACCTGAAACGCCGGTTTTCAATACCCTGCCTATGATGGGGAAAGCCAGCCCGGTAAGTCTGGGAGTGCCTTCTGAAGCAGCGCCTGTCGGCAGTCAGCAACAGCAGGTACAGGAGCAGCGTCGTCGCATTAATGCCATGTTGCAGGACTATGAACTGCAGCGCCGACTGCACTCCGAACAGCTTCAGTTTGAGCAGGCGCAAACCCAGCAAGCCGCGGTACAGGTGCCAGGAATCCAAACTTTAGGAACGCAATCGCAGTAATGAAGCAACTTTGGTTTGCCATGTCCCTTGTGGCGGCTAGCCTGTTCTTCTCAGTAAACGCCTCGGCCGACCCTGCGTCCGGGGCGTTATTGCAGCAGATGAACATCGCCAGTCAGTCACTGAATTACGAGCTGTCATTCGTCAGCATCACGAAACAAGGCGTTGAATCTCTACGTTATCGACACGCACGCCTGGATAGTCGCCCGCTTGCGCAATTGCTACAGTTGGACGGTCCCCGCCGGGAGGTCGTACAGCGTGGTAATGAAATCAGTTATTTTGAACCGGGCCTTGAGCCGTTCACCCTGAACGGTGATTATATTGTCGATTCTCTGCCTTCCCTGATTTACACCGACTTCAAGCGCCTGGCGCCTTACTACGACTTTATTTCTGTCGGACGCACCCGTATCGCAGACAGATTGTGCGAAGTTATCCGCGTTGTGGCGCGCGATGGTACGCGTTACAGCTATATCGTCTGGATGGACATGGACACCAAACTACCGATGCGCGTTGATCTTCTGGATCGCGATGGCGAGACGCTGGAGCAGTTCCGCGTTATTGCGTTCACGGTGAGTCAGGATATCGGCAGCAACATGCAGGCGCTGGCGAAGGCGAATCTGCCGCCGCTGCTTTCTGTTCCCGGTGGCGAAAAAACGAAATTTAACTGGAGTCCATCCTGGGTGCCGCAAGGCTTTAGCGAAGTTTCCAGCAGCCGTCGTCCGTTGCCGACGATGGATAACCTGCCTATCGAATCGCGGCTTTATTCTGACGGTCTGTTTAGCTTTTCCGTCAATGTGAACCGGGCGACGCAAAACAGCAGCGATCAGATGCTGCGTACCGGGCGCCGAACGGTTTATAGCAGCGTTCGCGACAACGCGGAAATCACCATTGTCGGCGAGCTTCCGCCGCAAACGGCGAAGCGCATTGCCGACAGTATCAAATTCAGGGCAGTACAATGATTAAAGAGTGGGCAACCGTTGTCTCCTGGCAGAATGGTCAGGCGGTGGTGAGCTGCGACGTTAAAGCGTCATGCAGCAGCTGCGCCTCCCGTGCGGGATGCGGCAGTCGCGTGCTGAATAAATTAGGGCCGCAAACCACGCATACCATTGTTGTGCCAAGCGCGGAGCCGCTGGCGCCGGGGCAGAAAGTCGAATTGGGCATCGCCGAAAAAAGCCTTTTAGGTTCGGCATTGCTGGTCTATATGTCGCCTTTAGCGGGGCTATTTCTTTGTGCGGCGCTTTTTCAGATGCTGTTTGGATCTGACCTTGCCGCATTAAGCGGGGCCGTGCTGGGCGGCGTGGGCGGTTTTCTGGTTGCCCGCGGCTATTCCCGAAAACTGGCGGAGCGCGACGCCTGGCAGCCGGTGATTTTAAACGTTGCCCTCCCGCCGGACCTTGTTCGCGTCGAAACTACCTCAATCGAAACGCGCCAGTAAACGTTTTGCCCAACGGTACACCTGCCGCGTTGGGTTGTTGTCCCGATAAGCATGCGCTTTTCCTGCGTTGCGGTGTTTTACAGGAAAAAAGCGAGGCGTTTTCCAGTTCCCGCTCTCCTTACACTATGAACATTTCCTCGCCTTAGCGTTGTAGTGTAGAATGCGGCGTTTCAGTTAAAACAGACGTTAAGCTCAGAACAGCGACCTCTAAAGTCTGGTCAACCAGGCGTAAGGCATAATAATTTATCTCTATGAAGAACATACGTAACTTTTCGATCATTGCTCACATTGACCACGGTAAATCGACGCTGTCTGACCGTATTATCCAAATCTGCGGTGGCCTGTCTGACCGTGAAATGGAAGCTCAGGTACTTGATTCGATGGATCTTGAGCGTGAGCGCGGTATTACTATTAAAGCCCAGAGTGTGACGCTGGATTTTAAAGCGTCTGATGGTGAAACTTATCAACTGAACTTTATCGACACGCCGGGACACGTTGACTTTTCCTATGAAGTTTCCCGTTCGTTAGCCGCCTGCGAGGGCGCGCTGCTGGTGGTGGATGCCGGCCAGGGCGTAGAAGCGCAAACGTTGGCGAACTGCTACACCGCGATGGAAATGGATCTTGAAGTGGTGCCGGTGCTTAACAAGATTGACCTGCCGGCCGCCGATCCGGAGCGTGTGGCGGAAGAAATCGAAGACATTGTCGGTATTGATGCGACGGACGCGGTACGCTGCTCCGCCAAAACGGGTGTCGGCGTGACGGATGTTCTGGAACGCCTGGTGCGCGATATCCCGCCGCCGCAAGGCGATCCGGACGGCCCGCTGCAGGCGCTGATTATTGACTCCTGGTTCGATAACTACCTGGGCGTGGTATCGCTGGTACGTATTAAAAACGGCACCATGCGTAAAGGCGACAAAATTAAAGTGATGAGCACCGGGCAGACCTACAACGCTGACCGCCTGGGGATCTTCACGCCGAAACAGGTTGATCGTACCGAGCTGAAGTGCGGCGAAGTAGGCTGGCTGGTCTGCGCCATTAAAGATATCCTCGGCGCGCCGGTTGGCGATACCTTAACCTCAGCGCGTAACCCAGCGGAAAAAGCGTTGCCGGGCTTTAAGAAGGTGAAACCGCAGGTCTATGCAGGTCTGTTCCCGGTCAGCTCCGACGATTATGAAAGTTTCCGCGACGCGCTCGGCAAGCTAAGCCTGAACGACGCCTCACTGTTTTATGAACCGGAAAGCTCCTCGGCGCTGGGTTTTGGTTTCCGCTGCGGCTTCCTCGGCCTGTTGCACATGGAGATCATTCAGGAGCGTCTGGAACGCGAATACGATCTGGATCTGATCACCACTGCGCCGACCGTGGTTTATGAAGTAGAAACAACGGCGAAAGAGACTATCTATGTTGATAGCCCCTCCAAGCTGCCGCCGTTGAATAACATTTATGAACTGCGCGAGCCTATCGCCGAATGTCATATGCTGTTACCACAAGCCTATTTAGGTAACGTTATTACGCTGTGTATTGAGAAACGCGGCGTACAAACTAACATGGTGTATCACGGTAACCAGGTCGCGTTGACCTATGAAATCCCGATGGCGGAAGTGGTGCTCGACTTCTTTGACCGTCTGAAATCGACGTCGCGCGGCTATGCGTCTCTGGATTATAACTTCAAGCGCTTCCAGGCTTCCGATATGGTGCGTGTTGATGTGTTAATCAACAACGAGCGTGTCGATGCGCTGGCGCTGATCACGCACCGCGATAACTCGCAAAGCCGTGGTCGCGAGCTGGTGGAGAAGATGAAAGATTTGATCCCACGCCAGCAGTTTGATATCGCGATTCAGGCGGCGATTGGTACGCATATTATTGCCCGTTCGACGGTAAAACAGTTACGTAAAAACGTGCTGGCGAAGTGCTACGGCGGTGATATCAGTCGTAAGAAAAAACTGCTGCAGAAACAGAAAGAAGGTAAGAAACGCATGAAGCAGATCGGTAACGTCGAGCTGCCTCAGGAGGCGTTCCTAGCCATTCTGCATGTCGGTAAAGACAATAAATAATCCCTAAGGAGTTGGCATGGCGAACATGTTTGCCCTGATTCTGGTGATAGCCACACTGGTGACGGGCATTTTATGGTGCGTTGATAAGTTTGTTTTCGCGCCAAAACGTCGGGCGCGCCAGGCTGCCGCGCAAACGGCGTCGGGAGATGCGCTGGATAACGCTACGCTCAATAAAGTGGCGCCTAAGCCGGGCTGGCTGGAGACCGGGGCGTCGGTTTTTCCGGTTCTGGCGATCGTTCTGATCGTTCGTTCATTTCTTTATGAACCCTTTCAGATCCCGTCAGGCTCAATGATGCCGACACTGCTTATCGGCGATTTTATTCTGGTGGAAAAATTTGCCTACGGCATTAAAGATCCGATCTACCAGAAAACCCTGATTGAAACCGGTCATCCAAAGCGCGGGGATATTGTGGTATTTAAATATCCGGAAGATCCTAAGTTAGATTACATCAAACGCGCCGTCGGTTTGCCGGGCGATAAAATCACTTATGATCCGGTTGCAAAAGAGGTGACGATTCAGCCTGGCTGTAGCTCCGGTCAGGCGTGCGAAAATGCGCTGCCGGTTACCTACTCTAACGTTGAGCCGAGCGATTTTGTACAGACCTTTGCCCGCCGTAACGGTGGAGAAGCGACCAGCGGTTTCTTTGAGGTTCCGCTAAACGAGACAAAAGAAAACGGCATTCGCCTGACCGAACGTAAAGAGACGTTAGGCGATGTAACTCATCGCATCCTGATGGTGCCGATAGCCCAGGATCAGTTGGGCATGTATTACCAACAGCCAGGACAACCGCTGGCGACCTGGGTTGTACCACCGGGACAATATTTCATGATGGGCGACAACCGCGATAACAGTGCGGATAGCCGTTACTGGGGATTTGTTCCGGAAGCGAATCTGGTCGGTAAAGCGGTCGCTATCTGGATGAGCTTTGACAAGCAGGAAGGGGAGTGGCCGACAGGCGTACGCCTGAGTCGTATCGGCGGTATTCACTAACTGTGACGAAATGATCGTTCACGCTGCCGTCTTTTTAGCGGCAGCGTGAATTATTTCCTGGATAAATTCCCTCAGACTAACGACATCCCCTGTCGTTGTGTATAGAATATTCCCCCGAAGTTTTAGGTTGGCGCCGTTTGGTCGCCACGGCACACGAAACAGCGTTGGTTATAGACAACCTTCTTTCCGCTGCAGCGATGCGGCAGGACAGATGACGTGTATCAGGTCTGTTTCGTGTGCTGGATTGTTGACGCATTCATTTATTGGTATCGCATGAACCCCATCGTAATTAATCGGCTTCAACGGAAGCTGGGCTACACTTTTAATCATCAGGAGCTGTTGCAGCAGGCATTGACTCACCGCAGCGCCAGCAGTAAACATAACGAACGCCTGGAGTTTTTAGGCGATTCAATCCTGAGCTTCGTTATCGCTAACGCGCTTTATCACCGTTTTCCACGGGTGGATGAGGGAGATATGAGCCGTATGCGCGCCACGTTGGTACGTGGTAATACGCTGGCGGAATTAGCCCGTGAGTTTGATTTAGGCGAGTGCCTGCGTTTAGGGCCGGGCGAATTAAAAAGCGGCGGATTCCGTCGGGAGTCCATTCTGGCGGACACCGTGGAAGCGTTAATCGGCGGAGTATTTCTCGATAGCAATATCCAGACCGTCGAGCAGTTAATCCTTAACTGGTATAAAACCCGTCTGGATGAGATAAGTCCGGGCGATAAACAAAAAGATCCTAAAACGCGCTTGCAGGAGTATTTGCAGGGTCGCCATCTGCCGCTGCCATCTTACCTGGTTGTGCAGGTACGCGGCGAGGCGCACGATCAGGAATTTACTATCCACTGCCAGGTCAGCGGCCTGAGCGAACCGGTGGTTGGCACGGGTTCCAGCCGTCGTAAGGCGGAGCAGGCTGCCGCCGAACAGGCGCTGAAAAAACTGGAGTTGGAATGAGCACCGACAAAACTTACTGCGGATTTATTGCCATCGTCGGACGTCCGAACGTTGGCAAATCCACCTTGCTGAACAAACTGCTCGGGCAGAAGATTTCGATCACTTCCCGTAAAGCGCAGACCACGCGCCACCGCATTGTCGGTATTCATACCGAAGGCCCGTATCAGGCAATTTATGTCGATACCCCGGGACTGCATATGGAAGAAAAGCGCGCCATTAACCGTTTGATGAATAAGGCGGCGAGCAGTTCGATTGGCGACGTTGAGCTGGTGATTTTCGTTGTGGAAGGCACCCGTTGGACGCCGGACGACGAAATGGTCCTGAACAAACTGCGCGATGGCAAAGCGCCGGTTATTCTCGCCGTTAACAAGGTGGATAACGTGCAGGAAAAAGCCGATTTGCTGCCGCACCTCCAGTTCCTGGCAAGCCAGATGAACTTTCTTGATATCGTACCGATCTCTGCTGAAACGGGTATGAACGTCGATACCATTGCCGGTATCGTGCGTAAACATTTACCGGAAGCTATTCACCACTTCCCGGAAGATTACATCACCGATCGCTCTCAGCGCTTTATGGCGTCTGAAATCATCCGTGAAAAGCTGATGCGTTTTCTCGGCGCCGAGCTGCCGTATTCCGTTACCGTTGAGATTGAACGTTTTGTTACCAACGAACGCGGCGGCTATGATATCAACGGGCTGATCCTCGTCGAGCGCGAAGGGCAGAAGAAGATGGTGATTGGCAACAAAGGTGCCAAAATCAAAACCATTGGTATTGAAGCGCGTAAAGACATGCAGGAGATGTTCGAAGCGCCGGTACACCTGGAATTGTGGGTGAAAGTGAAATCCGGCTGGGCCGATGACGAACGCGCTCTGCGCAGTCTCGGTTACGTAGACGATCTGTGAGTTAACACCGCGTGGAAGGGTGGCAGCGCGCATTTGTTCTGCACAGTCGCCCCTGGAGCGAAACCAGCCTGATGCTGGACGTCTTCACGGAAGAATCGGGGCGCGTGCGCCTTGTCGCCAAAGGCGCGCGATCTAAACGTTCCAATCTGAAAGGCGCGTTACAGCCTTTCACGCCGTTATTGCTACGCTACAGCGGACGCGGCGAGGTGAAAACCCTGCGCAGCGCCGAGGCAGTTTCTCTGGCGCTGCCGTTAAGCGGTATTACGCTCTATAGCGGCCTGTATATCAACGAACTCCTCTCTCGCGTACTGGAATATGAAACGCGCTTCTCCGAACTCTTTTTTGATTATCTGAACTGTATTCAGGCGCTGGCGGGAACCACCGGCTCGCCTGAACCGGCGTTGCGACGTTTCGAACTGGCGTTGCTGGGACATCTGGGGTATGGCGTCAATTTCACCCACTGTGCAGGCAGCGGCGAACGGGTGGATGACACCATGACCTACCGTTACCGCGAAGAAAAAGGCTTTTTCGCCAGCGTCGTCATCGATAACAACACCTTTACCGGACGGCACCTGAAAGCGCTGGAGGCGCGGGAATTCCCGGATGTAGATACCCTGCGTGCCGCTAAACGCTTTACCCGTATGGCATTAAAGCCGTATCTTGGGGGAAAACCGTTAAAAAGCCGGGAGCTGTTCCGGCAATTTATGCCCAAACGCACAGTAAAAACGAAGAAAGATTAACGAGGATTGTCATGGCTGAATTACTGTTAGGCGTCAATATTGACCACATTGCCACGTTACGTAATGCGCGCGGCACCGACTATCCGGATCCGGTACAGGCGGCGTTTATTGCTGAACAGGCAGGCGCGGACGGCATTACCGTACACCTGCGCGAAGATCGTCGCCACATTACCGATCGCGATGTGCGCATTCTGCGTCAGACGCTGCATACGCGTATGAATCTGGAGATGGCGGTGACCGAAGAGATGCTGGCGATCGCCGTAGAAACCAGGCCGCATTTCTGTTGTCTGGTGCCGGAAAAACGCCAGGAAGTCACCACCGAAGGCGGTCTGGATGTGGCCGGACAGCGCGATAAAATGCGTGATGCCTGTGCGCGCCTGGCGGCGGCTGGCATCCAGGTTTCGCTCTTTATCGATGCCGATGAAACGCAAATCAACGCGGCGGCGGAAGTCGGCGCGCCGTTTATCGAAATCCATACCGGCTGCTACGCCAACGCAGAAACCGATGCGGAACAGGCAAAAGAGCTGGCGCGTATTGCCAGCGCCGCGACCCTGGCGGCTCGCCTGGGGCTAAAAGTAAATGCGGGTCATGGCCTGACCTACCATAACGTCAAAGCTATTGCCGCGCTGCCGGAAATGCACGAACTTAATATCGGTCATGCCATTATTGGTCGGGCGGTGATGACGGGCCTGAAAGAGGCGGTGGCTGAAATGAAACGTTTGATGCTGGAAGCGCGCGGCTAATGGCGATTCTCGGCCTGGGAACGGATATTGTAGAGATTGCCCGCATTGAGGCAGTGATCTCCCGTTCCGGCGAACGTCTGGCAAGGCGTGTGCTCAGTGACAACGAGTGGGCTATCTGGGAGACGCATCAGCAGCCGGTGCGTTTTCTCGCCAAGCGTTTTGCGGTCAAAGAGGCGGCAGCGAAAGCTTTTGGCACCGGCATCCGCAACGGTCTGGCGTTTAATCAGTTCGAAGTGTTTAACGATGAGCTGGGAAAACCACGTTTGCGGCTGTGGGGCGAGGCGTTAACGCTGGCGGAAAAACTCGGTGTGGCGCACATGCATGTCACGTTGGCCGATGAACGCCATTACGCCTGCGCTACGGTCATTCTGGAAAGTTAGATTTGCCGGATGGCGGCGTAAACACGTTATCTGACCTACAGGCCGATATATTGTCGGCCTGATAAGCATAGCGCCATCAGGCATTGTTGCGTTGGAAGTGCGTTAACCCGCTTACAGTTTATCTGCGTGATGCATCAGAACAAACTTATCCCACAACTGTTCTTCGCTTTCGACATGGGCGGGATCCTGCAAAATCGTATTGGGGATTGGGCAGACTTTCTGACAGGTCGGCGTTTCGTAATGGCCTACACACTCGGTGCATTTGTCGCTGTTAATCTCATAAATGCTGTCGCCCATTGAAATCGCCTCATTCGGGCACTCCGGCTCGCACATATCGCAATTGATACATTTTTTGGTGATTAACAGCGCCATCAGGAAATTCTCAGAAACAACACAAATCGGGCGGGCATTATACGCCTATTTTCTGCTCGGGCCAGCTCTTTTCTGGCGCTGATTTGTTATCTACAGTGTAAAAATTTTTGATCTGCTTGAGCAGGCAGATGGTTGCGTTATCCAGTGAAAGGTCATTACTGTGCACCAGCATGACAGGAATAAAGAATGCGGGGATGCCCAGTGAAACCAGGCGAACATTTTTGGGTGTCGATAAATGGGTTAGCGAGCGGGTAATAAATGCGATGCCAATCTGCGCTTCGGCATACTCAAGGCATGAGTAGTGGTTATCCAGTTCGCAGATGACGTTAGGAACGACTTTGCGGTTATTAAATTCAGTGGTGATGATTCCTCTTAATAGCAGAGAGTCATTAAGCACGATAATGGGTTGGTCGTTTAAATCTTTTAAATGCAGACGTTCGCGTGTCGCCAGAGGATGAGAAAGTGGGATTGCAGCGATAATTTCATCTTCAAACAGCATGGTCGAGCTTAGCTGGGCAGGGAGCGCTATTCGATAAACAATGCCAATATCAACGGCGCTATCCGTCAGCTTTTTAATGGTTTGCTCAGTTGAGAACTCTTTAACATTTAAAGATATTTCCGGATGGTGCGCCATAAAGTTGCGAAAAGCGGGCAGGACCAGGTAGCTGCCTGACACCCCGATTGAAATAGTATCGCGCTGTTGATCTTGATAGGGAAGAAGTTCATTTTCTGCATTTTTTAAATCCAGCATTATTTTGTTAGCGTGTCGTTGCAAAATAATACCTGCTTTTGTTAATTTAATTCCTCTACCTTTTCGCTTAAATAATATTGTCTTAAGTGATGACTCAAGTTGTTTGATTTGCTGACTTAATGATGGCTGAGTGATAAACAGGCGACTGGCTGCCCGACCATAATGTAATTCATCACACAATATCAGGAAGGAATGTAGTTGTTTGATATTCATTAAAATTTAATGCCAATCGATTGGGTTTTGTTATAACGATTATAAAAAATACCAAATTGTTTGCCTATTTTGCTTTTTTTAAACTGTGATCAGTGCATTTTAAAAAGGGAAAATTATGTCGGCATCAATCAACCGCTGGGGAATGCTTGCCGCTCACGTGTGCATCAATTTTGTGCTCGGGGGCGTCTACGCATTTAGCTATTTCAAAACACCACTCATGGCGCAATATCATTGGGATCCGGCTACGCTGGCGTTAGCATTCTCTATCAACATGGGGATCATTCCTTTACCGATGATTTGGGGCGGGAGAATGATCGACAATGGTAAAGGAAAGCAGGCGATAGTTATCGGCGGTATCCTGTTTTCTTTAGGTTTTATCTTGTCCGGGTTTGTGGATAATTTGCCCATGCTGTTTTTAACCTACGGCGTCATTGCCGGGTTGGGATCGGGCCTGGCTTTTACGGGTAATCTTAATAATATTCTGAAATTTTTCCCCGACCGTCGCGGTCTGGCCAGCGGTATCGTACTGGCGGGTGTTGGCGTCGGGACGCTACTTTGCACCCGCCTGGCCGAATATTTTATGGCGCAAACTCACGATGTTAGTCGGGCGTTGTTATATCTGGGTATTGTTTATCTGGTGGTTATTTTTATCGTCCAGTTCTTTATTCGTAGCGCGCCAGCAAAAGATAGCGGAGGAATTAAAGCATCGCCAATGGATAAAAACTATCGGCACATGCTGAAAGATCTGCGCTTCTGGCTGTTGTTTATGATTCTGGCGCTGGGCGTGTTCTCTGGGATGGTAATTAGCTCAAGCTCTGCGCAAATTGGTATGACGCAGTACGGTTTACTGTCCGGTGCATTAGTCGTTAGCCTGGTATCGATATTTAACTCAATTGGTCGCCTGTTCTGGGGAGGGTTAACCGATAAATTAGGCGGCTACAATACTCTGGTTATCGTTTATCTTTTTACCTGCGTCTGCATGCTGCTATTGTTGTTCTTCAACGGTAATACTTCGGTATTCTATTTCAGCGCTCTGGGCGTGGGCTTTGCTTATGCCGGTATATTAGTTATCTTCCCTGGCTTGACCAGCCAGAATTTTGGTATGCGTAACCAGGGACTAAACTACGGCTTTATGTATTTTGGTTTTGCCGTCGGTGCGGTTATTGCTCCTTACGTCACGTCCGCTATTGCAAAATATACCGGAAGCTACAATACGGTATTTATTTTGACAACGGTGCTATTGCTTATTGGAGTCGTGTTGACCCTGATAACGAAGAAATATGTCGCAACGGTTTTAGCCAAAATTCATTAATCAGATAATAAGGAAATAAAAATGAAAATTGCAATCGCAGGTGCAGGCGCTATGGGATGTCGTTTTGGCTATATGCTGCTGGAGGCCGGGCACGACGTGACGCTTATCGATAGCTGGCAGGAGCATGTTGACGCTATTCGTAGCAAGGGGTTGTTTGTCGAAACGGAAACGACTCAGAAGTATTACCCCATCCCTGCTATGTTGGCTGATGAATCCCAGGGGGAGTTTGAGCTGGTTATTCTGTTTACCAAAGCCATGCAGCTGGATAGCATGTTACAGCGTATTAAGCCATTACTGCCAGCCGCGAAAGTAGTGATGATTTTATCTAACGGCCTGGGAAATATCGAAACGCTGGAGAAATATGTCGATCGGCAGAAAATCTATGCGGGTGTGACGTTATGGTCCAGCGAACTGGAGGGGGCTGGGCATATTATGGCCACCGGTACCGGAACGATTGAACTGCAGCCGATTGCCAGCCATGATTCGGCTCAAGAGGCTAAGGTCATTGCCACCCTTAATAGCGCTGGATTGAATGCTGAAATAAGCCCTGACGTATTATTATCGATCTGGAAGAAAGCAGCCTTTAATAGCGTAATGAACACCTATTGCGCGCTACTGGATTGTAATGTCGGCGGATTTGGTCAGCGGCCTGGTGCTTTAGATTTAGCGCAAGCGGTAGTTGATGAGTTTGTGTTAGTTGCTGCCAGCCAGAATATTCCGTTGACTGAGCAAATGGTGATGAATACGGTGAAGAAAGTGTTCGATCCGCGTGAGAGCGGCCACCACTATCCTTCTATGCATCAGGATTTACATAAAGGCCGACTGACCGAAATCGACTATTTAAATGGTGCGATTGCGCGAATCGGCGCTCAGAACAATATTGCCGTACCGGTTAACAAACTCCTGACGCAATTGATTCACGCTAAAGAAGCGCAATAAACTTGATGGCTCTTCTGCATGAGGCGGAAGAGCCATTTTCAAACCAGTTTTTTTACCAGCGCCTCGCTATGGCGAATACGCTCCGGCGCCCGCTCTAAATCCTGTTGTACCAGCGCCATAAACAGTAAGTCGGTCAACATCATTTGCGCATGTGTCGAGGAGATAGCGGCGCTGCGCGTCGCCTGCTCTTCAGCAATCGTATACAGACAGCGGGTGGCGCGCTGCTGCAAGGCGTTGGGAGAAAAACCGGTAATGGCCAGGATCTTCGCGCCTGCGCGTAATGTTTCGTCCGCCGCCAGGTTCAGCTCGCGCCGTTCCCCGGAATAAGAGATCGCCAGCAGCAGATCCTCCGGCGCCAGCGCCTGCACCGTCGCCAGCAGGGCGTGCATATCGCGCTCAACCACCGCGTTAATGCCAATCTTCAGTAGCTTCCAGGCAAAATTTTGCGCCACCAGCCCAGAGGCGCCAATCCCGGTGGTCACAATACGGCGGGCGTGGCGCAGCATCGTGACGCTTTCTAACAGCTTTTCTTCACTGTTAACGTCCAGCGTGGCGTGCATCGCCGCCACATTCTCTTTAATTAATTTTTCCCCGACCAGGCGCATCGGATCGTCGCCGCGAATATGGTTATGAACGGGAACGGAATGCGGATTAGGATTGCTGGCCAACGCTTCGCTGATAGCCAGTTTCAATGCAGGAAACCCTTTAAACCCCAGTTTTTGCGCGAACTTGACTACGCTGGATTGGCTGACGCCCGCTTCGGCCGCCAGTTGCTGCGAGCTCAGATGCCGCGCCGTATCCGGTTGCGCGAGCAGATAATCCGCCAGTTTCCTGTCGCTTTGCGCGAGATCCGGATAACGCTGGCGAATACGAATCAAACAGTTCATGGGCAGCTCCTGCGAAACGTGATGGCGACGACAAAACGAAATTTCACTCGCCTGGGGGAATATTCTATTCCATCATGGACGCTTATTATGAATTAAAAATTCCAGAGGGACAAAAATGAATCTTGGTACCTTAGTGTCTGAAACCCGTAACCCGCAAACGATGGATCTGGATGCGTTGCCTACTCCTGAATTAGTTAAGCGTTTTAATGAACAGGATACGCGGGTAGCGGAAGCAGTAAAAGCCACTCTGCCTGACGTCGCGCGTGCGGTGGATGCCGCAGCGGCGGCGCTGAAGGCTGGCGGACGTATCATCTATATGGGCGCGGGCACCAGTGGTCGGCTTGGCGTACTGGATGCCTCAGAATGCCCCCCGACGTTTGGCGTTCCGCACGGTCTGGTCGTCGGACTGATTGCCGGCGGGCCGGGCGCGTTGTTGAAAGCGGTCGAAGGCGCGGAAGACAGCCAACAGGCAGGCGAAGACGATCTTGTCGCGCTAAATCTGCAAGAACAGGATCTGGTCGTGGGGCTCGCGGCGTCGGGTCGTACACCCTATGTGATTGGCGGCCTGCGCTATGCGCGACAGTCCGGTTGTACCACTGTTGCCGTCTCCTGTAATCCAGATTCGCCTATTGCGCGGGAGGCTAATATCGCTATTTCGCCCGTTGTCGGGCCGGAAGCGCTTACCGGCTCCACGCGGCTGAAATCCGGCACCGCGCAGAAAATGGTGCTCAATATGATTTCTACCGGCGCGATGGTGAAGTTCGGCAAGGTCTATCAAAACCTGATGGTGGATATGAAAGCCACCAACGTCAAACTGGTCGATCGCGCGTGTCGGATGGTCGTTGAAGCGACCGGGATAGGTCGTGAAGAGGCGGAAACGTTGCTGAAACAGACCGATTTTGAGGTTAAGCCCGCCATTTTGATGGCGCTTACGGGGCTGGATGCTGCAGCCGCCAGGGAAAAACTCGCTGCTCATCAGGGCTTTTTAAGGGCGGCGTTAGAACACTAAAGAGGTGTGTATGGATAAGACGGCAGCGCTCGCCAGCGACATTTTACGTGGTATCGGCGGAGAGCAAAATATTCTGCGCCTGGAAAACTGTATGACGCGAGTCAGGGTGGAGGTACAGGACGACAGCCAACTGGATATTCCGCGCTTAAAAGCGTTGCCTGGCGTCAGTGGATACGTAAAGCAAGGGGAGCAACATCAGCTGATCGTTGGGCCGGGGAAGGCTGCACAGGTGGTTGATGCGATGCGCGTGCAGATTGCCGCAGGTGGTGTAAAGCCGGATGACGCTATGGCGCGTACCAAATCCGAGGCGAAAGCGAAGTATAAAGCGCCGATGAGCGATGCGTTGCGTAAGCTGGCGAATGTTTTTATTCCGCTTATCCCCGCCTTTATCGCATCCGGCTTGATTACCGGCATTATCAACATTCTTAAACGTCCGGATATCGTCGGCGACGTTGCCGTCCACTATCCTAACCTGCTGGGCCTGATGGGGATATTTGGCAGCGCGGTGTTCGCTATCATGAACATTCTGGTTGGCGTCAATACCGCGAAAGTCTTTGGCGGATCGCAGGCGTTAGGCGGCGTGATGGCGGGGATCCTTTCCAGCCCGCAACTGGCGCAGATTACGCTCTTTGGCGAGGCGCTTCAGCCGGGACGGGGCGGCGTCATCGCCGTCCTGCTGGTGGTGGCGTTAATGTGCTGGATTGAGCGCCAGTTCCGTAAGCTGCTGCCGGGGTCGCTGGAGTTAATTCTTAACCCTTTATTGACGACTGTTATCACCGGCGCGGTAGCGATTGTTGCTCTGCAACCGCTTGGCGGCTGGATTTCAGACGCTATCGCTCACGGCGCGTCCTGGGCTATCGATCGCGGCGGTTTTCTGGTGGGCGCGGTGTTAGCCGGAACCTTCCTGCCGTTGGTACTGACCGGGCTACATCAGGGGCTGGTGCCTATTCATGTGGAGCTGGTGCAAGCGCACGGCTATAACGCGTTGTTTCCCATCCTGGCGATGGCGGGCGTTGGTCAGATAGGCGCGGCCATTGCCGTACTGATGAAAACCCGCAATGCGCGACTCAAAAAGGTGATTAAAGGCGCGCTTCCGGTCGGACTGCTGGGAATTGGCGAGCCGCTGATTTTTGGCGTCACGCTGCCATTGGGTAAGCCATTTATTGGCGCTTGCCTCGGCGGCGCGGTAGGCGGGGCGTTGATCAGCTACTGGAAAGTGGCGACGGTAATTACCTTTGGTATTTCCGGTTTGCCGCTGGCATTAACAATTGTTGCCGGAAAAGTCCTGTTCTATCTGTTAGGCTATTTAATAGCGGTAATTGCCGGGTTTATTTTTACCTGGCTGCTGGGGTTCAATGATCCAGAGGAGTAAGGTTTGGTCAGCCACGAGCGTCGTGTCGTCTTTTTTGATTTGGATGGAACGTTACATCAACAGGATATGTTCGGCAGTTTTCTGCGTTATTTGCTGCGCCGTCAGCCGCTAAATGCGCTGCTCGTACTGCCGTTGTTGCCCATTATCGGTATCGGTTTACTGGTAAAAGGGCGTGCGGCCCGCTGGCCGATGAGTCTGTTATTGTGGGGCTGTACTTTTGGCCATAGCGAAACGCGTTTGCAGGCGCATCAGGCGGATTTTGTCCGTTGGTTTCGCGCTAACGTCACGGCGTTTCCGGTTGTACAGGAGCGTCTGACCACCTATCTATTGAGCTCTGACGCGGATATCTGGCTTATTACCGGTTCTCCGCAATCATTGGTAGAGCAAGTCTATTTTGATACGCCGTGGTTGCCGCGCGTTAACCTCATCGCCAGCCAGATGGCGCGACGGTATGGCGGCTGGGTATTAACCGTGCGCTGTCTGGGCCATGAAAAAGTCGCGCAACTGGAACGTAAAATCGGTACGCCGTTGCGTCTTTATAGCGGCTACAGCGACAGCAAACAGGATAACCCGCTGCTTTATTTTTGCCAGCATCGCTGGCGGGTGACGCCGCACGGCGAGCTGCAGCAGCTCGAATAGTGAAACGCATAGCGTCTGTGTATAATGCCGCCCGCTTTCATTACCGGAGTTATCTCTTTGTCTGATGTCGAATTAGATCACGAATACTGGATGCGCCACGCGCTGACGCTGGCGAAACGCGCCTGGGACGAACGCGAGGTTCCGGTTGGCGCGGTATTGGTGCATAACCATCGTGTCATTGGCGAAGGCTGGAACCGACCCATTGGCCGCCACGATCCTACTGCGCATGCTGAAATAATGGCGCTGCGTCAGGGAGGTCTGGTATTGCAGAATTACCGGTTACTGGATACCACGCTGTATGTCACGCTGGAACCCTGTGTGATGTGCGCAGGCGCTATAGTGCATAGCCGCATTGGACGCGTTGTCTTTGGCGCGCGCGATGCAAAAACCGGCGCGGCCGGATCGCTAATTGATGTGCTGCACCATCCGGGAATGAATCACCGGGTCGACATTATTGAAGGGGTGCTGCGCGATGAATGTGCGACGCTGCTCAGTGATTTTTTCCGTATGCGTCGTCAGGAAATTAAAGCCCTGAAGAAAGCCGACCGTGCGGAAGGCGCGGGGCCGGCAGTATAGCGCAATGCCGGATAAGACGTTGCGCGTCGCCATCCGATAAGACCATCGCACTATTTTTCTTCTTTCTTCTGCGGCGTAAACAGTAAAGACGGCGAATGCGTCAGGTAGCCTGATGACTGCGATAAAAACGACAGGAGGGGGAAGGGCGCTTTATTCAGCTCCTCCGGCGACACCGCCGGGTAATCCTGCGCCAGTTTCATGGCTTCCGCTTCCTGCTTTTCTTTTTCCTGCAAATACCCCACTAAACTTATCTGGTATTTACGGATATTTTCCACATAAGCATAAGCCTCATGTCCACGCGCGTAACCGTAGGTTAGCTTACTGTAATACGGTTTTTGGCTTAACAGAGGCAAACGCTGCTTCACATCGGTCCAGCTATCCGGATTGCCTTTGGTTTTTACCGTCAGCGATCTGGCATCGAGCATGTGCGCATAACCCATATTGTAGGCGGCTAAGGCAAACCAGATACGCTCGTCTTCCGGAACGGTTTCGGGAACTTTAGCCATCATATCTTCAAGATAGCGAGCGCCGCCGCTGATGCTTTGCTCCGCATCGGTACGGTCGGTCAGCCCCAGACTTTGGGCGGTATTTTTAGTCAGCATCATCAGGCCGCGCACGCCGGTTGGCGAGGTCGCCAGCGGATCCCAGTGCGATTCCTGATAAGAAATCGCCGCCAGCAGGCGCCAGTCTATCTCTTTGGCATATTTTTTAAATAACGGTTCCAGCTCCGGCAGGACGTTATCCACCGCTCGCAGGAAAGAGCGGGTATCAACGTAGTCGAAATCATCGCCATGTCCCAGATATTTCTCTTCGATCCGCGCCAGAGAACCGTCTTCATTGATCGAATTGAAAAAATCGAGCAGCGCGGCGGAGAGCGTATTATCGTCGTCCAGTCGGCTAAACCAGGTCACGGGCTGTTCATCCGTGACATCCAGCGCCACGGCCAGCTCGGGATGAACGCGCTGAAACAGACTGATCGCCACTGAATCGGCAATGGTGTAATCCAGTTTGCCGCTGATGACCTCTTCCAGCAGCGTCGTCGAGCCTTTTTTATCATCCACTTTCCAGCTCAGGTCGGGAAACTTTGTCTCTTTTAAACGCTGTAAATCATTGACCACGACGTGCCCTGGCGCAATGGTAAGCTGATTCTCGTTAACGGTCGCCAGCGAGCGTGGGCGATATTGTCCGACCCGGTAGACGAGCTGTTGCGAAACTGAATAATACATGGGGCCGGGCTGATAGTTTTTAACGCGTGCGCTGTCGTAGACCAGCCCAGCCGCGAGCAGGTCGGCATTGCCGTTATCCAGATCGTCAAACAACTGGCTGATATTCTGGCGCACCGTCACTTTCAGCTTCACGCCGAGATAGTTGGCGAACTGCTGCGCCAGTTCATAGTCCAGACCATATTTTTTACCGTTGATAACGGAATAGGTTAATGGCGAGTCGATCGTACTGACGCGCAGTACCCCCCGGGCTTGAATCGCGGCGATATGGTTTTCGGTTTTACCGAACCAGGGGATTGAGGGCCAAAGGGCTGCTGCCAGCAGCAGCGTCAATATGCCGATGAACAGATAATTAATCTTTAATTTTTTCAATTAGTTAATTCTCTGGATCGTGCGTTGCCTCGGGCTGAAAAAGATGTTTTGCTGCAATAGATAAGTCATTAATGAGCGGCATTTTGCGTAACAATGCGCCAGTTGGCAACTTATTCGCAACGATAGCCGCACCGTATGACAAGAAAAAGCGGTGATTTTATTTATACGCAAACGGTTTCGTCGGCGCGTCAGATTCTTTATAATGACGGCCGTTTCCCCCCTTGCGCACACCAAAGCTTAGAAGACGAGAGACTTATGATGGAAATTCTGCGTGGTTCGCCTGCACTGTCTGCATTCCGTATCAATAAACTGCTGGCGCGCTTTCAGGCTGCCAACCTCCAGGTCCACAATATATACGCTGAGTATGTCCATTTTGCTGACCTGAACGCCCCGTTAAATGATAGCGAGCAGGCGCAGCTTACCCGTCTGCTGCAATACGGCCCGGCGCTTAGCAGCCATACGCCGGCGGGTAAACTCCTGTTGGTCACACCGCGTCCTGGTACCATCTCCCCCTGGTCTTCAAAAGCAACGGATATCGCCCACAACTGCGGCCTGCAACAGGTTGATCGGCTGGAGCGCGGCGTAGCGTACTATATCGAGGCTTCGACGTTGACGGCGGAACAGTGGCGACAAGTGGCCGCAGAGCTGCACGACCGTATGATGGAGACGGTGTTCTCTTCTTTAACCGATGCGGAAAAACTGTTTATCCACCATCAGCCTGCGCCGGTTTCCAGTGTCGATCTGCTGGGAGAAGGCCGTCAGGCGTTAATTGACGCCAACCTGCGTCTCGGTCTGGCGCTGGCGGAAGATGAAATCGACTATTTGCAGGAGGCGTTTACCAAACTGGGGCGCAACCCGAACGATATCGAATTGTACATGTTCGCCCAGGCGAACTCCGAGCACTGCCGCCACAAGATTTTTAACGCCGACTGGATTATCGACGGTAAACCGCAGCCGAAGTCGCTGTTTAAAATGATTAAAAACACCTTCGAAACCACGCCGGACTATGTGCTCTCTGCCTATAAAGACAATGCCGCGGTGATGGAAGGATCTGCGGTGGGGCGCTACTTCGCCGACCACAATACCGGCCGTTACGATTTTCATCAGGAGCCCGCGCACATTTTGATGAAGGTCGAAACGCATAACCACCCAACCGCCATCTCTCCGTGGCCGGGGGCGGCGACCGGTTCCGGCGGCGAAATTCGTGATGAAGGCGCCACCGGGCGTGGCGCGAAACCAAAAGCCGGGCTGGTGGGCTTCTCCGTTTCCAACCTGCGTATTCCGGGCTTTGAACAGCCGTGGGAAGAGGATTTTGGCAAGCCGGAACGTATTGTCACCGCGCTGGATATCATGACCGAAGGTCCGCTGGGCGGCGCGGCGTTTAACAACGAATTTGGTCGCCCGGCGCTGACCGGTTACTTCCGTACTTATGAAGAGAAAGTGAACAGCCACAACGGCGAAGAGCTGCGCGGCTACCATAAGCCGATCATGCTGGCGGGCGGGATCGGTAATATCCGCGCCGATCACGTGCAGAAAGGCGAGATCGTCGTCGGCGCGAAGCTGATCGTCCTTGGCGGCCCGGCGATGAATATCGGCCTCGGCGGCGGCGCGGCATCGTCAATGGCTTCCGGCCAATCTGACGCTGACCTCGACTTTGCTTCCGTACAGCGCGACAACCCGGAAATGGAACGCCGCTGCCAGGAGGTGATCGACCGCTGCTGGCAGTTGGGCGACGCCAACCCAATCCTGTTTATCCATGATGTGGGCGCGGGCGGTCTCTCCAATGCGATGCCGGAGCTGGTGAGCGACGGCGGGCGCGGCGGGAAGTTCGAACTGCGCGACATTCTTAGCGACGAGCCGGGCATGAGCCCGCTTGAAATCTGGTGTAACGAATCCCAGGAGCGCTATGTGCTGGCGGTCGCGGCTGACCAGTTGCCGCTGTTCGACGAACTGTGTAAGCGCGAACGCGCGCCGTATGCGGTCATTGGCGACGCTACCGAAGAACAGCATCTCTCGTTGCATGATAACCATTTCGACAATCAGCCGATCGACCTACCGCTGGATGTCCTGCTGGGCAAAACGCCGAAAATGACCCGCGATGTGCAAACATTGAAGGCGAAAGGCGATGCGCTGAACCGCGCGGATATCACGATTACCGATGCGGTAAAGCGTGTTCTGCATCTGCCGACCGTGGCGGAAAAAACCTTCCTTGTCACTATTGGCGACCGTACCGTCACCGGTATGGTGGCGCGTGACCAGATGGTTGGCCCGTGGCAGGTCCCGGTGGCTGACTGCGCGGTCACTACCGCCAGCCTCGACAGCTACTACGGCGAAGCGATGTCGGTTGGCGAGCGTGCGCCGGTGGCGCTGCTGGACTTTGCCGCCTCCGCCCGTCTGGCCGTCGGTGAAGCGTTGACTAACATTGCCGCGACGCAGATTGGCGATATCAAGCGCATCAAACTTTCCGCTAACTGGATGGCGGCAGCCGGTCATCCTGGCGAAGATGCCGGTTTGTATGACGCGGTTAAAGCGGTGGGAGAGGAACTCTGTCCGCAGCTTGGCCTGACGATTCCGGTGGGCAAAGATTCGATGTCGATGAAAACCCGCTGGCAGGAAGGCAACGAACAGCGCGAAATGACCTCGCCGCTGTCGCTGGTGATTTCCGCGTTTGCCCGCGTGGAAGACGTGCGTCACACCCTTACGCCGCAGCTGTCAACGGAAGATAACGCCTTGTTGCTGATCGATCTTGGCAAGGGCCACAACGCGCTGGGCGCAACGGCGTTGGCGCAGGTCTATCGTCAGCTTGGCGACAAACCCGCGGACGTGCGTGACGTCGCGCAACTGAAAGGCTTCTATGACGCCATGCAGGCGCTGGTCGCTGCGCGTAAATTACTTGCCTGGCATGACCGTTCCGACGGCGGTCTGCTGGTGACGCTGGCCGAGATGGCCTTTGCCGGCCACTGCGGCGTGCAGGTCGATATCGCTGCGCTGGGCGATGACCATCTGGCCGCACTGTTCAACGAGGAGCTGGGCGGCGTGATTCAGGTACGCGCTGAAGACAGAGACGCGGTCGAAACGCTGTTGGCGCAGTACGGTCTTGCTGACTGCGTCCACTACCTTGGTCAGGCCCTGGCTGGCGATCGCTTTGTAATTACCGCTAATGATCGGACGGTATTCAGCGAAAGCCGTACTACGCTGCGTGTCTGGTGGGCGGAAACCACCTGGCAGATGCAGCGTCTGCGCGACAATCCGCAATGTGCCGACCAGGAACACGAGGCGAAAGCGAATGATGCCGATCCGGGCCTCAACGTGAAGCTGTCGTTTGATATTAATGAAGATATCGCCGCGCCGTACATTGCGACAGGCGCACGACCGAAAGTCGCTGTCCTGCGCGAGCAGGGGGTGAACTCTCACGTGGAGATGGCGGCGGCGTTCCATCGTGCGGGCTTTGACGCGATTGACGTCCATATGAGCGACCTGCTGGGCGGTCGTATCGGTCTGGGCAACTTCCATGCGCTGGTGGCTTGCGGCGGCTTTTCCTACGGCGACGTGCTGGGGGCGGGCGAAGGCTGGGCGAAATCCATTCTGTTTAACCATCGGGTGCGCGACGAATTCGAAACCTTCTTCCATCGTCCGCAGACGCTGGCGCTTGGGGTGTGCAACGGTTGTCAGATGATGTCGAATCTGCGCGAGCTGATCCCGGGCAGCGAACTGTGGCCGCGTTTTGTACGTAACCATTCTGACCGCTTCGAAGCCCGCTTCAGCCTGGTGGAAGTGACGCAAAGCCCATCGCTGCTGCTGCAAGGAATGGTAGGCTCACAGATGCCGATTGCGGTTTCCCATGGGGAAGGGCGCGTTGAGGTGCGTGACGATGCGCATCTTGCCGCGCTTGAGAGCAAAGGCCTGGTCGCCCTGCGCTATGTAGACAATTTCGGCCACGTGACCGAAACCTATCCGGCTAACCCGAACGGTTCGCCGAACGGCATCACGGCGGTGACGACCGAAAACGGTCGGGTGACGATTATGATGCCGCATCCGGAACGCGTATTCCGCACCGTCGCCAACTCCTGGCACCCGGAAAACTGGGGCGAGGATAGCCCGTGGATGCGTATCTTCCGTAATGCGCGTAAGCAGCTTGGTTAATTAGCCCGATAGCCATTAAGCCCCTCTTCACGAGGGGCTTTTTGTAGACGGCGCTTATCAGGCCCACGGGGAAGCGCGGTTGTAGCTACCGTCTTGAACGTCAAGCGGTAGGCCGGATAAGGCGTTTACGCCGCCATCCGGCAATAAACTAGCGCTTATGCCGCAAGATTAAAGTGTCGGGAAATCCCGACATGAGCGGGGGGTAGGTTGTCGCCAAAAAGAGACATTTAACAATTTGATTTTAAATGATTTTATTTTTAGGTGTTGTAGGTGTTGCTGATTGGAGACAGAAAGGGTAAAAAACAGGCAGAGCCATTTTGAGCATGAATAACGATATTTTTCATATCTATCATTATGTTAACAAAGTCTTTTGAATGTTGGCACAATTACTGCATAATGGTAACCAGTGGCTCATTCACCTTCTTATGTCAGCCCCTTAGGGATGCGCTACATAAACTTCGAATGACGCACAACAAGGTGCCTGCCGTCCAACTTCTGATAATAGCGTAGCTTTATCAACCTCCGGGCGAAACGTCGAGTTAGGCACCGCCTTATTCCATAACAAAGCCGGGTTTAGCCCGGCTTTGTTGTATCTGGCGCTTCCCTCGGTTAGCATCTTTTTTATTCTTCTTTTATGTGAGCGACACGTTGAAGCGCTGGTCTGTTTTCCCCCGTTCTTTACGACAATTGGTCATGCTGGCCTTTTTGCTAATCCTGCTGCCGTTGCTGGTTCTGGCCTGGCAGGCGTGGCAAAGCCTTAACGCGTTAAGCGATCAGGCTGCGGTGACTAACCGCAGCACGCTTATTGACGCCCGGCGCAGCGAGGCGATGACCAACGTCGCGCTGGAGATGGAGCGAAGCTACCGACAGTATTGTGTGCTTGACGATCCGACGCTGGCAAAAGTGTATCAAAGCCAGCGTAAGCGCTATAGCGATATGCTGGACGCCCATGCCGGCGTCTTGCCGGATGATAAGTTGTATCAGGCGTTACGCCAGGATTTAAACGCGCTGGCGCAATTGCAGTGTAAAGATAGCGGCCCGGAAGCGGCAGCGGCCGCGCGTCTGGAGGCCTTTGCCAACGCTAATACGGAAATGGTGCAGGCGACGCGTACTGTGGTTTACTCGCGCGGGCAGCAGTTACAACAAGAAATCGCCGAGCGCGGACAATTTTTCGGCTGGCAGGCGCTGGTGCTATTTCTGGTGAGTCTGGCGATGGTGCTACTTTTTACCCGCATGATTATCGGGCCGGTGAAAGGAATTGAACGGATGATTAATCGCCTGGGCGAAGGCCGTTCTTTGGGGAATACCGTCACCTTTACCGGTCCGCGTGAATTACGATCGGTGGGGCAGCGCATTATCTGGCTGAGTGAGCGTCTGGCGTGGCTGGAATCCCAGCGCCATCAGTTTCTACGTCACTTGTCCCATGAGCTGAAAACTCCGCTGGCCAGTATGCGCGAGGGGACAGAGCTGCTGGCCGATCAGGTGGTTGGGCCGCTGACGCCGGAGCAAAAAGAGGTGGTCGATATTCTGGATGACAGCAGTCGTAATTTACAAAAATTGATTGAGCAATTGCTTGATTACAACCGGAAACTGGTAGACAGTGCCACAGAGCTGGAATCGGTCGATATCGCGCCGCTTGTAGATATGGTGGTTTCCGCCCACAGTTTGCCTGCCCGCGCTAAAATGATGCATACCGATGTCGACCTGAAGGCCGAACGCTGCATAGCAGAGCCCATGTTGCTGATGAGCGTGCTGGATAATCTCTATTCCAACGCGGTGCACTATGGCGCTGAATCCGGTAACATTTGTATCCGTAGTCGCTCTCAGGGCTCCACGGTTTATATCGATGTGGTTAATAGCGGCGAACCGATTCCGCAAACCGAAAGAGAAATGATTTTTGAGCCTTTTTTCCAGGGAAGCCACCAGCGAAAAGGGGCGGTAAAAGGCAGTGGGTTAGGGCTGAGTATCGCCAGAGATTGTATTCGCCGAATGCAGGGAGAGATCCAACTGGTGGATGACAACGCGCAGGAAGTTTGTTTTCGCATCTCGCTGCCATTGCCTGCATCTGACAAACACTAATATGAATTTAAGCCTGGTGCGTATGTCACACGTTTTCGTCCAAACTATTAAACGATGCCTTTTGCGGTGGGGAATACCGGTGGGCATATCGTGTCTGGCGCTGACCGCATGTGTTCCCCATGCTTCACAGCAACTGCCCGGTAGCGCAGCGCAGGACACGCTCCCCCATTATCAACTGGCGGATTATCTCCCGACGGCGTGCGCGGATATCTGGTCGCTACGCGGGCAGGCGGTGGAGACGAATCCGCTGTACTGGCTACGCACGATTGACTGCGCCGATCGTCTGATGCCGGTTCAGTCGCGCGCAGAGGCGCGCGCGTTGACGGATGATAACTGGCAGAATGCCTTCAGGCGCGGGATCTTACTGGCGGATGCAAAAATTACGCCGCCGGAGCGGCGCGCCATCGTGACCCGTCTGGAGGCGTTAAGCGCGCAAATACCGGCTCAGGTACGGCCCGTCTACCAAATCTGGCATGACGGTCAGGCGCTGCAATTAGCGCTTTCTGCCGAACGTCAGCGTTATAGCAAACTCCAGCAAACGTCAGATAGTGAGCTGGATGCGCTGCGCCAGCAGCAACAGGCCTTGCAAACGCAGCTCGATCTTACCACCCGTAAGCTGGAGAGTTTAACCGATATTGAGCGCCAGCTTTCGACACGAAAACCGGCAGGTAATTACAACGCCGATACGCCGCATACCAATGACAAACCCGCGACGTCTGAAGATGGCGCGGCGCCGTCGCCGTCACAAGATGAGGTAACGCCATGATAAGCCGTAAACCGGCGCACCTGTTGCTGGTCGATGACGATCCCGGATTACTGAAATTGCTCGGTATGCGCCTGACCAGTGAAGGATACAGCGTCGTGACCGCAGAGAGCGGCCAGGAAGGACTACGGGTACTGCATCGGGAAAAAGTGGATCTGGTAATAAGCGACCTGCGCATGGACGAAATGGATGGTATGCAACTGTTCACAGAAATTCAGAAAGTACAGCCGGGAATGCCGGTTATCATTCTGACGGCGCATGGTTCTATTCCGGATGCGGTGGCCGCTACCCAGAAAGGCGTATTCAGCTTTTTGACGAAGCCGATCGACAGAGACGCGTTATATAAAGCGATAGATGAAGCGCTGGAACAGTCCGCTCCCGCGACGGACGATAGCTGGCGCAACGCTATCGTTACCCGTAGCCCGCTGATGCTGCGACTGCTTGAACAGGCGCGCATGGTCGCGCAGTCGGATGTCAGCGTATTGATTAACGGACAAAGCGGCACCGGAAAAGAGATTTTCGCACAGGCGATTCATAATGCCAGCCCGCGCAGTAACAAGCCGTTTGTCGCCATCAACTGCGGCGCGTTGCCGGAACAGTTGCTGGAGTCCGAATTATTCGGCCATGCGCGCGGCGCCTTTACCGGCGCAGTGAGCAATCGTGAAGGGTTGTTCCAGGCGGCGGAAGGCGGCACGCTGTTTCTGGATGAAATTGGCGATATGCCCGCGCCGTTACAGGTGAAGCTGCTGCGGGTGTTACAGGAGCGCAAAGTCAGGCCGCTGGGCAGCAATCGCGATATTGATATCGACGTGCGAATTATTTCCGCGACGCACCGCGATCTGCCGAAGGCGATGGCGCGGGGCGAATTTCGTGAAGATTTGTACTACCGGCTGAATGTCGTGAGCCTGAAAATTCCGGCGCTGGCGGAGCGTACCGAGGATATTCCGCTGTTGGCTAATCATCTGCTCAGACAGTCGGCACAGCGGCATAAACCGTTTGTTCGCGCCTTTTCTACTGATGCAATGAAACGGCTGATGACGGCAAGCTGGCCGGGCAACGTGCGCCAACTGGTCAACGTCATTGAACAATGCGTGGCGTTAACCTCTTCGCCGGTGATCAGCGATGCGTTGGTCGAGCAGGCGCTGGAAGGCGAAAACACCGCGCTGCCAACTTTTGCCGAAGCGCGAAACCAATTTGAACTGAACTATCTGCGCAAGTTACTGCAAATTACCAAAGGTAACGTGACGCACGCGGCAAGGATGGCGGGGCGCAACCGCACGGAATTCTATAAGCTACTCTCCCGTCACGAACTGGATGCGAATGATTTCAAAGAGTAGTTTTCATGCCGTAAAGTAGCGCGAAATATGTTACGTTTAACCGATCAAAACACAGGCGACCTTTTCAAGGAATAGCATGAAAAAGATTGATGCGATTATTAAACCCTTCAAGCTGGACGATGTCCGTGAAGCGCTGGCCGAGGTAGGTATTACCGGCATGACGGTCACTGAAGTCAAAGGCTTTGGCCGTCAAAAAGGCCACACCGAGCTGTATCGCGGCGCGGAATATATGGTGGATTTTCTGCCGAAGGTAAAAATTGAAATCGTTGTGCCTGACGACATCGTGGATACCTGTGTTGATACCATCATTCGTACCGCGCAGACGGGGAAAATCGGCGACGGTAAGATCTTTGTCTTTGATGTCGCCCGCGTTATTCGTATCCGTACTGGCGAAGAAGACGACGCGGCTATCTGATGTGCCGATTCGCTGCCCGTCTCCTCCTTGTGGGCAGCGAACCACCGTTTAATCGCCCTGCGGTAGCGCCGATGTAGTCCGGGTACAAACCCATCTCAGGCCGACAATGGCGACGATCAGCGCCACGCAACTTAGCGTCCACTCGCCCATTTGCGAGAAAAAGTGTCCGTAGGCGGCTACCGCCGTATCACTAATTTGCGATTCCGTGGTTTGTTGCGCGACGACGCCAGCCAGCCAGTTAGCGACCGCGCCGGTCGCCAGCATATAAATACCGGTTAGTACGCCCGTGACGCCAGGCAGGTTGAGGCGGGTAATTTGCGCCATCGCGACCGGATCAATAAACAGCTCCGCAAAGCCCATCAGCGCCAGCCCTGCGATCATCATTCCCATTGATGCCTGCCCGTCTAACCGGGCCTGATGCGCGTTTAGCGCCAGCAGCATAAAACCGCCGCCCATCAATACCAGCCCCACGGCAAATTTAAGCCAGACGCGCAGCACCGAGCGGGCGCTCTCTTTCGGGCTGCTCAGCCACGCCAGCACCACGCCCGCCGCCATCACCGCAATCGCATTGACCGACTGGAACAATGCGGTGGGGACGGTCATGTGCAGCCAGTGGCGGTTGACAAAACGGTCGATGAATAAGCTGATCGAACTTCCGCCCTGCTGCGCCAGAACCCAAAAGAGAGTGCCGGTGATCATTAACAGAACGATTTGCCACAAGGCGCGACGGTGTTCGGGAAATTTAACCATAATACGGGCGATAAGTTGCGCCGCGAAGACGCAGACAATGGCCAGCACATAGCCAGACCAGTTATTTTCCAGCAGGAGGGTGAAGAATACCGGCGCGATACACAGCATTAATACCAGCCAACCCCAGGTTGGAAGGGCGAATTTAACCGCCCGCAGCGCGGGGCGATTAACACCACGCGTCTGCTGAAAGTGGCGATGACCGCTTAAAAAGATGAGCAGGCCGATGAACATTCCCACGCCCGCCAGCGCAAAGCCGACATGCCAGCCATACCACTGCGCCGCCAGACCACAGGCGATCGGCGCGGCTATCGATCCAATATTCCCGGCGGCGTAGAGCAGCGAGAAGCCCCCGTCGCGGCGGTTGTCATCAGGGGCGTAAAGTTCTCCCAGCAGACAGCTAATATTGGATTTAAACAAGCCGTAGCCGCAGATAATAATGGCCAGCGCCGCATATAAACTCAGCGTTGAATCAGATTCTAAGCCCAATACCACATGACCCAGCGTCATCAATAAGGCGCCGGTGATAACCGCCACGCGGTTGCCAAGCAGGCGGTCGGCAAGCCAGCCGCCAAGAATAGGGGTAACGTAAACTAAAGAGGCGTAGGCGCTGAAGAGGTTGATCGCGTGGCTGTCATTAAAACCAAGCTGGTGGGTAAGATAAAGGATGAGTAAGGCACGCATGCCGTAAAAGCTGAAGTATTCCCAAATTTGAATCGCCACGATGTAAAAAATCGCGCGCGGTTGTGAGGGTGTTTTCATAAAGTCTCCTTGCTGCGTGAAAAAAGGGAAGTGGCAAGCCACTTCCCTTTGGTACTTATTTCGTATTTTCTTTCAGCACTTTAACGGTGTAACGTCCGTCTGCCTGACGATAGGCGCCGTGGATATCGGTTTCGAAGCCCGGATAGTGGGCGCCGATTTCGCACAGCATTTGCAGGAATTCCAGTACCGGACGGCTTTCCTCGGTGATCATTTCACCAGGCATCACCAGCGGCACTCCCGGAGGGTAAGGAAGGATCATGTTGGCGTTGACGCGACCAACCATCTCTTCAAGATACACCTCTTCCGTTTCGCCATGCAGCTCTTTCTGGAACGCAGTATACGGCGTCATCACCATTTTCGGCAGCACTTCAAACGCACGGTACATTAAGTCCGGCAGATTATGATGTTCGACCAGTTTATGAATATTCTGCGCCAGTTCCTGGATGCGCATATTTTCATAAAACTCAGGCGCTTCGCGGTACAGTGCCGGCAGAATGTTTTTGACGCGCAGGTTCAGGTCAAAGGCGCGTTTAAATTCAGTGAGCGCGCGCAGCAGGCTCAGAGCTTTGGTTTTGTCGATACCAATGCTGAACAGGAACAGCAGGTTGTATGGGCCGGTTTTTTCTACGATGATGCCGCGTTCATCGAGATATTTGGCGACCAGACTTGCCGGAATACCGAATTCATCCATCGTACCGTCTTTCTTCATCCCCGGCGTCAGGATAGTGACTTTGATCGGGTCGAGGTACATGTGTTCGTTATCGATATTTTTGAAGCCATGCCATGCGCTATCTGAACGCAGCGGCCAGCACTCAGCTCCATCGATATGTTCCGGCTGCCATACGTCAAAGAACCAGCCGTCGGATTCGCTTTTCAGGCGTTTAATTTCTTTACGGAATTTAATCGCACGTTCAATAGAGCCGTTAATCAGGCGTTTACCCGCATTACCTTTCATCATCGCCGCTGCGGTTTCAGTAGACGCTACGATACCGTAGTGCGGAGAAGTGGTGGTATGCATCATGTAGGCTTCGTTAAAGGTTTCTTCGTTAATGTCGCCTTTAACATGAATCATGGATGCCTGTGAAAACGCCGCCAGCAGTTTATGCGTGGACTGGGTTTCATAAATGATTTTGCCTTCTACACGGTCGCCGCTCATACCGCATTTACCCTGATAAATAGGGGAGAAATTGGTGTAAGGCACCCAGGCGGAGTCAAAATGAATGGACTTCACATCCAGAGTTTTCTTGATGTAGTCAGTGTTATACAACAGACCGTCATAGGTTGAGTTAGTAATAACAGCATGGACCGGCCAGGTTGCGTTAGGCGTCTCTTTTACCCGTTTAGCGATAGTGGCGTGCTGGAACTCGCTTTGCGGAATACCGCCAAGAATACCGTAGGCGTTACGGGTTGGGCGGAAATAAATCGGCGTAATGTCGCTCATCATCATCAGATGGGTCAGCGATTTATGGCAGTTACGGTCAATCAGTACCGTGCTGCCTGCCGGCGCGGAGTACATACCGACGATTTTGTTCGCCGTAGAGGTGCCGTTCGTCACCATGTAGCTACGTTCGGCGTTAAAGACGCGGGCGATATACTCTTCCGCTTCTTTATGCGGGCCGGAGTGGTCCAGCAGCGAACCCAGTTCAGAAACGGAAATCGAAATATCGGATTTCATCGTGTTCGGGCCGAAGAAATCATAAAAGATGCTGCCGACGGGGCTTTTCTGGAAAGCGGTCCCGCCCATGTGGCCAGGCGTACAGAAAGTATATTTCCCTTCGCGCACATATTTGAACAGTGCTTTTGTCAGCGGCGGCAGAATATTGTCGATGTATTCATCGGTATTCTGGCGAATTTTCGCCGCGATATCGGCTGCGGCGCCTAAAGCATATTCAAAGAAGCGAACCTGCATTCTCAGATCGTTGAGGCTGACGTCCAGCGTAGAGTAGCTGTTGGCGAAGGCGTACAGCGGCATATACTCGTTCAGCTTGCTAATCTCTTCGCAAAGCTCGAGGTTATATTTATCCCAGTCGAAAATGACGCCGCAAAGGCGGGAGTTATTTTCAATCAGCTTCAGCAGGTCTTCTCGGTCGTTTGGATAGACGATACGGAAATTTAAACCTTCCAGTGCACGATGCAGTTCACGAATAGGCTCTTCTTTAAAGTAGACGCCCATGTGGTTCATGATAGCAATAACGTTCATAGTCTTGTTCCTGGTAAAGTGGGCCCCTCCCGCTACGCTATAGCAGGTGACGAAAGGGGCTTTGAGAAAAAGGAGTTAGCGGTTAAAGCGCTTCAGCCGTATTGTTGTCGCTGTCGTTGTTCTGGCGCTGGTGCATTTTGCGACCGTAGAACATCAGGATGATCAGACTGACGATAAAGGTGCCGGAGAGTTCGAACGAGCTGGCGCCCATCAGTGCGATGAAGCAAAATGCGCAGCCCAGTACAGAACAAATCAGGCTTACCGAGTTACGGATGTTGAACCCTTCGAAGCGAATCAGGTCAACACAGGAGTAGAAGTACGGCAGCATGGTAAGCAGTACGGCAATCCCGGTCAGTTCGCCGAACAGGTCGGACGCTTTACCGCCGCTGGAGTTCATGATGGTGATCAGAATCATCAGCGCCGTCATTTTCACCGCAGCCAACAGCAGACCTTTTTTCGGAATACCGTTTTTATCCATTTCACCGTAAATTTTCGGGAAGTTGCCGTCGTTGGCGGCGCGAACCCCAGCCTGGCCGACCAGCATCATCCAGGAGCCCAGAGACGTCAGGCAGGCGAAAGCGGTAAAGGCGGAAACCAGCGGCGCAGCCCAGCCACCCAGAATCGTGGAGGTACTGATAGCGAACGGCGCGCCGGAAGAGGCCATAACGGAAGCTGGGAACATCCCGGCGATAACCTGAGTCGCGGCGATATAGATGATGCCTGCCAGCGCGGTACCCAGCATGGTTGCCAGCGGTACGGTGCGTTTCGGATTTTTCACCATGCCGGTGCTGACGGCGGCAGACTCAACGCCAACGAACGCCCACAGGCAGAGCAGAATACTTTTAACAATGGCGTGAGAGTCGGTCGTCGTGGACGTGTTCCAGTTCGCGTGATAGGTCGCGATATCGAACCAATGCCAGCCGGCGACTGCGGTCAAGACTACCGGGATCAGCACCAGAAATAGGCCAATCGTTGTCAAGCGGCTGACCCAGGCCCCGCCCAGCATATTAATAAAGGTGAACAGCCAGACGATAGCAATACAGGCAATACCTGCCGGTATTGGATTATTTAATGCCGGGAAGAACGTAGAAAGATAAGAAACAGCGGTAATGCCGATGGCTAAGTTACCAATCCAGTTTGCGTGATAATAAAGAACGCCGGTCTGGAAACCAAACGCCGGAGATATTTCCCCAGCATAAGCGATAGGGCCACCCTGTTGAGGGTTTTTGGTTGCCAGCCTCGCATAAACATAAGCCAGCGACATTGCCCCAATAATAGAAATTACCCAGCCCCAGATGGCAATGCCACCAATACTGGCAAGGTTGGCGGGTAATAATGCAATCCCGCTCCCCATCATATTACCGGCAACGACGCCAGTACAGGCAAATAGCCCGATCTTTTTGACAGAACTCATGTTCATTTCTCCTGAGCTGTATTTTTAAGAACCGGGCTTATGCTTCATATATGCTGCGTGCCCGTTCAACTGTCGACAAGATTAACGAATGGGTTGAGATAAGTCCTAAAGAAAAAGTGAAATAAACACAAACATGAAAAAACTGATAGATTGATTTTTTTGAATTAACATATAAATATCATGAAAAATATCATGAAAGGATAAACATCGTTTAATTACAAGGAGTTATATTTACATTTCTTTGCAGTAAATATGTTGCCAAAATTAACATAAGTTATTTTTGGTAACATGTTTTTCACAAAATAAAAGCGAAAAATTTAATATCTTTTCGCTTTTATTTGTCATGGTTCAGCGTTAAATTTAATCTTCTGCCAGAAAACTATTCAGATAAGGGACAATTTTCTGAACGGATGTCTGAAATACGCCATTTTCAATCCAGTACAGCGTGTTTTCACCTGGACGTAAATTAAAGGCGGTCAGATAGGCATCAGCGGCCAGACGATTCTCACCTTTCATTTCGTAAACTTTCCCCAACAGGACATAGTTAAACCACGACATTTCAAGCTCGATGCTTTTATTGATTTCCTCATACGCTGCATCGATATCACCTTTGCCTAACAGATCGACGGTCTTGATTTTATAATAAACAGACGTTTTCTCAACGCCCGGAATTTGATCTATTTTTTTAAACTCTTCGTTCAGTGCGGCCACTTGTTCTTTATCAAACGGCTGCTGTGATTGCCGTAATACATCTACCAGCACTTTATATTCATAGGCATAGTTGAAATCAGGCGTTTCCTTAATAATGCCATTCAGAATATCGCTGGCTTTACCTAGCGCCTGCGCATCGCCGCTCAGAATAAGCTGGCGCGCCTCATAAAAACGCATCAGCGCGGTATTTTGCGGCGTTCTGAACAGGGCCAGTTGTTCTCGCATACGATTAGGCCAGGGCTGTGTTAAAACGAAAGACAGGCTATTAAACAGATCATCCTGGATGGACAACTGGTTAGTATTGGTGACGAAATAACGCTTATCCAGCATGGTTGAACCATCGGCGTTATCAATGAGCACCACAGACATAAAGCACTGCTGCGCCCGATAGTGGCGCTGATTGACAAACTGAATGGTTAACGTCTTACCGGAGCTGCTTGGCTCATTGACCCGGTAATTAGTTTTATCGTGCACCATAAAGGTCGAGTAGGTGTTCAGCAGGTCGGTGATTAAGCCGCCCAGACCGATGGCGTAGGACTCCTGCGAGACCCAGTTATTACAGGAATTGCCGCCTTCAAAACGAACATCTATATCTCGTGGGTTAAGTAATAACCGCGTTTTTGTTACCGCGGCATTATGATCTACCACCGACATCACGATAAACACCACCAGCGTCGCCAGCGAGAGTAGGAACATTACCCACGTCCAGAAAGCGGCGATACGCGGCTTTTTCGCCTTTTTAGTCGGCGTTTGCAAAGAGGCGGGCGGCACAGGCGTAGCGGCAGTAGCCCCCTCTGCCGGTTCTGCATTCGTTGCTGCGATCGGCGGCGGCGGCGGCGACGTTGATGAATTATCGATCTCATCGCTATTTTCTTCGCACCAGATAACCGGCGCCGTCAGCTTATAGCCGCGTTTAGGTACGGTAACGATGTATTCAGCATTGCTGTCTCCGCCATCTCTTAATGATTTGCGTAGTTCAGAAATGCTTTGGGTGACAACATGGTTGGTCACGATGGTGCGCATCCAGACATGATCAATAATGTTATCCCGGCTTAACACTTCATCCGGATGATGCGCAAAATACATCAGAAGATCGATCAGCCGTGGTTCAAGAGTAATCTGGCGTCCCTGACGACTGATCTGATTAACAGAAGGTGTAACCAGCCACTCTCCAATGCGTACAACAGGTTGCTGCATAAAAAGATGCCCTAACGAGCTAAGTCAAACGTTAATAATAACACGATTTGCACAGACTTTTTTTATTCCCCTTTTTTGTAAAAGAAAGGCATAAAAAGCAGCGCAATAAGCAGGAGAACGGGGAGGGAAACGGGCGTTCGCCTTAACGATAACGCCCGTTTTTTCAGCGGATTTCTTGCAATTACAGCACTTTATGCGGGCCGAAGCATTCGTAATGAATGTTTTCGTTATTCACGCCAAGGGAAACCAGTTGTTTTGCGGCAAACTGCATAAAGCCTACCGGGCCGCAAAGATAGAACTGCATTGCCGGATCGCTGATTGCGGCTTCCAGTTTGCTTAAATCCATCAGCCCTTCGCTGTCAAAGACGCGTTGGGCGCGATCGGCCTCGGTCGGTTCGCGGTACCAGGTATGGGCAGTGAAACGCGGCAGTGTACGGCCCAGCTCGCTTACTTCGTCGGCAAACGCATGAACGTCGCCGTTCTCCGCCGCATGGAACCAGTTCACCTGCGCGGTATGCTGTTCTTTCGCCAGCGTATCGAGCATCGCCAACATCGGCGTCTGGCCGACGCCAGCGGAAATCAGCGAAACGGGGGTATCAGCGGCGACATTCATAAAGAAGTCACCTGCCGGCGCAGCCAGATGTACCACATCGCCCACGCTGGCGTGGTGGTGTAACCAGTTTGATACCTGGCCGCCGTCTTCACGCTTCACGGCAATACGGTACCCTTTGCCATCGGGTTTACGGGTCAGTGAATATTGGCGGATCTCCTGATGCGCAAAACCTTCCGGCTTCAGCCAGACCCCCAGATACTGCCCGGGGCGGTATTCCGCCACCGTACCGCCGTCGACTGGTTCAAACTCAAAGCTGGTGATCAGTGCGCTACGCGGGGTTTTTGCAACGATGCGGAAGGGGCGCGTGCCTTCCCAGCCGCCGTCTTTGCTGGCGTTCTCGTGATAAATCTCGGCTTCCCGATGAATAAAGACGTTAGCCAGTACGCCATAGGCTTTTCCCCACGCGTCCAGCACCTCCTGGCCCGGGTTGAACATTTCGTCCAGCGTCGCCAGCAGATGCGTCCCGACGATGTTGTACTGCTCCGGCTTAATCTGGAAGCTGGTGTGCTTCTGCGCGATTTTTTCTACCGCCGGCAGCAACGCCGGTAAATTTTCGATATTGCTGGCGTAGGCCGCGATAGCATTAAACAGGGCTTCGCGCTGATCGCCGTTACGCTGGTTGCTCATATTGAAGATTTCTTTGAGCTCCGGATTATGCGTAAACATACGGTCGTAGAAGTGGGCGGTCAGTTTCGGTCCTGTTTCAACCAGCAGGGGAATGGTGGCCTTTACTGTAGCGATGGTTTGTGCGTCAAGCATACGTGCTTCCTTTATGTGAAAATCTAATGATGTATATCAAATGCATCTTATAAAAATACCCTTGCATTGTAAATGGATCTTCTCTGCTTTACGTTATGGAGGTAACAACGTGAAAAATCTGCATCACAAAGCTGAAAAGAAATCCGTTGAAATTCGTCAGGCTCTCGTTCAGGAAACCCTTATCTGACGCATAGGTAATCGTTTGCGTAAAAACCTTTGTCAAGACCTGTTATCGAAGAATGATTCGGTTATACTGTTGGCCGAAGTCCCACGGACTGCCTTTTCAGGCACAAATTTTATTGTTAGCTGAGTCAGGAGATGCGGATGTTAAAGCGTGAAATGAACATTGCCGATTATGATGCCGAATTGTGGCAGGCTATGGAGCAGGAAAAAGTACGTCAGGAAGAGCACATCGAACTGATCGCCTCCGAAAACTACACCAGCCCGCGCGTGATGCAGGCGCAGGGGTCTCAGCTGACCAACAAATACGCTGAAGGTTATCCGGGCAAGCGCTACTACGGCGGTTGCGAATACGTTGATGTCGTAGAGCAGCTGGCTATCGACCGCGCGAAAGAACTGTTCGGCGCTGACTACGCTAACGTGCAGCCGCACTCCGGTTCTCAGGCTAACTTCGCTGTTTACACCGCGCTGCTGCAGCCGGGCGATACCGTTCTGGGTATGAACCTGGCGCAGGGTGGTCACCTGACTCACGGCTCCCCGGTTAACTTCTCCGGTAAACTGTACAACATCGTACCTTACGGTATCGATGAGTCCGGTAAAATTGACTATGACGAGATGGCGAAGCTGGCCAAAGAGCACAAGCCGAAGATGATTATCGGTGGCTTCTCTGCCTACTCCGGCGTGGTTGACTGGGCAAAAATGCGTGAAATCGCTGACAGCATCGGCGCATACCTGTTTGTCGACATGGCGCACGTGGCGGGCCTGATTGCCGCAGGCGTTTACCCGAACCCGGTTCCCCATGCGCATGTGGTCACCACCACCACCCACAAAACCCTGGCGGGTCCGCGCGGCGGCCTGATCCTGGCGAAGGGCGGCGATGAAGAGCTGTATAAAAAACTGAACTCCGCCGTCTTCCCAAGCGCGCAGGGCGGCCCGCTGATGCACGTGATCGCGGGTAAAGCGGTAGCACTGAAAGAAGCGATGGAGCCGGAGTTCAAAGTTTACCAGCAGCAGGTGGCGAAAAACGCCAAAGCGATGGTAGAAGTGTTCCTGAACCGCGGCTACAAAGTGGTGTCTGGCGGCACTGAGAACCACCTGTTCCTGCTGGACCTGGTGGATAAAAACCTGACCGGTAAAGAAGCTGACGCCGCGCTGGGCCGTGCTAACATCACCGTGAACAAAAACAGCGTGCCGAACGATCCGAAGAGCCCGTTCGTGACCTCCGGTATCCGTATCGGTTCCCCGGCGGTTACTCGTCGCGGCTTCAAAGAAGCGGAAGTGAAAGAGCTGGCTGGCTGGATGTGTGACGTGCTGGACAACATCAATGATGAAGCCACCATTGAACGCGTGAAAGCGAAAGTACTGGATATCTGCGCCCGCTTCCCGGTTTACGCGTAAGCGCTTATGTTGTGAAAATGGCCCGATGGCGCTGCGTCTGTCGGGCATTACTTATGCGCCATAACGTGACGCCGCCGGAAGTCATTATCCGGCGGCGTTGCCGTTTGAACTTCTCCCTCCGCTTGTTAATCTTATGTTACCCTTGCCAGCGCAACCGTTTACCGCCAGACTATCGCCTCCAAAAGGGAGGGAATCATGGCATTGCATTCCACGCGCTGGCTGGCGCTCAGTTATTTCACCTACTTCTTTAGTTACGGTATTTTTCTGCCCTTCTGGAGCGTCTGGCTCAAAGGTCTTGGGCTAACGCCGGAAACCATCGGTCTTCTGCTGGGCGTGGGTCTGGTCGCGCGTTTTCTCGGTAGTCTGCTCATTGCGCCTCGCGTAAGCGATCCTTCGCGGTTGATCTCCGCGCTGCGCGTACTGGCATTGCTGACGCTGGTATTTGCGCTGGCATTTTGGGCAGGAACGCATGTCGCGTGGCTAATGGTGGTGATGGTTGGGTTTAACCTCTTCTTTTCACCACTGGTGCCGCTGACCGATGCGCTGGCCAATACCTGGCAAAAGCAAATTACCCTGGACTATGGTCGGGTGCGGCTGTGGGGGTCTATCGCCTTCGTGATAGGGTCGGCGCTGACCGGTAAGCTGGTGAGTTTATACGATTACCAGGCGATTCTGGCGCTACTGACGCTCGGCGTCGCCTCGATGTTGCTGGGTATGTTGTTACGTCCCAGCGTGCCGCCGCAAGGGGAAAGCCGTCAGCAGGAGAGCGCAGGCTGGCCCGCCTGGCGTACGCTGGTGGCACAAAGTTGGCGTTTTCTCGCCTGCGTCTGTTTGCTGCAAGGGGCGCACGCCGCCTACTATGGTTTTAGCGCCATCTACTGGCAGGGGGCTGGCTATTCAGCATCGGCGGTCGGCTATTTATGGTCGTTGGGCGTGGTGGCGGAAGTGATCATTTTCGCCCTGAGTAAAAAGCTATTCCGTCGGTTTAGCGCCCGCGACTTGCTATTGCTTTCCGCTGTGTGTGGGATGGTACGCTGGGGACTGATGGGCTGGAGTACGGCGTTGCCGTGGCTGATTGTGATACAAATCCTGCACTGTGGCACGTTTACCGTTTGCCATCTGGCCGCCATGCGTTATATCGCTGCGCGTCAGGGAAGCGAGGTGATTCGTTTGCAGGCCGTCTATTCCGCTGTGGCGATGGGCGGCAGCATCGCGATTATGACAGTATTTGCCGGTTTTCTGTATCAACATCTGGGCGGCGGCGTATTCTGGATTATGGCGCTGGTGGCATTGCCCGCTATCTTTCTTCGGCCCAAAGTGGTTGCCGCGTCATGATTCCAGGATCTTGCGGATCTGCTGCTGTTGGTGCTCTGTGAGGGCGCGATCCGCATGAATTAACGGCGGTGAGAAGAGCGGTAGCGGCGTGGCGTAAGGGGTAACAATCAGCGCTACGCCGCGCGGGCATCCCTCTTTTTGAAACGCCTGGAGCGATATCCGTCTGATATTCAGCGGCAACAGGGTCAGTTCACGCAGTTGCTGCTCAATATGCGTCTCCAGCGCATCATTTTTATCCGCTAACAATACGATCTGTCTCTCATGCAAATCGTTATCCTGCATCAGCCAGGCGCCGAAAATCACTGCCACCAGCCCCGTCTCTTCCTCGGAAAAGTGGATACCATATTCGGCTTCAAACCCGGCGAGCGCCTCACGTGTGGTGCGAACCAGACGCGGATAAAGACGGTTGAACTCTTCCGGAAGCGTATTATCGATGCCAATCGTGAATAAACTTCGGTTCAGCGCCTGGGCGAGATGGACATACAGCTGATCGTTAAGCCCTTGTTCGTCGCTGAAGCGTACGTTCCCTTTTTCTCGAAAGCGCAGCACCAGTCGCGCCACCTCCAGTCGCAGTTGTTGTGCCCGTTGATGCGTGTCGCGAATCGGGTCGGGGAGGCGAATCATTGAAAACAGTAACGCCATAAACAGCGCTTCATTGAGCGGTGCGGCCTGCATCACGTGGCGCTGCCAGTGACGACCAATTTCCTGGGCGAGTGGATATTCCGCGCACGACTGCGCCCAAATCTGCTGCACAGGGTTGAATTCCGGGGTGATGCCGGCATGGTGTTGTAGCAGACAATACTGTAAAAAGAGACGCAGGAACTGCACGTCGCGATGTTCAAATGGTTTTTGCAACCGACGGGCGCACAGATTGATGAGCGCGTGCAGATTAATATCGTCATACAGCGGACGCGCGATACCGCGCTGCTTTAGCGCGTTTTTTAAGGCCGGGGTAAACTGTTGCGTGACGAAGGTCGGGCATAAACGCAGGCCGCGCCTGAGCCAGTGTAAAAGGCAAAGGCGCTGATCGAGTGCTGTACCTTCGATCCGATAGCAACCGTTCTGGCATGTTGTGATGGCAAGGCGATGATAGCGCTGGATCTCCAGGCTTGTCTCAGTGATATCTTCACGGGCAGTATCATCATCAACGCCATTAAGCGCGCTGAAGATTTCCACCGTGGCAATTGGCTCCGGCTGGAAAAGCGTCAGCAATACCTGACAGCGGCGCTGGGGAGCGGAAAGTACAGATGGTGGGGCAATTGTCGGCATCATCTGTCAGGTCTCCCGTTAGTTTGTCTGGTAAGGATAGCTAAAGTTTGCGTGTGAAAAATGTGATAAGCGTGCTTTTAGGCCAGGAATGCTGAGGAGCGTCACAGAATTTTTATCGCGAGGAACAGATGAAGTCAGTGAAACGCAGCGCCTTAACACTATTTCTTGCCGTTTTATCTTTCGTGGCGGCGGCGCATCCGCACAGCTTCATCCGTCTGCAAACGCAGGTGGTCAGTGAAAATGAGCAATTTGTGGCGTTAAAAATGCGCTGGACAATGGACGCGCTGACGTCCGCAGATCTGCTGTATGACGCCGGAAACGCGGCGCCGGGGTCAGAAATATGGAAAAAGTTGGCGGCGGAAGTGATGGCTAACGTACTTGGGCAGCACTACTTTACAGAAGTGTGGCGCAATGGCGCGAAAGTGAAGTTTAAAAACAGGCCGACAGAATACGATATGACGCGTGACGCGCATCAGGCGGTATTGACCTTTACGCTGCCGCTGGCTGAACCGCAGCCGTTAAGCGGTCAGACTTATACCTTTTCAACGTTTGATCCCTCTTATTATGTCGATATGCATTATGACCAGGACAGCGATATCACGATGCCGGAACCGCTGCGCGAAAAGTGTCGGATTCAGGTTTATACTCCTGCGCCCGGCGAAGAGACGCTACGTTTCGCCCAGTCGCTGGATAAAGAGGACGCGCCGCCGGAGGATATGGATTTAGGTAAACAGTTTGCCCAAACGGTGACCTTGCAATGTCAGTAATTTTTTCTCAACGCGCTCCGGGGCGGCGCTGGCTCTCGCTGTGGCCATTGGCGTTATTCCTGCTACTGATGCTGGTTGGCGGTCTGTGGATGTGGCAGGCCTGGCCGCAGGTGATGTTGAAAAGCGCTCTTTGGCGGCGGGACGTAAATCAGCAGTTGAGCGCGCTGCTTAACGCGGTGGCGACGCATCCCGAGCGGGCGGGCGGATCGTTGCTTCTGCTGAGTTTTATGTATGGCGTGCTTCATGCGCTGGGGCCGGGACACGGCAAAGTGGTGATCGCGACATGGCTGGCGACGCATCCTTCGAAGCTGAAATCAAGTATCGTGCTAACCCTCGCCGCCGCGTTATTACAGGGGCTCGTGGCTATCGGGTTGGTGGTGGGCGTGCTGACCGTATTGCAACTTCCGGCCAGGCAGCTCCATCTGAGCGGTTTCTGGCTGGAAAAGGGGAGCTATGCGTTAGTTGGCGGGCTGGGCATCTTGCTGTGCTGGCGGGCCATAAAAAGGTTACGCGCGCTGCTACGTAAACCTGCCTTTATCGCTTTTACGCCGCGCCATGTTCACCATGAAAAATGCGGCTGCGGACATCAGCATTTACCGACGCAGGAACAATTGCATAGCGGCGATGACTGGCGCGCGCGACTCATGATCGTACTGTCTATGGGGATGCGGCCCTGTTCCGGCGCGATAATGGTGCTGTTATTCAGTAAAGTGATTGGCGTTTTTAGCTGGGGAATGGCGTCGGTACTGGCAATGGCGGCGGGAACCTCGCTAACGATTACCTCGCTGGCGCTGCTGGTACACACTTTTCGTGCTCTGGCGGTGAAACTCAGTGGAAACAAAGCGCCGGCGTTATGGCGGCAGGTAGGCTGGTCAACGCTGGCGCTGGCCGGAGGGGTCATACTGCTTGTTGCGGCGCTGGTCATGTGGTTTAGCGTGCCGCAGCCTGTGGGCGGGCTGCGGCCATGGCGTGGTTGATTAGTGCCCGGCGGGTTTGAGATGCATCCGCGCGACGGATTCGTCTTCGGCCCAGTAAATGCGTTCGGCGACCATCGCTTCCGGATTGAGCTGAACGCCGCGCAGTACCCGTTCTTTAAAACGCAGGTAGCCGCCTTTGTCGATCAGATGGCCCATATGGAGATAGATCGGTTTTCCGCCGAGCATCTCTTTTTCAAATTCATACAGGTTAACGATCACCTGCTTTATCACATCTTCAGTCACCCAGTTGAGGAAGAGCTTGCCGACGCGCGGCGTCTTTTTACTGGTGCGTCCGCCCAGACGGACTTGCCAGAGCTGATCCGGCTTACGTTGCCAGGCCAGCGTCGGACAGGCCAGCACGCACTCGCCGCAGCCGATACAGGCGGACTCTTCTTTGACCGCTTTGCCGTTCTTCAGCGCCAGGCAGCCTACCGCGTGGTGACTACAGGCCTTCACGCAGGCGCCGCAACCGATACAGCGATCGGCAGTGAAGCGCATTTTCGCCACGCCAATAATTCCCAGATCGGCCATTGACGCCTTCGCGCAATCATTCGGGCAGCCGACGATGACCGTTTTGAGATGATAAGGGCTGGGATAGACCAGTTTTTCAAGACGACGGGACAGACCGGTCGTGTCAGTGTTGGCTTTCTGGCAAATGCGGTTCCCCTGACAGGCGACAATATTTCGCCCGCCAATAGCGAGATAGCCCGCTTTGGTATCCTCAACCTGGACGTCGCACAGTTCTATTTCAATCTCGCGAAGAAACGGCTCCAGCGCGGCGTTCACGTTGTCGATATCTTCGTAACGGATACCCGGCATCGCCAGCTTCTGGCGGGTAGTGAGGTGAATTTGTCCGTTGCCCCAGGTTTCGGCGATGTCACGCGCCACCGTTAGCAAATGCGCGGGCAAAATACCGCCGGGAATGCGGACGCTGATCATGGCTTCGCCGCGCACTTTTGACAGGCGATATTCGTTTTTCGCACGGGCTTTAATGATATCAATATCAATGCTCATGATGTTCTCCTTAATCGGCAAAACGTTGCGCGACGGCGTAGTTAAATATCGGACCGTCGGTGCAGACATACACTTCGCCCATACGGCAGTGGCCGCACTTCCCGACGGAGCAGGCCATCCGGCGTTCGTAGTCCACCCAGATTTGCTCCGGCTTGAGCCCTTTTTGCAGCAGCATTTTTACGGTAAAGGTAATCATTATTGGCGGCCCAACGACGATGGCCTGCATAGTGTCGATATCGCTAAGCGTCATGTCGGCAAGCCGATCTGTCACCCGGCCAATCTGGTAACGGTCATCAGCCTCGCCTTCATCCAGCGTGAGCACCAGATTATGTTTGCCGTGCCACGTCGCCATTTCTTCTTTGTACAGCACGCAATCGCGATTTTTATAGCCGAGAATCATATCCAGTTGACCAATTTCCTGGGGATTCTCAACGAAATAGCGCATTAAGCCTTTCACCGGCGCGACGCCCGTGCCGCCTGCGACAACCAGTAAGGGTTTATGGCGCAGCGTATCGACCGGATAGCCATTGCCATAGCAGCCGCGTAGCCACACGTTGTCGCCTTCTTTCAGCGTAAAGAGGGCGCTGGTCACTTTTCCGACATTACGGATCAGCAGATCTATCCAGCCGTCGCCGTAGTCGGAAACGGAGATGGGTGCTTCGCCGACGCGCGGCAGCGACACCTCAACAAATTGCCCCCAGTGCGCGGGAAAATCGACGGCCACGCGGAAATTCCACTCCAGCGGCGTGTGGCGAGTAATACTGAGGATGCGGTACGCCGCAGGCAGCAAACTGTGCTGCGGTTTATCATGACAGGAACAATGTGACATGCGTTATGCCTCCTCTGCCAGCGCCTGCCGAACGGCAGCGGTCATTTTATTGATAATCAAAGAAAATTTGATGTATTGCGGGCAGCGATCGTCGCAGCGGCCGCAGCCGACGCACATATGTTCAATGCCGTTGCGCGCTTTGTAGTCATTGACCTTATGCAGGGCGCGGTAGCGCAGACGCTCGCCGGGTTTTTCGCGAAAACCATGACCGCCGGCCATGTCGCTAAAGCCCGGCACCATGCAGCTTGCCCACTGGCGACGGCGTTCGCCGCGCTGCGGATTTTCATCATAGGCGACGTCAAAGACGCTATAGCAGGTACAGGTTGGGCACCCGGTAGTGCAGCGGCCACAACTGATGCAGCGGCTGTCGTAGGCGTCCCATAGCGGGTGGCGGGTGAGAATGTCGCGAATTTTTTGCGGATCGCGGCAAACGCTGTCCGGCGTGACGACGGTTTCCCGGTTTTCGCTGACGAAAGAGGGGGTATAGTCAGCCTCCTGCCCCAGCCCTTGTATCGCCGCCTCGATAAAGGGATCGCGGATGCTGACAAGCGCGCCCTCATCGCTAAAACGCATAGCGGCGCTATAACAGTCAGTTTTATTAGTACCCATTGAGACGCAGAAACAATTTTCGAAGCTTTCTTCACACTCAATAAGGACGAAACGAATATGCTCCCGTAGCAGTTGATAACTGTAATCGGAATTATTCCCATTTGATAAATACATATAATCCAGCCGCGACATGGCGTTAATGTCGCAGGCGCGGGCAAAGATGATTATCGGGGAAGTGTCTGTCTCGGCAATTTGAATGGTGTCTTTATCGAAATAAAAGAGCGTTTCGGTGATAGGGGCGATAATGGTATTCGGCGACATGTGCGATTTCTCGTGCCAGATGAGATCGCGCCAGCCGCTAATCCGTTGATAAATAATGTTGTCAGTGTCGGAAAAACGTCCGCCGCGAAACTCTGCGGACGGGGCAAACACGCGCCATTTTTTGTTTAATCGCTGGATAAGCAAACTAAACTCGTCAGGCGTAATTTTGATAGCCATCACATACTCCACAGTAATATTCAGGAAAAACAAATGAAAATAAATTGTTATAAAAATCAGTTGAATATTACTGTTACGCTAGCGCTAATCCACCGCCTTCGCTAACGGGAAAAAATGGTTTTTACTATCGGTATAATAAATATATTCTTAGTCATAAAATATGCATATATATAGCGTCGCGCTATTTAGCGGATAGCGCGGTCTGAATAAAATTAATCATTGCATCGCGGTAAAGGTTTTCATAACGCCCGGAAAGAGCATCAATGTGATCGCCGCCAGGAATGAAGATTTTTTGTTTGGGCTCTTGGGCGAGGGCATACAATTTCTCACTGTCCTGCCAGGGAATAACATGGTCTGCCGTGCCATGAAGAATCAATACCGGAATGGGGCTGACGCTGGCGATATTGCGATCCGCGCTATAGCGGTCATCAAGCAAATAGCCGCTGCCCGGGATCATCTGGTTGGCGATGGAGGAATAGGATAAAAACGTTGAGTCGAGGATAATCGCACGTATGCCCGCCTGGTCGGCGTAGCGCATATTTGCGCAGCCTACGCAGTGGCCTACGGCGGCCAGTACATTATTGCCGCCCAGGCTCTGCCCCAGCAGTACCAGGCGCTCGGGATTAACGTCGTCGCGATGCCGCACATAATCTATCGCGCTTTTCGTATCGTCCTGTAGCCCCTCTTGTGATGGGGTGCCCTCAGATTCGCCAAAACCACGGTAATCAAACATAAACAGGTTTACGTTGCGTTCTGGCAGCCAACTGACTAACGGCCAGTGCGCCGACATATTTCCGGCGTTGCCATGGACATGAATCACCGTCGCGACGGCGTTTTCCGGCCTGCCGAAAGCAGTGGGAATAAACCAGCCGTGCAGATGCGTGCCATCTTTGGCGGTAAAGGTAATGGATTCAGCTTCGGCAGGGGTTGGCCCATAGACTTTATTGTCCGGGTAATAAAAGGCATTGATCGCTACGCGGGGTAGCAGGTAAATACAGACCACAATGATAAACAGAATAAAAAGGGATTTGACGATGCGTCGGGTATGTTGAAGGGTCATGTTCGCTTCCTTGCCGCTTTATGCCAATAGCGGAGCAGGGAGCGATCGTACAAAAACATGCAGGCAAGTAAAGCGATGAGGCTGTGTTTAGGAAAAACGCCTGAAAAGGCACGGCGGATGAGTGGCCCCATCCGCCGAAGAGACTTAGCGCTTCAGCGCATCGCTCAGTTCGTCGCGCATATTCGCCAGCATGGCTTTAACGACGCGCGGATTCCCCGCCACGATATTACCGGTCATCATGTAGTTATGACCGCCGGTGAAATCGCTGACGATACCGCCCGCTTCACGAACCAGCAGTTCGCCCGCAGCGAAATCCCACGGACGAAGGCCAATTTCAAAGAAACCATCGACACGACCTGCAGCCACATAGGCCAGATCCAGCGCGGCGGAACCGGTGCGGCGGAAATCGGCGCATTCGGTGAACAGCTTGCCGATAATATTAATGTAGGTGGTCGCGTATTGTTTGGCTTTGAACGGGAAGCCGGTAGCGAGGATAGTGCCGTCCAGATCGCGAGCGGTACTGCCGCGCAGACGGTAGCCGTTCAGTTGCGCGCCCTGACCGCGGGTGGCGGTGAACAGTTCGTTACGCATCGGATCGTAAACGACAGCCACTTCAGTACGGCCTTTAATGCGTACAGCAATGGAAACAGAGAAGTGTGGCAGACGTTTGATGAAGTTGGTGGTGCCATCCAGCGGATCGATAACCCATTGAACATCCTGATCTGTGCCAACGTGCTCACCGCTTTCTTCGGTGATAATAGTGTGTTGCGGGTAAGATTTGCGAATGGTGTCGATAATTACCGCTTCAGCGGCCTTATCTACGTTGGTCACAAAATCGTTACTGCCTTTTTGGCTCGCTTCTACAGCGTCCGGAGTTTCATAGTTTTTGGCAATTACATTACCCGCCTTGCGCGCTGCGCGCACGGCGATGGTCAGCATCGGATGCATCGGTCTCTCTCACTGGATGTTAAAGAACGGGAAAACGGCGCAGAGTATAGCAGCGAGATCGGAATCTGTCTTGGTTTTATGGTAAGATGTCCGAATAATCTTTAGCTGAAGAAAGACAATGCTGCAAAACATTCGAATTGTGCTGGTGGAAACCTCCCACACCGGCAATATGGGCTCTGTGGCTCGCGCTATGAAAACCATGGGCTTAACTAACCTGTGGCTGGTAAACCCGCTGGTGAAACCGGACTCCCAGGCCATCGCCCTGGCGGCAGGCGCCAGCGATGTGATCGGTAATGCGCAGATCGTCGATACGCTGGATGAAGCGTTGGCTGGCTGTAGCCTGGTGGTCGGCACCAGCGCCCGTTCCCGCACTTTGCCGTGGCCGATGCTTGATCCGCGCGAGTGCGGCTTAAAAAGCGTGGCGGAAGCGGCAAATACGCCGGTTGCGCTGGTTTTTGGTCGTGAGCGTGTCGGGCTGACTAACGATGAGTTGCAAAAATGCCATTATCACGTCGCGATTGCCGCTAACCCGGAGTACAGCTCGTTGAATCTGGCGATGGCGGTACAGGTCATCGCGTATGAAGTCCGTATGGCCTGGCTGGCGACGCAGGAAAACGGCGACGCGGCAGATCATGAAGAGACGCCGTATCCGCTGGTGGACGATCTTGAACGTTTCTACGGCCATCTGGAGCAAACGTTGCTCTCCACTGGCTTTATTCGCGAAAACCATCCGGGGCAGGTGATGAATAAATTGCGCCGTCTGTTTACCCGCGCCCGCCCGGAAAGCCAGGAGTTGAATATTCTGCGTGGGATTCTGGCGTCTATTGAGCAGCAGAATAAAGGCAAGTAACCGCGCCATCCGGCACATCAATACCGCACGGAACGCTAAATACCTGACTAATTTACTCAAGTAAATAGTTGACCAAATTACTCGGGAATGTCAGACTTGTCCCTGCTATGCAATACCCCCATTTTACAATAAAAAACCCCGGGCAGGGGCGAGTTTGAGGTTAAGTAAGACATGAGACTGACATCTAAAGGGCGTTATGCCGTGACCGCAATGTTAGACGTTGCGCTCAACTCCGAAGCGGGCCCGGTACCGTTGGCTGATATTTCTGAACGTCAGGGGATTTCCCTTTCTTATCTGGAACAGCTATTTTCCCGTTTACGTAAAAACGGTCTGGTTTCCAGCGTACGCGGGCCAGGCGGCGGCTATCTGCTGGGTAAAGATGCTGGCAGTATCGCGGTCGGCGAAGTGATCAGCGCGGTTGATGAATCCGTTGACGCGACCCGTTGCCAGGGCAAAGGCGGCTGCCAGGGCGGCGATAAATGCCTGACCCATGCGCTGTGGCGTGATTTAAGCGATCGCCTGACCGGTTTTCTCAACAATATTACCTTAGGCGAGCTGGTGAATAACCAGGAAGTTCTGGATGTGTCTGGTCGCCAGCACACGCATGACGCGCCGCGCGCCAGCGGTCGTGCGCAGGACGCTATCGACGTTAAATTACGCGCTTAATTAAAATATTACGCCATCTCTTCTGGCGGCCTCATGCGGTGAATGCCGCGGTCGTCTGAAGGATGAAGCGTAAAAAAGAATTCAGAATCAGGCCGGGACGCGGACGTCCCGTCAACACGGTCGTACATCCAGCCGGTTGCCTGATTCCTTGCATTGAGTGATGTACGGAGTTTAAGAGCAATGAAATTACCGATTTATCTCGACTACTCCGCAACCACGCCGGTGGACCCGCGTGTTGCCGAGAAAATGATGCAGTTTCTGACCCTGGACGGAACCTTTGGGAACCCGGCGTCTCGTTCACACCGTTTTGGCTGGCAGGCTGAAGAGGCGGTAGATATCGCCCGTAACCAGATTGCTGAACTGGTCGGCGCCGACCCGCGTGAAATCGTCTTTACCTCAGGGGCGACGGAGTCCGATAACCTGGCGATTAAAGGCGCTGCCAACTTTTATCAGAAAAAAGGCAAGCACATCATCACCAGCAAGACCGAGCACAAAGCGGTGCTGGACACCTGCCGTCAGCTTGAGCGCGAAGGGTTTGAAGTGACCTACCTGGCGCCGCAGCGCAATGGCATCATCGATCTCAACGAGCTCGAAGCAGCGATGCGTGACGACACCATTCTGGTTTCCATCATGCACGTGAACAACGAAATCGGCGTGGTGCAGGATATCGCGACCATCGGCGAAATGTGCCGCGCGCGCGGTATCATCTACCACGTTGACGCCACCCAGAGCGTGGGCAAACTGCCTATCGACCTGAGCCAACTGAAAGTGGATCTGATGTCCTTCTCCGGTCATAAAATTTATGGTCCGAAAGGCATTGGCGCGCTGTATGTGCGTCGTAAGCCGCGTATTCGCATTGAAGCGCAGATGCATGGCGGCGGGCACGAACGCGGTATGCGCTCTGGTACGCTGCCTGTTCACCAGATCGTCGGCATGGGCGAAGCTTACCGTATCGCGAAAGAAGAGATGGAGACCGAAATGGCCCGTCTGCGCGGTCTGCGTAACCGTCTGTGGAACGGCATCAAAGATATTGAAGAAGTTTACCTGAACGGCGACCTTGAGCAGGGCGCGCCAAACATTCTCAACGTGAGCTTTAACTACGTTGAAGGCGAGTCGCTGATCATGGCGCTGAAAGACCTGGCGGTCTCTTCCGGTTCCGCCTGTACATCCGCCAGTCTGGAACCGTCCTACGTGCTGCGCGCGTTGGGCATGAATGACGAACTGGCGCATAGCTCTATCCGTTTCTCTTTAGGTCGTTTTACCACTGAAGAAGAGATCGACTACACCATTGATCTGGTTCGTAAATCCATTGGCCGTCTGCGTGACCTTTCTCCACTGTGGGAAATGTACAAGCAGGGTGTGGATCTGAACAGCATCGAATGGGCACATCATTAATCGGTATCGGAATCAGGAGAATTTATAATGGCTTACAGCGAAAAAGTAATCGATCACTATGAGAACCCGCGTAACGTAGGGTCGTTTGACAACAACGACGATAACGTGGGAAGCGGCATGGTTGGCGCGCCGGCCTGCGGCGACGTCATGAAGTTGCAGATTAAAGTTAACGATGAAGGTATCATTGAAGACGCGCGCTTCAAGACTTACGGCTGCGGTTCCGCTATCGCCTCCAGTTCTCTGGTAACGGAGTGGGTGAAAGGGAAATCCCTGGACGAAGCGCAGGCGATTAAAAACACCGACATTGCAGACGAACTGGAGCTGCCGCCGGTGAAAATTCACTGCTCTATTCTGGCGGAAGACGCGATTAAAGCCGCTATTGCGGATTACAAAAGCAAACGCGAAGCGAAATAAAATAGAACGTTAACATTGAGGTTTTGTTATGTCGATTACACTTAGCGACAGTGCAGCAGCGCGAGTTAATACCTTCCTGGCCAACCGTGGTAAAGGGTTTGGTCTGCGTCTGGGCGTGAGAACCTCCGGCTGCTCAGGTATGGCTTATGTACTGGAATTTGTTGACGAGCCAACGGCGGAAGACACCGTGTTTGAAGACAAAGGCGTTAAGGTAGTGGTTGACGGCAAGAGCCTGCAATTTCTGGACGGTACACAGCTGGACTTCGTAAAAGAAGGTCTGAACGAAGGGTTTAAATTCTCCAACCCGAATGTGAAAGATGAGTGTGGTTGCGGCGAAAGCTTCCACGTGTAACCGTGTTCCGCTGTTATACCGAGCATTCGTGCTGCAGAAAAGCGGCAAGCGAGTGAATCCCCAGGCGCTTATTTGAGTCAGTGTCTGGGGGAACCCGCGCAGACAACGCATCTGCGGCGCGAAGTAAGAAGGTATAACCCCACCGTGGTCGCCTGCGTGTGGGGTTTGTTCTGACAGGCTATCCCTGAGAATGTTATGGATTACTTCACCCTCTTTGGCTTACCAGCCCGTTATCAGATTGACACCCAGGCGCTGAGCCTTCGTTTTCAGGATCTGCAACGCCAGTATCACCCTGACAAATTTGCCAACGGCACTCAGGCGCAGCAGCTTGCTGCCGTCCAGCAATCCGCCACGATCAACCAGGCCTGGCAAACGCTGCGTCACCCTTTGACGCGCGCGGAGTATCTGCTTTCCTTACACGGGTTCGATCTGGCCAGCGAGCAACATACGGTACGCGACACCGCGTTTCTGATGGAACAACTTACGCTTCGCGAAGAGCTGGACGATATCGAACAATCAAAAGACGACGTGCGGCTGGAAAGCTTCATCAAACGCGTACAAAAGATGTTTGATGCTCGTCTTCAGCAAATGGTGGAGCAGTTGGACAACGCCGCGTGGGACGCGGCGGCGGATACGGTGCGCAAACTGCGGTTTCTCGATAAACTGCGAAGCAGCGCAGAACAACTCGAAGAAAAGCTGCTCGATTTTTAACTGGAATCTAACATGGCCTTATTACAAATTAGTGAGCCTGGTTTGAGCGCCGCGCCGCATCAGCGTCGTCTGGCGGCGGGCATCGACTTAGGCACTACCAACTCTCTGGTTGCGACGGTTCGCAGCGGCCAGGCGGAAACTCTGCCTGACCACGAAGGGCGCCACCTGTTGCCTTCAGTGGTTCACTATCAGCAGCAGGGCCATACGGTCGGTTACGCTGCGCGTGACAATGCCGCGCAGGATACGGCCAACACTATCAGCTCTGTGAAACGCATGATGGGACGCTCGCTGGCGGATATCCAGGCGCGCTATCCGCATCTGCCTTACCGGTTTAAGGCAAGCGTTAATGGGCTGCCGATGATTGACACGGCAGCTGGATTGCTCAATCCGGTACGCGTATCGGCTGATATTCTCAAAGCGCTGGCCGCGCGGGCTAGCGAATCGCTCTCCGGCGAGCTGGATGGCGTGGTGATTACCGTTCCCGCCTATTTCGATGATGCCCAACGTCAGGGGACGAAAGACGCCGCGCGGCTGGCGGGCCTGCATGTACTGCGCCTGCTCAACGAACCGACGGCGGCGGCGATTGCCTACGGTCTGGACTCAGGCAAAGAAGGCGTTATTGCTGTTTACGATCTCGGCGGCGGTACCTTCGATATCTCTATTTTACGCCTGAGCCGCGGGGTGTTTGAAGTGCTGGCGACGGGCGGTGATTCTGCGCTCGGCGGCGACGACTTTGACCATCTGCTGGCGGACTATATTCGCGAGCAGGCGGGAATTGCCGATCGTAGCGACAATCGCGTTCAGCGCGAACTGCTGGATGCCGCGATTGCGGCGAAAATCGCCTTAAGCGATGCCGATACCGTTCGCGTTAACGTTGCGGGCTGGCAGGGGGAGATCACTCGCGAGCAGTTTAACGATCTCATTTCCGCGCTGGTTAAGCGCACGCTATTGGCCTGCCGTCGCGCATTGAAAGATGCCGGCGTTGAGCCCCAGGACGTTCTGGAAGTGGTCATGGTCGGCGGTTCGACCCGTGTACCGCTGGTGCGTGAGCGGGTGGGCGAATTTTTTGGCCGCACGCCGTTAACCGCTATCGACCCGGATAAAGTGGTCGCTATCGGCGCAGCGATTCAGGCCGATATTCTGGTCGGCAACAAGCCGGACAGCGAAATGCTGCTGCTGGACGTGATTCCACTCTCTCTTGGGTTGGAGACGATGGGCGGCCTGGTGGAAAAAGTCATTCCGCGCAACACCACTATCCCGGTGGCGCGCGCGCAGGATTTCACCACCTTCAAAGACGGTCAGACTGCGATGTCTATCCATGTGATGCAGGGCGAACGCGAACTGGTGCAGGACTGCCGTTCGCTGGCGCGCTTTGCGCTGCGCGGGATTCCGCCGCTGCCGGCGGGCGGGGCGCATATTCGCGTGACCTTCCAGGTAGACGCCGATGGCCTGTTGAGCGTCACCGCAATGGAAAAATCCACCGGCGTCGAGGCCTCCATTCAGGTCAAACCTTCCTATGGCCTGACCGATGGCGAAATCGCCTCGATGATCAAGGATTCCATGAGTTTTGCCGAGCAGGACGTGAAAGCGCGTATGCTGGCGGAGCAAAAAGTCGAAGCCGCGCGCGTGCTGGAAAGTTTGACCGGCGCGCTAACTGCCGACGCCGCGCTGTTAAGCGCCGCAGAACGTCAATGCATTGATGATGCCGCCGCACATTTAAGCGCGGTCGCACAAGGCGATGATGTTGACGCCATAGAACAAGCCATTAAAAACGTAGATAAACAAACCCAGGAATTTGCCGCTCGCCGCATGGACCAGTCGGTTCGTCGCGCGTTGAAAGGCCATTCCGTAGACGAGGTTTAACATGCCGAAGATTGTTATTCTGCCTCATCAGGATCTTTGTCCGGATGGCGCAGTTCTGGAAGCTGAGACCGGTGAAACCATTCTTGACGTTGCGCTGCGCAACGGCATCGAGATTGAACACGCCTGTGAGAAATCGTGCGCCTGCACCACCTGTCACTGTATTGTACGTGAAGGCTTCGACTCCTTGCCGGAAAGTTCGGAAGAAGAAGACGATATGCTGGATAAAGCGTGGGGGCTGGAGCCGGAAAGTCGACTGAGCTGCCAGGCCCACGTTACCGACGACGATCTGGTTATCGAAATTCCACGTTACACAATCAACCATGCGCGTGAGCATTAACAGAGGGTAGTATGGGACTCAAGTGGACCGATAGCCGCGAGATCGGCGAAGCGTTATACGACGCATATCCTGATGTCGATCCTAAAACCGTTCGTTTCACCGATCTGCATCAGTGGATCTGCGAAATGGACGATTTTGACGACGACCCTAACGCATCCAATGAAAAAATTCTGGAGGCGATTCTGCTAGTCTGGTTGGATGAAGCAGAGTAAGTCAAATAACGGGCTGCCCTACGGCGGCCCGTTTGCTAATAAGGAAAATAACAATGACAGAAGCCATGAAAATTACGCTTTCCACGCAGCCTGCCGATGCGCGCTGGGGCGATAAAGCCACTTACAGTATTAATAACGACGGTATTACCTTGCATCTTAACGGTAAAGACGATCTGGGGTTGATCCAGCGTGCGGCGCGTAAAATCGACGGCCTGGGAATAAAACAGGTCGCGCTGACAGGCGAAGGATGGGATACCGAGCGTTGTTGGGCATTCTGGGCGGGTTACAAAGGACCAAAAGGCGTCCGTACCGTAATGTGGCCGGATTTAGACGATGCCCAACGTCAGGAGCTGGATAACCGCCTGACTATTATTGACTGGGTGCGCGACACCATTAATGCTCCGGCGGAAGAGCTTGGGCCGGAGCAACTGGCGCAGCGCTCGGTGGATCTGCTGTGTAGCGTCGCGTGCGATAGCGTCACTTACCGTATCACCAAAGGCGAAGATCTGCGCGAGCAGAACTATATGGGGTTGCATACCGTAGGCCGTGGTTCTGAGCGTCCGCCGGTGCTGCTGGCGCTGGATTACAACCCGACGGGAGACAAAGATGCGCCGGTTTATGCCTGCCTGGTCGGTAAAGGTATTACCTTTGACTCCGGCGGCTACAGTATCAAACAAAGCGCTTTTATGGACTCAATGAAATCCGATATGGGCGGCGCGGCGACAGTAACAGGCGCGCTGGCGTTCGCCATTACCCGTGGGCTGAATAAACGCGTAAAACTGTTCCTGTGCTGCGCCGATAATCTGATCAGCGGCAATGCGTTTAAACTGGGCGACATTATTCGCTACCGTAATGGTAAGAATGTCGAAGTCATGAATACCGATGCGGAAGGGCGACTGGTGCTGGCGGATGGCCTGATTGACGCCAGCGCACAACACCCGCAGCTAATCATTGATATGGCGACGTTAACCGGCGCGGCGAAAACGGCGCTGGGTAACGACTACCATGCGCTATTCAGTTTTGACGATACGCTGGCGGGGCGCTTGCTGACCAGCGCGGCGCAAGAGAATGAACCGTTCTGGCGTCTGCCGCTGGCGGAGTTCCACCGTAACCAGCTGCCGTCTAACTTTGCGGAACTGAACAACACCGGCAGCGCGGCGTATCCCGCTGGGGCAAGCACCGCTGCGGGTTTTCTGTCGCACTTTGTTGAAAATTACCGCGAAGGCTGGCTGCACATTGACTGTTCCGCCACTTATCGCAAAGCGCCGGTTGAGCAGTGGGCTGCCGGGGCAACCGGTCTGGGTGTGCGCACCATCGCGAATCTGCTGACCGCCTGAACGGTGTTTTTGTAGGCCGGGTAAGCGAAGCGCCACCCGGCATTTTGCCTGATGGCGACGCCGTGCGTCTTATCAGGCCTACAACCCATATACATAATTTGTGATTCCTATGTCCGAAACTAAAAATGAATTAGAAATCTTGCTGGAGAAAGCGGCGACTGAGCCCGCGCATCGTCCGGCATTTTTCCGTACCTTACTGGAGTCCACCGTCTGGGTGCCGGGCAGCGCTGCCGAAGGCGAGGCGATTGTGGAAGACAGCGCTCTGGATTTGCAGCACTGGGAAAAAGAAGACGGCACGACCGTCATTCCCTTCTTTACTTCTCTGGAGGCGCTGCAGCAGGCCGTGGAAGACGAACAGGCATTTGTGGTGATGCCGGCGCGCACGCTGTTTGAAATGACGCTTGGCGAAACGTTATTCCTCAACGCTAAATTGCCGACCGGCAAAGAGTTTATGCCGCGTGAAATCAGCCTGCTTCTCGCTGAGGAAGGCAGTCCATTAAGTACGCAGGAAGTGCTGGAAGGCGGCGAGTCGCTTATTTTATCCGAAGTGGCCGAGCCGCCGTCGCAGATGATTGATTCCCTCACTACGCTGTTTAAAACCATCAAACCGGTGAAACGCGCGTTTCTCTGCGCGATTAAAGAACATGAGGGCGCCCAACCCAATCTGCTGATTGGCATTGAGGCTGACGGCGACATTGAAGAGATCATTCATGCGGCGGGCAATGTGGCGACCGACACGTTACCGGGTGACGAACCGATCGATATTTGTCAGGTGAGGAAGGGCGAGCAGGGTATCAGCCACTTTATCACCGAGCATATCGCGCCGTTCTACGAGCGCCGCTGGGGCGGGTTCCTGCGCGATTTTAAACAGAACCGCATCATCTGAAGAAAAGAAAGCCGCCCAACAGGGCGGCCTCCTGGCTTACCTGCTCTGGACGTTGAGCGTTACGGGAACAGAATTACCTGGGTAGCTTCTGTCTGCGTGAAGACACAACGTGCCAGAAACAAGAAGCACGACACAAAAGCATCGTACCTTCATGTTGCGGTCCTTGCGAAGACCGCATCACGGCAGCACCGCTGGCGATAATGCCGTGATAGCAGGCACTACGGTGTGCCTGCGCTTACGGCCATGGGTTATCCTCTCCTGAAGCCAGCGCCCGTTTGCGAGACGGCGGAAAGGGCCGGGAAAGATAATACCTTAAATGTTGAATAGTTTCCCGGTAAATTATATTGACATTTGCTCCCTTAAAAGGGAGTATTAATCCCCTACGGTGTGCCTGCGTTGCTATGGCAACAAAGCCTGCTGGAAAGGCCGCGAACCGGACCAGCACAAAAAAACCGCTCAATTGAGCGGTTTTTTTGTGGCCTGCTTAAACAGAATTTATGTAGATTCGTTTTAAATCAGCCAGAACGGTAGGCCGGATAAGCGTGAGCGCCATCCGGCATGGCAGATATTAAGCGGGTTCAACCGGTAAATCGGTACGCGCGCCCCATTCGCTCCACGCGCCGTCGTAAAGCGTGACATCAGGCACATCCAGCGTGGCGAGCGCCAGCACCACGACCGCGGCCGTCACGCCGGAACCGCAACTGGCGATAATCGGTCTGTCGAAACTCACGCCGTGGCTGAAAAAAACCTCATTCAGTTCGTCAGTGGTCTTTAATTCGCCCTCATACACCAGTTCCGTCCACGGGACGTTTAGCGCGCCAGGAATGTGTCCGCGCCTCAGTCCGGGACGCGGTTCATCAGCCTGAGCGTTAAAACGCGCCGCCGGACGCGCATCAACGATTTGCGCGGTTTTTTCATGACTTGCCAGCAATACGTCGGTGAGACGCACCACGGCTTGCGGCGTGAATTTGGCCTCAAACTCGCCTCCTTCATGCGCTTCCTCGCCTTCGCGCAATAGCCATTCGTCGCGCTGCCAGCCCGCCAGTCCGCCCGCCAGAATGGACACTTTCTCGGCACCGAACGTGCGCAGCATCCACCATGCCCGCGGAGCGGAGAACAGATTGCCTTCATCGTATATGACCAGGTGTTTATCCTGGCGAACACCCAGTTCACGCATGGCCACCGCAAACGCTTCCGGGCGCGGCATCATATGCGGCAGCGGCGATGCGCGATCGGAAAGCGCTTCAATATCAAAAAACAGCGCGCCAGGAATATGTCCGGCGCGATATTCGCCCGCCATATCACGATGTTCCTGTCCTGGCGGCGCCATACGGGCGTCAAGAATCTGTATTTCCGGATCATCAATATGTTCGGCAAGCCAGTCGGCGGCGACAAAAAAGGCGGTGGTCATGGGCATCTCCATTGTTACCTGATTATGATCAAATTGTCGGACGTTTCCCGAAAAGGGACAAGTAGAAGAGGCTGTTTTGGCTGGCGAAACCACATTTCTGCGTAAAATTTTCGCATCATCACAGTAATACGGACTTACACAATAAAATTTCTCGCGCATAATATCTCATCAACCGTTGCTGACAGGCCGTTAAGGCCAGGGATGAAAGATGAAACATTTACGCGTGGTGGCCTGCATGATCATGCTGGCGCTGGCGGGGTGCGATAACAACGATAAAACCGCCCCGACGACTAAAAGCGAAGCGCCAGCCGTAGCGCAGCCCTCGCCCGCGCAAGACCCGGCACAGCTACAGAAGTTGGCGCAGCAAAGCCAGGGCAAAGCGCTCACGCTATTAGACGCCTCCGAAGCGCAGCTCGACGGCGCGGCGACGCTGGTGCTGACGTTTTCAATTCCTTTAGATCCTGAACAGGATTTCTCCCGTGTGGTTCACGTGGTTGATAAGAAAAGCGGCAGCGTTGACGGCGCATGGGAGCTGGCGCCAAATTTAAAAGAGCTAAGGTTACGTCATCTGGAACCTGAACGCGTGCTGGTGGTCACGGTTGATCCCGCCGTTAAAGCGCTGAATAACGCCACCTTCGGCAAGTCTTATGAAAAAACGATTACCACGCGTGATGTCCAGCCCAGCGTCGGCTTTGCCAGCCGGGGATCGCTGCTACCGGGGAAAATCGCGGAAGGACTGCCGGTCATGGCGCTTAACGTCAACCACGTTGATGTGAACTTTTTCCGCGTTAAGCCCGGATCGCTGGCGTCATTTGTCAGCCAGTGGGAGTACCGTAGTTCTCTCTCTAACTGGGAGTCCGACAATCTGCTGAAAATGGCGGATTTGGTTTATACCGGTCGTTTTGATCTTAATCCGGCGCGCAATACGCGTGAGAAACTGCTGCTGCCATTAAGCGATATTAAGCCGCTGCAACAGGCGGGCGTATATGTGGCGGTAATGAATCAGGCTGGACACTACAACTATAGTAATGCCGCTACGTTGTTTACCCTTAGCGATATCGGCGTGTCCGCGCACCGTTACCATAATCGGCTGGATATCTTTACGCAAAGCCTGGAAAACGGCGCGGCGCAGTCGGGAATTGAGATTGTTCTTCTGAATGATAAAGGGCAGACGCTGGCGCAGGCGACGAGCGACGCGCAGGGACATGTGCAACTGGAAGCTGATAAAGCGGCGGCGCTATTACTGGCGCGTAAAGAGGAGCAGACCACGCTGCTCGATCTCACGCTTCCGGCTCTGGATCTGTCGGAATTTAATGTCGCTGGCGCGCCCGGCTACAGCAAGCAGTTTTTTATGTTCGGCCCGCGCGATCTCTACCGCCCGGGCGAAACGGTTATCCTCAACGGATTACTGCGCGATAGCGACGGTAAAACGCTGCCCGATCAACCCGTTAAGCTGGAAGTGGTAAAACCAGACGGACAGGTGATGAGTACCATCGTCAGCCAGCCGGAAAACGGGCTATACCGTTTGAATTATCCGCTGGATATCAACGCGCCGACCGGCTTGTGGCATGTCCGCGCCAACACCGGCGATAATTTGCTGCGGAGTTGGGATTTCCATGTGGAAGACTTTATGCCGGAGCGGATGGCGCTCAACCTGACGGCGCAAAAAACACCGCTGGCGCCTGCGGATGAGGTGAAATTCTCCGTTGTCGGCTATTACTTGTATGGCGCGCCTGCTATCGGCAATACCCTGCAAGGGCAACTTTTCCTGCGTCCGCTGCGCGACGCTGTCGCGGCGTTGCCTGGCTTCCAGTTCGGCAATATTGCCGAAGAGAATCTTTCGCGCAGCCTGGACGAAGTTCAACTGACGTTGGATAAAGGCGGACGTGGTGAAGTGAGTGCTGCCAGCCAGTGGCAAGAAGCGCATTCGCCGCTGCAGGTAATTCTACAGGCCAGCCTGCTGGAGTCTGGCGGTCGTCCGGTCACTCGTCGCGTAGAGCAGGCGATTTGGCCTGCCGATACGTTACCGGGAATTCGTCCACAGTTCGCCGCCAAAGCGGTATACGACTACCGTACGGATACCACCGTTAATCAACCGATTGTCGACGAAGACAGCAACGCCGCATTCGATATTGTTTACGCCAACGCGCAGGGCGAGAAAAAAGCGGTGTCCGGTTTACAGGTGCGGCTCATCCGCGAGCGTCGCGACTATTACTGGAACTGGTCGGAAAGCGAAGGCTGGCAGTCGCAGTTTGATCAAAAAGATCTGGTGGAGGGCGAGCAGACGCTGGATCTGAACGCGGATGAAACCGGAAAAGTCAGCTTCCCGGTGGAATGGGGCGCGTACCGTCTGGAGGTCAAAGCGCCGAATGAGACGGTCAGCAGCGTTCGTTTCTGGGCCGGCTATAGCTGGCAGGATAACAGCGACGGTAGCGGCGCGGCGCGTCCGGATCGCGTCACCCTCAAACTGGATAAAGCGAATTATCGTCCAGGCGACACCATGAAATTGCATATCGCCGCGCCGGTCGCCGGTAAAGGTTATGCGATGGTGGAGTCCAGCGATGGTCCGCTGTGGTGGCAGGCGATCGATGTGCCGGCACAAGGTCTGGAGCTCACGATTCCGGTGGATAAAACCTGGAATCGCCACGATCTCTATCTCAGTACGCTGGTGGTGCGTCCCGGCGATAAATCTCGTTCCGCGACGCCAAAACGCGCCGTAGGGTTACTACACCTACCGCTGGGGGATGAAAACCGCCGCCTCGATCTGGCGCTGGAAAGCCCGGCTAAAATGCGCCCGAATCAGCCGCTCACCGTCAGGGTGAAAGCCAGCGTTAAACACGGCGAAATGCCAAAACAGATCAACGTGCTGGTCTCCGCGGTCGATAGCGGCGTATTGAATATCACCGATTACGCGACGCCGGACCCGTGGCAGGCGTTCTTCGGTCAAAAACGCTACGGTGCGGATATCTACGATATTTACGGCCAGGTCATTGAAGGGCAGGGGCGGCTGGCGGCGTTGCGTTTTGGCGGCGATGGCGACGACCTTAAGCGCGGCGGAAAACCGCCGGTAAACCATGTCAATATCATCGCGCAGCAGGCGCAGCCGATCACGCTCAATGAGCAGGGCGAAGGGGTCGTAACGCTGCCGATTGGCGACTTTAACGGCGAACTGCGGGTTATGGCGCAGGCATGGACAGCGGACGATTTTGGTCGCGGCGAAAGCAAAGTTGTTGTCGCCGCGCCAGTGATTGCCGAGCTGAATATGCCGCGTTTTCTGGCGGGAGGGGATGTTTCGCGACTGGTGCTGGACGTCACCAATCTGACCGACCGCCCGCAGACGCTGAATATTGCTCTCGCCGCCAGTGGGTTACTGGAACTGCTTAGCCAGCAGCCGCAACCGGTCAACCTGGCGCCGGGCGTGCGCACCACCTTATTCGTTCCGGTACGCGCGCTGGAAGGTTTTGGCGAAGGCGAAATCCAGGCGACCATTAGCGGTCTGAATCTGCCGGGAGAAACCCTCGGCGCGCAGCATAAGCAGTGGCAAATCGGCGTGCGTCCGGCCTGGCCTGCCCAAACGGTAAATAGCGGCATTGCGCTGGCGCCGGGAGAGAGCTGGCATGTACCAGAGCAGCATCTGGCAAACGTCTCGCCAGCCACGTTACAGGGACAACTGCTGTTAAGCGGAAAACCGCCGCTCAATCTGGCGCGCTACATTCGCGAGCTGAAAGCATATCCGTACGGGTGCCTGGAACAAACCACCAGCGGGTTATTCCCGGCGCTGTATACCAATGCCGCTCAATTGCAGTCGCTCGGTATTACCGGCGATAGCGATGAAAAACGGCGCGCCGCAGTGGATATCGGCATCTCACGGGTACTACAGATGCAGCGTGATAACGGCGGTTTTGCGCTATGGGATGAAGATGGGGCGGAAGAGCCCTGGCTAACGGCCTACGCGATGGATTTCCTCATTCGCGCGGGCGAGCAGGGATATAGCGTCCCGCCGGAAGCCATTAACCGGGGCAATGAGCGACTGCTGCGTTATCTGCAGGATCCCGGCACGATGCTGATTCGTTATAGCGATAATACCCAAGCCAGTACTTTTGCCGCTCAGGCTTACGCCGCGCTGGTACTGGCGCGTCAGCAGAAAGCGCCGCTCGGCGCGCTGCGCGAAATCTGGGAGCGCCGTAGTCAGGCGGCTTCAGGACTGCCGCTGATGCAAATGGGCATCGCGTTAAACACGATGGGTGATGCCAGACGCGGCGAAGAGGCCATTACGCTGGCGCTGAATACGCCGCGTCAGGACGAACGGCAATGGATAGCGGATTACGGCAGTTCTCTGCGCGATAACGCTCTGATGTTGTCGCTACTGGAAGAGAACAACCTCAGACCGGACGCGCAAAACGCGCTATTAAGCTCGCTTTCTGAGCAGGCCTTCGGTCAGCGCTGGCTCTCTACCCAGGAGAACAATGCCTTGTTCCTCGCCGCGCATTCGCGACAGGCCAGCGCGGGCGCCTGGCAGGCGCAGACCTCGTTAGAGGCGCAGCCGCTGTCGGGCGACAAGGCGCTGACCCGTAATCTGGATGCTGACCAGCTGGCCGCCCTTGAGGTGACGAACACCGGTAGCCAGCCGCTATGGTTGCGTCTGGATAGCAGCGGTTATCCCTCATCTGCGCCTGAGCCTGCCAGCAACGTTTTGCAGATTGAACGACAAATACTGGGGACCGATGGTCAGCGCAAATCGCTGTCCTCGTTGCGTAGCGGCGAACTGGTGCTGGTCTGGTTAACGGTAGTGGCCGATCGCAATGTGCCGGATGCGCTGGTGGTGGACCTGCTCCCGGCCGGACTGGAGCTGGAAAACCAGAATCTGGCTGACAGCAGCGCCAGCCTGCCGGAGAGCGGTAGCGAAGTGCAAAATCTGCTTAATCAGATGCAGCAGGCGGATATTCAGTATATGGAATTCCGCGACGATCGGTTTGTGGCTGCCGTCGTTGTCAATGAGGGCCAGCCCGTGACGCTGGTCTACCTGGCGCGCGCGGTAACGCCGGGGACGTACCAGCTTGCGCAACCGCAGGTGGAATCGATGTACGTGCCTCAGTGGCGGGCAACCGGCGCGAGCGAGGGGCTGCTGATTGTGACGCCTTAAATGAACGGTTGGCGTGGTAAACGTGGCCGCTGGCTGTGGCTGGCGGGCGCGCCGCTTTTTATTTTCCTGGCGTTATGGGCGGCGGATAAACTCTGGCCGCTGCCGCTCAATGAGGTCCATCCTGCGCGGGTCGTGGTAGCCCATGACGGTACGCCGCTGTGGCGCTTTGCCGACGCCGGGGGGATCTGGCGTTATCCGGTGACGATTGAAGAGGTCTCTCCCCGTTACCTGGAGGCCTTAATCAATTACGAAGATCGCTGGTTCTGGCGGCACCCTGGCGTTAACCCTTTCTCCGTCGCGCGCGCGGCGTGGCAGGATCTTACCGCCGGGCGCGTTATTTCCGGCGGCAGTACGCTGACTATGCAGGTGGCGAGACTGCTGGACCCGCATTCGCGCACGTTCGGCGGTAAAATCCGCCAGCTTTGGCGCGCCCTCCAGCTTGAATGGCATTTGTCCAAGCGCGATATCCTGACGCTGTACCTGAACCGCGCGCCGTTCGGCGGCACGCTACAGGGTATTGGCGCTGCAAGCTGGGCCTACTTCGGCAAGCCGCCCGCGCGCCTGAGTTACGCTGACGCGGCGCTGCTGGCCGTATTGCCGCAGGCGCCGAGCCGGTTACGCCCCGACCGCTGGCCTGCGAGAGCCGAAGCGGCACGAAATAAAGTGCTGGATCGGATGGCGGCTCAGGGCGTCTGGCCTGCCGAAACGGTACGCGAGTCGCGTGAAGAACCGGTCTGGCTGGCGCCGCGTCAAATGCCGCAACTGGCGCCGCTTTTTGCCCGAATGATGTTGAGTAAAAGCCAGAACGACAAAATTGTGACCACGCTGGACGCCGGATTGCAGCGGCAACTGGAAGATCTGGCGCGGGCATGGAAAGGGCGGCTGCCGGCACGCAGTTCGTTGGCGATGATCGTCGTCGATCATACCGATATGAGCGTGCGCGGCTGGGTAGGATCGGTAGACCTTAATGACGACAGCCGTTTTGGTCATGTCGACATGGTAACGGCGATCCGATCGCCGGGATCGGTACTCAAACCCTTTGTGTACGGTCTGGCGCTGGATGACGGCTTGATCCATCCCGCATCATTATTACAGGACGTTCCGCGCCGCACCGGAGATTACCGCCCGGGAAACTTCGACAGCGGATTTCACGGCCCGGTCAGCATGAGCGACGCGCTGGTACGCTCGCTGAATCTGCCTGCCGTTCAGGTGCTTGAAGCCTATGGGCCGAAACGATTTGCGGCAAAACTGCGTAACGTCGGCCTGCCGCTATATTTGCCTGCTGGCGCGGCGCCCAATCTTTCGCTGATTCTGGGCGGCGCGGGCGCGCGGCTTGACGAGATGGCGGCGGCATACAGCGCGTTCGCTCGTCATGGGAAAGCGGCGAAATTACGGTTACAGCCGGACGATCCGCTGTCGGAAAGACCATTAATGTCGCCGGGAGCGGCGTGGATCATTCGACGGATTATGGCGGATGAAGCGCAACCCTTGCCGGATAACGCGCTGCCGCGCATTGTGCCGTTGGCGTGGAAAACCGGCACCAGTTACGGCTATCGCGATGCGTGGGCTATTGGCGTTAACGCGCGCTATATCATCGGCATCTGGACAGGCAGACCCGACGGCACGCCTGTGGTGGGGCAATTTGGTTTTGCCAGCGCGGTGCCATTGCTTAACCAGGTCAATAATCTGTTACTGGCGCATACGGGACGCCTGCCGGAAGATCCGCGTCCGCAGACGGTAAGCCGCGGCGTCATTTGCTGGCCGGGCGGACAGACTCTGCCTGCCGGAGACAGCAACTGTCGCCGCCGACTGGCGACATGGCTGCTCGATGACAGCCAGCCGCCCACGCTGCTGTTACCTGAGCAGGAAGACATCAACGGTATTCGTTTCCCGGTCTGGCTGGATGATACGGGGCGGCGTGTCGCTGCCGACTGTCCGCAGGCGCGTGCGCATACGTTTATCGTCTGGCCGCGGCCGCTGGAGCCGTGGCTGCCGCCTGCGGAAAGACGTAGCGCCCGCTTGCCAGCGGCGTCCGACCACTGTCCGCCGCTGCAGGGCAATGATGCCGCGCCGTTAATGCTGTCAGGAGTGAGGGATGGCGCGGTGATCAGGCAATTGCCAGGCCAGGAAAACGTCACGCTGCCCGTCTCGACTACCGGCGGTAAAGGGCGTCGCTGGTGGTTTTTAAATGGCGAGCCTGTTAATGGCGAAAATAATCGTCTTTCTTTATTACTCAATATCGTTGGACGTTATCAACTTGTCGTAATGGATGAGTCCGGTCAGGTTGCAGCGGTTAATTTTGAATTAATACGTTAACAACTCTTCAGAATAAATTATGAATTTCATTTAATTTAAAGTTAATGAGAATTATTAATTTTCCGGAATTACCCTTAATGAGGGAGCTTGATAAATATCAAGAGATCTAACACTTAAAAACGTGAGAATGGGTTTTTATTTGACGAGTCGGATCATGAAAAATATAAAAAGCCAGGGAAATGGCGAACAGCCCGCTATTTCTCGCCGCCATTTTATCCAGGCCAGCTCCGCGCTTATTGCGTTACCGTTTGTCTCCTCGCCAGCTACCGCTCAGGCGCGCGCTGTGACGGCAACTGAAAACAGGCCTGCGGAAAAAGTCGTTCAGACATGCAGCACTTTTGACTGCGGGGGCAAATGCGATATTCGGGCGCATGTTAGTGACGGTATCGTGACGCGAATTTCAACGCGACCGGATAATGCGCTGGATGCGCAAATGCCGGTGATGCGTGCCTGTGTTCGTGGACGCGCATACCGTAAATTTGTTTATCATCCTGACAGACTTAAATATCCCATGAAGCGCGTAGGAAAACGCGGTGAAGGAAAATTCGAGCGAATTTCCTGGGATGAAGCGACAACCTTAATCGCCGATAATTTAAAATCGATTACTGAAAAATATGGCCCGGCTTCGCGCTATGTTCATGTTGGCACCGCCGTTTCCGGCGGCACCTTTTCTGGCGATAAAATGGCGCGTCGCCTGCTGAATCTGACCGGCGGCTATCTCGAAAGCTACCATTCTGTGAGTATGGGCAACACGGCGGCCGCGACGCCTTATACTTACGGCATTGCCGCCAGCGGCAGTTCGCTGGATACGCTTTTGGAGACCAAACTGGTGATTCTGTGGGGCCATAACCCGACGGAGACCATTTTTGGTCATACCAACTATTTCTTGCAGAAGATGAAGCAGAACGGTACGCGGTTTATCGTGGTCGATCCGCGCTATTCCGACACCGTTTCGTCGCTGGCGGATCAGTGGATCCCGCTGCTGCCCACCACCGACAATGCGCTGATGGACGCGATGATGTACGTCATCATCAGCGAGAATCTGCACGATCGCGCATTTATTGCGCGCTACGCTATCGGTTTTGACGAAGACTCAATGCCGGAAGGCGTACCGGCTAACGAATCGCTGGTGGCGTATCTGACCGGCGCCAAAGACGGTGTCGTTAAGTCCCCCGAGTGGGCGGAAAAGATCACCCATGTGCCGGCGCAAACCATTCGCCAGTTAGCGCGTGATTACGCGAATACCAAACCCGCCGCGTTGATTCAGGGGTGGGGACCACAGCGCCACAACTGCGGCGAGCGCACCGCGCGCGGCTCGACTCTACTGGCGACCATTACCGGTAATGTCGGCATCAAAGGCGGTTGGGCTGCGGGTTATGGCGGCTGCGCTAACCGTAAATTCGCCGTGGGTCCGGAGATGCCGGATAACCCGGTAAAAGCCAAAATTTCGGTGATGAACTGGGTGCAGGCCGCAGACGACGCCAGCAAAGTGACGCCGGATATTGGACTGAAAGATGCCGATAAGCTGGACAGTAACATCCGTATTCTGTTCTCGCTGGCCGGGAACTATCTGGCGAATCAGAACCCCGATCTGCACCAGGCGGTACGCGTACTGGAGGATGAATCAAAGATCCAGTTTATTGTCGCCAGCGATCTGTTTATGACGCCGAGCGCGAAATACGCTGATCTACTGCTGCCGGAAACCAGCTTTATGGAACGCTGGAACATCGGTGAAACCTGGGGCACGGCAAGCTACCTGATACTCTCTGAAAAATTGATCGAGCCTGAATTTGAGCGGCGCTCCGACTACGACTGGCTACGTGAGGTGGCGGCGAAATTAGGCATTGAGAATGAATTTAGCCAGGGGCGCGATGAGAAAGCGTGGATTGAACACATCTGGGAACAGACGCGCCTGGCGATGCCGGACGAAAATCTGCCGGATTTCGCCACGCTGCAAAAGACCCGTCAGCATCTGTTCAAAAGCGCGCCATTTGTCGCCTTTGAAGACAATATTCGCGATCCGGACAATCATCCGTTCCCGACGCCGTCAGGGAAAATAGAGATCTTCTCGAAGCGCCTGTACGACATGCAGCATCCGGAAATCCCGGCGTTGTCGCACTACGTTCCCGCGCATGAAGGCCCGGAAGATACGCTGGCGAAAGATTTTCCGCTCCAGTTAATTACGTGGAAAGGAAAAAACCGCGCCAACTCAACGCAATACGCTAACCCGTGGCTGATTGAAGTGCAGCAGCAGACATTGTGGATCAACCCGCAGGATGCGCAAAAGCGCGGCATTGCGCATGGCGACATGGTGCGCATTCATAACTCACGCGGGATTTGCGAAATCCCGGCGGAAGTGACGCCGCGTATTATTCCCGGCGTTGTCGCGATGCAGGCCGGCGCCTGGTGGCAGCCGGATGAGAACGGTATTGATAAAGGCGGCTGTGCGAACGTCCTCAGCTCGGCCCGTATTACCGCGCTGGCGAAGGGAAATTCACATCAAACCATGCTGGTGGAGGTGGCTAAAGCATGAGTCAGTTTACACATTACCCGCCGGTGAGCGATAAACAACTGGGATTTTTTATCGACTCCTCACGCTGCTCCGGTTGTAAAGCCTGCCAGGTGGCCTGCAAAGACAAAAACAATCTGGAAGTAGGCCGTCGTTTCCGCCGCGTCTATGAAGTCAAGGGCGGAAGTTTCATCCCGATCGGGCAGGGCGGGGTCAGCAATAACGTATTTGCTTATACGCTTTCCATTTCCTGCAACCACTGTGCGGACCCTGTCTGCACCAAAAATTGCCCGACTACCGCTATGCATAAACGCCCGGGCGACGGCATCGTGCGCGTTGATACCGACAAATGCGTCGGCTGTGGCTATTGCGCCTGGTCCTGCCCTTACGGCGCGCCGCAGCTTAACGAGCAGACCGGCCAAATGTCCAAGTGCGACATGTGCGTTGATTTACTGGCGAAAGGTGAACTGCCCGTCTGTGTCGCGACCTGTCCGCTGGAGGCCATCAAGTTTGGCCCGATTGATGAACTGCGCGCGAAGTACGGTAGCGTATGCGACGTTAACGGGCTGCCAGATTCATCCATAACCAAGCCTAATCTGGTTGTAAAAGCGCATCAGGGCGCAGAAAAAGAGGGTAAACGCCATGCATGAGTTACCGCTGCTGATTTTTACGCTCTGTTTGCAAGGGTCTGTGGGGGTGACTCTGTGGCTGGCGTTGGGCTGCCAGTACGCCGTAGAGGGACGCGTGCCTGCACGCGTCGCGCTTCCCGCGATGGCGGGGGCGTTTGTGCTGGCCTGCGTGGGGCTGCTTGCTTCAGCGCTGCACATGGGCTATCCCCTGAATGCGCTAAATGCGTTACGTCATGTCGCCAGTTCGTGGCTGAGTCGCGAAATCGTCTTTGCCAGCCTTTATCTGGCGGTGCTGGGACTGGGGGTTGTGCTGCTGTTTTTCCGAAAGCCAGGCTGGCAGCCGCTGCTGGCGCTGGCGGCAGCGTTCGGGCTGGTGGATGTATTCTGCATGGCGCAGGTTTATATCCATGCCTCGGTGGCGACCTGGCAGCATAGCAACACGCTGGCGCTGTTTTTTGGCACGTCAGGCATTATCGGTTCGGTAGTCATTGCGCTGGCTTATCTGCGCAACGCTGGCACCGCAATGCGCTGCGCTGTGGTGGTGGTCGCACTGATGGTGCTGATTCGCCTGATCATGCAGCCGCTATGGCTGGCGGATATTAATGCGGTGGATACGATGGTCGTCACTTTCCCGCATCATCCGCTACAGGCGCTGGCGCAGTTGCGCGACATCTATCTTCTCGGCTGGTGTGTCTCAGCGGTGGGAATGCTCTGCTTTGCCGCAGGCGGTCTGCGAAACGCCAGAGGGACGCTGGTGGCGGGCAGCGTATTGCTGCTTATCGGCGAGATTATGCTGCGCTACGTCTTCTTTAGTATTGGCTGATGGTTAACCTGACGATCGATCCGGCGGTAGACGTGACGCAGGCCTGCGTCCGTCGTCGCTTTCGTTTTTCTTCCTGCCGCGCTTGCGCTGATGTTTGTCCGGCGCAGGCGTTTTCGCTGGCGCAGGGGCAGGTCAGCATAGATACGACGCGCTGCATAGCCTGTGGCGACTGTCTGTTTGTCTGTCCTGTTGACGCCATTACCGGTATCAAACCGGTTAAACGCTTTGTGCAGGGGGATACGTTGGTGGGGCCGTTTTCGCTACAGGCACCAACGGTCGATGAACTGCTTCTCTGGCACAGCCAGTACGGTATTCGCTTTATTGATATTGCGGTGGAACGATCGGCGCAGTGGTTGATGGCGCTGGCGGGGCTAAATTTAGCGCTGCGCCGCTATGGCGAGCCGGGCTGGTCTTTCAAACACGTTGTCGGCGCGGAGATTAACGCCTCGCGGCGCACTCTGTTTCATGTTCCGCGCGACGCCATTACCCCGTGCGCCGTCGAGCCGGGGAAACGGCGTCTCAGACAGGCGTTTTCCGCGTTCAGCGAATGCGTACCCGAAATCAGTCCGCAAGAGTGCAGGATGTGCGGCGCCTGCTGGCGAAGCTGCCCGGAAAACGTTATCCAGTTTGACGACAATACCCTGACGATAGCGGCGGCGCGTTGTACGGGATGCGGCGGCTGTGCGGCGGTATGTCCGCATCAGGCGCTGCGGCTACGGTTTGACGTGGAACCCGCCTCAACGCGGCATAGTGCGGCGTATACGCTCACCTGCGAAAGCTGCAAACGTACTTTCCATGCTCTCACGTCTGAACACACGCACTGCGTGCTGTGTCAGTCCCCTGAGTTTGCTGTGCGCCTTTAACTTTTGTTGCTAATGCTCATTTTATTTTAAAAAAATGTTACCTGCATCCATAGGCAATTGATGGGATGCTCTTTATAATCCGCGCCTGACATAACAACAGAACATATTTCAGAGGTAAACATGGCTATTGAACGGACTTTTTCCATCATTAAACCCAACGCGGTGGCAAAAAACGTTATTGGCAGCATCTTTGCGCGCTTTGAAGCTGCAGGGTTCAAAATTGTTGGCACTAAAATGCTGCACCTGACCGTTGAGCAGGCGCGCGGCTTCTATGCTGAGCACGACGGCAAGCCGTTCTTTGACGGTCTGGTGGAGTTCATGACCTCTGGCCCTATCGTGGTATCCGTGCTGGAAAGTGAAAATGCGGTACAGCGTCACCGCGATCTGCTTGGCGCCACCAATCCGGCGAACGCGTTGGCGGGTACGCTGCGCGCCGACTACGCTGATAGCTTAACTGAAAACGGCACCCACGGTTCGGATTCGCTGGAATCCGCGCAGCGCGAAATCGCCTTTTTCTTCGGTGAAGGCGAAGTGTGCCCGCGCACCCGTTAATCTCCTTCGTCTTTCACGCTGTAAATGCGTTGGCGATAAATTATCGGTTCAAATATTATTTTTGCTAATGCCGCGTGCAGACGTGGCATCCTTACGCCAGAATTTGTACAATGCAACGCCCCCGGACGAGCAGTAAGCTTACCGGGGCGTTTCTTTTTTCAACCCTCCAGGGGCCATAACGTGTAATAACGAGGCCGGAATAGCATATGTCTGAACAAATTGTCACACCTGAAAGCAGTACCCCGGTAGTTCTTAACAACGAAACAAAAATCAACCTGCTGGATCTCAACCGTCAGCAGATGCGCGAGTTTTTTAAAAACTTAGGTGAAAAGCCTTTCCGCGCCGATCAGGTGATGAAATGGATGTATCACTATTGCTGCGATAATTTTGATGAGATGACCGACATCAACAAAGTGTTGCGCGGCAAATTAAAAGAGGTCGCGGAAATCCGCGCGCCGGAGGTCGTTGAAGAGCAGCGTTCCTCAGACGGCACCATCAAGTGGGCGATTGCTGTCGGCGATCAGCGCGTTGAAACGGTATATATCCCGGAAGACGACCGCGCTACGCTGTGTGTCTCTTCTCAGGTAGGGTGCGCGCTGGAGTGCAAGTTTTGTTCAACTGCGCAGCAGGGCTTTAACCGCAACCTGCGCGTATCGGAAATTATCGGTCAGGTCTGGCGTGCGGCGAAAATCGTCGGCGCGGCCAAAGTCACCGGCCAGCGTCCGATCACCAACGTAGTCATGATGGGAATGGGCGAGCCATTGCTTAACCTGACCAATGTCGTACCGGCGATGGAAATTATGCTCGATGACTTTGGTTTCGGCCTGTCCAAACGTCGTGTCACGCTCTCAACGTCCGGCGTGGTGCCTGCGCTGGATAAGCTGGGCGATATGATAGATGTCGCGCTGGCTATCTCCTTACATGCGCCGAATGACACTATTCGCGACGAAATCGTCCCGATCAACAAAAAATACAATATCGAAACGTTCCTGGGCGCGGTTCGCCGCTATCTGGAGAAATCCAACGCCAATCAGGGGCGCGTGACGATTGAATACGTGATGCTTGACCACGTCAACGACGGCACTGAACACGCGCATCAACTGGCGGAGCTACTAAAAGAGACGCCTTGTAAGATTAATCTGATTCCGTGGAACCCGTTCCCTGGCGCGCCGTATGGCCGCAGCTCTAACAGCCGTATCGATCGCTTTTCTAAAGTTTTGATGAGTTATGGTTTCACGACCATCGTACGCAAGACGCGTGGCGATGACATTGATGCGGCATGCGGACAGTTGGCAGGCGATGTGATTGACCGTACTAAACGTACCCTGCGTAAGCGTATGCAGGGAGAGGTGATTGACATCAAGGCTATTTGATAGCAGTTGCGCCACGGTGCATTCATTATACCGTGGCGCAATGTCAGTTGAATAATGTCTGGCGTTGTACTTGTCTGGTCAATAATAACGGTGCGTTTTTGTCGACTTTAAGGCAGTATGTAACGGTGCAACAAGAGTTTAGCCTTGTGTCTTACGCGGTTTTGTCATCTGCGGCCTGACAGGCTTATACTGTCTGACTAAGGTTAACTAACCTGATGTTTCGCGGTGTGGGCGGGCATTACGGCTCGTCGGCGCCTGAATCCTAATTTACACGTACCTGTAGCTGTAGCGAATGAATACTGAAGCCACGCACGACCAAAATGAAGCACAAACCACCGGCGTTCGTCTGCGCAATGCCCGTGAACAACTCGGACTCAGCCAGCAGGCTGTCGCTGAGCGACTTTGCCTGAAGGTTTCTACGGTACGCGATATTGAAGAAGATAAGGCGCCGTCCGATCTTGCTTCAACCTTCCTGCGCGGATATATCCGCTCATATGCGCGTCTGGTGCATGTTCCAGAAGAGGAACTGCTGCCGGGGCTGGAAAAACAGGCCCCGCTGCGCGCCGCCAAAGTCGCTCCGATGCAGAGTTTCTCGTTAGGAAAGCGTCGCAAAAAACGCGATGGCTGGTTAATGTCTTTTACCTGGCTGGTACTGTTTGTGGTCGTAGGGCTGACCGGCGCCTGGTGGTGGCAGAACCATAAGGCGCAGCAGGAAGAGATCACGACAATGGCCGATCAAAGCACGGCTGAACTGAACGCAGATAAAGACAGCGGCCAAAGCGTACCGCTGGACACCCGTGACGCGACAAGCCAGGATACGACGCCAGCGCAAACGGCTCCGGCTCCTGCGACGCCGGTTGATTCGACGGCGGCGACGCAAACGCCAGCGCCAACGGCAACGGCAACGCAAAATACGGTAGTCGCGCCTTCGCAGGCGAATGTCGATACGGCTGCGACATCTGCCGCGCCAGCGGCAACGGAAACGCCGTCCGCGCTGCCGACCAGTCAGGCTGGCGTAGCGGCGCCTGCTGCCGATCCGAACGCGCTGGTGATGAATTTTACCGCTGACTGCTGGCTAGAAGTCACTGACGCCACGGGTAAGAAGCTGTTTAGCGGTATGCAGCGTAAAGATGGTAATTTAAACCTAACCGGTCAGGCGCCTTATAAACTTAAAATTGGCGCGCCGGCCGCGGTGCAGATCCAGTATCAAGGAAAACCTGTCGATCTGAGCCGCTTTATCAGAACTAATCAGGTTGCGCGTCTGACCCTTAATGCCGAACCGACACCGGCGCAGTAACAGACGGGTAACGCGGGAGATTTTTCATGCATAACCAGGCTCCGATTCAACGTAGAAAATCGACACGTATTTACGTTGGGAATGTGCCGATTGGCGATGGCGCCCCCATCACCGTCCAGTCGATGACTAACACGCGTACCACTGACGTGGAAGCGACGGTTAATCAGATCAAAGCGCTGGAACGCGTTGGCGCAGATATTGTTCGTGTTTCTGTACCGACCATGGACGCCGCCGAAGCATTCAAGCTTATCAAACAGCAGGTTAACGTCCCGCTGGTTGCCGATATTCACTTCGACTACCGCATTGCGCTGAAAGTAGCGGAATACGGTGTTGACTGCTTGCGTATCAACCCCGGCAATATCGGTAACGAAGAACGCATTCGCATGGTGGTGGACTGCGCGCGCGACAAAAACATCCCTATTCGTATCGGCGTAAATGCCGGATCGCTGGAAAAAGATCTGCAGGAAAAATACGGTGAGCCGACGCCGCAGGCGCTGCTGGAATCAGCCATGCGCCATGTCGATCATCTCGATCGTCTCAACTTTGATCAGTTCAAAGTGAGCGTAAAAGCGTCCGATGTATTCCTTGCCGTTGAGTCTTATCGTTTGTTGGCTAAACAGATCGATCAGCCGCTGCATCTGGGGATCACCGAAGCGGGCGGCGCGCGTAGCGGGGCAGTCAAGTCGGCGATCGGTTTAGGTCTGCTGTTATCGGAAGGCATCGGCGACACGCTGCGCGTATCGTTGGCGGCCGACCCGGTGGAAGAGATCAAAGTCGGTTTCGATATCCTGAAGTCGCTGCGCATTCGCGCGCGCGGCATCAATTTCATCGCCTGCCCGACCTGTTCTCGCCAGGAGTTCGACGTTATCGGCACGGTGAACGCGCTGGAGCAGCGTCTGGAAGATATCATCACCCCGATGGACGTCTCGATCATCGGTTGCGTGGTGAACGGGCCGGGCGAAGCGCTGGTATCAACGCTGGGCGTGACGGGCGGCAATAAGAAAAGCGGCCTGTATGAAGACGGCGTGCGTAAGGACAGACTCGATAACGACGATATGATCGCGCAGCTTGAATCCCGTATTCGCGCGAAAGCAAGTCAACTTGATGAAGCGCGTCGGATTGACGTGCTGCAGGTTGAAAAATAAGAACGTGATGGGAAGCGGCGCGCTTCCCGTGTATGATTGAACCCGCATGGCTCCCGGTTCGTTCGGGGAAGCGCTGAGGGTTCATTTTTATATTCAGAAAGAGAATAAACGTGGCAAAAAACATTCAAGCCATTCGCGGCATGAACGATTATCTGCCTGGCGAAACCGCCATCTGGCAGCGCATTGAAGGCACACTCAAAAACGTGCTCGGCAGCTACGGTTACAGTGAAATCCGCTTGCCGATTGTAGAGCAGACCCCGTTATTCAAACGCGCGATCGGTGAAGTTACTGACGTGGTTGAAAAAGAGATGTACACCTTTGAGGATCGCAACGGCGATAGCCTGACATTGCGCCCTGAAGGTACGGCGGGCTGTGTACGCGCCGGCATCGAACATGGTCTCCTGTACAATCAGGAACAGCGTTTGTGGTATATCGGCCCGATGTTCCGTCATGAGCGTCCGCAAAAAGGCCGCTACCGTCAGTTCCACCAGCTAGGCGCCGAAGTCTTCGGCTTACAAGGCCCGGATATTGACGCGGAGCTGATTATGCTGACCGCACGCTGGTGGCGCGCGCTGGGCATCGCTGAACACGTTAGCCTGGAGCTGAACTCTATTGGTTCGTTAGAGGCGCGTGCGAACTATCGCGATGCGCTGGTCGCGTTCCTCGAACAGCATCAAGAGACGCTGGACGAAGACTGCAAACGCCGCATGTATACCAATCCGCTGCGCGTGCTGGATTCAAAAAATCCGGACGTGCAGGCGCTGCTCAACGACGCGCCCGCTCTCGGCGACTATCTTGATGACGATTCACGCGAGCACTTTGCCGGCCTGTGTAAATTGCTGGACGCGGCGGGGATTGCCTACACCGTCAACCAGCGTCTGGTACGCGGTCTGGATTACTACAACCGCACCGTATTTGAATGGGTAACAAACAGTCTGGGGTCACAAGGCACCGTCTGTGCGGGTGGTCGTTATGACGGTCTGGTGGAACAACTGGGCGGTCGCGCTACCCCGGCAGTGGGCTTTGCGATGGGCCTGGAACGACTTGTTTTGTTAGTTCAGGCAGTTAATCCGGAATTTATTGCCTCTCCTGTTGTCGATATATACCTGGTAGCTGCCGGCGCACAAACGCAGTCTGCGGCAATGACGCTGGCGGAGCGGCTGCGCGATGAAATGCCAGGCGTGAAGCTAATGACAAACCACGGCGGCGGCAACTTTAAGAAACAGTTTGCCCGCGCCGATAAGTGGGGCGCCCGTATTGCACTGGTTCTTGGCGAATCTGAAGTCGCCGATGGAACTGTTGTAGTGAAGGATTTGCGCTCCGGTGAGCAAACGGCAGTGGCGCAGGACAGCGTCGCCGCGCATTTGCGCACTTTATTGGGCTAAGGAGAAGGACAGCGTGGAAATTTACGAGAACGAACACGACCAGGTGGATGCGATTAAACGCTTCTTTGCCGAAAACGGCAAAGCGCTGGCTGTCGGAGTGATTTTAGGGGTTGGCGCGCTGGTTGGCTGGCGTTACTGGAGCAGCCATCAGACGGAGTCCGCGCGTGCTGCTTCTCTGGCGTATCAAAATGCGGTGACGGCGGTAAGCGCCGATAAGCCGGATAGCATTCCGGCCGCTGAAAAATTCGCGGCTGAGAATAAAAATACCTATGGTGCGCTGGCGTCTATGGAACTGGCGCAGCAGTTTGTGGATAAGAATGAACTTAAAAAAGCCGAAGCCCAGTTGCAGCAGGGGTTGGCGGCCACCAGCGATGAAAATCTCAAAGCGGTGATTAATCTGCGTCTCGCTCGCGTTCAGTTGCAGCTTAAGCAAGCTGATGCCGCGCTGAAAACTCTGGATGCCGTTAAAGGCGAAGGATGGACGGCCATTGTCGCGGATTTGCGCGGCGAAGCGTTGCTGAGTAAGGGTGATAAAAAAGGCGCGCGCAGCGCATGGGAAGCGGGCGTCAATAGCGATGCTTCTCCGGCGTTGAGCGAAATGATGCAGATGAAAATCAATAATTTGTCCATCTGAGAGGGACCCGATGCAATTGCGTAAATTACTTCTGCCAGGGTTGCTTTCCGTTACCCTGCTCAGCGGCTGTTCACTGTTTAGCGGCGAAGAAGATGTCGTCAAGATGTCTCCATTACCGCAAGTTGAAAACCAGTTTACCCCGACCACTGTCTGGAGTACCTCTGTCGGTAACGGAATTGGCGAATTTTATTCTAACCTTCATCCGGTAATGGCAGATAACGTGGTCTATGCAGCCGATCGCGCGGGCGTGGTAAAAGCGCTCAATGCGGATGATGGCAAAGAGATCTGGTCTGTGAATCTGGGCGAGAAAGACGGCTGGTTCTCTCGTTCGTCCGCGCTGTTGTCCGGCGGCGTCACGGTCGCGGGCGGTCACGTCTACATCGGCAGTGAAAAGGCCGAGGTTTATGCGCTGAATACCAGCGACGGTACCACAGCATGGCAGACGAAGGTCGCAGGCGAAGCGTTGTCTCGCCCGGTTGTCAGTGATGGAATCGTCCTTATCCATACCAGCAACGGTCAGTTGCAGGCGCTAAATCAGGCGGATGGCGCCATTAAATGGACGGTGAACCTGGATATGCCTTCGCTATCACTGCGCGGCGAATCTGCGCCGGCAACCGCGTTCGGCGCGGCTATCGTTGGTGGTGATAATGGCCGCGTCAGCGCCGTGTTGATGCAACAAGGGCAGATGATTTGGCAACAGCGTATCTCCCAGGCCACTGGCCCAACGGAAATTGACCGTCTGAGCGACGTTGATACCACGCCGGTTGTGGTAAACGGCGTCGTTTACGCGTTGGCGTATAATGGTAACTTAACGGCGCTGGATCTGCGCAGTGGTCAGATTATGTGGAAACGCGAGCTGGGTTCGGTCAATGACTTTATCGTCGACGGCGACCGTATCTACCTGGTCGATCAGAACGATCGCGTGCTGGCGCTGACCACTGACGGCGGCGTAACGCTGTGGACGCAAAGTGATCTGCTGCACCGTTTGCTGACCTCCCCGGTACTGTATAATGGTGATTTAGTCGTCGGCGATAGCGAAGGTTATCTGCACTGGATTGATGTTGATGACGGGCGTTTTGTGGCCCAACAAAAAGTAGACAGTTCCGGTTTTCTGACCGAACCGACGGTGGCGGATGGTAAACTGCTCATCCAGGCCAAAGACGGTACGGTCTACGCGATTACGCGTTAATCGTCACGGTTGTGCGTTTTAAAAAACGGCTCCTGGTGTAGGGGCCGTTTTCCTGTTTTTAACAATGGCGCAAAATGCGCGCGTTGTCTGATGATTTTTTTAATGAGGCTTTAAACATGGTACCTGTGGTCGCGCTTGTCGGGCGCCCTAACGTCGGAAAATCCACGCTATTTAACCGTCTGACCCGCACCCGAGATGCGCTGGTTGCGGATTTCCCGGGTCTGACTCGTGACCGTAAGTACGGTCGTGCGGAGGTTGAAGGCCGCGAGTTTATCTGTATCGACACCGGCGGTATTGACGGCACCGAAGATGGCGTCGAAACGCGGATGGCGGAACAGTCGCTGCTGGCGATTGAAGAAGCGGATGTGGTGTTATTCATGGTAGATGCGCGCGCTGGCCTGATGCCGGCGGATGAAGCGATTGCCAAACATCTGCGTTCCCGTGAAAAACCGACCTTCCTGGTGGCGAATAAAACGGATGGTCTCGATCCCGATCAGGCGGTTGTCGATTTTTACTCGCTGGGGTTAGGCGAAATTTACCCTATCGCCGCCTCACATGGTCGCGGCGTATTGAGCCTGCTGGAACATGTGCTTCTGCCGTGGATGGATGATGTCGCGCCGCAGGAAGAGGTGGATGAAGACGCGGAATACTGGGCGCAGTTCGAGGCGGAACAAAATGGCGAAGAAGCGCCGGAAGATGATTTTGACCCGCAAAGCCTGCCGATAAAGCTGGCGATTGTCGGTCGCCCGAACGTAGGTAAGTCCACACTCACTAACCGTATTCTCGGCGAAGAGCGCGTGGTGGTATACGATATGCCGGGCACCACTCGCGACAGCATTTATATCCCGATGGAACGCGACGAACGGGAATACGTGCTGATTGACACGGCGGGGGTGCGTAAGCGCGGAAAAATCACCGATGCGGTAGAAAAGTTCTCGGTGATTAAAACGTTGCAGGCGATTGAAGACGCTAACGTCGTACTGTTGGTTATCGATGCGCGCGAGGGGATCTCCGACCAGGATTTGTCTCTGCTGGGCTTTATCCTCAATAGTGGGCGCTCACTCGTTATCGTAGTCAACAAATGGGATGGCCTGAGCCAGGAAGTCAAAGAGCAGGTGAAAGAGACGTTGGATTTCCGTTTGGGCTTTATTGATTTTGCCCGCGTTCATTTTATCTCTGCGCTACACGGCAGCGGCGTTGGCAACCTGTTTGAGTCCGTACGCGAGGCTTACGACAGTTCCACTCGCCGGGTGAGCACTGCGATGCTGACCCGTATCATGACGATGGCGGTGGAAGATCATCAGCCGCCGCTGGTGCGCGGTCGCCGTGTGAAACTGAAATATGCCCACGCTGGCGGCTATAACCCGCCGATTGTGGTTATTCACGGCAACCAGGTAAAAGATCTGCCAGACTCCTATAAGCGCTATCTGATGAACTACTTCCGCAAGTCGTTGGAAGTGATGGGGACGCCGATTCGCATTCAGTTTAAAGAAGGGGAGAACCCGTATGCGAACAAGCGTAACACACTGACGCCAACGCAAATGCGCAAACGTAAGCGTCTGATGAAACATATCAAGAAAAGCAAGTAATGCTTTTTCAGTAATATTCCAGGCCTGACAAGCGCTGCGCTATCAGGCCTTTCAAGTAAAAGTGAGTCACGCGCCTGAGGAGAATGTTATGGAAATAACCTGTCCCGTTTGCCATCACGCGCTGGAGCGCAATGGCGATACAGCGCATTGCGAGACATGCGCTAACGATTTCTCGTTACAGGCAATTTGTCCTGACTGCCGCCAGCCGTTACAGGTTTTGAAAGCCTGCGGCGCAGTGGACTATTTTTGCCAGAATGGTCATGGTTTAATTTCAAAAAAACGGGTTAACTTCGTCATTTCCGATCAATAAAACCGCTGTCGACGTTGCGCCGCAGAGCAGAGGCGCCGACGTCTTATCCGGCTAAGGACAAAAGCGTTATTCGATACTCCCGTAATATCAGCATCGTATCCTGCCCGGTAGCTATTTTATTCTTTTTATTTATTCAACTATTTATAGGGGATATTATTTCCGAAAATTAATATTAGAAATAAATAATAGCTTTCTTTTTTATTTATTATATCAATATTATAAATCTGTTTCATATTAAACTTTTCTTTTTAGGAATATATTTAGGTCTGTTAGTTATGATTCCATCTGAATCATCCATATAATATCTTTTCATAGCGGCGTGTTTATTTAACGACAGGGATATCATATGGTGCGAAGGATTCGCATTCTGGTTTTGCTATTAGTGTCTGGAGTATCAGTTGCGGCTTCCGGCGCAGATAACTCTGTATCTGCAAATGATGAAAGCCACTCCTCCCTGCCTGATTTAGCCAGCGAATCCGCGAAAAAAGAAGAACAGGAAAATAAAGGAAAGACCTTTAAAGAACAGGGCGCTGACTACTTTATTAATTCCGCCACCCAGGGCTTTGATAATCTCACTCCGGAAGCGCTGGAATCCCAGGCGCGCGGTTATATTCAAGGGCAAGTCACGTCTTCTGCGCAATCCTATCTCGAAGGTATGCTTTCGCCTTATGGTAAAGTGCGCACCAGTTTATCTATTGGCGAAGGCGGCGATCTGGACGGCAGTTCGCTGGATTATTTTATTCCCTGGTATGATAACCAGAGCACGCTTTTCTTTAGCCAGATTTCGGCTCAGCGTAAGGAAGACCGCACCATTGGTAACGTTGGGCTTGGCGTTCGCCAGAACGTCGGCAACTGGCTGCTTGGCGGCAACGCATTCTATGACTACGATTTTACGCGCGGTCACCGTCGATTAGGCCTGGGAACCGAAGCCTGGACGGATTACCTGAAATTCTCCGGCAACTATTACCATCCTCTTTCTGACTGGAAAGATTCCAAAGATTTCGACTTTTATGAAGAACGACCCGCGCGCGGCTGGGATATCCGCATGGAAAGCTGGCTGCCGTTTTATCCGCAGCTTGGCGCTAAATTAGTTTATGAACAGTACTACGGCGATGAAGTGGCGCTGTTTGGCACCGATAACCTGCAAAAAGATCCTCATGCCGTTACCGTCGGACTAAATTACACGCCGGTACCGCTGGTCACGGTTGGTACGGATTACAAAGCCGGTACTGGCGATAGTAACGATTTTAGCGTTAACGCGACTGTGAACTACCAGATAGGCACGCCGCTGGCGGCGCAGCTCGATCCAGAAAACGTTAAAATTCAGCACTCCTTAATGGGCAGCCGCACCGATTTTGTCGATCGTAACAATTTCATCGTTCTCGAATATCGCGAGAAAGATCCGCTGGACGTTACGTTGTGGCTGAAGGCCGACGCCACCAACGAACACCCGGAATGCGTGATTGAAGATACGCCTGAGGCCGCGGTGGGTCTGGAAAAATGCAAATGGACTGTCAACGCGCTGATTAACCACCATTACAAAATTATTTCTGCTTCCTGGCAGGCGAAAAACAACGCCGCCCGTACGCTGGTGATGCCGGTAGTAAAAGCTAATGCGTTAACCGAAGGTAACAACAACCGCTGGAATCTGGTGCTTCCTGCCTGGGTTAACGCCGATACCGAAGAGCAGCGCACCGCCCTGAACACCTGGAAAGTACGCATGACGCTGGAAGACGAAAAGGGCAATAAGCAGAACTCCGGCGTGGTTGAAATCACCGTCCAGCAGGATCGCAAAATTGAACTGATCGTCGACAACATTGCCGATACCGATCGCAGCGATCACAGCCATGAAGCCAGCGCGCTGGCCGATGGCGAAGACGGCGTGGTGATGGATCTCCTGATCACCGATTCCTTTGGCGACGCCACGGATCGCAATGGTAACGAACTGGTGGACGATGCCATGACGCCCGTGTTGTACGACAGCAATGATAAAAAAGTCACCCTGGCCCAGACGCCCTGCACTACGGAAACCCCCTGCGTGTTTATTGCCAGCCGTGACAAAGAAGCGGGGACGGTGACGCTTTCCAGCACCCTGCCGGGCACTTTCCGCTGGAAGGCGAAAGCAGACGCCTATGGCGACAGTAACTACGTTGATGTCACTTTTATCGGCGACAACCTGAGCGCGCTGAATGCGGTGATTTATCAGGTCAAAGCCGCCAACCCTGTCAACCTTATCGGCAAAGAAGATAAGCACCCTACGGTCAATAATGCTTACCGTTTCCTGCTGTGGCGCGACAAGAATAAAGACAATGTTTTTCAGATGTCCGAGCAGCTCACGGAAGAAGAGATGGCGCTGTACGACTACCAGTGGGAGTTTACCGGGCAGAGTACAAACGGACATACCGGCGCGCTGGCCAACACCATGAATGAAGATCTTGTCCTGCCAGTAACCAACAAAGAGGCGGCGCAGAAGTTTGCCGCCAATGAGGAAGATGGCGTTCAGGGTTACGGCATACGCGTTACGTATAGCCAGAAATAGCGTCAGCGTTGTGGCTGACCAGCCAGCCGCTGAATTTTGAGAAAAAGGAGAGTCTGAATGCAAGCAACAGTAAAACGGCGGCTGACGAAGGTCGCTTTAGCATTAGTAGTTGCCGGGTATTGCGCCGCGCCAGCGGTGGCGGCAAACGGTAATCTGAAATCGGGGCAGTGGCAGATTGTCTCTGAACAGACGGGCACCATTCAGGGTACGGTGCCGTGGATTACCCGTGCGGCGGATAAAACTGCGGATACCGATAAAGATCACGTAACGGTAACTATCGATCGCGGCGATCGTAAAATTGTGACCGAAGGCGATAAGCAGTTCCACGTTGGCGATAAGGTCACGGTGAACTGGGCGATTGGCGATACGGAAGGCGACCTGGATACCGACAACGCCGCCACGAAATTGACGGTACAGTGGATGAGATACAGCGACCAGAATGGTAGCAATCCCGAAGAGATTGGCACCAAAGGTAGCGATACCTATGAAATTCAGGCGGGTGACGCCGACCACTATATCGGTATCAAAATCACGCCAACCACCACCACCGGTGATCCTGCCGTGGCAGCTGAACTGCTGTTGAAAGACCTGTCGACCGATGCGGGCGGTGGTGCGGATGGTGACGATATTCCGGAAGGTCCGGTGGTGGATGAAAACGTCCATGTGGTTATCTACGAGTCTGGCTCAACCACCAACCTGCTGGGTACTTCTACTCCGCTCAAAACCAACACAACTTATAAGGTTCTGTTGTGGAAAGATAAAGAGGGTGGTACGGCAGGTAAATACGATACCGGTGAAGAGGTTACCAGCCAGTACGACTACCGCTGGAAATTCGTCGGCACCAGTAAAATTGCAGGTACCGGTACTGGCGGTATCGTCAACGAAAGCTGGAACGATAAAGACCTTGTCATCCCTGTCACCAACGCCGAAGCGAAAACGGCGTTCGAGGGCGCGGAAGGCGGCGTTACCGTGGGCTCCGACGGTGTCCAGGGCTTTGGTTTGTCCATCAACTACAGACGCAAATAAGTTGTCCTCAACATACCACTCCCCGCGGGGAGTGGTATTTTCCGCGCACTTTGCTTAGCTGCACGCTAAGCAAAGTGGGTTGAATCACGACAGAGAATGAATACGGGTGGCTATCGCTCATGAACAGGAATCGGCAAGTGAATAAAGTGGTACATTTCTTACTGACATTACTGATCATGTTTGCAGTGTCGATCGCGCCTGCGCAGGCGTTATTGAAGGGCGGGACCTGGCAAGAGCTGAACTCGACGACCGGCGCGGTTAACGGCACCGCGCCGCTGGCCGACGGTGCCACTATTCCCCTGTATCAGGGAAGTATGCTGCTTGACCCTACCAAGACCTACGATATCGAGTTTACCGCCATGCCGCGCGATTTTAGCGCTGATGCCTCCTCAACCTCGATGCGTGCGGTCAACTCCACCGATACGGAAGGCGATCTCTTTACCGATCCGCCCTCCATCGCCTGGGAAAATCAAGAACCGCCGACCATGAGTCTGGTATGGGCCGATGCCGCCACGCCGGATACGCCGCTCTCGCCGCAGCCGATTCTTAACCAGACCTTTTGCGCCCAAAACCTCGCCGGGCGGCAACTGGTGGCCTGGGCGCAGGTGGAAGATGAAACGAACGTTCCCGCGCTGTGGCTCTATACCCGTACCGGGGTGCCGAACAATGCGGTCATTCCGCTACTTAGCCCGAAAGTGACGCTGAATATCAAACCGGCGGTGAGCGATCCTGTTTCTGTGAGCGGCGATCATATTGACGCCAACTTTGCAGCCTCGAAAGTCAAAGCGGGGGAGAGCATTACCCTCACTGTCTCCACCAAAGCCTGTAATGGCGACGTGGCGCCGAATGCTGCCTTCGTGATCCGTCGCGAGGATGCAATAAATCGCCAGGGCATGGTCAATAACGCTAACCCGGTGCGCGTTGGCGATACCGAGTTAACGACTACGCAAACAGAATATCACGGTGTAACGGACGGGCAGGGCAACGCCACGGTGGTGGTGACGCAAGAGCAAGGTCCGGGGGTAAAAACACGACTCATCGTCTCTTCGCAAAGCTATCCCACGCTGACCGACAATGTCGACGTCATTTTCACTACCATCACCAGTCCTGACAGTGATAAGGCCAACATGTACGGTCATATGCTTGAGAACGCCACGGCGACGCTGAACGGTACGACCTACACTTTCACCCGCCCGAAACTGGCGGCGGAAACCAGCGGAAATGGCGGCACCGTTGTGGACACCAACGAAACCTGGGCGCAGTTTACCTGGAGTGGCGCGGATAACCATTGCGACATTCTGCCGGATGCCGAACAACTGGTGGCGCTAAGGCATGAGCATAGTGCGTTGGCAACGTACACCGGCTGGCCGGTGACGGGCGATGCGGAATACTGGTCGTCAACCAAAGATCAGATAAACGACTACCACGCTGCCGTGCATATGAACAGCGCGTCGGTCGTCAGGGCCGCCAACAGCGACACGCTACTGGTCAGTTGTGTGGATAAGGCCCAGCCTGCGGCGCATCCGCAGATAACGCTCTCTCCAGAGGGGCCGTATAAAGCACAGGTGGGGGAATCGATTGATTTAGTGATGACCGTTGTGGATCGCGACACGCAAAAGCCGCTGCCTTATCGCTATATGGAGCTGTTCATTGACCCTGCGAAAAACCGCAAAGGAGAGCATCAGGACGCGTGGGATAACCAACGGGTTACAATCAACACCGAAGATATGCGCGCCTCGTCGCCGGAACACTATACCGGTGTGACCGACGCCAACGGCCAGGTACACCTGACGTTAAAACACGACAGCGGCCTGGGCGTAGAAACGCCCATCCGCATCGTGATGCCGGATGATGAAGGCGGCAGCATCGAGTTGCCCTTTAGCGTAATTTTCACCGTGATAACCAGCCCGGATGTGGACGGCGCCAACATGTGGGGCCATATGCAGGGCGTGGTGGACGCGGGCAACCTGTATAGACGCCCGCTGCTGGCGGTGGAAACCAGCCACAAAGACGGCCAGTTCAGCGAAAACAACGAAGAGTGGGCGACGTTTAATTCAGTGGAAAAAGCCACCGCGCAGTGCGGCATCGGCCAGGTGCCGGATCAGTCATCGCTGGCACATTTATACAGCGAACATGCTGGCGGCAAGATGGAAAGCGAACATGGCTGGCCAACCGAAGACTATTACATCGCCGCGGACAGCGACGCCTCGGGAACGGCGCACGTCAACCTTGAAAACGGCGATAGCGGTAAATTTACCAATCAACCGAACTACCTGACCTGCTCGGCCAACGAAATGGTGGCGGTGCTGGACGTCTACTTCAACGATGACCCGGCGACCAAAAACAGCGATATGGTTGCCAAAGTGGGTGAACAGATTAAGCTGAACATTCATTCGCGCAACGCCCTCAACGGCATGCCGATCGCCTATACCGACTTCACCGTCACCATGGCGAACGGCAAACGGCGCGACGGGCTGACGACCGGTTTTACCGACACCAGCAATGGCCAGATGCTGTTTGATGACGTGGGCTACCTTGCCGGGCAGGCTTATCATGGGATCACCGACGCCAACGGCGATGCGACCATTATCCTCACCCAGCCGAAGGGAGTAGGGCTGCTGACGCCGTTAAGCATTGCGCCCGTCGATTCATTAATCAGCACGCCCGTTTCCCGCAGCGTGAAGTTTACCGTCGCCACCAGCCCGGATACGCCAAAAGCCAAAATGTGGGGCCATATGGCTGATACCATCACCGTCGGCGATCTGACCTTTGAGCGGCCTAAGCTGGCGGATGAAGTGACGCCGGAACGTACTCAGGCTGAGGCTAACGAAACCTGGGCGCGCGTTCTGCACCCTGACGCGGCGGGCAACCCGGATAAGGGCGGCTGCGCGGCGAACCGCCTGCCGCGCATCGATCAGCTTGAGGCGTTGTACAACGCCAACAGCGACGGCGTGATGAAAAGCACCCAGGGTTGGCCGACGCTGCTTAACTACTGGTCTTCGACCTTCCAGAGCGCTACCACGTGGAAACTGATCTCGCTGTTTAGCGGCAGTGAATTCGCCAACGCCAACGTCTCCATTTACGCCAGCTGTCTGGCCAGCGATAACCCGGCGGCGGCCTCGATTACCATTGAACCGGTGGATGCGTCGCAGTGGTACGATGGCAGCGGCGTTCACGCGGTCAAAGCGAAAAAAGGCGACACGATGCAACTGAAGGTGACGGTGAAGGACGCCAGCGGCAACCCGATCCCGGAAGCGCCGTTTGTGCTCACCCGCGGCGACGGTTACGATCGCAGGGGCGAGAAGTACACCGCCAGTGAGGGCAACGATCAGCAAGGCATCGTCACGCCCGTGGTGATCGATGGCGAATCCCTGGCCTGGACCACCACCAAAATGGGGATGCTGACCGGCGCTGACGGCACCCGCATCATCAGCGTTACCCGCCCGGACACACACGGCACCCGAACGGCCATTATCGCCGCGCTGTATGAAAATGCCGCCGTGAGCGCCAGCATTGACACCATCTTTACCGTCATCACCAGCCCGGATGTCGACGTTGCCCGCATGTGGGGGCATATGTTGCCGTCGCTCACGGCGGCGGATGGCGCGGAGTATCAGCGTCCACAGCTCTACGCTGAATTAGCCAATCAGGCAAGTGCCGCGCAATATACCGAAGACAACGAAATCTGGGCGGGGCTTTATGGGCCAGACAGTTCAAAAACCGACCCCGCTGTTAACTGCGCTGCGGGCTATTTCCCTTCCGTCGAGGCGCTGGATTCGCTCTACAGCAAATACCCAAACCGCACGATAAAAACCGCCCAGGGCTGGCCGATCAACCGTTCTTACTGGAGCGGTTCCAGTTCCGGGTCGTTAACCGGCGGAAAGCCCCGATCCTATTACATTGTCGATCTGGATGATGATTCGCGCCGGGGCGTCGTTAATGACGGTGTGAACGACAGGCAATACCAAATTTGCGCAACGACGCCGAAGACGCAGGCTACGCAAATTACGCTCACCTCCACGCTGGCGACGGATGACACTATTCAGGCGGTGAAGGCTAAAAACAGTGAGTCGATCCCACTGCTCGTCACCACCACCGATGCGGCGGGTAATCCGGTGCCTTATACGACGTTTTCGCTTAAGCGCGACGCCGGGACGCCGCGTAAAGCTGACTACCCGTTTACCAACAGCTACACCATGACGATGACGCAGTCTGGTGGCGCGACGCAAGAGTTTGCCTACAGTTCATCGGTTCTTTATGGGGCGACCGGGGCGAACGGTACGTTGGCCCTTTCGCTTGACGAACCTGGCGGAGTCGGGGTGAAAAGCGTGGTGACTGCCAGCCTGTATGATACGCCGACAGTAACCTCGTCGCTGCCGGCAGTGTTTACCGTCATCACCAGCCCGAACAGCGACAAGGCCAATATGTACGGCCATATGCCGGAAACCTTCACCGCCAGCAACGGCGCGGAGTTTATGCGCCCGCTGCTGTATGGCGAACTCTCATCGCAGAATCATACGTCGAGTTACTTCGAAACCAATGAAACCTGGTTTACGGTGAATAATTTTAATACCGGGAATTATGGCGCGTGCCCGATAAATCAGATGGCCACGCAGGATGATCTCCAGTCGCTGTACCGCGATCACCCCAAAGGTAAGATCACGACCGACATTGGATTACCCATCAAGAAAAAATGGTGGGCAGGCGACAGCCTGGTAAAAAATCAATCCATTTACTGGCAATTTACCGATCTCAATACGGGTAATGGCGGCACCACGTTGGAAACTCCGGGGAATTTCTATTACCAGCTCTGTCTGACGGAACCGCGACAGATGAAGATTGCGTTATCTACGGACGTGTGGAACGCGGATAAATCGGCGGCGGTGGCGAAAACAGGCGAGGCGATACCGATGACGGTAACGGTGACTAACGGCGCCGGGCAGCCGCAGGCGGGGGCGACGCTTATGCTGACGCGTGATTACTCTTATTCGCGTGGCACGGTGGATAGCAAATACATTCAGGCCGGTGTGATTGGCGAGCCGGTTGCGTCCAAAGGCGCGTTATCAGACATGACCCTGACGCCGGTATCGCCTGCGGGTGCGGCAGTGGTGTTTAATAACCAGAGGGGAACCAGCACGAAATGGTATGGCGTCACCGGCGATGACGGTAAGTTGCGGTTCACGTTAAACCAGGATAAATCGCTGGGTTTGAGAACATCCATCACGGCGACGCTTTCGGAGCTGGCTGGCGAGACGGCGAGCGTCGATGCGATCTTTACGGTACCAACCAGCCCGGATACGCCGTATGCGTCATACTGGGGCCATATGCCGGATACCGTTGAGGTTAACGGCGTTACGCTGCGCCGCCCATTCCTGAAAACAGAGATGTCCAAAATGCCGCCAGGCACCTGGCCGCTTAATAATGAAACCTGGGCGGCGAACTATATTGATTATGGTGAAACATCCATTCATGCTACGACATCGCTGCCTTATCTTTGCGGCTCGCTGGAAAACGCCGCGACGCTGGACGATCTGAAGGCGCTGAAGAACATCATTGGCGACCTGCACTGGCCTACGGCTGCGCCGGCGTCGTCGTATACATATGACTATGCATCGCAAACGATGGTTGGCGGTAAGTATTGCTCATTTAACGAAACGACCAATACGGAAAACTGTACGCTTTCAAGTCAAGGTTTTGCTTATGCCTCGTGCCGGGTGCAGTAGGTTGGGTGAGGCGCGCCCAACCTGTGTATCCCTTGTGGCTGGCGTTGTGCCGGTCGCGATGCATTTTTAATTCCTTGTATTAATGGAATGAGCTGCAACGAAATGGACTTTTCTCAGGTACGTCAGTGAAATCGAAAAAGTGTGTCGGTTTTTTATCCTGGTTGCTGTTATGCGCCTTTATTTTAAAGCCTTTCTTCGCGCAGGCCGTGCGAAGCAGCGGCGCATGGCAGGAACTCACTGAGCAAACTGCGGCTATTAACGGTACTCCCCCTCAGGCCGATAGTGTGACGATCCCGGTCTATCAGGGCAGCGTGCAATTGCGCTCTGATGCGGCGAATCCTGTTGATTACTCCGCGAAACCCAGCCAGTTCAGCACCAGTGATGCAGGCAGCGCGATGACCTTAACCAACCCGCACGATACTGAAGGCGATATTTTCGCCGATCCGCCGCTGGCCTGGCAGGCTGAACGCGCGCCCACCGTCACGCTGGTGTGGGCCGACGCCGCCACGCCGGATACGCCGCTGTCTCCGCAGCCATCGGCAAACCTGACGTTCTGTGAGCAAAATATGGCGGGCCGCCACCTGGTGGTCTGGCCGCAACTGGATACCTCAACCGCCGTACCGCCGCTGTGGCTGCTTACCCGCACCGGCGTGCCTTATGACAGCGCGGTAGAGATACTCAATCAAAAGATTGCGGTGGATATTGCCCCCGCCGTGGGCGACCCGGTAACGCTCGCCGCCGATCATCTGGACGAGTCGCTAAACGCCGCGAAGGTCAAAGCCGGTGAAAGCATCACGCTGACGGTGAATACCAAAGGCTGTAACGGCGAGCCTGCGGGCAATATCGCGTTCGTGATTACCCGCGGCGATGCGCTGAATCGCCAGGGCGTGGTGAACAATACCGCGCCGGTACGCGTCGGCAATACCGAACTAACCACCACCGCCACCGAATATCACGGCACCACCAATGCGGAAGGCGTGGCGACGGTGACCGTCACCCAGGCTAACGGTCCGGGGGTAAAAACCCCGCTGGTGGCGCACCCGTCAGGCGCGCCTGCGCTGAAAGCCGACGTGGACGTGATTTTTACCACCCTCACCAGCCCGGACAGCGGCAGCGCCAATATGTACGGCCATATGGCGGACAATTCCACCGCCACGGTGGACGGCGAAAGCTACACCTTTAGCCGCCCCAAACTGGCGGCGGAAACCGACGGCGAAGACCGCGCCGTCAGTATCAACAATGAAAGCTGGGCGCAGTTCAACTGGGCTAATGCGGATAAACACTGCGATATTCTGCCGGATGCGCGCCAACTGGAAGGGTTAAAAATTGAGCGCGGCGATTTATCCACCACCCTCGGCTGGCCGGTGGGGCTGACATCCGGAGATGAAGAGTACTGGTCCTCCTCCCAGGGATCGATCGCCGCCGACCATATCAGCATTGATATGCGTAGCCGCAGCCTTACGCAAATGCCGGACGCCACGCAATCGCTGGTAAGCTGCGTGGATAAAGCCTCGCCTGCGGTTACGCCGAAGTTAGTGATTAGCGCCGATAGTTTTGATTCAACGGTCAATGCCGCGAAAGTCGAGGTTGGCGATGAGATCAATATGAAGATCAGCGTGACCGACAGCGCCACCAACAAACCGCTGCCTTATCGCTACTTTAATGTCTATCTGGGCGACGAGCAGAATCGCCAGAATCAAAAGAACGCCGATATTGACGCGGCGCATCAGTGGTCGGATGAACCGGTCGTCATCACCAATCTGGAAGGCAGCGACGGTCACTATCACGGCGTCACCGACGCCAACGGCCAGTTCTCGCTGGCGCTGACCCAGGATCGGGGCGCGGGCGTGTTAACCCCGGTGCGCGTGGTGCTGTTCGACGGGACGGAAGCGACGCAGAACGTCATTTTTACCGTAGTCACCAGCCCGGACGTGGCGCAGGCGCGCATGTGGGGCCATATGCAGGGCGTGGTGGAGGCGGGCAATATCTACAAACGTCCGCTGCTGGCGGACGAAGCCGCGCAGGACACCGGCTCTGAATTTGAGAATAACGAATACTGGGCCACGTTTAACTCGGTAACGGCGGCGACAAACCAGTGCGGCGCGGGCCAGGTGCCGGGGCAACTGCTGCTGGATACGCTGTATGCGGCCCATTCCGGCAACGCGATGGAAACGACCTACGGCTGGCCGACGCAGAAACACAGCTATATCGCGGCGGATACCGATGGCTCCACCACCGCGCACGTCAACATGGCGACCGGCGCGGACAGCATGTTCAGCGGCGCTGAACCGAACTATCTTTCCTGTTCCGGCAACGAACTGGTGACCATCCTGAACGTTTACTTCGATGGCAACGAGTCGTTACGCAATGCGGTCGCCAAAGTGGGCGAACAGGTAACGATGAACGTGCACTCCGTCAACGCGCTGAACGGACTGACTGTGCCTAACGCCGCGTTTACCGTGACCATGTCGCATGGCAAAAATCGCGACAACGCGACGACCGGTTTTACCGACTCCAGCGACGGAACGTTGGTCATGGGGGGAACCTCGTTTGGCTCCTCCCAGGCGTCGATGACGTATCAGGGCATCACCGATGCCGAGGGGAACGCCACGCTGGTGATTGAACAGCCGCAGGGCGTCGGCTTGCTGACGCCGCTGACCGTACTGCCGCTCCACTCGCTGATCACCGCCCCCGTCAACCGCAGCGTGAAATTCACCGTACCCACCAGCCCCGACACGCCAAAAGCGCATATGTGGGGACATATGGCGGATACTATCACCGTGGACAATATGGAATTCCAGCGGCCAAAACTGGCGGCGGAAGCGACTGCCGCGACCAGGACCGAAGATCAGAATAACGAAACCTGGGCGCGCGTTACCCATGCCGATGCGCTGAACAACCCCAACGCCGGAGGCTGCGAGGTTAATCATCTGCCGCAAGATCACCAGCTTAGCGCACTCTATGCCGCGAACGATGGCAATAAAATTCACACCGTATCCGGCTGGCCGACGTCGTATAACTACTGGTCTTCCACCTTCGCCAGCGCCAGTTCGTGGCAGACGGTATCGCTGGCCTCCGGCGACAAAACCGCTTCCGGCGACGCTTCCGATTTTGTGAGTTGCCTGGTTGGCGTCAATCCCACGGCCGCCTCAATTACCATCGAACCGGTAGATACGTCGCTGTGGTATGACGTCGGCGGCGAGCACGCGGTGAAAGTGAAAAAAGGCGACACCCTTCAGCTCAAGGTGACGGCGAAAGACGCCAGCGGCAATCCGGTCCCGGATGCGCCGTTTGTGCTCAGTCGCGGCGACGGCTATACCCGCCAGGGGGAAAAACATATCGCCGGTAGCGGCGACGGCATCGTTTCTGCGGTGGTCATCGACGGTGAATCGCTCAACGATACCGCCACCAAAATCGGCGAACTGACCGGCGAGGACGGCAGCAAAATTATCAACGTCACCCGCCCGGATACCCACGGTACGAAGGTCGCGATTACGGCGGCGCTGTACGATAACGCCAGCGCGACGGCCAGTATCGACACCATTTTTACCGTGGTCACCAGCCCCGACAGCGATAAGGCTAAAATGTGGGGCCATATGCCGGAAACGGTAGCGGCGGCCAACGGCGAGGTATTTAAGCGCCCGCTGTTATCGGCTGAAATCGCCAGCGGTATTACCCACGGCAGCAATACGGAAAATAACGAAACCTGGGGCAGCGTGAATTTTGAGGTGGCGAAAGATGCCTGCGGCGCGGGATTTGTTCCCTCGCTTGCCGATCTCCAGTCGCTGTACGACACCTGGCCAGGCGGCGCCATGAATACCCAGCAGGGCTGGCCGCTGGACGGTAAAAACTACCAGGACAGCACCGCCGATTTAAGCAGGACATCGGAAAACCGCTACGTTAAGTCGATTAATCTGCGCGACGGCGGCATCGGTTCGCTGCTGTGGGATGAAAAACTCTATTTTGTCTGCCTGCAAAACGCCCATCCGGTGGCGACGCAGATAACGCTGACTTCGCCGCAGTATAACGACAGCGATGGTTTCGCTAAAGCGAAGGTCGGCGAGACGATTCCGGTCACCATCACCACGCTGGATGCCCAGGGCAACCCGGTGGCGGACACGCCGGTTATCTTTACGCGCGGCGACAGCATTGGGCGGGCGAATCAGGAGGTTAACGGTTCGCAGGCGGCAGCCATACAGATTAACCACAGCGACGCGCGCAACAGCGGCGTTGAGTATTACACCGCTACCGGCGCGGACGGTACGCTGACGCTGGATATCAGCCAGGACGGGGGCGCTGGCTTTAAAACGCCGCTGATGGCGTCGATAGAGCACAGCAACGCCGCAACGACCGCGCCATTGCCGGTTATTTTCACCGTGGTTACCAGCCCGGACACCCCGAAGGCCAGCTACTGGGGCCATATGGCGGAAACGTTAACCGACAGCAGCGGCGTGGCGTACAAACGTCCGCTGCTGGCGAGCGAGTTCAGCGCTACGCCCGGCAAAACGCTGACCATCGCCAACGGCTACTACGACAAGGGCGAAACCTGGGGCATGATAACCGTCGATAAAGCCTGGAACGGCGTCAGCGGCGGCTGCGGGCGCGATTATCTGCCCAGCGTCAGCAACCTCCAGACGCTGTACAATACCTGGCCTGATAATGCCATGCGTAGCCGTAACGGCTGGCCGATGACCAGTTCGGGCAACAACAACGTCAGCCGCTACTGGTGGGCGGGGGATTACGTGATATCGTCAGACGGCGCGCAGTCGCTCTACGCGGCGGTCAACCTGTTTAACGACGGCAATGATGTCAAAACGACGACCAGCACCACGGCTTACTACATGCAGACCTGTCTTGTCTCGGCGCGCCGCGCCGCTGCCAGCCTGACGCTGACGCTGGCAGGCCAGGATGAAGCCACCGGAATCGCAAAGGCGAAGAAGGGCGAGCAGATTGCCGCTACCGTCACGGTGAAAGACGCCGCAGGCCAGCCGATGAAAAACGTGATGGTGAAAATCAGCCGGGGAACGTCGTACAATCGCGCCAATAGCGCCACATCGGCTTCAGGCGCCACAGACGATATTACGCTACGTAATGTGATGCCGTCCGGCCTTGCGACATCCCTGCTGGATACCTCCGCGAAATATCTGTACGTGGAAACTGATGAACTGGGTCAGGTGACATTTACCCTGGCTCAGGACAGTACCACAGGTTTAAAGACCACTATCAGCGCCGCCACGATGGACGGCAGCAACCTGACGGACAGTAAAGACGCTATCTTTACCGTTATCACCAGCCCGGATACCGACAAGGCCACATACTGGGGCCATATGCCGGAAACCTTTACCAACAGTAAAGGGGTAGAGTTTGCCCGGCCGCTGCTGCGCGCCGAGCTTTCTTCAACCACGGATACTTCTGGCTATTTGGCAAATGGTGAAAACTGGTATACCTGGAGCCGTTATCCAAACCTGTATCAGGATTCCGCCAGCCCGTGTGATCGCCTGGGGTTGCCGACGATGGATGAGTTAAAAACGCTGTATGCCGACTATCCGCAGGGCGGGCTAACGGCGGCCTTTGGGCTACCGGTGGCTGGGGGGAAATACTGGGGGGCGGGGGATTCGAAAGTCAACGATACGCACTCGACGAATAATTTCCAGTACATCAGGCTAAATACCGGCGAGACGACAACGACAAGCACCAATACTGCAACGGCGCAACTCTGCCTGGCGAAGCGCAGGGTGCTGTCGATAGCGCTGACTTCCAGCGCCATGAATGCCGAAAAATCCGCGGCGCTGGCGAAAAAGGGGGAAAAAATTCCGCTTACGGTGACCGTCACTGACGGCGCTGGTACGCCGCAGCCCAACGTCCCCATTCGTCTGGGGCGAGGGAACTATTCGCAAAACCGGGCGGGCGGCAATGAAAACGGCAGCAATAGCGACATGCTGTTAACGCCGATTGCGCCGCCAGCGGATGCCAAAGCGTTTGCCTATCATTATTCCGGCGAGCAACTCTGGTACTGGTACGGCACCACGGATGAGAGCGGCAGAGTGCAGTTTGAACTGACGCAGGATAACACCCCCGGCCTGAAAACACGGCTGGAAGCGATGCTTCCCGACAATCCGCCGACGGTCAGCGATATGGACGCGATTTTCACCGTAATCACCAGCCCGGACAGCGTGAAAGCCAAATACTGGGGACATATGCCGGAAACCGTGACCAACAGCGCGGGCGTGGAATTCCGCCGCCCGCTACTGGCGGCTGAGATGACGTCGAACAGCGGCACCTACCTTGACAATAATGAAACCTGGCCGCTGGTGACCATCGCGAACACCCAAAAAGCGGGCGCGACCGGCTGTGATGCGCAGTACCAGCCGTTATTAAACGACCTGCAAACGCTGTATGGCGACAATCCCAACAGCGCTATCGGTACGGCGTTCGGCTGGCCGGTTGGGGCGGGTAAATCCTGGCTGGCGGTAGACCAGGAAACAGGCACCGGGTATTACCAGTATCTGCGGCTGGATACTGGCGCCAAAGGCCGTTCCAGTTCCACGAGCGTGACCGGCGCGCAGGTGTGTCTGGTCGAGCCGCATACTTCTACTCCTGCCAGTATTACGCTGACCTCAACGGCGATGGACGGCGCGAAAAACGCGGCGGTAGTGGAGAAGGGAAGCGCGATGCCGTTAACGGTGACGGTAAAAGATAGCAGCGGTAACCCGGTCGCCAACGTCGGTTTTACGTTGTCACGTGGCGATTCGAAAAATCGGGCAGGTACGGTGGTAACGGATGGCGACGTGGCAGCGGATGCCGGAGCAGACGATCTCATGCTTAAAGCGCTGACACCCGCAAGCGCCAGCCAAAGTATGACCACCACCGGGATTGTCTTTACCGGCACTACCGGCAGCGACGGTACGGCAACGTTTACGCTTAATCAGGATAAAAGCCTGGGACTGAAAACGCCACTCACGGTGAAACTGACGGACAATACGACTCTTCACGCATCACTGGATGTGATTTTTATGGTACTTACCAGTCCGGATACGGATAAAGCGTTGTTCTGGGGAAATATGGCGGATACGACATCCGTTAACGGAAAAACGCTGCATCGTCCGTGGCTTCAGGCTGAGCTGCTGTCAGGCGTGACGCCAGTATTTACCAACGGAGTGCATACAAATAACGAGTACTGGGCGATGGCGCATACGGTGGACAACACTAAATGGGATATTGCCAAGCAGTGCGGTAGCCTTAGCAAAGCACCAGATAATAACGACCTGTTGACGCTGTATCATTCCATTAGCTCGTTAGGCTGGCCGACGCAGGGCTATCCCTATTTATCTAAATCAACCTCGAGCGGCGGCATGTATTGCGGCGTGGATGAGAATACCAGGAATCAAAACTGCGCCATTAAGCCGGCAAGTTCAGCAGGTTATGCGACGTGCGTGGATTAACGTATTAAGCGTCTGGCACGAAAAAAATCTGCTTTTCATGTTCCATTGAGCTTCATGAAAAAGTAATCGACACATTCATTGAAAAGTATATGTTCTGCTAATTGGAGTCACCACCGTTTGCCGCGAGTGTGTAAAAGCGCCGTCTCGCTTCTGCAACCCGGCATCTGGCGCTACCCATATACTCTAAATAATTCGAGTTGCAGGAACGCAGCCGCAGCACATGCAACTTGAAGTATGACGAGTATATTTACAATAACACCAGGAGTCGCATGATAATCACACCTTTTTCCCCACGCATCTATTTATCTCAATATATGAAACCATTAAATATCATCCATAGTATGAATATTTATAAAATGGTTGGATATATTTATATTAATTATAAATTAATCAAAGGTTAACCTGGCATTGAAATAGACCTTGAAATTAGTTAATAATCTGTCTTTGATAATATATTGTTACAGATGATTGTAATCATTCATAGAACTATATTTTTGTTATTTATTATTTATCTCATTTATATACACCATTTAAAAGCTATTTACAGCCAATCAAAATCAAGTTTGCTTCGTGAACGTTATTAAAAGGAAATTTAAAAATTGAACAGGACCTACAGTATCGTCTGGAGCGCCGTGCGAAATATGTATGTCGTGGCTTCAGAACTGGCGCGAGGCCACAGCAAAGTTAAAATACAGGCGCACGCTAATAATGAAGTCGCCCTTTCTATTGAAAAGCCTGAGTCAGGATGGATAATTAGTGCAAAACACAATGCGCTGGCCTTCGCAATTGTTGCCGCGCTTGGGTTCGCCAGTCCGCTGGCTATGGCCGATAATCCGGTGTCCTACATTGACGGAGTCGACCACGACCTGAACGCAGAAACGTCGCCAATTTCTTATTCAGGTACCGGCCAGGGTACGGCACTGTATCTGGAAGGTTTGGCAACGGCTAAGGGGGGATGGCAGCCAACCTCAGGCACAGGCACAGGCGTTGTGATTGAGACGGACGGCGGCGGAGATCTCCTCCCGGACGGTAGCTACGCAATCGCCACGGCGATTAAGCTCGCCAGCGGCGCGGTGCTTAATCTCACCAACGCAGAAATCTCAACGACAGGAAACTATAGTACTGGTATCGAACTCACCGGACAGAGCAGCATAACGCTAACGGGAGGGACCCTCCAGGTCAAAGGCAATTACGGCATCATGACGCTCAGCGGCGAGTCACAAGCGACATTGAGCGATATCAAGGTAACAGCAACAGCGGAAACCACTAGCAACATATCGGTTGGCGAGGGCAGCACGCTGAAAATAAAGGACGGAAGCGAAGTTACGCTGACGAATGGTCAATTGAGCGTGGCTGGTAACACGACAAGCAACGCCTTTCTGTATGTGGCCAATAGTACGGTGAGTTCTACGGGCACGAAAAGTACGGTTATTGCCTCCAACCAGGGTATTCTTGATATCAAGAACTCAACCATCACGCACGATAATGTCGCAGGCGCCGCTATTGAAGCCGTGAACGCCTCAACGGTAACCATTTCCGGCGATAATAAAAACTCGATGGTCATTACGTCCGAAGATATCGGCATTAAAAGCGCTAAATCTTCCGTCAACATTGACGGCGCCACCATCATCGCCAAAGGCGATGGCATTTTGATGACCACGGGGGGCAGCAGTTTTTACAGCAATAACTCCGGGCTGACGGTCAACAATGCGGACGTGACCTCAGACGACGCCGCCGCGCTGCACGTTGATAAAAACACGGTGATAGAAAAGCCCATTACATTAACCGACAGCACATTGACTGGCCCAACGGCTATTAAACTGGATAATGCGGCAACCGTAGAGGCCAACAACACAACGCTGAATGGCAACATTGACGCGGGGAGCACAGTATCGTCCTTGTCGCTGGCCGAAAAATCCTCACTGCAAGGGAGCGTCAACGGCCTGAACAGTTCATTGACGCTTGACGAAACCAGCCAGTGGAACATGACCGACCCGTCAACCGTCGGCAACCTGACCAACGACGGCGGCATTACGCTGGGCAACGCGAGCGGTTCGACAGGTACGCTGCTGACGGTGGACAATACCCTGACCTTGCAGAACGGCAGCCAGATAAACGCGACGCTGGATACCGCCAACAGCTCGCCAATTATCAAAGCCGCCAACGTCACGTTGGACGGGACGCTGAGCCTTAGCTCAACGGCCACCTTTGTCGCGCCCGAAACCGACGAACACTTAGGATCGTTCACGCTGATTGATTCGCAAACTGCGATCACTACCGATTTTGACAGCGTAACGCTGGATGCCGACACCTCCGCTATGCCGGATTACCTTACGATCAACGCGGGCGTTGATGCGAATGATAATACCAACTACGAGTTGTCTACGGGCTTGAGTTGGTACGCGGGCGCAAATTCTGCGCGCGCTGCGCATGGCACTTTTACCGTTGATGCAGGCAGTACCTTTACCGTCACCAGCGAACTGGATGAAACCACGGCGACCTCCAACTGGGATGGCAGCAAGCTAACCAAACAGGGCGACGGCACGCTGATCCTCAGCAACACTGGCAACGACTACGGCGACACTGAAATTGACGGCGGCATTCTGACCGCCAAAGACGCCGCCTCGCTCGGCACTGGCGATGTGACGATTGCAGAAAGCGCAACGCTTGCGCTGAGCCAGGGCACGCTGGATAACAACGTGACCGGCGGGGGCCAAATTGTCAAAAGCGGTAGCGATGAGCTGATCGTGACCGGCGATAACACTTACTCCGGCGGCACCACTATTACCGGCGGTACGCTGACGGCTGACCATGCGGATTCGCTGGGCACTGGCGTTATTGCCAACAGCGGCGTGCTTCAGGTCGGCGAAGGCGAGCTGGAAAATACGCTTTCTGGCAGCGGCTCGCTGGTGAAAACCGGTACGGGCGAGCTGACGTTAAGCGGCGATAACACTTACTCCGGCGGCACCACTATTGACGACGGTGTGCTGATTGCCGCCAACGTTAACGCGCTGGGCGGCGGTGATGTCGATAACGCGGGTACGCTGAAGCTGGACGCGGAGGGCGAATTCAACCTTGCGAATGTCACAACCCAGTCTGGAGCAACGACTGAGCTGGCCAAAGGTACGACGCTCAACGTCGACTCGCTGACTCAGCAAGCCGATAGTACGCTGAATATTGACCTCAGTAAGGCCAACGGTGAAAGCGCCATTACCGCCGACAGCGTCACGCTGGGCGGCACGCTGAACGTCACCGGCATCGGCAGCGTTACAGACAGCTGGACGCCTGAGGCATACACCTACACGCTGATTGACAGCGACAGCGCCATTACCAGCGATTTCGACAATCTGACCGTCGCGGGAATGAATAGAGAAGATGTTGACTTCCTGACTATCGACGGAAAAGTCGACGAAGCAGACAACACCCACTATGATCTGACGGCCTCCCTCTCCTGGTATGCGGACAGAGACAACGCTTCTACCGACGCTCACGGTACCTTTACCCTTAGCGACCCTGACGGCAGCTTTAACGTTGCGGCTAATCTGACAGACGTTGACGACACGCTTGATCCGAATAGCACATGGGACGGTAAATCGCTGACCAAAGAAGACGCAGGCACGCTGATCCTCTCCGGCGACAACGACTACAGCGGCGGCACCACCATCAATGAAGGTACGCTGGTCGCCGCCAGTACGACGGCGCTGGGCACCGGCCTGGTCGACAATAACGCCACGCTGGTGCTGGACGCAGATGGTGAAGTCAGTGCGGTGGGCGGCATCACCACTCATAGCGGCGCGACGACCCAACTGGCGCTCGGCACCTCGTTGGATCTCGGCGACAGCGCGTTAATTCAGCAAGATGGCAGTACGCTGAACGTTGAGCTGAATAGTGACTCAGTGCAACCGCTGATTACCGGCGGCAGCGCCACGCTTGGCGGCGATCTGGTCGTCAGCGACGCCAGCCTGCAAGCGCGCGCCTCCGACGCGGAGTTCCAGTCCTTTAAACTGATGGATATGGACAGCGATATCAGCGGCGACTTTACCAGCCTGACGATGAACCTTACTGACAAGCCGGACTATCTGACCGTAACCGGGACAATCAATCCTGAAGATGCGTCAGAATATCTGCTTACCGAAGGGCTGAGCTGGAATGCGACCGCCACGTCAGCGACGCCAGCACATGGCACGTTTACCCTGGGCGCAGGCGACAGTTTTGAAGTCACCAGCGTACTGGGCGATAAAACCGGCAACGGCGACTGGGACGGTAAATCGCTGACCAAACTGGGCGCGGGTAAACTGACGCTGAGCGGCGCGAATACCTATAGCGGCGATACCAACGTACAGGAAGGCACACTGTGGCTGTCCGGGGACGGTACGATTGGCGAAATGGGCAGCCAGCAGGCGGTGAACGTCGCCTCTGACGCGACCTTCGGCGGCAGCAACGGTACGACCGTTAACGGTAAGGTGACCAACGAAGGGACGCTGGTCTTCGGCGACAGCGAGGAAACTGGCGCCATCCTCACCCTCAATGGCGATCTGATCAACATGGGGACGCTCGCCAGCGGCAGCTCCTCCAGCACGCCTGGCAATACGCTTTATGTCGATGGCGATTACACCGGCAACGGCGGCTCGCTTTACCTGAATACCGTCCTGGGCGACGATGATTCGGCGACCGATAAGTTAGTCATTACCGGCGATGCCTCCGGCACCACCGATCTGTACATCAACGGCATCGGCAATGGGGCGCAGACCACTAACGGTATCGAAGTGGTGGATGTTGGCGGCACATCGACAAGCGATGCGTTTGTGTTAAAAAATGAAGTTAACGCCAGTCTGTATACCTACCGTCTGTACTGGAATGAAAGTGACAACGACTGGTATCTGGCGTCAAAAGCACAGTCTGATGATGACGACAGCGGCGGTGATGTCACGCCTCCAGATGATGACCGTGATGTCACGCCTTCGGACGACGGCGACAATGGCGGTAATGTCACGCCTCCGGACGATGGCGGCGATGTCGCACCGCAGTACCGTGCGGATATCGGCGCGTACATGGGCAACCAGTGGATGGCGCGCAACCTGCAAATGCAGACCCTCTATGACCGCGAGGGTAGCCAGTATCGTAACGCCGATGGCAGCGTATGGGCGCGCTTCAAAGCGGGTAAAGCGGAATCCGAGGCTGTCAGCGGCAATATCGATATGGACAGCAACTACTCCCAGTTCCAGTTAGGCGGCGACATTCTGGCCTGGGGCAACGGCCAGCAGAGCGTTACCGTTGGCGTCATGGCGAGCTACATCAACGCCGATACCGACAGTACCGGTAACCGTGGCGCAGACGGTAGCCAGTTCACCAGTAGCGGCAACGTAGACGGCTACAACCTTGGCGTCTATGCCACCTGGTTTGCCGATGCCCAAACGCATAGCGGCGCGTATGTCGACAGCTGGTACCAATATGGTTTCTACAACAACAGCGTAGAGAGCGGTGATGCGGGTTCTGAATCTTACGATTCAACCGCTAACGCTGTCTCGCTGGAAACCGGTTATCGCTACGATATTGCGCTGAGTAACGGCAATACTGTCAGTCTGACGCCGCAGGCGCAGGTTGTCTGGCAGAATTACTCAGCGGATAGCGTGAAGGATAACTACGGCACCCGGATCGACGGTCAGGATAGTGACAGTTGGACAACGCGCCTGGGTCTGCGAGTTGACGGCAAGCTGTACAAGGGCAGTCGTACGGTTATCCAGCCGTTTGCTGAAGCTAACTGGCTGCACACCAGCGATGATGTGTCGGTATCGTTTGATGATGCTACGGTGAAACAGGATCTTCCGGCTAACCGTGCGGAGCTGAAAGTAGGTCTGCAGGCAGATATCGATAAGCAGTGGAGCGTTCGCGCTCAGGTTGCCGGGCAGACTGGCAGCAATGATTTTGGCGATCTGAACGGTAGCCTCAATCTGCGCTATAACTGGTAAGTTAGACAAAACCGGGCGGGCGTTCCCTGCCCGGTTTTGAGGCGAATGACAAACCGATTGATCGTCAGATTATGGCTACACCTTATCCAATGTGGCGCGTAGGTTGGCTGAGGCGAAGTCGAACCCCAACATCGCGCTGCAAAGGGTGGGGGAATGTTGGATTACGTGCCCGGCGTGACGGATTTGACTTCACTTTCAAGCCAGCCGTCCTCCAGTCTCGTGGTCATGATATCGCCTGCTTTGACCTGTTTGATCTTTTTCAGCACCTTGCCGTCCGTTGTCGTCGAAACCGTATAGCCGCGCGCCAGCGTGGCTAACGGGCTGACCGCCTCCAGATGCGTGACCGCGTTGCCAAAGCGTTCGCGCTGTTCGCTTAACCGTGAGCGGATATTCTCCGTCAGACGATATTCCAGCTGTTGGATGCGCGACTGCGCGCGGTGAATTCGCGGCTGCGGATTTTGCTGGCTCAGGCGTTGACTTACGCGCTGTTGGCGCTGAGTGGCCTGCTTAATCCTGGCCTCAAGCGCAAACCCCATCCGTTGGCGTAGACGTTCCAGCGCGGTTTGCTGGCGGGCCAGACGCAGTTGCGGGTGTTGCTGTTGCAGGCGGTGAAAAATCTGCGTGAAACGACGGCTGCGGTTGGCGAGGTAGTAGTCCATCGCCATGCCCAGACGCTGCTGGGCGGATTGAATCTGGCGCAACAACTCCTGCTGGTTACGGCTGACAATTTCTGCCGCTGCTGATGGCGTCGGCGCGCGCAGGTCGGCGACAAAATCAGCTATCGTGACGTCCGTTTCGTGACCGACGGCGCTGACCACCGGAATGCGGCTGGCAAAAATCGCCCGCGCCACGCGCTCGTCGTTAAAACTCCACAAATCTTCCAGTGAGCCGCCGCCGCGCCCGACAATTAACACGTCGCACTCGCCGCGCGCGTTCGCCAGTTCAATGGCGCGAACGATCTGTCCCGGCGCATCGTCGCCCTGGACTGCGGTTGGATAGATAATAACGGGCAGGGATGGGTCACGACGCTTTAGCACGTGGAGAATATCGTGCAGTGCCGCGCCGGTTTTCGAGGTGATCACCCCCACGCAGTGGGCCGGGGAGGGCAACGGTTGTTTATGCTGCTGATCGAACAACCCTTCGGCCTGGAGTTTGGCTTTTAGCTGCTCATATTTCTGCTGCAACAAGCCTTCGCCCGCCGGCTGCATACTTTCGGCGATGATTTGATAATCGCCGCGCGGCTCGTACAGCGTAATATTGGCGCGTACCAGCACCTGCTGCCCGTGCTGCGGGCGGAACGTCACCCGGCGATTGCTGTTACGGAACATCGCACAGCGCACCTGAGCGGTATCGTCTTTGAGCGTAAAGTACCAGTGGCCCGACGCAGGCTGCGTGAAATTAGAAAGCTCGCCGCTGATCCATACCTGTCCCATCTCCTGTTCTAACAGCAGACGAACCGTCTGGTTAAGGCGGCTTACGGTAAAAATTGAGGAAGTTTGAGAGGATAACATGTGAGCGGGATCAAATTCTAAATCAGCAGGTTATTCAATCGATAGTAACCTGCTCACGGGGGATCGCAAGCACTATTTGCAAAAAAATGTAGATGCAACCGATTACGTTCTGTATAATGCCGCGGCAATATTTATTAACCTCCCAGGTGAGATATTGCCCATGCTACGTATCGCTAAAGAAGCCCTGACGTTTGACGACGTCCTCCTTGTTCCCGCTCACTCCACCGTTTTGCCGAATACTGCCGATCTCAGCACGCAGTTGACGAAAACTATTCGTCTGAATATTCCTATGCTTTCTGCGGCGATGGACACCGTGACGGAAGCGCGCCTGGCAATTGCCCTGGCTCAGGAAGGCGGCATTGGTTTTATCCACAAAAACATGTCCATCGAGCGCCAGGCGGAAGAAGTTCGCCGCGTGAAGAAACACGAGTCCGGCGTAGTGACCGACCCGCAGACCGTCCTGCCAACCACCACGTTGCATGAAGTGAAAGCCCTGACCGAGCGTAACGGTTTTGCGGGCTATCCGGTGGTGACTGAAGATAACGAGCTGGTGGGTATCATCACCGGTCGTGACGTGCGTTTTGTGACTGACCTGAACCAGCCGGTGAGTGTCTACATGACGCCGAAAGAGCGTCTGGTGACCGTTCGTGAAGGTGAAGCCCGTGAAGTCGTGCTGGCAAAAATGCACGAAAAACGCGTAGAAAAAGCGCTGGTCGTTGATGATAACTTCCATCTGCTTGGCATGATTACCGTAAAAGATTTCCAGAAAGCGGAACGTAAACCAAACTCCTGTAAAGATGAGCAGGGCCGTTTACGTGTCGGCGCGGCGGTCGGCGCAGGCGCGGGCAACGAAGAGCGCGTTGACGCGCTGGTGGCGGCAGGCGTTGACGTACTGCTGATCGACTCCTCTCACGGTCACTCTGAAGGCGTGTTGCAACGTATCCGTGAAACGCGCGCAAAATATCCTGACCTGCAAATCATCGGCGGCAACGTTGCGACGGGCGCAGGCGCTCGCGCACTGGCGGAAGCCGGTTGCAGCGCGGTGAAAGTGGGCATCGGCCCGGGTTCCATCTGTACGACTCGTATCGTGACTGGTGTGGGCGTTCCGCAGATCACCGCTGTTTCCGACGCGGTGGAAGCGCTGGAAGGCACCGGGATTCCGGTTATCGCTGACGGCGGTATTCGTTTCTCCGGCGACATCGCCAAAGCCATCGCCGCAGGCGCGAGCGCGGTAATGGTGGGTTCCATGCTGGCGGGTACCGAAGAATCCCCGGGCGAAATCGAACTCTACCAGGGCCGTTCGTACAAATCTTACCGTGGGATGGGCTCGCTGGGCGCGATGTCCAAAGGTTCCTCCGACCGTTACTTCCAGAGCGACAACGCCGCCGACAAACTGGTGCCGGAAGGTATCGAAGGCCGCGTAGCCTATAAAGGTCGCCTGAAAGAGATCATTCACCAGCAGATGGGCGGCCTGCGCTCCTGTATGGGGCTGACCGGTTGTGCTACCATCGACGAACTGCGTACTAAAGCGGAGTTTGTGCGTATCAGCGGTGCGGGCATTCAGGAAAGCCACGTTCACGACGTGACCATCACCAAAGAGTCCCCGAACTACCGTCTGGGCTCCTGATTTTCTTCGCCCGACCTTCGCGTCGGGCGATTTATTTAATCTGTTTCACTTGCCTCGGAATAAGCGTCAATGACGGAAAACATTCATAAGCATCGCATCCTCATTCTGGACTTCGGTTCTCAGTACACTCAACTGGTTGCGCGCCGCGTGCGTGAGCTGGGCGTTTACTGCGAACTGTGGGCGTGGGATGTGACAGAAGCGCAAATTCGTGACTTCAACCCAAGCGGCATTATTCTTTCCGGCGGCCCGGAAAGCACCACCGAAGAAAACAGCCCGCGCGCGCCGCAGTATGTCTTTGAAGCAGGCGTGCCGGTATTTGGCGTCTGCTACGGGATGCAGACTATGGCGATGCAGCTTGGTGGTCATGTAGAAGGTTCTAATGAGCGTGAATTTGGTTACGCGCAGGTCGAAGTATTGACCGACAGCGCGCTGGTTCGCGGTATTGAAGATTCCCTGACCGCCGACGGCAAACCGCTGCTGGACGTGTGGATGAGCCACGGCGATAAAGTGACGGCGATTCCGTCCGACTTCGTGACCGTCGCCAGCACCGAAAGCTGCCCGTTCGCCATCATGGCCAACGAAGAAAAACGCTTCTACGGCGTACAGTTCCACCCGGAAGTGACCCACACCCGCCAGGGTATGCGTATGCTGGAGCGTTTTGTACGCGATATCTGCCAGTGTGAAGCCCTGTGGACGCCGGCGAAGATCATCGACGACGCCGTGGCGCGCATTCGCGAGCAGGTGGGCGACGACAAAGTAATCCTCGGTCTCTCCGGCGGCGTGGATTCCTCCGTAACCGCCATGCTGCTGCACCGCGCGATCGGTAAAAATCTGACCTGTGTATTCGTCGACAACGGCCTGTTACGCCTCAACGAAGCCGAGCAGGTGATGGACATGTTTGGCGACCATTTTGGTCTGAACATTGTTCACGTACCGGCAGAAGATCGCTTCCTGTCCGCGTTGGCTGGCGAAAACGATCCAGAAGCCAAGCGTAAGATCATCGGTCGCGTTTTCGTTGAAGTATTCGATGAAGAAGCGCTCAAACTGGAAGACGTGAAATGGCTGGCGCAGGGGACTATCTACCCTGACGTTATCGAATCTGCGGCGTCTGCAACCGGTAAAGCGCACGTCATCAAATCTCACCACAATGTCGGCGGCTTGCCGAAAGAGATGAAGATGGGGCTGGTTGAACCGCTGAAAGAGCTGTTCAAAGACGAAGTGCGTAAGATTGGTCTGGAGCTGGGCCTGCCGTACGATATGCTGTATCGCCATCCGTTCCCGGGGCCGGGCCTCGGCGTGCGCGTACTGGGTGAAGTGAAGAAAGAGTACTGCGACCTGCTGCGCCGTGCGGACGCTATCTTCATTGAAGAACTGCGCAAAGCGGATCTGTACGACAAAGTTAGTCAGGCGTTCACCGTCTTCCTGCCGGTCCGTTCCGTAGGCGTCATGGGCGATGGTCGTAAGTACGATTGGGTGGTCTCTCTGCGTGCCGTCGAAACCATCGACTTTATGACCGCGCACTGGGCACATCTGCCGTATGACTTCCTGGGTCGTGTTTCCAACCGCATTATCAATGAAGTCAACGGGATTTCCCGTGTGGTGTATGACATTAGCGGTAAACCACCGGCTACCATTGAGTGGGAATAAGCCGATAACCCTTCCTGTGTTTTCATGAACAGGTAAAAGGAAATTTAACCCTCTGTTTTTGCAGAGGGTTTTTATTTATGTGCATAGATGAGTTTTCTGTGTAGCGCACAGCTCCTGACGGTAAAGCACTACATCGACACAATAGCGGGTTTCACTGGCAGCACACAATCAAATCTGACAGTCGGCTTCGAGCGAAATAGCGAAATATAGTCATTCGGAGTACATAGTTTATCTCCTGAGAGCCCATGAAACTGTCCGCTCCTTTCAGAGTGACATTATCAATATGGGTAGAAAATAACGGCAGGCGTTAAGCCCACCATAACTCACCGGAAAAAGTCATCCACCGAATCGCTCCACTCATGGCCGGACACAGACCATACCTTGTTTATTGGAGGAGGAAATCCGCTTCTGCAGTACCCATTTTTCCCCACGAAATCGAATGCTCCATGCGGATATCCGTTGATAAGGAGCACGCACTTCTGACTGTCTTCTGACCAGCCGATTTTAACGTCAGAAGGAATGTGACCGTCTGAAATATCCTCGACATTGTAGATATGCACTGCATCCTGAATCGAGTTTCCTTCAACGGATTCATCGAGCGCGTAGAAATACCCGGTCTGGCCGTCATCTTCAAATACGGCGGCCAGCATCCCCTCAGGAGCCTGGCTTTTTATTATCTGCGCTTCTCCAGTAATGAGCTGAGCCTGCACCGTCACTAAAATCGTCATACCGATTACTCTCCTTTCCCTGGTTGTTTGGTTAGGCTGCTTTCTAACTGACAAACAATCTATCATAATATCCCTGTGATGAACTAATTCGCTGATCTTCAACCACTTTGTTGACACATAATTGCTTTAGAAAGGTCGGCTTCTGCACAGAGCTGCTGTTGCAGCCCTGACGACCCTATACTTCAATTGATTCAGGGATTTCGAACGCATCATCGGCTTCAATGCCCAAATATCGGACAGCGCTTTCCCGTTTCTTATGGCCCACAGTAGTTGGATCACCCAGAGACTCTTGGTTTTCTTGTAGATCAGGTGAGGTTTTGTTCTTCTCATGGAATGTGTGCCGTAAAGCGAAGCTTCGAGACCAGGCTTTTCTACCCATCCATGAAAAATTCGGTTGTATTGCCGGATTGATATGTGCTGATTAGTTCCGACTCGAGACCGAAACAAGAAGTCTTTGCTATGAAAATTGCCAGGCATTTATCAAAGCAGCAACAGCTTCTCTTGTCCCTTTGGTTATTTCAAATTGCACAGGGCTACCGGTTTTTGAAACAGAGCCACCATATGCAACATCAGATACTTTGAGTTTGACCAGATCACAGCCTGGTAGTTTACTGTCCAGGGCCATATTGAACAGAGCTAAATCACGCGTTTTACCTTCCTGTTCAAGCCGGATTCGGATCCCCCAGATATGAGATATCTGAAGTGACCTTTTTTGGCCGATGATACGGTCTTTGTTTCACGGTGACGTGTTCATACTCAACTCTCCTGCAATGTGGGAGATTAATGTGGGAGATTTAAGTATGGTTGTTCCTTATGTGCGCTAAACGGAAGGAGGAAAAAAGCCCCCTGTCATAAACAGAGGGCTACAGGCGGCTTATTTAACCGTTTCAATTTTTGGCGGCTGCCAGGTACCATCCAGAATTGGTTGTTCCCCCCAATATGCTCGGATATAGAGTGACAGGTTGCCGTCAGGTGCCGGCAGCCAGTTATTCACTTTATCCTCAGAAGGGCGCTTTTTGCTCACGTAGAGGGTCAGTGAACCGTCTTCGTTATACTTCAGGTTTTTATTTTTCGTCCCCAGCGAATAACGGTTCAGTTCATTTGGGCTGAACAGATGCTTGCTGTTGTAGAGCGTAAGTGACCAGAAGCCCTTCACCGGCGGAAGCCCGCCTTTCGGGAAGGTTACCGTGTAGTCATGCTCACCTGAAAGCTGCTTCCCTGTGGCATCATTGTCGGTGTAGAAATACTGCGTTTCGTCCGGCTTGTTGTCGAACATATTGGATTTGGACGTACCGGTACGGTTGTAGTAATCCACACCAAACTCGGCGTTATTTTTGGAACGGTTCCAGCCGTTGCCTGCAGGCACACCGTTGTTCTTCCATTTAAAGAAATCCGCGATGACGGTTTTGTCCGTCTCGACAGCGGCGGCATCCATCCATTTACGGATTTCCGGGTTTTTCTTGCCAGCGTCTACTAGATGGCGGAACTGCGCATACAGGGCCTCTTCACCCGGAAGTGGCGGTACTTTTTCCAGCACGTTAGCGAACTGGTCAAAGAATTTTTCCGGAACGACCCAAGGCGTTTCTCCGGCGCTGGCATCCGGTTTATCACCGATCGCCGGGATTTTGGAGTACTCATAGGATTTCATCTTGCCATCAAATTGACTCAACGGATAAGTCATCACTTCTTTGATGGGCGCTTGAATCGCCCTGCGATCTTCCGGCGTATCATCCATCTGAATACGGGGAATGACGTTCGCCATTTCTGTCGAAGACTGAATTACGCCGTTAAAGCCTTTTGGCGTTTCACCTTTCCAGTTGGGACCCACGAGCAAATAGAAACCTGGCTTCGTTCCATAGGGTTTACCCACATTACCAATCTGATCGGTACGGGCATCATAGATGGCATAAACCCAGAATCGGTCGCCAAAATCCGGCACCTGGATAACGACAGGCTCTTTATCCAGCTCAAAGAAGCCAAGTCCGTAGGCTACGTCCTGGTTCGGGCAGGTAACGAAGGTCTCTTCCGGTTTGATGTAGTCGGTGAGCATGCTGAGCTGGCCCATCGGCGCGACCGGAACCATCCCACCGTTAAGCGCCGGGTATGGCGCTTTGGTGATGGTTTCACGGCGGTTGAACTGGTTCACCATCGGCCAGCCCCAAAGGTAGGCCTGCTGTGCAATGGCCTTCACATAGCTCTCCGGCATCGTGACGTCCGGTGACGGTTGCTTCAGCTCATCAAACTTGGTCGGATGCGGGATCGTCAGCGGTGCGTTCTGGGCAAAGGCTCCGGCGCTGAGCGTCAGAGCAGTCAACATCGCCAGGTGTTTCATTTTCATCTTATGTCTCACTGTTATTTATTGGTCTGAACCAGATCGTCCGGCACCCAGGTCTGGTCATAGAAACCGTCTTCGGTACCATAAAGTCGTAATGCCACGAGGAAATTACGGCCAGAAACGGTTTTAATAAACGCGCTGTCGGCGACGCCTTCTGGTTTATTCGGCCCAAACCACAGGTCGATAGAACCATCTTTGTTCTTGGGTATGTTGTAATAGCCATTGGTCGACGGCAGTAACTGGTCAGTTTCCGGCATGGTACCGTCGGTGATGTTATAAGCGGTGACCGCCCAGAACAGCGCCGCTGGCGGGTTTGGCGGCAAATGGAGCTTGTAAGTGTTGCTTCCATCAAGGAACTTGCCGGTATTGTCCTTGACCGCATATGGATACTTAGACCCCGCCCCCGTGGTGTGCATCACCATTGCCGCGGCGCTGGAATAGGCAATCTGGAAAAATGCTGCGCGCTGATTGGCATCAAGCGTGCCGTACTGCATCCACTCCGCTGTTGCTCCCGCCCATGAGTTTTCCCACTGGCGGTCCTTGTAATACAATTGGCGTTGATCGTCCCGGCCCACCTGGCGACGCGCAAGGATCATGCGTGGCGCGGTCTCGACGGCTTTTTTCAGCATCTCTTGCTGCTTCGCCGTTGGGTTGAACGGTTTGCCTTTCACCATCCCAATGCTCAGTAACGCGCTGCGTGTTTCTTCCGGGATTGCCGTCAACGGCTCATAGTCCACGAAGGTTTTCAGTTTCTGCCAGTAGCTGGCGTCGGTCGGGTACATCATATTGACACGCTTACCGCTGGCGTCCGGGAACTGCATCGGTTTGACTTCTTTTTCAACATCCCACAGCGGATAGACGCGCGTTGTTTCCGCGCTTTTCACCGCCGGAACCGGATCAGGCTTCCCGTCACCTTTGCCCATAATGGTTCTGAAGAACAGGAACACATTGTAGGTCGAGGATTTAAACGCGTAGTACCCCTGAGGCACCGGCCCGTCGTAGTCCGGGGGCAATAACAGGTACAGCCCGCCACGAGCACGATCCGGACCAATAGCGCCCACATCGGTAATGGTTTTCTGGAAGAAGTCGGTAAACATGCCAATCACGTTCGGTGGCGCTTTGATGACCAGCGGACCGGTTTCTTTCAGATCCAGGTAGCTCATTGAATAGATAACGTCACCGTTCGGCGTTGGCACCACGGCGCGGCTGTCCATCCGCTCTTTCCAGATAGGCAGGACATTATAGCCTTTGCCAAATGCCGCCTCTGAACCATCGCGCAGGCCAATAGTGTTCAACAGCGGCAACGTCTGAATATAGGCCTGGATCGCGTCCTGATAGTAAAGTTCATCGCTGAGCGACTGTGCTTCTTCCTGAGGAAGCCAGTTGCCATTATTGAGTTGTTTCATTAGCGGCGATTGTGGGGCGTCGACTGCAGTTGCGGGCTGAGACACCATAAGTGCCAGCAAAACCGCGCTGGTGATGACTTTAACTTTCATAAACCTTTCCTGAGTGAGTAGGACGAATAATCAGAGGTAAAAATGGCTTCCAGAGTAGTAATTGTGGGGGTGATCTGACATCAAAAAGGGAACCCATTTAAGAATAGTCAAATCTGCAAAAATGTAATCTTTATAATTGGTTATTTATAAGTTACTGAAATTATTGCGTATGCATCATTTGGTTATATCATGCGTTTTTTCGGCGCGGCGTTGGATGGCGTCAATACGGGCTTTGAGCAATGACGGTTTCGTAGATTGCAAGATATTGCAGATGTGAACTACTGGTCTATGCTCAGAAAATACAAGATCTGCCGCTCGGCTGGTTGCTTGAATAATAATGATAATTTCACATTACTCGGTGGTGGGTATGAATAAGCTTGTGCTCGCAATTATCTCGACGATGTTATCGATTATCTCGTTTTATTCTCTTGCCGCAGAACCCCGTCAGGAACCCACCGACGCAGAGCGAGCCCGTACGGTTTATATCTTCCATCAACCGATTGTGATGCTGCAGGCGAAATTTGGCCTCACTACGCCGGAAGAACGGGTGTTACGTATTCGAAATACCTTACGCAACTTCACAAAGGCGGATGTGAATGAGCCGCTAAAAATCGTTCCTGTGACCCGCTATAACTAGCAGGGACGGCTTATCGTGATGAATGGCAAACCGGTCCTGCTGCTGGCACAGACCTGCCTGTCAGATTAGGTTTAGGTCTGTGCCATAGTTGTGTCAGGTCAAATCTGAGCTAATACACAAATGATTAGCGAAATCAGTTAAACCAGCCGCTTGCCTTTTTCTCACGGGCTTTACCTTCGCTTTGCAGCAGATCGCGACCGCCTTCAGATAGATTTCTGTTTGCATCAGCATGAGATTGAATAACATCTGTCTGGGCAGCTTTACTTTTCAGCTCTTGATCGATGAATTCATTTTCTCTTTTTACCCGGGCCTCTTCCCTGGCCAGCGCCAGTTTTTGTTTCTGAATTTCTAAACGACGAAGCTCATCTTCGTAGCTTTGATCGCGCGCTTTATCTTGCGCGGCTTCCGCTGCCAATTTTGCTTGCCGTGCTTTCCGTTCAGCTTCTGCCGCTTTTGCTCGCTGCTTAGCAACCGCGGCCGCATTGGCTTGCCTTTGTCTTTCCTGTTGAGCCTCTTGATCTCGTTTGGCTTGCAGAGCATCACGTTGTCTGTTTTCTTCATTTTTTCCTTGCTGTTCAGCCTGGGCTACCGCCGCAAGCTGATCCTGCAAAGAAGAAGATAAAACCGAGCCGCTTAGGGTGAATAAAACAGTGGCTAAAATAACTTTCTTCATAAAATCTCCTGATAGTTAGCTTTTCTCAGGACATTTCGTATTGGGTTGAATTCGCGTTTCGTTATCTTTGGTCGATATCACCATCGCCAGACCGGTGGTAAATTGGCACGTTTTTCCAACCTGGGTGGAGGTATAAACCTTCGTTCCTTCTTTGTAAGTCAAAGATACAGCTTCAACTAACGTTTTATCTTTAACTAATGAACCCGCCGCTGCGCCAACGGCTCCGCCGCCAACCGCGCCGGCAGTAGTACCCAAACCGCTACCTGAACCCACGTTATGACCAGTAACGCCGCCCGCTACAGCCCCAAGAATTGCGCCGAAGGTCTGAGCGGTTTTTTTATTGGCGGTGTTATCTACGGCAACTTTCGCTGGCAAAACAGAGATAATATTGACGGTCTTTGTTTCTTGCTTCGCGTTTAACTGCCCGGTTTGGTAAACATCTGCGGCATAGTCATCCGCATTGGACTGGCATCCGGCAAGAGAAAAAGAGGCAAACAAAACCAGAGGCAAAGCATTTTTTTTAAAATTCATCACAATTCCTTGTTTAGGTAATAACGCAAAAAGGAATGTATTTAAGACTAATCTTAAAAAAAGTAAACTATCGTTTCTTGTAGTTGATTGTTTTTTTAGACTAAAAAACAAAGCATTAGATAGTACGATGCTTTGTTTTTATCGGTTCATGCTAAGCCAGGGAAGGGAAAACAGAGTTCTGGATAACACAGTAAGCCTGTGACGATAATATCGCCAACGGATAACAGCTTAACGTTGTCCCGGCGTGGTGACAGAAAGCGATGACTGTTGCGCTTCTTTTTTATCCTGATGGTGCTGCCAGGCGCCGATAGAAGAGTAGACGAAACGTCCAAAGAAGAAGAGAAAACTGATAAGCAGTACGATACGGGTCATGCGAGTGTTAAATCGATGTCGTTTTCGCATACTGTTGGCCTGACTCACAAAGGGTTCCTTAACGTTGGCCCAGCGATATGGGCGGGATCAGGCTGGGTTCTTCAAGGGTATTATCAAGGCGAAGAACGTAACAAGCCTGCGTTCACTCTACATTAAGGCATACTGCGAACCGATGGTCAATTCCTCTTAATGTAAAATTGCGTCAGTTGATTTATCTTATATTGTTATGGAAGATAATTTTAGTATTTACATTAATAATAAATTAATGATAACAAAGAATAAAAAGGTGAATAAAGGTTGCAGGAGAAGGGTAATAATTGACTTAAATCAAATGTTACTTTTGTTTAATAATTACAATCGATGACTATCGTGTGATGTATATCGCATCATCAATTTAAAGTCAGGTGGGATGCCTGTCTGTTAACGCCCCTTTGGGATTGGGGGGTTCTGCTGAGCATCTATGAAACTAAATAAAACTTATATAAATATCAGAGATAAATGGTGGGGACTACCGCTCATTCTCCCTTCGATTTTACTACCTGTTTTAAGTAGCGCAAATACTTATGCGCTTACCAGCACTGGAAATGTGGTTCTTTTTTACCTGCCGTTAGCTTTTATGCTTAGTCTGATGCTCTTTTTCGGCTGGGCAGCACTGCCGGGTATTGTGCTTGCTATCTTCTGGCGCAGATACCCGCAGACAGGGCTGTATGAAACCCTTTCTGTGACGATGCACTTTATCATTACTATCGTGCTAAGTTGGGGCGGTTATCGTGTCTTTTCCCCCCGGCGAAATAATGTTTCCCACGGCGACGCCCACCTGTTGTTTCAACGAATGTTCTGGCAGGTATTTTGTTCAGCAACATTATTTCTGGTCATCTACCAGTTTGCCGCTTTTGTTGGCATGTACGAAAGTAAAGCCAGCCTGATGGGGGTAATGCCCTTTAATATCAACACGCTGATTAATTACCAGGCGTTACTGGTCGGTAACCTTATCGGCGTGCCATTGTGCTATTTTATTATTCGTACTCTCCGCAATCCGCTGCACCTGCGCGGGTATTATCAGCAATTAAAGCTACAGATTGATAGCAAGGTCACTAAAAAAGAGATCGTTATTTGGCTGGCCGTATTGACTACACTAATGTTTATACTGTGTATGCCATTGACTGATAATAGTTCAATATTTAGTACCAACTATACGCTTTCGTTATTATTGCCGGTCATGCTGTGGGGCGCGATGCGCTATGGCTATAAGTTTATTTCAATTATCTGGGCCGTCGTGCTAATTACGTCAATTCATTATTATCAGCGTTATATGCCCTGGTATTCAGGTTATGATACGCAATTAGCGATTACCTCTTCGAGCTATCTGGTTTTTTCTTTTATTGTTAATTATATGTCTGTGCTGGCCACGCGCCAGCGCGTAGTGAGTAGTCGCGCACGGCGGCTGGCCTATCTTGACCCGGTGGTACATCTTCCCAATTTACGTGCGTTAAACCGCGCGCTCCAAAATGCGCCCTGGTCTACGATCTGTTTTTTACACGTGCCGGGCCTGGAGCTATTGGGTAAAAATTATGGCGTCATGCTACGCATCCAGTATAAGCAAAAGCTCTCTCACTGGATTACGCCGATGCTGGCCTCAAATGAGTGTGTCTACCAGATGTCAGGGCACGACCTGGTGCTGCGTCTTAATACAGAGGCGCATCAGCAGCGTATTGAAGCGCTGGATAAACATATTAAGCAGTTTCGGTTTATCTGGGATGGACTGCCGCTACAGCCGCCTGTCGGCGTGAGCTACTGCTGCGTGCGTTCTCCGGTTAGCCACCTTTATCTGCTGTTGGGCGAATTAAGCACCAGTTCCGATCTTTCGTTGACGACTAACGCGCCGGAGGATTTACAGCGGCGCGGCGCAATGCACCTGCAGCGCGATTTGAAGGGCAGAATTGCGATGATGAATCGCCTGCAACAGGCGTTGGAGCACGATCATTTTTTCCTGATGGCGCAGCCTATTTTCGGTGTTCGCGGGGACGTTTACCATGAAATTTTACTGCGACTCAGGGATGACAACGGCGACGTTATCAACCCGGACAATTTTTTACCCGTGGCGCATGAGTTTGGTTTGTCTTCCGCTATCGATCTCTGGGTGATTGAAAACACGCTGCGGTTTATGGCGGCCAGCCGGGAATATATGCCCGCGCATCGTTTTGCCATTAATCTGTCGCCAACATCGGTATGCCGCGCCCGTTTTCCTGCAGAAGTTAAGCAGTTGCTTACGCAATATCAGGTTGAACCCTGGCAACTGGTTTTTGAGGTAACGGAAAGCAACTCTCTCACCAATGCTGAGCAGGCGCAGTTGACGCTGGGACAGCTACAGCAGTTTGGCTGTCAGATAGCGATTGATGATTTCGGTACAGGCTACGCCAGCTATGCGCGGCTGAAAAACGTTAACGCCGATATTCTTAAAATTGACGGCAGTTTTATTCGCAATATAGTGTCAAACAGTCTCGATTATCAGATCGTGGCTTCTATTTGTCATTTAGCGCGAATGAAAAAAATGCAGGTCGTCGCGGAGTATGTCGAGAGCGAAGAAATACGAAGCGTCGTGCTGTCGTTGGGGATCGACTATCTTCAGGGATATTTAATTGGCGAGCCGCAGCTATTATCTGAGATTCAGTAAAGGCAGACGCCGCGGCGCGGCGTCTGATCCACAATTTACGCGGCGATCTCCGGCGAGCTTTCTTCCTCAATATTGAGACGCCAGCCAGTTACCGCTTCCCAGTACTGCTGTTCTTTTTCCAGATCAAGCAGTACCAGCGCATTCTGGCTGAACCAGTCATGCGGAAAACATAACGTCCAGTGGCTGTCATCGGTCGTTAGCCGCAGCGTCGGCGGCGTGGTGGTCGCCTGCCGCTGGTTGTTCAGTAATACGCCCAGCCGAAGTAGCTGAATTAACGGCAGATACTGTTTTTTCTTAAACAGCGTAAAGCGGGGCATATCATCCAGTTTTATGGCTTTACGATGATAACGCACCAGCGTCGCCATCATCATTTGCTGCTCCTGATTAAAGCCGGGCAAATCGCTGTGTTGCAGAATATAAGCCGAATGGCGATGTAAACCGCTGTGATTAATATTCAGTCCAACCTCATGCAGCATTGCCGCCCAGCGGAGCAACGCTTCAAGCTGCGGATGCGCCAGTTTTGGCTGCTGGGCTTGCCACTGCTCGTACATTTGCATGGTGGTTTCCAGCACGCGTCTGGCCTGTTCTCTGTCAATGTTGTATTGATTGGCCAGACTTTTTGCGGTACGGCTGCGAACATCCTGATGGCGGAAGCGGCCTTCCATTTCATACAGCACGCCTTCGCGCAACGCGCCGTCGGAAAGGCGAAGCTCGCGGATAGCCAGAGCATCAAAAACGCCGCACAGAATCGCCAGGCCCGGCACAAAGACCGCTTTTCGTTCTTCAGACAGACCCGGCAGGCTGAGCGCATTAAAGGAGCGGTGCTTCAACACTTCTGACTTCAGTTTATCGAGGCGCTCCGGCGTAATGAAGCCATCTTTCTCACCCAGCGCCAGGAGAACTTCATGAGCGGCCTTAATCGTACCGGAAGCGCCCATCGCCACGTTCCAACCCTGAATACGATACTGCCAGGTTAAGGTTTCCAGTTTTTGCGCCGCCGCCATTCGGGCGCGCTGGAAGTTTTCTTTATTGATAACGCCGCCGGGAAAGTAGAGCTGCGCGAAGCTCACGCAGCCCATACGACGGCTTTCAACCAGCTTGGGTTCGAAGTTTTCGCCAATGACCAGCTCTGTTGACCCGCCGCCGATATCGATCACCAGCTTGCGGCCTTTTTCCGGCTGCGTATGTTCTACGCCCATAAAAATCAGGCGCGCTTCTTCGTTACCGGAAATAATCTCTATCGGGTAGGGAATAACCTTTTCCGCGCGTTTGAGAAAATCAGCGGCATTTTGCGCCTGACGTAACGTATGGGTGCCTACGATACAGACGCTGGAAGGGGAGAAACCTTGTAAGCGTTCAGCAAACAGCGACAGACAGCTAAGCCCCCGTTCCATGGCTTCTTCGCTGAGTTTGTTATCCGCGCCCAGCCCGTCCGCCAGATGGACGCGCTGTTTTAAGCGCCCGATAATCTGCATTGCGCCGTCAACCACGCGGGCAATGACCATATGAAAGCTGTTTGAGCCGAGATCGACCGCAGCGAACTCCTGCGGGCGAGGGGATTTATCGTAAATTGGCATAGCGTTAGTCTGGTTGCTCGAGTGATTTGATGTAGTCATAAATTGCCAGCTGCGCCTGGACTTTACGGCGATTGCCGCGCGGCACGTAGCGGTTGCTGAGTTCTTTATCGATAAAACGCGCTTTTACCGTGTCGCTAAACAGAATGTCAATGATATCCAGGACGCGTTGTTTAAGCCGCGGGTCGAGGATAGGCGTAGCGACTTCGATACGGTAGTCAATATTACGCGTCATCCAGTCAGCTGAAGAGAGCCAAACTTGCTTATCACCGCCGTTTTCGAAAATATAAACCCTATCGTGTTCCAGATAGCGATCCACGATGCTAATCGCGCGAATATTATCGCTAATGCCTTCCAGCTGCGGAATAAGAGAACACATACCGCGCACCAGCAGATTGACCTGGACGCCCGAACCCGACGCGGCGTATAGCCTGTCGACCAACCCTTTATCGACCAGGTTGTTAAGCTTTAACGTAATCCCTGACGGTAAGCCTTGCTGGGCATTGGCGATTTCACGATCGATCATCTCATACAGCAGACGCCGTGAGTTTTGTGGAGAAACCATCAAATAATCGAAAGTGACCGGGCGATAGGGGTTTTCAATAAAATTAAAGACCCGACGCACTTCATTGGTAATGCGCGCATCGGCGGTCAGCAGCGAATAATCGGTATACAGCCGCGCTGTTTTTTCGTTGAAGTTACCGGTGCCGATATGCGCATAACGCACCACGTCATCGCCCTCTTTTCGTGAGATGAGGAAGAGTTTGGCGTGAATTTTCAGCCCAGGCGCAGAGAAAATAACATGGACGCCCGCTTCGGTTAACCGCTTGGCCCAGTGAATATTCGCCTCTTCATCGAAGCGCGCCTGCAACTCCACCACCACGGTGACTTTTTTGCCGTTATGGGCGGCATGGATCATCGAGTCAATAATGCGCGAGTCTTTCGCTACGCGATAAATATTGATTTTGATCGCCAGCACGCTTGGGTCAAACGACGCCTGACGCAGCAGTTCCAGCACATGTTCAAAGGTGTGGTAAGGATAATAGAGCAGCACATCACGTTCGCGAATCGCGTCGAAACCGTTACGAAACTTCTCTTTATCAAACCAAAGATGGCGTAACCGCGGTAACGGTTTATTGACCAGGTTGGCTTTACCGACATTCGGAAAATTAATGAAGTCTTTAAAATTGTGGTAGCGCCCGCCGGGTACGATTGAGTCATACCGGGAGATCGTCAGTTTTTCCCGCAGCACGTCGACCAGCGCGGCGGGCATATCGCGTTGATAGACAAAGCGCACAGGTTCAGCGGTCAGGCGCTGCTTCAGGCTGGAAGACATCAGCTCCATCAGACTGGATTCCATCTCATGCACCAGGTCATATTCGGCATCGCGGGTCATTTTCATCGAATAGGCATTAAGCGCGTCATAGTCGAAGAACCCTTTAAAAATGTCATCCAGGCAGTAGCGCAGAATATTATCCAGAAGGATCATCGGCTTGCGTCTGCGCGGTGTCTCCGGCGGCAGATTAACGAAGCGTGGGACTTTGTCGGACGGTATCTCCAGCAGCGCATAGTTGATGGTGTCGCCGCGGATAATCTCCACCGCCAGATAGGTGTAATCATCTTTTAAAAACTGAACAAGATCCGTCTCCCGGTTAATGAGAATCGGGGTAATATGCTGGCGCAAATAGTGCTTAAAATAGTGGCGCAACCAGCTTTGTTGGTTCACCGAGAGCTGACGCTCGTTGATCAGAAAGATTTGATTACGCGCCATTTCCAGCAGTAATTCGTTGTACAGGCCGTCGAACTCCTGGTCTGCTTTCAACACGCGGGACTGAATTTTGCCTAACAAATGGCGTGAATGAGAATTTGAACCCTGTTCTTCGCTGATAATAATGCGTCGTTTCAATTCAGCGAAACGCACTTTGTAGAACTCGTCGAGGTTATTAGAATAGATTCCCAGGAACCGCATCCGCTCAATCAACGGGTTGGATTTATCCGCTGCTTCCTGTAACACGCGTTCGTTAAATGCTAACCAGCTCAGTTCTTTCTCGATATATAGCTTTTCCTGACCCATTACTACCTATACTCCGTTTTATTCACGGGACACTGCCTGATGATTATGGCGAGCATTACGCGTTAATGTCCAACTGCGCCAGAAAAATATGACAATAAACTGATAGCATAAAGGAAGGGAAAAGAGTAGGCCGGATAGGCATTTATGCCACCATCCGGCAAGCAGACGCAGTCCTGTCCGATGACGTATTATTCGTCAGACGCATAACCTTGCGGCGGCAGACGACGCCCGTCCAGCCAGGCGGCGTTATCGCGCATCTTTAGACGCCCCTGCGCAAACCAGCCAATCACCAGCGGATAAATCGCATGTTCCTGAGTCTGTACGCGTGCGGTGATATCATCTTCGCTGTCGTCGGCAAAAACCGGCACCTTCGCCTGGAGAATGACCGGGCCGCCGTCGAGTTCGTCTGTCACGAAATGCACCGAGGTACCGTGCTCCTCATCGCCGTTTTCCAGCGCCTGGCGATGGGTATGCAACCCCGGATATTTTGGCAGCAGGGAAGGGTGAATGTTCAGCAGACGCCCGTAGTAATGCGCGACAAACATCGGACTCAGAATACGCATAAAACCGGCCAGCACGACCACATCGGGCGCATACGCGTCTATCTTGCGAATCAACTCGCGATCGAAGGCGTCGCGGCTGTCAAACCGATCGGCAGTCAGCGCTTGCGCCGGAATGCCGGCTTCTCTGGCGCGTTCAAGGCCGAACGCGTCGGCCTTATTGCTGAATACTGCCCTGAGGGTGCCTTTAATTTTCTTCGCTTCGCAGGCATCGATAATCGCCTGTAAATTGCTTCCATTGCCGGAAATCAGCACCACAATATTCATTATTCAATAACCACACGCTGTTCGGAATCAGAGGCTTTGATGATACCGATTTTCCATGCGTTTTCACCTTTCTCGTTTAGCAGAGCAAGCGCTTTGTCCGCTTCCGGAGTGGAGAGCGCAATCACCATGCCGACGCCGCAGTTAAAGGTACGGTACATTTCATGTCGGCTGACATTACCGGCGGTTTGCAGCCAGGTAAAGATGGCGGGCCACTGCCAGGACGACTCATTAATTACCGCCTGGGTATTCTCCGGCAGAACGCGCGGAATATTTTCCCAAAAGCCGCCGCCGGTGAGGTGGGCGATAGCGTGCACATCGACGTTTTCAATCAGTTCCAGAACCGATTTTACGTAGATACGGGTCGGTTCAAGCAGATGATCGGCCAGCGGCTTCCCTTCCAGCAGAGTGGTTTGTGGGTCGCAGCCGCTAACGTCAATAATTTTCCGCACCAGCGAATATCCATTCGAGTGCGGGCCGCTGGAGCCGAGCGCAATCAGCACGTCGCCTTCGGCAACCCGGGAGCCGTCGATGATTTCTGATTTTTCGACTACGCCGACGCAGAAACCCGCCACATCGTAATCTTCGCCGTGATACATGCCCGGCATTTCCGCCGTCTCGCCGCCAACCAGCGCGCAGCCGGATTGCAGGCAGCCTTCGGCAATACCGTTGATCACGCTGGCGGCGGTATCGACATCCAGTTTACCCGTGGCATAGTAATCGAGGAAAAACAGCGGTTCCGCGCCCTGAACGACCAGATCGTTTACGCACATCGCCACCAGATCAATACCGATAGCGTCGTGACGCTTTAAGTCCATCGCCAGGCGAAGTTTGGTGCCTACGCCGTCAGTGCCGGAAACCAGTACCGGTTCACGATATTTTTGCGGCAACGCGCACAGCGCACCGAAACCGCCCAGACCGCCCATAACCTCCGGGCGGCGAGTTTTCTTCACTACGCCTTTGATTCGATCAACCAGAGCGTTACCCGCATCAATATCGACGCCGGCATCTTTATAGCTAAGAGAGGTCTTATCGGTCACTGCCTGGTTCCCCACGTTTTTTCTTGCGGTAAAAGTTAAATTCGGCGCAATTCTAACAGGGAAAGCAAACGTTTGCGAGCGTGGTCTGCGCCCTGGATATCCGGGCGATTTTTTTGGCATGGTTTCGGTCGCTGCTTGAAAATTTCTCTGTTGGTAAAAAAGAAAAGGATATCCAGCACTTGGTTTACGACAGGTGGTCTGGACAGGCCATTCATCCTTAAAATTGCTAAGATTCAAACGGTTGTTAGCCTTTATCGCCTGTTTCAACGTGAGTGATTTATACTCACTTTTCCGCTATCAGCGCTTTTGGTTGATCCAGGTCAAGCATACATTGTGTTGCGTCAGAGAGGAAAAGCGGTATAATCCGGCGATTTTTTTTGTGGTTGCCAGTCATCTGAGGATAGGAGAAGAGTATGAAGATCGTGGAAGTCAAACACCCACTCGTCAAACACAAGCTGGGTCTGATGCGTGAAAACGACATTAGCACTAAACGCTTTCGTGAACTCGCCTCAGAAGTAGGCAGCCTGCTGACGTATGAAGCGACAGCCGACCTGGAAACGGAAAAAGTCACCATCGAAGGCTGGAATGGCCCGGTGGAAATCGACCAGATCAAAGGTAAAAAAATTACCGTTGTGCCGATTCTGCGCGCGGGTCTGGGCATGATGGAAGGCGTTCTGGAAAATGTACCGAGCGCGCGTATCAGCGTAGTCGGGATGTACCGTAACGAAGAGACGCTTGAGCCAGTACCTTATTTCCAGAAACTGGTATCGAACATTGATGAGCGCATGGCGCTGATCGTCGACCCGATGCTGGCGACCGGCGGTTCTGTCATCGCGACCATCGACCTGCTGAAAAAAGCAGGCTGTAGCAGCATTAAGGTGCTGGTGCTGGTCGCCGCGCCGGAAGGCATTGCGGCGCTGGAAAAAGCGCACCCGGACGTTGAACTGTACACCGCCTCTATCGATCAGGGGCTTAACGAGCACGGATACATTATTCCGGGGCTTGGCGATGCCGGCGATAAGATTTTTGGTACCAAGTAAGTGAATAAATAATTAAAAGCCGACTTTAAGAGTCGGCTTTTTTTTGAATAAAACAACTCATAACAAACACACTTAGAGGAAAACACTATGACGCGCCGTGCTATCGGGGTGAGTGAAAGACCGCCGCTTTTACAGACAATCCCGCTTAGTTTACAGCACCTTTTCGCCATGTTTGGCGCGACCGTGCTGGTGCCAGTTCTGTTTCATATCAACCCCGCGACGGTGCTGTTGTTTAACGGTATCGGAACGCTGCTGTATCTCTTTATCTGCAAAGGTAAAATTCCGGCCTACCTCGGATCGAGCTTTGCCTTTATTTCCCCGGTACTACTGCTGTTGCCGCTGGGTTATGAAGTGGCGCTGGGCGGTTTTATTATGTGCGGCGTGTTGTTCTGTCTGGTTTCTTTCATCGTTAAAAAAGCGGGCACCGGCTGGCTGGATGTGATGTTCCCGCCTGCGGCAATGGGCGCAATCGTTGCCGTTATCGGTCTGGAGCTGGCTGGCGTCGCGGCGGGGATGGCCGGATTGCTGCCTGCGCAAGGGCAGTCGCCGGACACGAAAACAATTATCATCTCCATGGTCACGCTGGCGGTGACGGTGTTCGGCTCCGTACTGTTTCGCGGTTTCCTGGCGATCATTCCGATTTTGATCGGCGTGCTGGCGGGCTATGCGCTGTCATTCGCGTTGGGGGTGGTCGATACCACGCCGATTGCCCAGGCGCACTGGTTTGCGCTACCGACTTTCTATACGCCGCGTTTTGAATGGTTCGCGATCCTGACGATTCTGCCCGCGGCGTTGGTCGTGATCGCCGAGCATGTCGGTCATCTGGTGGTGACGGCGAATATCGTCAAAAAAGATTTAGTGCGCGATCCCGGTTTGCACCGCTCGATGTTCGCTAACGGACTGTCGACGATCGTCTCCGGTTTCTTCGGCTCCACGCCGAATACCACCTATGGGGAAAATATTGGCGTCATGGCGATCACCCGCGTTTACAGTACCTGGGTTATCGGCGGCGCGGCGATTTTCGCCATTCTGCTTTCCTGCGTCGGCAAACTGGCGGCGGCGATTCAGATTATCCCGTTACCCGTGATGGGCGGCGTCTCACTGCTGTTGTACGGCGTTATCGGCGCGTCGGGGATTCGCGTCTTGATCGAATCGAAAGTCGATTACAACAAAGCGCAAAACCTGATCCTCACCTCGGTGATTTTGATCATCGGCGTGAGCGGCGCGAAAGTGCATATCGGCGCGGCAGAATTGAAAGGGATGGCGCTGGCGACCATCGTCGGGATTTGCCTGAGCCTGATTTTTAAACTGATTAGCCTGTTGCGTCCGGAAGAAGTGGTACTGGAGGCAAATGATGCGGAGTCTCCGCATCAGTAACGGGTTGCCGGGCAGCGATGCTGCCCGGTTCTATCTCAAGGGAATTATGTGGTAAACTCAGCGCGATTTTATGTCATTCTGGGTTGAGGTATCTCTGAACACACCGGCACAGCTCTCTTTGCCACTTTATCTTCCTGACGACGAAACTTTCGCAAGTTTCTGGCCGGGGGATAACGCCTCTCTACTGGCCGCGTTACAAAACGTGTTGCGCCAGGAACATAGTGGATATATCTACCTTTGGGCGCGTGAAGGCGCGGGCCGCAGCCATTTGCTGCACGCCGCCTGCGCTGAACTGTCGCAGCGTGGAGATGCGGTAGGCTACGTCCCGCTCGATAAACGCACCTGGTTCGTGCCGGAAGTGCTCGACGGTATGGAACACCTCTCGCTGGTGTGTATTGATAACATTGAGTGTGTTGCTGGCGATGAACTGTGGGAGATGGCGATCTTTGATCTCTATAACCGCATTCTGGAGTCCGGTAAGACGCGGTTATTGATCACCGGCGATCGTCCGCCAAGACAGTTAAATCTGGGCTTGCCCGATCTCGCTTCCCGTCTGGACTGGGGGCAAATCTATAAACTCCAGCCTCTTTCCGATGAAGACAAACTTCAGGCGCTACAGTTGCGCGCCCGGTTACGGGGGTTTGAACTGCCGGAAGATGTCGGGCGGTTTTTACTCAAACGTCTTGATCGCGAAATGCGCACGCTGTTTATGACGCTGGATCAGCTCGATCATGCGTCGATCACTGCCCAGCGAAAACTGACGATCCCGTTTGTCAAAGAGATCCTGAAACTGTAATACGCCGCGACGGCGGCGTTCAACGGTTAACCGAGGATGTCCAGCACCTGCTCAGGCGGTCGGCCAATGCGCGCCTGACCATTTGCCACCACAATGGGGCGCTCCATCAGTTTAGGGTGTTCAACCAGCGCCTGGATTAACGCCTCTTCACTCAGCTGGCTATCCGCCAGATGAAGCGTTTTATAGAGATCTTCTTTCTGGCGCATCAGTTCGCGCGCGCTGGACATGCCCAACATACGCAGCAGTTCTCGCACGGTGGCGGCGTCAGCGGGCGTATCCAGATAAAGCACCACTTCCGGTTCCACGCCGTTAGATTTCAGCAGGTTCAGCGTGTCGCGGCTCTTCGAACAGCGCGGGTTATGGTAGATTTTAATCGTGTCGGTCATGAGTTCTCCTTGTGACGCCATCCGGCTAATAAACGGCGATTACATTTTCGTGTATGGCTTGAAGCGTTCCTGTAACTGGCGCAACTGGTCGATACGCGCATCGTAACGCGCCTGTTGCTGGCTACCCAGTTTTGCCTGGGCGCTGGCGCTACTGAGCAGTGAAATTGCCTGATCCAGTCGTCCCGCCAGCGCATAACTTTCAGCGCGCGCCGCCAGCTCCTGATCGCGGTTGTTCAGCGCGGCTTCGGCCTGAGCAAGCAGATCCCAGCCGTTACCGTCATCTTTATGGCTAAAGGTGTAGCGATTCAGAATGGTTTCCGCCGCTTTGGGCTGGCCTCCCTGGAGGTACGCATTGGCGAGGTTTAACTGCAGCACAGGATTAACGCGCAGATCGCGGGCATTTTTCAGGCGATTAATCGCGTCGTTGGCTCTTTTCTGCCCCAGGTCAATATCGGTGGCGAGGTCAAGATACCAGGCATTGTTCGGTTCCGCGCTTAACAGCGGCTGCAACGTTTTGCGCGCTTCATCGTATTTGCTCGCTTCCATCGCCTGCAACGCCCGGCCATATTGCGCCGCATGTTGCTGACGCACGTTGCCTTTAGACCACTGATCCAGCAGGTCGCTGGTAAGCTGGTTACGTCCGGAATTGTACATTCCCAGGGCGCGCGCTTTGGCGAGATAAAAGTCGGCGGAAGATTGCACCACGACCGGGCGCATCTGGTTGGCACGGTTGCGGGCATCCGCAAGGCGGCTTTCCGGTAAGGGGTGAGTGAGCAAAATTTCAGGCGGACGCGTGGAGTAACGCGCCTGGTCGAGCAGTTTTTCGAGGAAAGAGGGCATCGCCTGTGGGTCAAATCCGGCGCGTTGCAGTACCTGAATACCAATACGGTCGGCTTCTTGCTCATTTTGCTGGGTGAAACTTATCATTCCCTGGCGCGTTCCCGCCAGAGTACCGGTTAGCGCCGCCATACCGGCCTGTGGGCTGGCCATGGCCAGCAAAATGGAACCCAGCGCGCCCACCCAGGTAAGCGGCGCGCTGCGCTTTTGATCTTCCATCGCGCGCGCCAGATGGCGCTGCGTCACGTGGGAGATTTCATGCGCCATGACTGAAGCTAGCTGGCTTTCGTTATCCGCGTAGCGAAAAAGTGCCGAGTGCAGCACCACATTGCCGCCAAAGAACGCGAACGCGTTGATTTCGTCATTATTGATCAAGAAAAAATGGAAGGGCGTTTTGACGGAGTCGGCGTGCGAGACCAGACGCATACCCAGCGCGTTAATGTATTGCACCAGCAGCGGATCGTTGATTAACGGCGCGCTGCCGCGTAGCTGGCGCACATAAAAGTCGCCCATTTGCATCTCTTGTCCGATAGAAAGCGTGCTTCCTGCCGAGGTTCCCATATCGGGCAGCGTGTCGGCAGGGTCGGCAAATGCGGGCGCGACCTGACCGAGAGCCAATGCTGCAATGAGGGTTGCCACCAGGTTTTTTTTCAACTGCCTGAACATAACCTCTATCCTGTTGTTTTGAGATAGCCCTTTGACCAACGTCGTGAAATATCGTTCCACGCTCCGACACTTCATAAGTGTAACTGTGATGAGCACAGACTCACTATTTTAGTTTCCTGAATCAACGATAAAAAGCGAAGTCTTTTTTGTGACATTTCGATACAATTCGGCATCACAATCCCGCAGTTGAGTTCTGGGAAGGGTTTTATGCTCGAAATGTTAATGCAATGGTATCGCCGTCGCTTCAGCGACCCGGAGGCGATTGCCTTGCTGGTCATTCTGGTGGCTGGTTTTAGCATCCTCTTTTTCTTTAGCGGCCTGTTAGCGCCGCTGCTGGTCGCTATCGTACTGGCCTACCTGTTGGAGTGGCCGACGGCGCGCCTGCAGGCGATTGGCTGTTCCCGGCGCTGGGCAGCCTCCATTGTCCTTATCCTCTTTGTCGGCATTCTGTTATTAATGGCGTTTGTGGTGATGCCGATTGCCTGGCAGCAGGGTATTTACCTGATTCGTGATATGCCCGGTATGCTGAATAAACTGTCCGATTTTGCCGCGACCTTGCCGCGACGCTATCCGGCGCTGATGGATGCGGGCATTATTGATGCGATGGCGGAAAACATGCGTACCCGGATGCTTAACATGGGCGATTCGGTGGTGAAGTATTCGCTGGCTTCGTTAGTCGGGCTACTGACGCTGGCGGTATATCTGGTGCTGGTGCCGCTGATGGTCTTTTTCCTGGTAAAAGATAAAGAGCAGATGCTAAATGCCGTGCGCCGCGTGCTGCCGCGTAATCGCGGGCTGGCGGGGCAGGTGTGGAATGAGATGAATCAGCAGATCACCAACTATATCCGCGGAAAAGTGCTGGAGATGGTGGTGGTGGGCGTGGCGACCTGGCTGGGCTTTTTGCTGTTTGGCCTCAATTATTCGCTACTGCTGGCGGTACTGGTGGGCTTTTCGGTCCTGATCCCCTATATCGGCGCTTTTGTGGTGACAATTCCGGTGGTGGGCGTCGCGCTGTTTCAGTTTGGTCTGGGGACGGAATTCTGGAGCTGTTTTGCCGTTTATCTGATTATTCAGGCGCTGGATGGCAATCTGCTGGTACCGGTACTTTTCTCCGAAGCGGTGAATTTGCATCCGCTGGTGATTATTCTGTCAGTGGTGATTTTCGGCGGTCTGTGGGGTTTCTGGGGAGTGTTTTTCGCCATTCCATTGGCGACGCTGATTAAAGCCGTTGTCCATGCCTGGCCGGATGGTCAGGTGACGGATGCCTCATCCTGAGCGGTCTGTACAAAAGTTGTAAAGCGTGAACGACATCATAGTGCCCTGCCGCTATTTTGCGCACGCCTGATGAGGGACAAGCGCTTAGAAAGCCGCTCTTTTTTTAATGCCGCGCCGTGTTGCGGCATTTTTATTGTCGGAACCTACAAAATTCTCGCTGTTGAAGGAAAACTGTATTGTAGAAATTGATTCCGCTACCGCTACCGCTACCGCCAATCAGCTTAAAGGCGTGCGATGTCAACAATCCGCTGTGTGGTCCCCAGGGCGCATCGGCCATCTTTGGCCCACAAAAAGGGGCGACAGCGGAAATGGTGAACATCCTGGACGAGGCGCTGGAAAACTGGGGCCGGCATATTTATCAGGCTACGGGACGTGAGGTGATTAACGCTCCCGGCGCGGGCGCGGCAGGCGAAATGGGCGGCGCGCTTTTAGGATTGCTCAATGCGGAGTTACGCGCCGACGTAGAGATTGTCGTGGAAACGCTACAGCTTGAGCAGGCGGTTAAAGATGCCGATCTGGTGATTACCGGAGAAGGGCGTCTGGCGCGGCAAGCCTGACGGCGCATTCCCTTTCCAGGCCGCACATCAGCGCGGCCTGAGGCTTTTACGCGTTTTCTTTCAGCCAGTTCAGCACCACATCATGGTGATTGCTGGTTTTAAAATCATTAAAGACGTGTTCAATCTTACCATCAGCGTCAATCAAAAAGCTGATGCGGTGAATGCCGTCATACGTTTTGCCCATAAACGACTTTTCGCCCCAGACGCCGAACTGTTCACACACCTGATGGTTTTCATCGGACAAAAGGGTAAAGTTCAGCAGCTCTTTTTCAGCGAAACGGGAGAGTTTTTCAGGTTTATCGGTGCTGATGCCCAGCACGTCCACGCCTGCTTTTTTGAGCTCGTCCATGTTATCGCGTAAGCCGCAGGCCTGCACGGTACAGCCGGGTGTCATGGCTTTTGGGTAGAAATAAACCAGAACGCGCTGTCCCTGGAAGTCGGTCAAATTTACTTGTTCCCCGTCTTGATCCGGCAAGCTAAATTTCGGTGCGATATCACCGGCTTTCAGTGGATTCATTACTTAACTCCATCCTGTTCATCATGTTGTGAGTAATTGACGACGTTTATACTGCCTTGCGCATTGAGTTCTGTACATAGTGCTTTAAAGGCTTGCTCAATATTTGCGGAATTTTGCGACGCCGGGCTATGTGCGGTGATTTGAATAAATAATTGCGCAGCTTTATCACCTTCAGCCGGCTGTGTGCGGGAGACCAGCTCCGCAATATTCATTTCATGACTATTAAACAGCGCGGTGAATCGCTCAATTAAATGCGGGGAGTCGGCGACCTCAACCTGAACCCATACCGTCGCGGGCATTGCCGGGCGGGGGCGGTCGGACGTCCGTTTCATCACAATCAGCAGATCCAGCTCCGCGCCTTTTAACGGCAATGTCGATTCAATCAAGGTAATCGCGTTCCACGTGCCGGACAACAACATAATAAACGTGAATTCATCGCCCAGCATCGCCAGTCGGCTGTCTTCGATATTACAGCCGCAACTGCTGACATGGCGAGTAATGGTATTCACAATACCGGGCCTGTCGGCGCCCAGCGCAGTGATAACCAAATAGTGTTGTGATGACGGTGTCAAACCAGTTATTCCTTTGAGCGGTGAGGTAATCTTAAGGAAACCATAAAAAAAACCTGCATACAACAATCAGAACGGCTTTGGTCGCTTGCTTTTATTGCCATACCAAACGTACCATTGAGGGACTTGTTTGCACAGAGGATGGCCCATGTTCACGGGAAGTATTGTCGCGCTTGTTACGCCGATGGATGAGAAAGGTAACGTCAGTAGGCCTTGCCTGAAAAAACTCATTGATTATCATGTCGCCAACGGTACCTCGGCGATTGTTTCGGTTGGCACCACCGGCGAGTCTGCCACGCTAAGCCATGATGAACATGGCGATGTCGTGATGATGACGCTGGAACTGGCTGACGGACGTATTCCGGTTATCGCCGGCACGGGCGCAAACGCGACCGCGGAAGCGATTAGCCTGACGCAGCGTTTTAACGATAGCGGCATTGTTGGCTGCCTGACGGTAACGCCGTACTACAATCGCCCCACGCAGGAAGGTTTGTTCCAGCATTTCAAAGCCATCGCGGAACACACTGACTTGCCGCAAATTCTGTATAATGTGCCGTCCCGTACCGGTTGCGATATGCTGCCGGAAACCGTGGGTCGTCTGGCGGAAATAAAAAATATTATCGCTATCAAAGAGGCGACAGGGAACTTAACCCGCGTTCACCAGATCAAAGAGCTGGTTTCAGACGATTTTATTCTGCTTAGCGGCGATGACGCGTCTGCGCTGGACTTTATGCAACTGGGTGGTCATGGCGTGATTTCCGTTACGGCTAACGTAGCGGCGCGCGAGATGGCTGACATGTGCAAACTGGCGGCGGAAGGGCAATTTGCCGAGGCGCGCGCTATCAACCAGCGTCTGATGCCGTTACACAACAAACTATTTGTCGAACCCAATCCTATCCCGGTGAAATGGGCATGTAAGGCATTGGGTCTTGTGGCGACCGACACGCTGCGCCTGCCAATGACGCCTATCACGGACCATGGTCGTGACATCGTCAAAGCAGCGCTTCAGCATGCTGGCCTGCTGTAAAGTTTAGGGAGATTTGATGGCTTACTCAGTACAAAAGTCGCGCTTGGCGAAGGTTGCGGGTGTTTCGCTTGTTTTGCTGCTCGCTGCCTGTAGTTCCGATTCGCGCTACAAGCGCCAGGTAAGCGGCGATGAATCCTATCTGGATGCCGCGCCGCTTGCTGAACTTCACGCCCCGGCAGGAATGATCCTGCCGATAACGACCGGCGACTACGTTATTCCGGTCACGAAGGGGAGCGGCGCGGTTGGTAAGGCGTTGGATATCCGTCCGCCAGCGCAGCCGTTAGCGTTAGTGAGCGGCGCGCGTACCCAGTTCTCTGGCGATACCGCTACGCTATTGGTGGAGAATGGCCGGGGCAGCACGCTGTGGCCGCAAGTCGTCAGCGTGATTCAGGCGAAAAATTATCCGATTGAAAAACGTGACGATGCCAGCCAGACCCTGACGACCGATTGGGTGAACTGGAACCGCCTGGATGAAGACGAACAGTATCGCGGACGTTATCAAATCTCGGTGAAGCCGCAGGGCTATCAGCAGGCGGTAACGGTAAAACTGGTTAATCTGGAACAGGCTGGCAAGCCGGTCGCTGACGCGGCGTCGCTGCAGCGCTATAGCACTGAAATGATGAACGTCATTTCCGCCGGTCTGGATAAGACCGCTACGGATGCGGCAAATGCCGCGCAGAACCGTTCCGCCGCAACGATGGATGTGCAGAGCGCCGCTGATGATACCGGTTTACCTATGCTGGTCGTTCGCGGTCCGTTCAACCTCGTGTGGCAACGCCTCCCGGCCGCGCTGGAAAAAGTGGGCATGAAAGTCACCGACAGCACTCGCTCTCAGGGCAGCATGGCGGTAACGTACAAACCGTTGTCTGACAGCGACTGGCGGGATCTGGGCGCTAGCGACCCGGGCCTGGCATCCGGAGACTATAAATTGCAGGTCGGCGATTTAGATAACCGCAGCAGCTTGCAGTTTATCGATCCTAAGGGGCATACTCTGACGCAAAGCCAGAACGACGCGCTGGTTGCCGTCTTCCAGGCAGCGTTCAACAAGTAATTTAACAGGGCTGGAGTAATCCGGCCCTTTTTTCTGATAAGATACGCAAACGTGTGCGTCGGTACAAAAACGCGATTTAACCGCTATTTCGCACCACAATTACAGGCCGACGTCTCCGGCAGGCGTAGCAGGAAATGAATACTTATCGTTAATTCACACCCAGGAGTGTTAAAGATGCAAAAGCAAGCTGAGTTGTATCGTGGTAAAGCGAAAACCGTATACAGCACGGAAAACCCGGACCTGTTGGTGCTCGAATTCCGCAATGATACGTCAGCAGGGGATGGCGCGCGCATTGAACAGTTTGATCGCAAGGGCATGGTAAATAACAAATTCAACCATTTCATTATGACCAAACTGGCCGAGGCGGGCATCCCGACCCAGATGGAACGTTTGCTGTCTGATACCGAGTGTCTGGTGAAGAAGCTGGAGATGGTGCCGGTTGAATGTGTGGTGCGCAACCGTGCGGCTGGGTCGCTGGTCAAGCGTCTGGGCGTGGAAGAAGGCATGGAGCTTAACCCGCCGATATTCGATCTGTTCCTGAAAAACGACGCGCTGCACGACCCGATGGTGAATAGTTCCTACTGTGAAACGTTCGGTTGGGTAAGTCAGGAAAATCTGGCGCGTATGAAAGAGTTAACCTACAAAGCCAACGACGTACTGAAAAAACTGTTTGATGACGCGGGTCTTATCCTGGTGGATTTCAAACTGGAGTTTGGCCTGTATAAAGGCGAAGTGGTACTGGGCGATGAGTTTTCACCGGACGGTAGCCGCCTGTGGGATAAAGAGACGCTGGACAAAATGGACAAAGACCGCTTCCGCCAGAGTCTGGGCGGTCTGATTGAAGCCTATGAAGCCGTCGCGCATCGCCTGGGCGTGAAATTAGATTAATTTCGCTTCTGACCGGGGGGCAACCGCTCTCCGGTATCATCCTTTCCTCATTCTGATAGCGTTTACCTGTGGTAATCCTGCGCCTGACCGCCTACGATCATCTGTATAACAAAGAGAGAATGAGGTGATTATGCGCTGGCAAGGGCGTCGTGAAAGTAACAATGTAGAGGACAGACGTAATCGGCCAGGCGGCCCCTCGCTGGGTGGCCCTGGCTTTCGTCTTCCGCGCGGAAAAGGCGGCATCATTCTGTTGGTGGTGGTGTTGGTCGCAGGGTACTATGGGGTGGATTTAACCGGTCTGTTGACCGGTCAGCCGATTTCGCAGCAGCAGTCGACGCGTTCGATAAGCCCCAATGATGATGAAGCGGCAAAATTTACCTCGGTGATTCTGGCGACGACCGAAGATACCTGGGGGCAACTCTTTCAAAAAATGGGGCGCGGCTATCAGCAGCCAAAACTGGTGATGTACCGTGGTATGACGCGCACCGGCTGTGGTGCGGGTCAGTCCGTGATGGGGCCGTTTTACTGCCCGGCGGACGGCACCGTTTATATCGATCTCTCATTTTACGATGATATGAAAAATAAGCTGGGCGCGGACGGTGATTTTGCCCAGGGTTATGTCATCGCCCACGAAGTCGGCCACCACGTACAAAAACTGTTAGGTATTGAGCCGAAAGTACGCCAGTTACAGCAAAACGCGTCGCAAACGGAGGTGAATCGCCTTTCGGTGCGCATGGAGCTACAGGCGGATTGCTTTGCCGGCGTGTGGGGACACAGTATGCAGCAGCAAGGCGTACTGGAGGCGGGCGATCTGGAAGAGGCGCTCAATGCCGCACAGGCTATCGGCGACGATCGCTTACAGCAGCAGGGGCAGGGGCGCGTCGTGCCGGATAGTTTTACCCACGGCACCTCAGAACAGCGCTACAGCTGGTTTAAGCGTGGATTTGACAGCGGTGACCCGGCGCAATGTAATACGTTTGGCAAAAACTTTTGATAAACCGGGGCAGGGATGTCTGATATCGATGCGCTACAGGCGTTAACGTCGCAAATGACACAGGAAGGCATTCGCCGTTTACTGGTCATCAGCGGCGATGCGGCGTGGTGCCGGGAGCGGGCCGAGGCGATACGCGCTGCGCTGCCCGGTGACTGGCTGTGGGTTGCGCCTGACGCGCCCGCGCAGCCGCGCTGTACGCCACAGGCGTTACAAACGCTGCTGGGCCGTGAATTTCGTCATGCGATATTTGATGCCTGGCAGGGCTTTGATGCCGCAGCGTTTGCCGCCCTGAGCGGGACCTTGCAGGCCGGAAGCTGGCTGCTTCTGCTGATGCCGCCGTACGAGACGTGGGAAAGCAGGCCTGATACTGATTCACTGCGCTGGAGCGACTGCGCGCAGCCTATCCCCACACCGCAGTTTGCACAGCATCTTAAACGGACTCTTTCCCGCGATCCGCAAACGCTGCTTTGGCGACAGCGCCAGCCGTTTTGCTGGCCATCTTATCCTTCCCGTGAACGCTGGCGACCCGCCACCGGCGAGCCGCAGCCGGAGCAGGCGGCTATCTTATCGCGTTTACGTGAAATGCCGCCCGGCGTGGCGACGGTGATTGCCCCCCGTGGGCGCGGCAAATCGGCGCTGGCCGGGCAATTCATCTCCCGGATGGCGGGCACGGCTATCGTGACCGCACCGGCGAAAACGGCAACGGATATCCTGGCAGCGTTTGCCGGTGAGCGGTTCTGCTTTATGGCGCCGGATGCGCTGCTGGCGAGCGGGGCAAGAGCCGACTGGCTGGTGGTTGACGAGGCGGCGGCAATCCCCGCGCCGCTGCTGCTGCAACTGGTTTCGCGCTTTCCCCGCATACTACTCACCACCACCGTTCAGGGCTACGAAGGCACCGGACGCGGTTTTTTACTTAAGTTTTGCGCCCGTTTTCCGCAGCTTCACCGCTTCACGCTTCGTCAGCCTGTCCGCTGGGCGCCAGAATGCCCGCTGGAAAATATCGTCAGCGAGGCGCTGATATTCGACGATGAAGCGTTTGCGCAGGCGCCACATGGCGCGATAGCAATCTCGGCGTTTTACCAACAGGCCTGGGGGGAGACGCCCGCGTTGCCGAGGGCTGTGTATCAGTTACTGTCGGGGGCGCACTATCGTACTTCGCCGCTGGATCTGCGCCGAATGATGGATGCGCCAGGACAGCATTTTTTGCAGGCTACGGCGAATAACCGTGTGGCGGGTGCCCTCTGGCTGGTCGAAGAGGGCGGGTTATCCGCAGAACTCAGTCAGGCTGTATGGGCCGGTTTCCGGCGTCCGCGTGGAAATCTGGTGGCGCAGTCACTGGCGGCGCACGGTAGCGACCCTTTAGCCGCGACGCTGGTCGGGCGTCGCGTAAGCCGTATCGCAGTGCACCCCGCTCGCCAGCGTGAAGGCATCGGTCAGCAGTTGATTGCCTGCGCGTGCATGCAGGCGGCGCAGTGTGATTATCTTTCCGTCAGCTTCGGCTATACGCCGGAGCTGTGGCGTTTCTGGCAACGCTGCGGCTTTGTACTGGTACGGATGGGCAACCATCGGGAGGCGAGCAGCGGTTGCTATACGGCGATGGCGTTATTGCCGCTGAGCGACGCGGGAAAACGGCTGGCGCAGCAGGAACACCGACGTTTGCGCCGCGATGCGGATATCCTGACGCAGTGGAACGGCGAGGCGATACCGCTGGCGGCGTTACGCGAACAGGCGCTTAATGGTGAAGACTGGCGTGAGCTGGTCGGTTTTGCGTTCGCGCACCGCCCGCTACTGACATCGCTAGGTTGCCTGCATCGTTTACTGCAATGCAGCGCATTGCCGTTACCGGCGCTGAGAGGACGGCTGGAGGAAAAAGCCAGCGATGCCGAACTGTGCGCCCGGCTACGCATTTCAGGCCGTAAAGCTCTGCTGGCGTTGCAGCGTGCGCAGGCGGCGCAGGCGCTGATTGTGCTGGATGCCGGACGAACGCAGCGTTTACGCGACGTAATGCCCGGCGGTGGGGACCATGCCGGATAGCGATACCTGTCCGGCATGTTATCCGGTTACTTTTTCGGCTGATCTTTCTTCGGCCAGTCTTCTTCATCGTCCCACTTATCGTTAAAATCGCGATGCGGGGGCAGCTCAGGTTTATTGGCAAGGAATTTCTTATGGTCGATGCGTTTGAGATCTTTGATCACATTCAGCAGTACGCCTACCAGAAACACCAATACCAGAATCCACCAATATTTTGCCAGCCAGTCCATGCTTATTTCCTCTTACAGGAACGCTCATCAGGCGACGAGCTGTTCCATAATACGTTGATACATACGAGCCAGTAGCTGGAGATCGGCGGCATTCACACATTCATTAATTTTATGAATGGTGGCGTTCACCGGCCCCAGTTCTACCACCTGCGCTCCCATACGGGCGATAAAACGTCCGTCGGACGTACCGCCCGTCGTCAGTAATTGCGGTTTAATTTCATTATAGTGCTCAATGGCGTTTACCACCGCGTCCACCAGCTTGCCGCGTGCGGTCAGGAACGGCTGGCCGGAAAGCCACCAGTCTACGGTATAACGCAGCTGATGCTTCTCAAGCAGCGCATGTACCCGCTCTTTGATCATCTCATCGGTCAGTTCCGTGCTGAAACGGAAGTTAAACTGCACGAACAGTTCGCCCGGAATGACATTATTGCTGCCGGTGCCTGCCTGGATATTGGCTACCTGCATACTGGTGGCCGGGAAAAAGTCATTGCCCCGATCCCACTCGATAGCGACCAGTTCATTAAGAAAAGGCGCGGCGCGATGAACAGGGTTATCCGCCAGATGCGGATAGGCGACGTGCCCCTGAACGCCATGAATAGTGAGGTTACAGGTGAGGGAACCGCGACGCCCGTTTTTGACGACATCGCCCACAATTTCAGTACTGGAAGGTTCGCCGACCAGACAGTAATCCAGCCGCTCGTTACGGGCCATCAGCGCTTCAACCACCTTTACGGTGCCATTTTTTGCGCTGGCTTCCTCATCAGAGGTAATCAAAAATGCGAGACGGCCCCGGTGATGAGGATGCTGCGCAACAAAACGTTCAGCAGCCACCACCATGGCCGCCAGTGAACCTTTCATATCCGCCGCGCCGCGACCGAACAACATTCCGTCGCGAATCGTAGGTTCAAACGGCGGATTGATCCAGCGATCGACATCGCCAGCCGGTACGACGTCAGTATGCCCGGCGAACGCCAGCGTTTCGCCACGCCCACGCCATGCCCAAAAATTTTGCGTGTCGCCAAAATCCATATGCTCAATGGTAAAACCGATTTTACGCAGGCGTTCAATCATTAATGCCTGACAGCCTGCGTCATCCGGACTCAGGGAGGGGCGACGAATAAGTTGCTGTGTCAGCTCAATAACCGGGCACGACATAGACTACACCTCATCAAAAAACTGCTGATAACGGGATTCACTGAAACCAAGCAGCATAGGCTTCCCGGGCGCGCAGAGCAATGGGCGTTTGATGATTGCCGGCTGTTCAACCATGAGAGCAGCGGCGGAGTCGGCATCGGTAATCCCGCTGCGGTCGCCTTCATCCAGTTTGCGCCATGTTGTGCCGCGCGTATTCAGTAAAGGCTGCCAGCCGAGTTCGGCAATAAAGGTATTAAGAAGAGGGAGGTCTATGCCATCCACACGGTAATCGTGAAAACGATAATCAATGCCATGCTCCTCCAGCCAACGGCGCGCTTTTTTGATCGTGTCGCAATTCTTAATGCCATAGAGGGTAATCATATTGAATCCTTTAACGCGAAATTCGAATAAATAATCAATAGTATCGTCTGCGGGATAATAAGTGTGGCTGTTAATGGTTATTTATCCAGCGCTGATCGGCAATCAATATAACATTGTTGAGTGAATGTGAATAATGATTCCAAAACGTTCCAAATGTGGCTTGTTTATAATTCGCGGGACAAATCCTATTTTGTGCACATGCAATTGATTGTTTTTTAACCCGATTTGATAAAGTAGTAGAAAAGGTATTAATGTTGCTAAATATTGCAGTAAGTCACATAAAATTTACGGCTACAGCGCCATAGTAATATCATAGACAGCGTAACCAGAGGATATCGCAACAATCGGTTAAATGAACTTCTCTCTATACCGCTAACTACGTAGAATACCCATAATAATAAGAGAGGCTATTATGATTGAACGTGAACTGGGGAACTGGAAAGATTTTATCGAAGTCATGCTTCGTAAATAAATGCCTGGAAGGCACCGCGCTCCCATAGGGGATAAGAAAAGGCGACTCAACGAAAGTCGCCTTTTTTGTGCCCGACACCCTGTATCAGGCTGGCCGGGAGCTTATTCCGGGCGCGGCTTCAGCGGGAAGCGGCGACGTATCAGCACGAAAAACAGGGGTACAAAGAAGATAGCCAGAATGGTTGCTGAGATCATTCCCCCCATCACGCCGGTTCCGACAGCATGTTGGCTACCCGAGCCTGCCCCGGTGCTGGTGGCCATCGGCAATACGCCAAAGATAAACGCCAGCGAAGTCATCAGTATCGGTCGCAGGCGCTGGCGGCTGGCGTATAGCGTGGCGTCTAACAGCGCGTGTCCCTTCTGATTCATTTCGTTGGCGAATTCCACAATCAGGATCGCGTTTTTCGCCGAGAGGCCGATAACGGTCAACAGCCCCACCTGGAAGTAAACATCGTTTTCCAGCCCGCGCATCCAGGTAGCGAGTAGCGCGCCAATGACGCCGAGCGGCACAACCAGCATCACCGAAAAGGGCACCGACCAGCTTTCATACAATGCCGCCAGACACAGGAAGACGACTAATAGCGAAATAGCGTACAGCGCAGGCGCCTGCGCGCCGGAGAGCCGTTCCTGGTAAGACATGGCTGTCCATTCCAGGCCAAAACCGCCCGGTAACTGATGCACCAACGACTCCATGACATCCATCGCCGTCCCGGTACTGACCCCCGGCGCGGCCTCTCCGACAATTTCTACCGCCGAATAGCCGTTATAGCGTTCCAGACGCGGCGATCCGGTTTCCCAGCGCGAAGTGGCGAAGGCGGAGAAGGGGACCATGCCGCCGTCTTTGTTACGGACATACCAAAGATTAATATCATCCGGCAACATACGATATTTCGCCGCGGCCTGAACATAGACCTTCTTCACGCGGCCCCGGTCCATAAAGTCGTTGACGTAGCTCGATCCCCAGGCTGTTTGCAGGGTGTCGTTGATATCGTCAATTGATACGCCCAGCGCCTGCGCTTTTCGTTGGTCAATATCAATTTGCAGTTGCGGGCTGTCGTCCAGGCCGTTGTGACGCACGCGGGTCAAGGAACTGTTTTTCCCGGCCAGCTCAATGAGTTGATCTCGTGCGGCCATCAGCGCGTCATGGCCTGCTCCGGCGTGATCCTGTAATTCCATATCAAAACCGGCGGAGCTGCCCAGACCGCTAATTGCCGGCGGGCTGCTGGCGAAGATGCGAGCTTCTTTAATCTGGTTAAACGCTTTTGTCGCCCGCTCAATAATGGCGAACGAGGAGCCGGTGGTGGGATCGCGCGCGTCCCAGTCTTTCAAGCGAACAAACATGCGCGCGACGTTTTGCCCATTCCCGCCAGGGCCGGAACCTACCGTCGAGAAGACCGACATAATGTTGTCTTTCTCATGGGTGAAGTAATAGTTTTCAACTTTTTCAACGACTTTCAGGGTCTGTTGTTGCGTAGAACCGCTCGGTAGCTGGATAGACGTAGTGAACATGCCCCGATCTTCTTGCGGTAGAAAGGAGGTGGGGAGACGCAAAAACAGGAACACCATGCCGCCAAGCAACAGAACATAAATCAGAATCCAGCGCAGGCTGCGATGCAAAATTTTCGCTACGCCTTTCTCATAACGTTCGGCATTACGATTGAAGGTACGGTTAAACCAGCCGAAAAATCCGCGTTGCCCGTGCTGTTCGCCTTTGTGCAGCGGTTTTAATAACGTTGCGCACAGCGCTGGCGTCAGAATCATGGCGACCAGCACCGACAGCACCATTGCCGAGACAATGGTAATAGAAAACTGACGATAAATCGCCCCGGTGGTACCGCCAAAGAACGCCATCGGCACGAATACCGCAGACAGCACCATCGCGATACCGACCAGCGCCCCCTGGATTTGTCCCATGGATTTGCGCGTCGCTTCACGCGGTGTGAGCCCTTCTTCGCTCATGATACGTTCGACGTTTTCCACCACCACGATGGCATCGTCGACCAGGAGCCCGATCGCCAGCACCATCGCGAACATGGTTAATGTGTTAATACTGTAGCCAAACGCGTAAAGCACGGAGAAGGTGCCCATTAATACTACCGGCACGGCGATCGTCGGAATTAGCGTGGCGCGAAAGTTTTGCAGGAACAGGTACATCACCAGGAAAACCAGCGCGATAGCTTCCAGCAACGTTTTGACCACATCGATAATCGAGGCTTTGACAAAGGAGGTGGTTTCATACGCGATCTTGTATTCCAGGCCGTGAGGGAAGTACTGCGCCAGCTCGTTGAGGCGATCCAGTACCAGCTTCGCGGTCGCCATTTCGTTCGCGCCGGAGGCCAGCTTAACGCCAAGACCGGAAGCCGGATTGCCGTTAAAACGGCTGAGGTAGTCATATTTTTCCGCCCCCAGCTCCACGGTGGCGACATCGCCCAGTTTGACCTCGGAACCGTCCTGATTAACGCGCAGGGTGATATCGCGAAATTGTTGCGGCGTTTGCAGCAGTGACTGCGCATTAATGGTGGCGTTCAGCGCCTGCTTGTCGACCGAAGGCGTACCGCCAAGCTGCCCGACGGCGATTTGCGCATTCTGCGACTCAATCGCATCGGTCACGTCTTTCGTGGTCATCTGAAAACTATTCAATTTGGCCGGATCGAGCCAGATACGCATAGAGTACTGTGAACCATAAGCGTCAATATCGCCCACGCCGTTGACGCGGCTGAGCGGGTCCTGAATATTACTGGCGACGTAGTCGGCAATATCCTGCTTGTCCATAGAGCCGTCGGTAGAGACGAAAGCGATGGTCAAAATATTGGTATCGCCCGTTTTGCGTACCGTGACGCCTTGATCCTGTACCGCCTGCGGCAGTTTACGCATCGCGGACTGTAACTGGTTTTGCACCTGCTGAACCGCCTCATCAGGATCGGTTCCCGCAATAAAGCTCAGCGTGATGGTCGCCTGTCCGGTTCCGCTGCTTTGTGATGACATGTACATCAGATTATCGAGGCCCGTCATATTCTGCTCAATAACCTGGGTTACGGTATTTTCCAGCGTTTGCGCCGACGCTCCCGGATAATTCGCGGTAATACGTACGTTGGGCGGCGCCAGATCGGGATATTGTTCAACAGGTAAAGAGAAAATGGCTAACGCCCCTGTCAGACACAACAGGATAGCCAGCACCCAGGCAAAAATGGGGCGATCGATAAAAAAATTCGCCATTAAAGGGGAACCTCGTGTTTCTACATATCGTTATAGATTTGAACTGCTTCACTGTAGCGGCAAGCTACGAGCCAAACGTGGAGAAATAAAGGAGATAATGTAAATTATCATGCGCTTTTACAGCATACTTTTTGTGCCAACGCCGGAAAGCCTGACATCTGGCCTTCCGGCGATTTGCCGTTCTTTACGTTAACTGACTCTCTTCCTTGTTGGAGGAGCGAAAACTGATACTGACCAGTGTGCCGCCGCCGGAGGGTTGCGAAAAATTCAGCGTGCCGCCAAGGCGCTCCGCGCGCTCACGCATTATATTCAGACCATAGTGTCCGGCAGGCTCATGCGGTTCGCCGATACCAATGCCATTATCGCGAATATAAACGGTATGATCGCCGTCAGGCGCGGTGACGCAGCTCACGGCGATTTCGCTCGCGTTGGCGTGTTTAATGGCGTTCAGGACCGCTTCACGCACAATTTGCAACAAATGCACCTGCATTTGCGCATCCAGCGCCAGCGTGGGTAAACGGCAATCCAACGTGAGTTTGGCCGGGGTCTGACTCTGTAAATCTTCCAGCATCTCATGCAATGCGGAGGGTAAATCGGCCTGCTGTAACGTCAGACGGAACGTGGTGAGTAGCTCGCGAAGCTGACGGTAGGCGTCGTTCAGCGCTCTGGAAAAATCCGCCATGATGCTTTGCGCGCCGGCGTTATCTTCTGGAATGGCGCGCTTCAAAAGCGTTAACTGAATACGTAAATAAGAAAGTACCTGCGCCAGCGAATCGTGTAGCTCACGGGCAATCGTCGCGCGCTCTTCCATTAACAAAAGTTGCTGGAAGTGTTTTTGCGCCTGATTAAAGTACAAACCACGCCCCAGCATCGTGGAGACGCTGTTCAGCAGCGGCGTAGAGGCATTAACGTTGGGGCTTTGCCAGTGGAGTTCGCCATAGACCGTGTCCTGCATCGTCACTGGCAGCATTTGCATCGGCAGGTCGGGGCTTTGCGTGCCTTCGCTAATCCGCCAGTTATCGCCCACGGTTAACTCCAGATACCAGGCGGCGTCATGTTCACGGACAATTTGCAAAATATGGCGAAAACAGTGGACATCGATTTGGCTGGTATTCAGCGCCTGGGAGCACTGGTATAACACCTCCAGGCGGCGATGCGCTTCGTGCAGATCGTGCGTTTTTTCTTCCACCGAGGCTTCCAGCGAACGGTAAAGTTTATGCAGCTCGCTCGACATCTGACTAAACGTTTTCGCCAACAATCCCAGCTCATTGGGTAAGCTGGTATCCAGCGGCAGCGGGGCGAACTGACCATGTTCAATACGCTGACTGGCGGTGACCAGTTGATTCAGCGGACGAACGACCTGCTGGCGAATACGCCGTAGGGTAAAAAAGACCAGCGTAAAGATGCCGATACCGCCCGCCAGCGATATGGCGACGACCAGCATGACTTTACGCTCGGCGTAATGCTGTAACGCCAGAACGAAGAGATCAATTTGATCGACATAATTGTTGATATTGGTCTGATACCAGGCAATGTCGCCGTCCTGTAGGCGGCTATTCATCTCCAGCCAGTTGGCGTGCAGGCGCGCGTAGCGAGTTTTCACCGCCTGCGGCACATACCAGGCGTTGAGATTTTGCAGTACCGGCGAGTTGAGCGCGTGCTGGAAAAGTTGACGATGCGCATTAATCTGCGGGCTACGGCTTTGCAGATCGTAACCCAGCCGATAGCTCTGCATTCGTAGCGAACCGGCGATATTGATCGCTTCGGCATCCCGTAAACTGCTGGTCAGCGTCAGTAATGCGCTGCCGGTGGACAGAATAGACAACAGCACAATATAGAAAAAAGCCTTAGCCAGACTGGCTGAGACCGGGCGTTTAACCGTCACGCTGGTACTCCCCGCATTTAGCTGAATCGCAATTGCATTTGCTTTGAAATAAATTGATCTGCCACAGGTTCTGGACAGATAGTTGTGCTTCCTGGGCAGATGAACATTGCCGACCCCGCCTTCGTCAGTTAATAACAATGCTCATATAAAGAATAAGGTTTTTACAACCAAAACAGAAGGATGCCATGAATCGTTTTATTATGGCCAATAGCCAGCAGTGTCTGGGCTGCCATGCCTGCGAGGTCGCCTGCGTAATGGCTCACAATGATGAGCGCCATGTCCTGACGTCACAGCGCTATCAGCCCCGAATTACTGTCATCAAACATCAGCACCAGCGCAGCGCGGTCACATGTCACCATTGCGAAGATGCGCCCTGCGCCCGTAGCTGTCCGAACGGCGCGATCGCGCATATTAACGACAGCGTGCAGGTCAATGCGCAGAAGTGCATCGGCTGTAAATCCTGCGTCGTCGCCTGCCCATTCGGCACCATGCAGATGGTATTGACGCCCGTCGCGCCAAACCAGTTCAAAGCCAGCGCGCATAAATGCGATCTGTGCCAGGGACGTGAACAGGGTCCGGCCTGTGTGGAAAATTGCCCGGCGGATGCGCTGCAATTGGTCACCGAAGACTCGTTGACCCGTCTGGCTAAAACGCGACGGCTGCGTACCGCCCAGCAGGAGATTCGCCCCTGGCATACCGTGGATACACAACACAGTGGGACAGCAAGCAGCAAAGTCGAGCGTATGCAGGCGACGCCGCCGCGCGGCGAACCGGATAAACTGGCGATTGAAGCGCGTAAAACCACCTTTGAGGAAATTTATCTGCCGTTTCGCGCCGCGCAGGCGGAGCGTGAAGCGTCCCGCTGCCTCACATGCGGGGAACACAGTATCTGCGAATGGACCTGTCCGCTGCATAACCATATTCCCCAGTGGATCGAACTGGTGAAAGCCGGCGATATTGATGCGGCGGTAGAGCTTTCCCACCAGACCAACTGCCTGCCGGAAATTACCGGGCGCGTCTGTCCGCAGGACCGGCTATGTGAAGGCGCGTGTACACTCCGCGATGAGTATGGCGCGGTTACCATCGGCAACATTGAGCGCTATATCTCCGATCGCGCTCTGAGCAAAGGCTGGCGTCCCGACCTGTCGGACGTACAGAAGAGCGATAAGCGCGTGGCGATTATCGGCGCGGGGCCGGCAGGTCTTGCCTGCGCTGACGTGTTGGCGCGCCATGGCGTAAGCGCCACCGTCTACGATCGCCATCCGGAAATCGGCGGTTTGCTCACCTTTGGTATTCCGGCTTTCAAACTGGATAAATCTCTGCTGGCGCGCCGTCGGGAAATCTTCAGCGCGATGGGGATTCGTTTCGAGCTTAACTGCGAAGTAGGGAAAGATATTTCTCTGGAGACGCTGCTGGAGAGTTATGACGCCGTCTTTGTCGGGGTAGGAACCTATCGTTCCATGAAGGCTGATTTACCGAATGAAGACGCGCCAGGGGTATATGATGCGTTGCCATTCCTCATCGCCAATACCAAACAGGTGATGGGCCTTCCGGCGTTGCCTGACGAGCCGTTTATTGATACTGCGGGCCTTAACGTGGTTGTGCTGGGCGGCGGTGACACCGCAATGGACTGCGTACGTACGGCGCTGCGTCATGGCGCTGCCAATGTCACCTGCGCTTATCGCCGCGATGAGGCCAATATGCCGGGGTCGAAAAAAGAGGTGAAAAACGCGCGGGAAGAGGGCGCGAACTTTGAATTTAACGTTCAGCCGGTTGAGTTGGTGCTGGATACGCACGGGCGCGCCAGCGGTATTCGCTTTTTGCGTACGCGGCTTGGCGAACCGGATGGTCAGGGGCGACGCCGCCCGGTACCTGTACCGGACAGCGAGTTCGTGATGCCGGCGGATGCGGTCATTATGGCGTTTGGTTTTCATCCGCATGGTATGTCGTGGCTCGAATCGCATGGCGTGAAGGTGGATAACTGGGGACGTATTGCCGCCAGCGTCGAGAGCGAGTTTCGTTACCAGACGTCCAACCCGAAAATTTTCGCCGGCGGCGATGCGGTGCGCGGCGCCGATCTGGTGGTGACGGCGATGGCAGAAGGCCGACATGCAGCGCAGGGGATACTCGACTGGTTAGCTAAATAAGCGTATTTGTAGGCCGGTTAAGGCCTGGAACGGTTAAATGATTGAGTGATAAAAAATCTTAAACTTATTGGCTAACCTTACTCCGTTTGCAGAAATGTTGACGCTCGCAGGGCTGGACGCCCTGCGATAAACATTTTCCCGTCGGGGCGACGTTTAACAGGCCTGATGAGGCCAATCTTAGTATTGAAAATAGAGTGTAAATTGAAGGAAGGGACGCTATCAGAATCCCTTCTTAGAGCCTATCCCATTAGGGCTATTTTACTTGCCATTTTGGTCCTGGGCAGTGCTCGCCAAAACGCGTTAGCGTTTTGAACGCCGCTAGCGGCGGCCCGAAGGGCGAGCGTAGCGAGTCAAACCTCACGTACTACGTGTACGCTCCGGTTTTTGCGCGCTGTCCGTGTCCAAACTGGCTGCGCCAATAACGCCTGGTGGGACAGGCTCTTAATTTTTATTTTAAGGAACCATATATCTGGTCAACAATCCAGCCATACGTCGCCGCAGGTAATAATCCACTGACAAAAACATTCGGATTCACTTTAGGATTTGCTACCGGCGAGTGCGGCCTGTTACCTAAAATCACAATCGCCATATGATTAACCGGATCGATAGACGTCAGCGTTCCGGTCCATCCGGTATGTCCATACGTTTGCGGACTGGCTAATACCCCGAACGTGGGGGTCATTGAGGCGTTGCCGTTAACGCGCCACCCCAGACCAAAGGTAGCGTCTTCTGGCGATCGGCGAGTAAACTGCGCAACCGTTTTGTCGTCGAATAGCTTCACGTTACCGTAGCCGCCCCCATTGAGCATGACTTGCATTAACACAGCCATATCATGGGTGTCAGAAAACAGTCCGGCGTGTCCTGAAACGCCGCCCATTGAGTACCAGGCTTTTTCATCATGCACCTGGCCCCATAGTGTATTGGTGCGAATATTGGGGAAATGAATCACGCCGTCACGCGTATTGCCGTGTAGTTCCGTTGCGGCGATTTGCGGCGGCGTGAAGCCTTTCATCAGCGGGTTAAAGACGGTATGTTTTAATCCGAGCGGTTTATAAATGGTGGTTTCGACGTAGCGATCTAATGGCATTGCCGTTATCGATTCAACGATAAAACCAAGAATCATATAATCCACGTCGCTGTAGATATGCTTTGACCCAGGTTGATATTCCAGCGGCGTCTTTTTAATCATCTCCAGAGTAGTGATTTTACTCTGTGAGAATAATTTACCGGCGACGTTTTTATTAGGATATTGTGGGTCGGCAGGAAAGCCCGCGACGTGATGAAGAATATCAATAATGCGGAGTTTATCTTTGCCTTTTATTTTATCCCCAGGCATATCCTTAAAGCCGGGGATGTATTTTGATACCAAATCATTGACATCTATTTTCCCTTCATACACCAGTTTTTGCAATGCAAAGTTAGTGGCATACATTTTTGTGTTTGAAGCCAGGTCATACATCGTGTTAGTGGTCGCCCGAATGGGATGGGCTAACAGCGTGGAACCGTCATATTTTTTGGCATAGCCCCAGGCTTTTTGTAGAACAATATGATTATCTTTTATCACCAGAAGATTAATACTGGGATATCCGGCATCAATTTGATTTTGAATCCAGCCATCAAGTCGGTGAAGTTTTTGGCTATCAAATCCCACCTGATCAGGGCTCGCGGTGGTCAATACCGGATACTCAACGGCAAAAGCTGAAAGGGAAAACGTCAGTAGAACCGTCGCAACGAGAGTAAATTTCATGATGATTCCCTCAGTCTCACTCCGGCCGTCAAATCATATCGCGAGCATGGACTTTGCGGCCCGGAGAAGCAGAATATGGTCATGGCAGTGACAGAAAAATATGGCTGTACATCTGTTCAGTCGGCGTTAAGGATTAACCCTTCAGCAGACAAAACCGACCTCACGGCGTAATATTAATGCTCTTTTTACACCCTGGAGCCAGCATGTCGCAAACCATTACGCTTATTAAGGATAAAATTCTTTCTGATAATTATTTTACTCTGCGCAACATTACCTATGACCTGACCCGTCGTAATGGTGAGGTTATCCGTCACAAGCGTGAAGTTTACGATCGCGGGAATGGCGCAACCATTCTGCTTTACAACTCAACTAAAAAAACCGTGCTTCTGGTTCGTCAGTTTCGCGTGGCGACATGGGTCAACGGTAATCAAGACGGTATGTTAATTGAAACCTGCGCTGGCCTGCTTGATAACGACGAGCCGGAGGTCTGTATCCGTAAAGAGGCCATTGAAGAGACAGGGTATGACGTTGGTGAGGTACGCAAGATATTTGAGCTTTATATGTCGCCAGGCGGCGTCACGGAGCTGATTCATTTCTTCATTGCCGAATATCATGATAGCGAGCGTGCCAGCATCGGCGGCGGCGTGGAGGACGAAGAGATTGAGGTGCTTGAACTGCCGTTTTCCCGGGCGCTGGAAATGGTGCGCTCAGGCGAGATTCGGGACGGTAAGACCGTGTTATTGCTTAACTATTTACAGACATCTCATCTAATGGACTGAAAAAAAAGAAATATATTTCTTTACACAAAAAAGACCAATCCGATAAATCTGATTGAGAACCCTGAGGCGCGCAAGGAAGATACCGCCTTAGCTGTGTTGTTCTGAATCTGGGGTTGTTCCGTTCATGCGCTACCGCGTTATTCTTTTTTGTCTGTTTGGCCTGTTGCCGGTCCAGCTACTGTGGGCTGCGCCAGCGCAACGGACTTTTTCCGACTGGCAGGTCACCTGCAATAACCAAAATTTTTGCGTAGCGCGCAATACTGGCGAACATCATGGGCTGGTGATGACATTAAGCCGCAGCGCCGGGGCGCGTACCGATGCGGTACTGCGTATCGACCGCGGCGGTTTGGCGCCGCCCGACGCTAAAGAAGCCGCAATTGCGCCTCGCTTATTGCTGGATGGCAAACCGCTTTCGTTCAACAGTCCACACTGGCGCGTGTCGCCCTGGCATCTCATGACCGGCGATCCTGCCACCATCACCGCATTTTTACAGACGATTCAGGATGCGCAGGCCATCACCTTAAAAAACGGCGTTCAGACGCTTTCGCTGGCGGGATTAAAAGCGGCATTACTGTTTATCGACGCGCAACAAAAACGTGTGGGTAGCGAAACCGCCTGGATTGAAAAAGGAAACGAACCGCCGCTCAGCGTGCCCCCGGCGCCGGCATTAAAGGGGATCGCCGTGATTAATCCAACGCCCGTACCGCTGAGTGAGGAAGAACGCGACGATCTGCTGGACTACGCAGCATGGCGGGTAAACGGCATTCGCTGTTCGCTTGACCCGCTGCGTCGCGAGACGCAGGTCAGCGCGTTGACGGATGATAAAGCGTTATTGATTGTTAACTGCGAAGCCGGCGCCTATAACACCATTGATCTCGCCTGGGTAGTTTCACGCAAAAAAACGCTCGCCTCGCGCGCCGTACGTTTGCGGCTGCCGTTTAATCGCGGCGTCGAAAGTAATGACATGGAGTTGATGAACGCCTTCTTTGACGAGAAAACGCGCGAGCTGGTGACGTTGGCGAAAGGGCGGGGGTTAACCGACTGCGGTATCCAGACGCGCTGGCGTTATGATGGCGATCGTTTTCGTCTGGTGCGTTATGCCGAAGAACCGAGCTGCGATAGCTGGCACGGGCCGGATGCCTGGCCTACGCTGTGGATCACGCGTTGAATCCTGGTTGTTATCCCCTTTTCAGAATAGGGATACACCTATTGAGGTTTCATTTATGGTATAGAGATTGCTACGTTACGGTAGGATTGTTACTTTACCCGATAGCCTCACCACAGCAGGAAATAGTATGAAAATAAATAATGGCCCCGTATTATGCCCCCATTGTGGCTGCCTGAGCGCTTATTATGAAATAGATCGGCTGGCGGCGATAAGAGAAAAAGTGAATAAAGAAGGCGGATCAGCGGCGTGGGATTCAACATTGCAGGCGCATAAAAAAAAGGCCTTTTGCCTGATGTGCCATAAATCCATTGATGAGGTCGTCATCGGGCAGTCAGATGCGCCTGGGTCTACGAAGTAATTTTGCACAGCCTACAGAACAGGTCTGCAGACTGCGCAAAGTCTGTGTTGCTAACGCTCGCCTTAGCCTTTGATGTTCAGCACCCGGCGGGCTTTTTCTACAATATTTTCCACGGTAAAGCCAAAATACGGGAACAGTTTGTCAGCCGGGGCGGATTCACCGTATCCCGTCATGCCGATAATTGCGCCTTTTAGGCCAACATATTTATACCAGTAGTCGGCTATACCGGCTTCCACCGCGACGCGGGCGGTCACGTGCGCCGGTAGCACTGATTCGCGATATGCCTCGTCCTGCGCATCGAAAATATCCGTTGAAGGCAACGACACCACGCGAACGTTATGCCCCTCGCCAGTCAATTTTTCCGCCGCCTGGAGGGTAATTTCCATTTCCGATCCGGTAGCGATCAGAATGATATCCGGCTTGCCGCCGCTATCCTTCAGAATATAACCGCCGCGAGCAATTGCTTTCACCTGTTCCGGCGTGCGTTCCACCTGCGCCAGATTCTGCCGCGAGAGAATCAACGCCGTCGGCCCGTGCTGACGTTCAATGGCCAGCTTCCAGCCGACCGCCGCCTCAACCTGATCGCAGGGACGCCAGGTGCTGAAGTTTGGCGTTAAGCGCAGGCTCGCCAGTTGTTCCACGGCCTGGTGCGTCGGGCCATCTTCGCCCAAACCGATGGAGTCGTGGGTATAGACCATAATCTGCCGGGCTTTCATTAAGGCCGCCATACGCGCCGCGTTACGGGCATATTCGACAAACATCAGAAACGTGGCGGTATACGGTACAAAGCCGCCGTGGTGGGCGATGCCGTTGGCAATGGCGGTCATGCCGAATTCGCGCACGCCATAGTGGATGTAATTACCTGCCGGATCCTCTTTCAACGAGGTCGAACCTTTCCAGATAGTCAGGTTGCTCGGCGCCAGATCCGCCGATCCGCCCAACAGTTCCGGCAACAGGGGACCGTAGGCATTGAGCGTATTTTGCGATGCTTTACGGGTGGCGATTTTGGCCGGATTAGCCTGCAAGTCGTTAATAAATTTTTGCGTGGCGGATTCCCATGTCTCCGGCAGTCCGCCGCTCATCCGGCGGGTAAACTCTGCGGCCAGCTCAGGATAAGCCTTCTCATAAGCAGCAAACTTTTCCTGCCACTGCTGCTGCGCTTTCTCACCTTTTTCACGGCCATCCCACGCGCGGTAAATTTCTTTTGGGATCTCAAACGCCGGATGATGCCATCCCAGCTTCTGGCGGGTCAACGCCACCTCTTCTTCGCCCAGCGCCGCGCCGTGCGACTCCTCCTTCCCGGCTTTATTCGGCGAGCCAAAACCTATCACCGTCCGACAGATAATTAGCGAAGGTTTGTCTTTTACGCTCTGGGCTTCCAGAATGGCTTTTTTCACCGCCTCCGGATCGTGCCCGTCAATGTCATGCACGACATGCCAGTGGTAGGCTTCAAAACGTTTGGCGGTATCGTCGGTAAACCAGCCTTCGGTTTCGCCATCAATGGAGATGCCGTTGTGATCGTAAAAGCCGATCAGTTTGCCCAGTCCCAGCGTACCAGCCAGCGAACACACCTCATGCGAGATCCCCTCCATCAGACAGCCGTCGCCCATAAAGACATAGGTGTAGTGGTCGACAATCTCGTGGTCCGGCCGGTTGAACTGTGCGCCTAACGTACGCTCGGCAATCGCCAGCCCGACGGCATTCGCCAGCCCCTGGCCCAGCGGTCCGGTGGTGGTTTCAACGCCGGGCGTATAGCCAATCTCCGGGTGACCGGGCGTTTTAGAGTGCAGTTGACGGAAGTTTTTTAACTCCTCCAGCGGCAGGTCATAACCGGTTAAATGCAGCAGACTATAGAGCAGCATGGAGGCGTGACCGTTGGAAAGGATAAAACGATCACGGTCATACCAGGTCGGATCGGTGGGGTTATGTTTAAGAAAATCGTTCCATAGCACTTCAGCGATATCCGCCATCCCCATCGGCGCGCCGGGGTGCCCGGAATTGGCTTTTTGAACGGCATCCATGCTCAGCGCACGAATCGCATTGGCAAGGTCTTTACGGGACATAAATCACTCCATGCAAGGTTTATAGTTTGGCGGCAAGCAGGTCTTCCAGTTTGCGCTGGTCAACGGCAAAAAGACGGATACCTTCCGACAGCTTCTCTACGGCCATCGCGTCCTGATTATGTTCCCAGCGGAACTCCGCTTCCGTCATTGGCGTAGGACGGTGGAACATCTGCGAGGAAGGCACCAGTTTACGGATCACCGGTTCTTCTTTTTCTTTCAGCTCTTTAAGCAGGTTAGGGGAGATAGTCAGTCGATCGCAGCCGGTTAGCGCGAGGATTTGCTCAGTACGGCGGAAACTTGCCCCCATCACGATGGTTTCATAGCGATGCTGTTTAAAGTAATCGTAGATATTGCGTACCGATTTCACGCCGGGATCTTCCTCCACGACATACGGCTCCAGCGGACTACGCGCCTGATACCAGTCGTAAATTCGGCCCACGAACGGAGAGATCAAATAGACGCCCGCTTCGGCGCAGGCGCGCGCCTGGGCAAAAGAGAACAACAACGTCAGGTTGCAATTAATGCCCTCTTTTTCGAGCTGCCCGGCGGCGCGGATACCTTCCCAGGTTGCGGCGAGCTTGATCAGAATGCGCGATTTATCAATACCCTGCTGCTGGTAGAGATCCACCAGATGGCGCGCTTTCTCGATACTTTTTTCTTTATCGAATGATAACCGCGCGTCGACTTCAGTGGAGACGCGACCGGGAATACTTTTCAGTATTTCCGCGCCAAAATTGACCGCCAGTTTATCGCTGGCTGCTGCAACCTGCTGTTCCTGCGTACCGCCGTGTTTTTTTCCCCAGGCAATCGCATCCTCAATCAAATGACCATACTGCTCAAGCCCGGCGGCTTTCAACAGTAAAGAGGGATTTGTCGTGGCATCCTGCGGCTGGTAGTGGCGGATGGACTCGATGTCGCCGCTGTCGGCGACGACGGTAGTGAATTGTTTGATGCCGTCTAGCTGGTTCATAGGAAATACTCCTTGAAAAGTAAAGTGTTAGATGAGTGTGTTGATTCACACTTCTGAAAGATTGATACACTACATAACCAAAAAGCATAGCAGACAGGCATGGTATTGCTGGTATAAGCAGGTAACATGGCCGTTATAAGTTGATAACAAACTCTTGCGCCGCGTCGTGATAGTTTGCAGACCTTCAAAGTTTGTGTTGCGCAGTACGGTGATAATGTGCGGCGCACCAGGCCGCGTCACTTTTTGAACGATACGTGAAAGGAACAACAAGATGGATGAGCAGTTAAAACAAAGCGCCCTTGATTTCCACGAATTTCCGGTACCCGGTAAAATTCAGGTTTCTCCGACTAAGCCCCTTGCCACCCAACGCGATCTGGCGTTGGCTTACTCGCCAGGCGTGGCGGCGCCCTGCCTGGAAATCGAAAAAGATCCGCTGGCAGCCTACAAATACACCGCGCGCGGCAACCTTGTCGCGGTCATTTCCAACGGTACAGCGGTGCTGGGGTTAGGCAACATTGGCGCGCTGGCCGGCAAGCCGGTCATGGAAGGCAAAGGCGTTCTGTTTAAAAAATTCGCCGGCATTGATGTGTTTGACATTGAAGTCGATGAGCTTGACCCGGACAAATTTATCAACGTGGTCGCGGCGCTGGAGCCGACCTTTGGCGGCATTAACCTCGAAGACATTAAAGCGCCGGAATGTTTCTATATTGAACAGAAACTGCGCGAGCGCATGAACATCCCGGTTTTCCATGACGATCAGCACGGAACGGCGATCATCAGTACGGCCGCCATTCTTAATGGCCTGCGAGTCGTAGAGAAAAATATTTCCGACGTGCGGATGGTCGTCTCCGGCGCAGGGGCGGCGGCAATCGCTTGTATGAACCTGCTGGTCGCGTTGGGGATGCAAAAGCACAACATCGTGGTGTGCGACTCTAAGGGCGTTATTTACAAAGGCCGTGAGCCGAATATGGCGGAGACCAAAGCGGCCTATGCGGTAGACGACAGCGGCAAGCGCACGCTGGATGAGGTCATTGACGGCGCGGATATTTTCCTCGGCTGTTCAGGCCCGAAAGTGCTGACTCAGGAGATGGTGAAGAAAATGGCCCGCGCGCCAATGATTCTGGCGCTGGCTAACCCGGAACCGGAAATTCTGCCGCCGCTGGCGAAAGAAGTGCGCCCGGACGCCATTATCTGTACCGGTCGTTCCGACTATCCGAACCAGGTGAACAACGTATTGTGCTTCCCGTTTATCTTCCGCGGCGCACTGGACGTCGGCGCGACGGCGATCAACGAAGAGATGAAACTGGCGGCGGTCCGTGCGATTGCTGAGCTGGCGCACGCCGAACAGAGCGAAGTGGTGGCCTCGGCCTATGGCGATCAGGACCTGAGCTTTGGGCCGGAATACATTATTCCGAAACCGTTCGATCCGCGTCTGATTGTCAAAATCGCTCCGGCGGTCGCGAAAGCGGCAATGGATTCCGGCGTGGCGACGCGCCCGATTGCTGACTTTGATGCCTATATCGATAAACTGACCGAGTTTGTCTACAAAACCAACCTGTTCATGAAGCCGATCTTCTCGCAGGCACGCAAAGATCCGAAGCGCGTAGTGCTGCCGGAAGGGGAAGAGGCGCGCGTGCTGCACGCAACCCAGGAGTTGATCACCCTGGGGCTGGCGAAACCCATCCTGATCGGACGTCCGAGCGTGATCGAAATGCGTATCCAGAAACTGGGGCTACAGATCAAAGCGGGCGTTGATTTCGAGATCGTGAATAATGAATCCGATCCGCGCTTCAAAGAGTACTGGAGCGAGTATTACCAGATCATGAAGCGTCGCGGGGTAACTCAGGAACAGGCGCAGCGTGCGATGATCGGCAACCATACGGCCATTGGCGCGATCATGGTGCAGCGTGGGGAAGCGGATGCGATGATCTGCGGCACCATCGGCGACTACCATGAGCATTTCAGCGTCGTGAAAGCCGTCTTTGGCTACCGTGACGGCGTGCATACGGCAGGGGCGATGAACGCCTTACTGCTGCCAAGCGGCAACACTTTTATCGCCGATACTTATGTTAACGAAGATCCCACGCCGGAACAGTTGGCGGAGATCACCGTAATGGCGGCGGAAACCGTTCGCCGCTTTGGTATTGAGCCGAAAGTCGCGCTGTTGTCGCACTCTAACTTTGGTTCCTCAAATTCGCTGTCCGCCAGCAAAATGCGCGAAACCCTTGAGCGGGTACGCGAACGAGCGCCCGATCTGATGATTGACGGTGAGATGCACGGTGATGCAGCGTTGGTGGAAAGTATTCGTAATGACCGGATGCCGGATAGCCCGCTGAAGGGAGCCGCCAATATTCTGGTGATGCCGAATATGGAAGCCGCCCGCATTAGTTACAACTTACTCCGCGTCTCCAGTTCCGAAGGCGTCACGGTCGGCCCGGTCCTGATGGGCGTGTCTAAACCGGTACATGTATTAACGCCGATCGCCTCTGTACGCCGTATCGTGAATATGGTGGCGTTAGCGGTAGTTGAAGCGCAAACCACGCCGCTTTAATAACGCATTACTCTCTCTTCTGGCGCAGGTTCTCCTGCGCTTTTTTTATGCGCCGCTGGGCTTCGCCATGGCATGAAAGGCTCGGGTGGGGATATTCTGGAACCTATTGCGTTACCCCTACTTATTTCACTGAATCTGTACTATGCACAAATCGAGTGATACGCATTATTTTTATCAATAGTAGTAATGCAAAGAATAGCCGGTGGGTATTTATTGCGGAACAGGTTTAAATTCAGAATGACGCCTGAAAATGTGATGTACCACGATATTTATCGTTAACACCTTCGACAGAAGTCACTTTTATTTTCTTTCTCTTAGTGATCTACCTCACCTTTTACATCACCTTGCCGAATTTTGTTATTTACTCCGACAAAAAATTGCCACGATGACGGCAGTTTCAGTGGAGACGGTGAGCAATGAATAAAGAACGCATTATTCAGGAATTTGTGCCGGGCAAACAGGTCACGCTGGCGCATCTCATTGCGCACCCTGGTGAAGAACTGGCGAAAAAGATCGGCGTTCCCGATGCTGGCGCGATTGGCATTATGACCTTAACGCCGGGGGAAACAGCCATGATTGCTGGCGATTTAGCGATGAAGGCTGCGGATGTACACATCGTTTTTCTCGACAGATTTAGCGGCGCGCTGGTGATTTATGGCACCGTCGGCGCAGTAGAAGAAGCGCTATTACAGACGGTCAGCGGGCTGGGGCGATTATTAAACTTTACCCTGTGTGAGTTAACAAAAAGTTAATTGGTGGCGGTAATGAAACGTATTGCTTTTGTCGGCGCGGTCGGTGCCGGAAAGACAACGCTTTTTAACGCGTTACGGGGAAATTATTCCCTCGCCAGAAAAACGCAGGCCGTGGAATTTAATGATCATGGCGATATCGATACGCCGGGTGAATATTTTAGCCATCCCCGTTGGTATCACGCCTTAATTACCACGTTGCAGGATGTGGACACGCTGATTTATGTCCACGCGGCAAACGATAAAGAAAGTCGCTTACCTGCCGGGTTATTGGATGTTGGAACCCGTAAACGACATATCGCCGTTATCAGCAAAACGGACATGCCGGATGCCGACGTCGCCGCTACGCGGCAGTTGCTTTGCGAGATTGGATTACGGGAGCCGATTTTCGAGCTCAACGGTCACGACCCGCAAAGCGTGCGGCAGTTGGTGGATTATCTGGCGGCTCTCAGTGAACAGGAGGAAGAGGCAGGTGAAAAAACTTATCACAGCTAACGATATTCGTGCGGCCCACGCCCGCGGCGAACAGGCGATGTCGGTAGTGCTGCGCGCCAGCATTATTACCCCGGAGGCTCGCGAAGTGGCGGAACTACTGGGCTTCACGATTACCGAATGCGACGAGTCCGTCCCGGCATCCACATCGGCGCAGGCGTGTAAAAGCGAAAGCCAGCGCATTCGGGAAGCCATCATCGCGCAGCTCCCGGAAGGGCAGTTTACTGAAAGCCTGGTGGCGCAGCTGATGGAAAAAGTGCTCAAGGAAAAGCAGTCGCTGGAACTGGGGACGATGCAGCCGAGCTTTACCTCCGTCACGGGTAAAGGCGGCGTGAAAGTCATTGACGGCAGCAGCGTGAAATTTGGCCGCTTCGACGGCGCCGAACCGCACTGCGTCGGCTTAACCGATCTGGTTACAGAGCAGGACGGCAGCAGCATGGCCGCCGGGTTTATGCAGTGGGACAACGCCTTTTTCCCGTGGACGCTGAACTACGACGAAATCGACATGGTGCTGGAGGGCGAACTGCACGTACGCCATGAAGGCGAAACCATGATTGCCAAAGCCGGAGATGTCATGTTCATCCCTAAAGGCTCCAGCATTGAATTTGGCACGCCGACGACTGTGCGCTTTCTGTACGTCGCCTGGCCTGCGAACTGGCAATCCGTATGAACGATTTCATCACCGAAACGTGGCTCAGAGCGAATCACACGCTCAGCGAAGGATCGGAAATCCATCTGCCCGCTGATGCACGACTGACGCCCTCGGCCCGGGAACTGCTGGAAAGCCGCCGCTTGCGCATTAAGTTTCTGGATCAGCAAGGCCGGCTGTTTGTTGATGATGACGAACAGCAGCCGCAGCCGGTACATGGCTTAACCAGTAGCGATACGCACCCACAGGCCTGCTGTGAACTGTGCCGCCAGCCGGTGGTGAAAAAGCCCGATACGCTGACCCATCTGACGGCGGACAAAATGGTCGCCAAAAGCGACCCGCGCCTCGGCTTTCGCGCCGCGCTCGACAGCGCCATCGCGCTGACCGTGTGGCTACAAATCGAACTGGCGGAACCCTGGCAGCCGTGGCTTTTCGATATCCGTTCGCGGCTGGGCAACATTATGCGCGCCGACGCTATAGATGAACCGCTGGCGGCGCAGTCTATCGTCGGGCTGAACGAGGATGAGCTGCATCGCCTTTCCCACCAGCCGCTGCGCTATCTCGACCACGATCACCTGGTGCCGGAGGCCAGCCACGGTCGCGATGCGGCGCTGCTTAATCTGCTGCGAACCAAAGTCCGTGAAACGGAAACCCTCGCCGCACAAGTGTTTATTACCCGTAGTTTTGAGGTCTTGCGCCCGGACATTTTACAGGCGCTGAACCGTCTCTCCAGCACGGTTTACGTGATGATGATTTTGAGCGTGGCGAAACATCCGCTGACGGTCGCCCAAATTCAACAACGGTTGGGAGAGAAGCCATGATCATTGAACGCGCCCGCGAACTGGCGGTACGTGCCCCCGCCAGAGTCGTCTTTCCCGATGCGCTGGACGAACGCGTGCTGAAAGCGGCGCATTACCTGCAACAGTGCGGTCTGGCTCGCCCCGTTCTGGTCGCCAGTCCGTTTGCGCTGCGTCAGTTTGCCCTGAGTCATCGTATGGCGATGGATGGCATTCAGGTCATCGACCCACACAGCAACCTGAGTATGCGCCAGCGTTTTGCGCAACGCTGGCTTGCCCGTGCCGGAGAAAAAACGCCGCCGGACGCAGTGGAAAAGCTTAGCGACCCGCTAATGTTCGCTGCCGCCATGGTGAGCGCCGGTGAGGCTGATGTGTGTATCGCAGGCAACCTGTCGTCAACGGCGAATGTGCTGCGCGCAGGGCTGCGGGTGATTGGCCTGCAACCCGGATGCAAAACATTGTCGTCTATTTTCCTGATGCTGCCGCAGTATGCCGGTCGGGCATTAGGGTTCGCCGATTGCAGCGTAGTGCCGCAGCCGACGGCGGCGCAGCTGGCGGATATCGCTATCGCCAGCGCCGACACCTGGCGGGCCATTACCGGCGAAGAGCCGCACGTGGCGATGCTGTCATTTTCAAGCAACGGCAGCGCCCGTCACCCCAATGTTGCCAACGTGCAGCAGGCGACAGAGCTCGTTCGCGAACGTGCGCCGCAACTGCTTGTGGACGGTGAATTGCAGTTTGACGCCGCTTTCGTACCGGAGGTCGCCGCGCAAAAAGCGCCTGACAGCCCGCTGCAAGGCCGCGCCAACGTGATGATTTTCCCGTCGCTGGAGGCGGGCAATATTGGCTACAAAATCGCTCAGCGTCTGGGAGGCTATCGCGCTGTTGGGCCGCTAATTCAGGGGCTTGCCGCGCCGCTTCACGACCTCTCCCGAGGCTGTAGCGTGCAGGAAATTATCGAACTGGCGTTGGTGGCAGCCGTGCCGCGCCAGGCTGACGTGAGCCGCGAACGCAGCTTACACACACTGGTTGAATGAACGGTCCCGTTCTGGACCCCTTTAATGAGAGGAAAACACGATGGAAGCATTAGGAATGATTGAAACCCGGGGCCTGGTTGCGCTGATTGAGGCCTCAGATGCGATGGTAAAAGCCGCACGCGTGAAGCTGGTCGGCGTGAAGCAGATTGGCGGTGGCCTGTGTACGGCCATGGTACGTGGCGACGTGGCGGCGTGCAAAGCCGCAACCGATGCTGGCGCCGCTGCGGCGCAGCGCATTGGCGAGCTGGTCTCCGTACACGTGATTCCACGCCCGCACGGCGATCTGGAAGAAGTGTTCCCGATCAGCTTCAAAGGCGACAGCAACATTTGATGGTAGGCCGGATAAGACGCGCAGCGTCGCCATCCGGCATGAATGCGCGCCATTGCCTGATGGTGCGCAGATTCAAGGCCTACGACCCAACGGGCAATCCATGGAGGCGGATATGAAACTGGCAGTCGTCACAGGACAAATCGTATGTACCGTCCGCCATCAGGGACTGGCGCATGACAAATTGCTGATGGTGGAAATGATCGATGCCCAGGGCAACCCCGACGGGCAGTGTGCCGTCGCTATCGACAGTATCGGGGCGGGAACCGGAGAGTGGGTACTGCTGGTCAGCGGCAGTTCCGCACGCCAGGCGCATCGCAGCGAATTATCACCGGTCGATCTGTGCGTCATTGGCATCGTCGATGAAGTGGTGGCTGGCGGGAAAGTGGTTTTCCATAAATAGGACTGAACATCATGAATCAACAGGATATTGAACAGGTGGTGAAAGCGGTACTGCTGAAAATGAAAGACAGCAGCCAGCCGGACAGCACTGTTCATGAGATGGGCGTTTTTGCCTCCCTGGATGACGCAGTGGCGGCAGCAAAACGGGCCCAGCAGGGGCTGAAGAGCGTGGCGATGCGCCAGCTTGCCATTCATGCCATTCGCGAAGCGGGCGAAAAACACGCCCGAGAATTAGCGGAACTTGCCGTCAGCGAAACCGGCATGGGACGCGTTGACGATAAATTTGCTAAAAACGTGGCGCAGGCGCGCGGCACGCCGGGCGTCGAGTGTTTATCTCCGCAGGTGCTGACCGGCGATAACGGCCTGACGCTGATTGAAAATGCGCCGTGGGGCGTGGTGGCCTCGGTCACGCCGTCCACCAATCCGGCGGCGACGGTGATTAATAACGCCATCAGCCTGATTGCCGCAGGCAACAGCGTTGTGTTTGCTCCGCATCCGGCGGCGAAAAAGGTCTCTCAGCGGGCAATCACCCTCCTCAATCAGGCGGTGGTCGCCGCCGGCGGCCCGGAAAATTTGCTGGTCACCGTGGCGAACCCGGATATCGAAACCGCCCAGCGGCTGTTCAAGTATCCCGGTATTGGCCTGCTGGTGGTGACCGGCGGCGAAGCGGTGGTGGACGCGGCGCGCAAACATACTAATAAACGCCTGATTGCCGCTGGTGCCGGTAATCCCCCGGTGGTGGTGGATGAGACCGCCGACCTGCCTCGCGCTGCACAATCCATCGTCAAAGGCGCGTCGTTTGATAACAACATCATCTGTGCTGACGAAAAAGTGCTGATTGTGGTGGATAGCGTCGCCGACGAGCTGATGCGTCTGATGGAAGGTCAGCACGCGGTGAAACTGACCGCCGCTCAGGCCGAACAGCTCCAGCCGGTGCTGCTGAAGAATATTGATGAGCGCGGCAAAGGCACCGTCAGCCGTGACTGGGTCGGTCGTGACGCGGGCAAGATTGCCGCAGCCATCGGCCTGAACGTCCCGGATCAAACGCGCCTGCTGTTTGTGGAAACGCCAGCTAACCATCCGTTTGCCGTCACTGAAATGATGATGCCGGTACTGCCGGTGGTGCGGGTCGCCAACGTCGAAGAAGCCATCGCCCTGGCGGTTCAGCTTGAAGGCGGTTGCCACCATACGGCGGCGATGCACTCGCGCAATATCGACAACATGAACCAGATGGCGAACGCCATCGACACCAGCATTTTCGTCAAAAACGGGCCGTGCATTGCCGGGCTTGGATTGGGCGGAGAAGGCTGGACCACCATGACCATCACCACGCCAACCGGCGAAGGCGTGACCAGCGCGCGTACCTTTGTGCGGCTGCGTCGATGCGTGCTGGTGGATGCGTTTCGCATTGTATAAGGGATGACTCATGGCGCACGACGAACAACTCTGGCTCACCCCAAGACTGCAAAAAGCGGCGGCCCTGTGTAACCAGACGCCCGCCGCCAGCGACACACCGCTGTGGCTGGGCGTCGATTTGGGCACCTGCGACGTGGTGTCGATGGTGGTCGACGGCAACGCCCAGCCGGTGGCGGTGTGCCTTGACTGGGCCGACGTTGTGCGTGACGGCATCGTCTGGGATTTCTTCGGCGCCGTCACCCTCGTGCGCCGCCATCTCGACACCCTTGAACAGCAGCTCGGCTGCCGCTTTACCCACGCGGCGACCTCGTTCCCGCCAGGCACCGACCCGCGTATTTCGATCAACGTGCTGGAGTCTGCCGGGTTAGAAGTCAGCCACGTACTGGATGAGCCGACCGCGGTGGCGGATCTTTTACAGCTCGATAACGCCGGGGTGGTGGATATCGGCGGCGGCACCACCGGGATCGCCATCGTTAAGCAGGGAGAAGTGACTTACTCCGCCGATGAAGCGACCGGTGGTCATCATATCTCCCTGACGCTCGCCGGAAACCGCCGCATCCCGTTGGAAGAGGCGGAGCAGTACAAGCGCAGCAACGCCCAGGAGATCTGGCCGGTAGTGAAACCGGTGTACGAAAAAATGGCGGAGATCGTTGCTCGCCACATTGAAGGGCAAGGAATTGCTGATTTATGGCTGGCGGGCGGTTCCTGTATGCAGCCGGGCGTGGAGGCGTTATTTCGCCAGCGTTTCCCGGAGTTACAGGTGCATTTACCACAGCACAGCCTGTTTATGACCCCGCTGGCGATAGCTAACAGCGGGAGAGCGAAAGCGGAGGGACTCTATGCAAGCTGAACTACAGACGGCGCTGTTTCAGGCATTCGACACCCTGAATCTGCAACGGGTGAAAACGTTCAGCGTACCGCCGGTCACGCTGTGCGGGCTTGGGGCGCTCGGCGCCTGCGGCCAGGAAGCGCAAGCGCGAGGCGTAAGCCATCTGTTTGTGATGGTCGACAGCTTCCTGCATCAGGCGGGAATGACTGCGCCGCTGGCACGCAGCCTGGCGATGAAAGGCGTGGCGATGACAGTCTGGCCGTGTCCGCCAGGCGAGCCGTGCATTACCGATGTCTGCGCGGCGGTGGCGCAACTGCGTGAGGCGGCGTGCGACGGCGTAGTGGCCTTTGGCGGCGGTTCGGTGCTGGACGCGGCGAAAGCGGTTGCCCTGCTGGTGACTAACCCTGACCAGACGCTGAGCGCCATGACCGAGCGCAGTACATTACGCCCGCGTCTGCCGCTGATTGCGGTGCCGACCACCGCCGGAACCGGTTCTGAAACCACCAACGTGACGGTGATTATCGACGCGGTCAGCGGGCGCAAGCAGGTGCTGGCACACGCGTCACTAATGCCGGACGTAGCGATTCTTGATGCTGCCGTGACCGAAGGCGTTCCGCCAAACGTGACGGCGATGACCGGTATCGATGCGTTGACTCATGCGATTGAGGCCTACAGCGCGCTCAACGCCACGCCGTTTACCGACAGCCTGGCGATTGGCGCGATAGCGATGATTGGCAAATCGCTGCCGAAAGCCGTGGGTTACGGCCACGATCTGGCGGCGCGTGAAAATATGTTGCTGGCCTCCTGTATGGCGGGAATGGCCTTTTCCAGCGCTGGTCTGGGGCTGTGTCATGCGATGGCGCACCAGCCAGGGGCGGCGCTGCATATTCCGCACGGCCAGGCCAACGCCATGCTGCTGCCAACGGTCATGGGCTTTAACCGGATGGTATGCCGCGAACGCTTCAGTCAAATCGGTCGGGCGTTAACCAATAAGAAATCGGACGATCGCGATGCGATTGCGGCGGTGAGCGAGCTGATTGCCGAAGTAGGGCAGAGCAAACGGCTGGCTGACGCTGGCGCCAAACCCGAACACTACAGCGCATGGGCGCAAGCCGCGCTGGAGGATATTTGTCTGCGCAGTAACCCACGCACCGCCACACAGGCACAGATTATCGATCTGTACGCGGCTGCCGGGGAATGCCTGTAGGCCGGATAAGGTGCTCGCACCGCCATCCGGCAATAACACGGCGTTAATGCCGGAGGCGACGTAAACGTCTTATCCGGCCTACAAATCATAAATGGCAGGGAGTAAAGGCTATGGGAATTAACGAAATCATCATGTACATCATGATGTTCTTTATGCTGATTGCCGCCGTGGACAGAATCCTGTCGCAGTTCGGCGGGTCGGCGCGCTTCCTCGGTAAATTCGGCAAGAGTATCGAGGGGTCTGGCGGCCAGTTTGAAGAGGGCTTTATGGCGATGGGCGCGCTGGGACTGGCGATGGTCGGTATGACCGCGCTGGCGCCGGTGCTGGCGCATGTACTGGGGCCGGTTATTATCCCGGTATACGAAATGCTGGGCGCGAACCCATCCATGTTCGCGGGTACGCTGCTGGCCTGTGATATGGGCGGATTCTTCCTCGCCAAAGAGCTGGCCGGCGGTGATGTCGCGGCGTGGCTATACTCAGGGTTAATCCTTGGGTCGATGATGGGGCCGACCATTGTGTTCTCCATTCCGGTGGCGCTCGGCATTATCGAACCGTCTGACCGCCGCTACCTGGCGCTTGGCGTACTGGCGGGTATCGTCACCATTCCCATTGGCTGCATTGCGGGGGGATTGATCGCCATGTACTCAGGCGTGCAGATCAATGGTCAGCCAGTGGAGTTTACCTTCGCGCTGATCCTGATGAACATGATCCCGGTATTGATCGTCGCGGTGCTGGTAGCGCTGGGGCTGAAGTTCATCCCGGAAAAAATGATCAACGGTTTCCAGATTTTCGCCAAATTTCTGGTGGCGCTGATCACCATCGGCCTGGCAGCTGCGGTGGTTAAATTCCTGTTGGGTTGGGAGTTGATTCCGGGACTCGACCCGATCTTTATGGCGCCAGGCGACAAACCCGGCGAAGTGATGCGCGCCATTGAAGTGATCGGCTCTATCTCCTGCGTGCTGCTCGGCGCGTATCCGATGGTGCTGTTACTGACCCGCTGGTTTGAAAAACCGTTGATGAATGTCGGTAAGCTGCTGAACGTAAATAATATTGCGGCGGCAGGCATGGTGGCGACCCTGGCGAACAATATCCCCATGTTCGGCATGATGAAGCAGATGGATACCCGCGGCAAAGTGATTAACTGCGCATTTGCCGTCTCTGCGGCGTTCGCGCTGGGCGACCATTTAGGCTTCGCCGCCGCCAACATGAACGCCATGATCTTCCCGATGATCGTTGGCAAGCTGATCGGCGGCGTGACGGCGATTGGCGTGGCGATGATGCTGGTGCCGAAAGATGACGCCGCCCAGGTGAAAACCGAAGTGGAGGCGCAATCGTGAACACTCGCCAGCTACTGAGCGTCGGTATCGATATCGGCACCACCACCACGCAGGTGATCTTCTCGCGCCTGGAGTTGGTTAACCGTGCGGCGGTGTCGCAGGTGCCGCGCTACGAATTCATCAAACGCGACATTAGCTGGCAAAGCCCGGTCTTCTTTACGCCCGTGGATAAGCAGGGCGGTCTGAAAGAGGCCGAACTTAAAGCGCTGATTCTGGCCCAGTATCAGGCCGCAGGCATCGCGCCTGAATCGGTGGACTCCGGGGCTATCATTATCACCGGCGAAAGCGCCAAAACCCGCAACGCCCGTCCGGCGGTCATGGCGCTCTCGCAGTCGCTGGGCGACTTTGTGGTCGCCAGCGCCGGGCCGCATCTGGAATCAGTCATTGCCGGTCACGGCGCCGGAGCGCAAAGCCTGTCTGAACAGCGGATGTGCCGGGTGCTGAATATTGATATCGGCGGCGGCACGTCTAACTACGCGCTGTTTGACGCGGGAAAAGTCAGCGGCACCGCCTGCCTTAACGTCGGTGGTCGCCTGCTGGAAACCGACGCTCAGGGGCGCGTGGTTTATGCCCATCAGCCGGGGCAGATGATTATCGATGAGGTGTTCGGTTCGGGTACTGATGCTCGCGCCTTAGCTGCCGCACAGTTGGGGCAGGTGGCGCGGCGGATGGCGGATCTCATCGTCGAGGTTATCACTGGCGCGCTCTCGCCGCTGGCGCAATCGCTGATGCAAACCGGGCTGCTGCCCGCCGATATTACGCCGGAGGTGATCACCCTTTCCGGTGGGGTAGGTGAATGCTACCGCAACCAACCTGCCGATCCGTTCTGCTTTTCTGATATCGGGCCGCTGCTGGCGACCGCGCTGCATGAGCACCCGCGTCTGCGCGAGATGAACGTGCAGTTTCCGGCGCAAACCGTGCGCGCCACGGTGATTGGCGCGGGGGCCCATACGCTCTCGCTTTCCGGCAGTACTATCTGGCTGGAAGACGTCCAACTGCCGCTGCGCAACCTGCCGGTGGCGATCCCGCAGGATGACGCCGATCTGGTGAACGCCTGGCGGCAGGCGCTTCTCCAGCTTGATCTCGACCCGCAAACCGACGCTTACGTGCTGGCGCTTCCCGCCACGCTCCCGGTGCGTTACGCCGCATTACTCACGGTCATCAACGCGCTGACGGCTTTTGTCGCGCGTTATCCCAATCCACATCCCCTGCTGGTGGTGGCCGAGCAGGATTTTGGTAAAGCGCTGGGCATGTTATTGCGCCCACAGTTACCGCAACTTCCGCTGGCGGTCATCGATGAGGTGGTCGTGCGGGCGGGAGACTATATCGACATTGGTACGCCTCTTTTTGGCGGATCGGTTGTGCCGGTGACGGTGAAATCACTCGCATTTCCTTCCTGAGGGAACGACTTATGAAACTAAAGACCACATTGTTCGGCAATGTTTATCAGTTTAAGGATGTAAAAGAGGTACTGGCTAAAGCCAACGAACTGCGTTCGGGGGATGTGCTGGCCGGGGTTGCCGCGGCAAGTTCGCAGGAGCGCGTAGCGGCAAAACAGGTACTGTCGGAAATGACGGTGGCGGATATCCGCAACAATCCGGTGATTGCCTATGAAGAGGACTGCGTGACGCGCCTGATTCAGGACGACGTCAACGAAACGGCCTATAACCGGATTAAAAACTGGAGCATCAGCGAACTGCGTGAATACGTGCTGAGCGATGAAACCTCCGTGGACGACATCGCGTTTACCCGCAAAGGCCTGACCTCCGAAGTGGTGGCGGCAGTAGCGAAAATCTGCTCCAACGCTGACCTGATCTACGGCGGCAAGAAAATGCCGGTGATCAAAAAAGCCAATACCACCATCGGTATTCCGGGCACTTTTAGCTGCCGTTTGCAGCCGAACGATACCCGTGACGATGTACAGAGTATCGCCGCGCAAATCTACGAAGGGCTTTCTTTCGGCGCAGGCGATGCGGTGATCGGCGTTAACCCGGTGACCGATGACGTGGAAAACCTGACCCGCGTGCTCGACACCGTTTACGGCGTTATCGATAAATTCAATATTCCGACCCAGGGCTGCGTGCTGGCGCACGTCACCACCCAGATTGAAGCGATTCGTCGCGGCGCGCCGGGCGGACTGATTTTCCAGAGCATTTGCGGCAGCGAGAAGGGCTTAAAAGAGTTCGGCGTCGAGCTGGCGATGCTCGACGAAGCGCGGGCTGTGGGGGCGGAGTTCAACCGCATCGCCGGGGAAAACTGCCTGTACTTTGAAACCGGACAGGGCTCGGCGCTGTCGGCTGGCGCGAACTTTGGTGCCGACCAGGTGACGATGGAAGCGCGTAACTACGGGCTGGCGCGCCACTACGATCCGTTCCTGGTGAACACCGTCGTGGGCTTTATCGGGCCGGAGTATCTCTACAACGACAGGCAGATTATCCGCGCCGGTCTCGAAGATCACTTTATGGGCAAGCTGAGCGGCATCTCGATGGGCTGCGACTGCTGCTATACCAACCATGCCGACGCCGACCAGAACCTTAACGAAAACCTGATGATTCTGCTCGCCACTGCCGGCTGTAACTACATCATGGGGATGCCGCTCGGCGACGACATCATGCTCAACTACCAGACCACCGCTTTCCACGATACCGCCACCGTCCGTCAGTTGCTGAATTTACGGCCGTCGCCGGAGTTTGAATGCTGGCTGGAAACGATGGGCATTATGGCAAACGGTCGTCTGACCAAACGGGCGGGCGATCCGTCACTGTTCTTCTGATGACGCGGGGATAACACCATGGATCAAAAACAGATTGAAGAAATTGTACGTAGCGTGATGGCGTCAATGGGACAGGACGTACCGCAACCCGCCGCGCCGTCAACGCAGGAAGGCGCAAAGCCGCAGTGCGCCGTGCCGACGGTGGCCGAAAGCTGCGCGCTGGATTTAGGTTCTGCGGAGGCAAAAGCCTGGATTGGCGTCGAGAACCCGCATCGTGCGGACGTGCTGACCGAACTGCGTCGCAGTACTGCGGCACGTGTCTGTACGGGTCGTGCCGGGCCGCGTCCACGTACCCAGGCGCTGTTGCGCTTCCTGGCGGATCACTCCCGTTCGAAAGACACCGTGCTCAAAGAAGTGCCGGAAGAGTGGGTAAAAGCGCAAGGGCTGCTGGAAGTGCGTTCGGAGATCAGCGACAAAAACCTGTACCTGACGCGCCCGGATATGGGGCGTCGCCTGAGTCCGGAAGCCATTGACGCGCTGAAGTCACAGTGCGTGATGAACCCGGATGTGCAGGTAGTGGTCTCCGATGGCCTCTCTACGGATGCGATCACCGCCAACTATGAAGAGATCCTGCCGCCGCTGCTTGCCGGTCTGAAGCAGGCCGGGCTGAACGTCGGCACGCCGTTCTTTGTGCGCTATGGCCGCGTGAAGATTGAAGATCAGATTGGCGAAATTCTCGGCGCGAAGGTCGTCATCCTGCTGGTGGGCGAACGTCCGGGGCTGGGGCAGTCGGAAAGCCTCTCCTGCTACGCCGTCTATTCCCCGCGCGTGGCGACCACCGTCGAGGCCGACAGAACCTGTATTTCAAACATTCATCAGGGGGGGACGCCGCCAGTAGAAGCCGCCGCCGTGATTGTGGATTTGGCCAAACGGATGCTGGAGCAGAAAGCGTCCGGCATCAACATGACCCGTTAAGGAGACATCATGCCTGCATTAGATTTGATTCGACCTTCAGTGACTGCCATGCGCGTGATTGCCTCCGTGAATGACGGCTTTGCGCGGGAACTTAAATTACCGCCACATATCCGTAGCCTCGGACTCATCACGGCAGATTCTGATGATGTGACCTATATTGCCGCTGATGAAGCGACAAAACAGGCGATGGTGGAAGTGGTCTATGGTCGCTCCCTCTATGCCGGGGCGGCTCACGGGCCGTCGCCGACCGCCGGTGAGGTGTTGATTATGCTGGGCGGACCGAACCCGGCGGAAGTGCGCGCCGGTCTGGATGCGATGGTCGCCAGCATTGAAAACGGCGCGGCGTTCCAGTGGGCGAACGATGCGGAAAATACCGCGTTCCTGGCGCATGTGGTTTCGCGTACCGGCTCGTACCTCTCGTCTACCGCAGGTATCGCGCTGGGCGATCCAATGGCCTATCTGGTGGCGCCGCCGCTGGAAGCGACATTCGGCATTGACGCGGCGATGAAAGCCGCTGACGTTCAGCTGGTGACTTACGTGCCGCCGCCGTCGGAAACCAACTATTCGGCCGCGTTCTTAACGGGAAGCCAGGCCGCGTGTAAAGCCGCCTGCAATGCCTTTACCGACGCCGTGCTGGATATCGCCCGTAACCCTGTCCAGCGTGCGTAACGGAGGCTGCCAATGATCAATGCCCTGGGATTACTGGAAGTGGACGGAATGGTCGCCGCCGTCGATGCGGCGGATGCCATGCTGAAAGCGGCCAACGTGCGTTTGCTCAGTCATCAAGTGCTCGACCCTGGCAGGCTCACGCTGGTGGTGGAGGGCGATCTGGCGGCGTGTCGTGCGGCGCTGGATGCCGGAAGCGCCGCCGCGCAGCGCACAGGCCGTGTGATTAGCCGCAAAGAAATTGGTCGTCCGGAAGAGGACACCCAGTGGCTGATTGGCGGGTTTGCGCGTGCGACAACGCCGACTGAGAAAGCGCCCCAGGTACCCGCAACGCCTGAGTTCGCTGAAGCGTTACTGGCGCTGCTGGCATCAGTACGCCAGGGAATGACGGCGGGAGAGGTTGCCGCGCATTTTGGCTGGCCGCTGGAGCAGGCCAGAAACGTGCTGGAACAACTCTTTTCTGACGGAGCGTTGCGTAAACGCAGTAGTCGCTATCGCATCAAAAATTAATCTGTCGGAGGGCCGGGCGTCCTGGCGGGCGTCCGGCATAGAAGATCATGAAAAAGACCCGTACAGCGAATTTGCACCATCTTTATCATGAAGCGTTACCCGAAGACGTTAAACTTACGCCCAGAGTCGAGGTGGACAATGTTCATCAGCGACGGACGACGGATGTCTATGAACATGCTCTGACTATCACCGCCTGGCAGCAGATCTACGATCAGTTACACCCGGGTAAATTTCATGGCGAGTTCACGGAAATCCTGCTTGATGAGATTCAGGTGTTCCGTGAATACACCGGCCTGGCGCTGCGTCAGTCGTGTCTGGTTTGGCCAAACTCTTTCTGGTTTGGTATTCCGGCGACGCGCGGCGAACAGGGATTTATCGGCGCGCAGGGGCTCGGCAGCGCCGAGATTGCCACCCGACCGGGAGGCACCGAGTTTGAACTGAGCACGCCGGATGATTACACCATTCTGGGCGTCGTTATCTCGGAAGATGTTATTTCCCGTCAGGCCACGTTTTTGCATAACCCGGAAAGGGTGCTGCATATGCTGCGTAACCAGTTAGCGCTGGAGGTAAAAGAGCAGCATAAAGCGGCGCTGTGGGGCTTTGTGCAGCAGGCGCTGGCCACCTTCAGCGAGAGTCCTGAAACCCTGCATCAACCTGCGGTGCGTAAGGTCTTGAGTGATAATTTATTGCTGGCGATGGGCACGATGCTGGAAGAGGCGAAGCCGATTCATAGCGCCGAGAGCATCAGCCATCAGGGATATCGTAGGCTACTGTCGCGGGCGCGGGAATATGTGCTGGAAAATATGTCGGAGCCGTTGACGGTGCTCGACTTATGTAACCAGCTACACGTAAGCCGTCGCACGCTGCAAAATGCGTTTCACGCCATTTTGGGCATTGGCCCCAATGCGTGGCTGAAACGTATTCGCTTAAACGCGGTACGCCGGGAACTGATTAGCCCGTGGTCGCAGAGCACCACGGTCAAAGATGCCGCGATGCAGTGGGGATTCTGGCATCTGGGGCAATTTGCCACCGATTATCAGCAATTATTTGCCGAAAAACCGTCGTTGACGCTGCATCAACGGATGCGGCAATGGGCTTGATATTGATGGGTAGGATCTCCGGTTGCTGATAACGTGCGCGTGTCGGGAATTGCCCGGTGGCGGCTGGCGCCTTACCGGGCCTACGGATTCGCTGCTGTCTGTGGTTGGTAGCCCGGACAAGGCGCGCCAGCGCCGCCTCCGGGGAACCGCGCGCAATTTTGTCTCCGCAGATAAACCCGTAAAGCATTCCATCGGCATATTTCTCAATATCTTCATAACTTATTTGTGCGAGGAACATCATCGTTTGCGCGCACGTTGGGCACGTTGGATATTCCGCATCCTGAACCCAGGCCGGGTGGCCGCCGAGCTGTGAGAAGGTCGTGGGTGAATTAGGAACGGCCGTGGCGAAAACGGTGTTATATGCCGTACAACACTACCAGGTCAGAATGCGAATTACCGAGTTCTTTATCTACAATGAACTCGTTTATTTCTACGAGCCTGCTTTTATTCAACGACCAACCGGATAGGCGATAAACAAACCGGCTATCGTCAAAATACATGCCAGTATGCATAGCAAGATACAGTTAACGCTTTTACGCGGAATATGAATAATAAAGCAGAGTAATGCTATCAGGGCCATGACCACAGGGATGGTCACCATATTGATAACCAGAAGCACGATCAGACCGAAGCTCACCCCTCCGCTATGAGGGATGAATATTCTTTCTTCAAAATATATTTCTAGCGTAATGGCAAGCAGGCAGCCAATAAAACTTATACCCAGATGGGGATGCCATTTGGCGTCACTGGTTACTACTTTCCGTGTATTTGTTTGCATTGTTTTACTTTATAAATAAGTTACACCCAGTCGCGTACCTGAATAAACTCGCTCAGCGCCGCTTCCGGGCTACCCGCTTCCGGCTGCCAGTCGTACTCCCAGCGCACCAGCGGCGGCATCGACATCAGGATAGATTCAGTGCGCCCGCCGGTTTGCAGACCAAACAGGGTGCCTCTGTCCCACACCAGGTTGAACTCCACGTAGCGCCCGCGGCGATAAAGTTGAAAATTACGCTCCCGCTCGCCCCAGACCATCGCTTTGCGTCGTTCGACAATCGGTAAATACGCCTGGGTGTAGCCGTTACCGACCGCCTGCATAAAAGCAAAACAGTGGTCGAAATCCGGCGTATTCAAATCGTCAAAAAACAGGCCGCCGATACCGCGCTGCTCGTTACGATGCTTGAGGAAAAAGTAGTCGTCGCACCACTTTTTATAGCGCGGATACACATCGTCGCCAAACGGCTGACACAGGTCGCGGGCGGTGCGGTGCCAGTGAACGGCATCCTCTTCAAAGCCGTAGTAGGGCGTTAAATCGAACCCGCCGCCAAACCACCACACCGGATCGGCGCCCGGTTTTTCGGCAATAAAAAAGCGCACGTTAGCATGGCTGGTGGGAATATACGGATTGTGCGGATGCACCACCAGCGATACGCCCATCGCTTCAAAGCTACGCCCGGCCAGCTCTGGCCGATGCGCGGTGGCGGACGCGGGCATCGCATCGCCGTGAACGTGAGAGAAATTAACGCCCGCCTGTTCGAAAATCCCGCCGTTGCGTAATACCCGGCTGCGTCCGCCGCCGCCCGCTTCGCGTCGCCAGCTATCTTCGACAAAGTTTGCGCCATCCACAGCGGATAACGTTTGGCAAATATCATCCTGCAGGCGTAGCAGAAACTGTTTTACGTGATGTGCATCGGGTTTCATGATTACCGTTTCTTCGTGTGTGCTTTCTGATTATCAAACCAGTGAAAATAACTGATGATGCCGTTGGCGATCGCCGTAGCGATTTTCTGGCGAAACGCCGTCGTGCCCAGCAGGCGTTCTTCTTCCGGATTGGTAATAAACGAGGTTTCGACCAGTACCGACGGAATTGACGGTGATTTTAGCACCACGAAAGCCGCTTGTTCGGTAGTGCGGCTGTGTAATTTATGTATAGGTTTGATTTTCTTGAGAATATGCGAACCCAGCGTCAGACTGTTTTTAATCGTATCGGTTTGCACCAGATCAAACAAAACTTGTTGTAATAGATGATCCCGGTCAGTGGCTTTTTTACCCGCCACTTCGTCCGCGCGGTTTTCACGCTCGGAGAGATACTTCGCCATGGCGCTACTGGCCCCGCGGTTGGAAAGCGCAAAAACGGAAGCGCCCGCCGCTTTCGGGTTGGTAAAACCATCGGCATGAATGGACATAAACAGATCCGCGCCGTGCTTATGGGCGATTTCCACCCGATCGTACAGCGGAATAAAGGTATCCCCTGTCCGGGTTAAACGCGCATCGATTCCGTGATTTCGCAAAATAGCGCGCACGTTTTTGGCAATTGCCAGCACGACGTGTTTTTCCTGAGAACCGTTGCGGCCAATCGCGCCGGTATCGATGCCGCCGTGTCCGGGGTCGAGCATCACCAGCCGTTTACTGCCGGTTTTTTTGGTTTTGGGTTTGCTGTGACCATTACTGGTTTTTAGCGTTTCTTCTTTGGCTATTGCGTGCGACATACCTGACAGCGTCAGGGCCGCCAGACCTGTTTTGAGTACCTGGCGGCGCGATGTGAGAGTTTTTAGGAGTTTAAAAGTGCTCATACGGCCTGAGTTGTGAAAATTAAGTTCAAGATGTTATATCGTATCGCGTAATCCGTTACGACGGTTGGTGATGAGAATTGTTTTACTTTTCATTTCAATACGTGACACATCGCCATTATGCCATTTTTTCCGCTACATCGCGTCAGATATTGGCTGAATCAGATGTTTGCGCCATAATCTTGGTTTTTCCACCCGAAAAGGCAACGAATACCATGGAAATACGCGTTTTTCGCCAGGAAGATTTCGAAGAGGTGATCACCCTCTGGGAGCGTTGCGACCTGCTGCGTCCATGGAACGATCCTGAAATGGATATTGAACGCAAGGTGAATCACGATGTCAGCTTGTTCCTCGTTGCGGAAGTTAGCGGCGAAGTCGTCGGTACGGTAATGGGCGGTTATGACGGGCATCGCGGCTCGGCGTATTACCTGGGCGTTCACCCGGAGTTCCGCGGGCGCGGCATTGCGAATGCGTTGCTTAACCGGCTGGAAAAAAAACTCATCGCCCGCGGGTGTCCGAAAATCCAAATTATGGTGCGTGATGATAACGACGTTGTGCTGGGCATGTATGAACGTCTGGGGTATGAGCATTCTGACGCCCTAAGTTTGGGTAAACGCCTGATTGAAGATGAAGAGTACTGAGTTTCATCCAGCCGATTATGATGTACACGGACGTTTACGCCTGCCGTTTCTGTTCTGGTGCGTACTGCTACTTCAGGCGCGCGCCTGGGTACTCTTTGTCATTGCCGGTTCATCCCGTGGACAGGGTAATACTTTGTTAAACTTTTTTTATCCCGACCATGACAATTTTTGGCTGGGGCTGTTGCCCGGCGTTCCGGCGGTAGTGGCATTTTTACTCAGCGGGCGGCGTGAAGCGGTTCCTGGTGTGTGGCGCTGGCTGCGCGGACTCCTGATCCTTGCTCAACTGGTGTCGTTGTGCTGGCTGCCGGTGATGTGGCTGGGTGGCGACCCGGTCAACGGCGTCGGGCTGGCGCTGCTGCTGGCGGACATCGTCGCGCTGATCTGGCTGTTAACCAATCAACGTTTGCGTGCCTGTTTTTCCCTTGAGAAAGAATAACGGCACTTTTTGGCGAACCCGCACTCCAACCAACGTTAATTAATAAAAGAAAGGAAGTGAGATGAAATCGCTGCGTTTGACTTTACTCGCACTGCCGCTGGCGCTGACCGGCTGCTCAACGCTCTCCTCGGTCAACTGGTCTGCCGCAAATCCATGGAACTGGTTTGGTTCCTCGACAGAAGTCACTGAGCAAGGCGTGGGAGCGCTGACCGCCGCCACGCCGCTGGAAGAGCCGGCTATTGCAGAGGCATTAGATGGCGATTATCGCCTGCGTAGCGGTATGAAAACCGATAACGGCAACGTGGTGCGCTTTTTCGAAGCGATGAAGGGCGACAATGTCGCGATGGTGATCAACGGCGAGCAGGGAACCGTGAGCCGTATTGATGTGCTGGACAGCGATATCCCAACCGCCGCGGGGGGCAAAATCGGTACGCCGTTTAGCGACCTTTATAGCAAAGCGTTTGGTCACTGCGAGCCGGTTTCCAGCGATAGCCATACCAGCGTCGAATGTAAAGCCGAGGGAAGTCAGCATATTAGCTATGTTTTCTCCGGCGAGTGGAGCGGACCGGAAGGCTTAATGCCTCCTGATGACATCTTAAAAAACTGGGACGTGCGCAAAATTATCTGGCGTCGTTAATTTGCGCCTGAACAAACCGCTTCGCTTAAAAACAAGGTAAAATAGCCTCCATTAATGCCACGACTGCGTGGCATTCTCATTTTCAGGAGGAATCATGTCTCAGGTTCAAAGTGGCATTTTGCCGGAACATTGCCGTGCGGCAATTTGGATTGAAGCCAATGTGAAAGGCGACCTGGACGCCCTGCGCGCGGCCAGCAGAACATTTGCCGATAAACTGGCGACCTTCGAAGTCAAATTTCCGGACGCCCATCTTGGGGCCGTTGTGGCGTTTGGCAACAACACCTGGCGCGCCCTGAGCGGCGGCGTCGGGGCGGAAGAACTGAAAGATTTTATTCCTTATGGTAAAGGGCTGGCGCCGGCCACGCAGTATGACGTGCTGATCCATATCCTTTCCCTGCGCCACGATGTGAATTTTTCTGTTGCCCAGGCGGCGATGGAAGCCTTCGGCGACTGTATCGACGTGAAAGAAGAAGTTCACGGCTTCCGTTGGGTGGAAGAACGCGATCTGAGCGGCTTTGTCGACGGGACAGAGAACCCAGCGGGCGAAGAGACGCGTCGTGAAGTGGCGGTGATCAAAGATGGCGTGGATGCCGGCGGCAGTTATGTGTTCGTGCAACGTTGGGAACACAATCTCAAGCAACTTAACCGGATGAGTATTCACGATCAGGAGATGATGATTGGGCGTACCAAAGAAGCCAATGAAGAGATTGACGGCGATGCGCGTCCGGCAACGTCTCACCTGAGCCGCGTGGATCTCAAAGAAGATGGCAAAGGGCTGAAGATTGTGCGCCAGAGCCTGCCATACGGCTCCGCCAGCGGTACTCATGGTCTCTATTTCTGCGCTTACTGCGCACGCCTGCACAATATCGAACAGCAGCTTCTGAGTATGTTCGGCGATACCGACGGTAAACGCGACGCGATGCTGCGCTTCACCAAACCGGTGACTGGCGGCTACTATTTTGCGCCGTCGCTGGATCGCCTGTTAGCGCTATAAGGTAAAACCCTGTCGGATGGCAGCGCAAACGCTTTATTCGACCTACGATTGGTAGGCCTGATAAGCGCAGCGCCATCAGGCAGAACAGCATAAAAATGCCCATCCCCGCCTCCGCGGGGATTTTTTTACCTAATATTTACCTGAATTAGTGAGCTATTCCTCAGCACTTATTTGTTATTACTGTATTTTCAGTGTTAATGGAGTGTAAGACTCCATATTCAAAAGGAGACATTGAAAATGGGTAAACTCACGGGCAAGACAGCATTGATTACGGGCGCATCGCAGGGCATTGGCGAAGGGATCGCTCGCGTATTCGCACGCCACGGCGCGAACTTAATCTTGCTGGATATCTCCGATGAGATTGAAAAGCTGGCGGATGAGCTGGGCGGGCGCGGACATCGCTGTACTGCCGTTAAGGCTGACGTCAGAGATTTTGCTTCGGTGCAGGCGGCGGTTGCGCGCGCCAAAGAGACTGAAGGTAGAATTGATATTTTGGTGAATAACGCTGGCGTGTGCCGTCTGGGCAACTTCCTCGATATGAGTGAAGAAGATCGCGATTTCCACATTGATATTAATATTAAAGGTGTCTGGAACGTCACCAAAGCCGTCCTGCCGGAGATGATTAAACGTAAAGATGGCCGCATTGTGATGATGTCTTCCGTCACGGGAGATATGGTGGCGGACCCGGGTGAAACGGCCTATGCGCTGTCAAAAGCCGCCATTGTCGGTTTAACCAAATCGCTGGCGGTAGAGTATGCGCAGTCCGGTATTCGTGTGAATGCCATTTGCCCCGGTTATGTAAGAACGCCGATGGCGGAAAGCATTGCCCGTCAGTCTAACCCTGACGATCCGGAATCGGTATTAACGGAAATGGCAAAAGCTATTCCGCTACGCCGTCTTGCCGATCCGCTGGAAGTAGGGGAACTGGCGGCATTTCTGGCTTCCGATGAGTCCAGCTATCTTACCGGAACGCAAAACGTCATTGATGGCGGCAGTACCCTGCCTGAAAGCGTAAGCGTAGGCGTCTGATTGATGCCGGTCTCCTCCCCGCGCCGCGTGGGGAGGGATTCTCTTATTCCCTTTTCAACTTTCAAATCATCAAACGGTATATAAAACCGTTACTCCTTTAGCGCTGGTTATAAATATGATGACCATAAGAAAGTCATTAAATTTATAAGGGTGCGCAATGGCCGTTAACTTACTGAAAAAGAGACCCCTGACGCTGGCAGCAATGCTGTTACTGGCAGGGCAGGCGCAGGCAACGGAGCTGCTGAACAGCTCATACGATGTCTCCCGCGAGCTGTTTGCCGCCCTTAACCCGCCGTTTGAGCAACAATGGGCGAAGGATAACGGCGGCGATAAGCTGACGATTAAGCAGTCTCATGCCGGGTCATCAAAACAGGCGCTGGCGATTTTGCAGGGACTGAAGGCAGACGTCGTGACCTACAATCAGGTGACCGACGTACAGATTCTTCATGATAAAGGCAAACTGATCCCTGCCGACTGGCAAAGCCGTCTGCCGAACAACAGTTCGCCATTCTATTCCACGATGGGCTTCCTGGTGCGCAAGGGGAACCCGAAAAATATTCACGACTGGAGCGATCTTGTACGTTCCGACGTGAAGCTGATTTTCCCTAACCCGAAAACCTCCGGCAACGCCCGTTACACGTATCTGGCGGCATGGGGCGCGGCGGATAACGCGGACGGCGGCGATAAAGCCAAAACCGAACAGTTTATGACCCAGTTCCTGAAAAACGTCGAAGTGTTTGATACCGGCGGTCGCGGCGCTACGACTACCTTTGCCGAGCGTGGTCTGGGCGATGTGCTGATTAGTTTTGAATCGGAAGTGAACAACATCCGCAAACAATATGAAGCCCAGGGATTTGAAGTGGTGATCCCGAAAACGAACATTCTTGCTGAATTCCCGGTTGCCTGGGTGGATAAAAACGTGAAGGCCAACGGCACAGAAAAAGCCGCCAAAGCTTACCTGAACTGGCTGTATAGCCCGCAGGCGCAGACCATCATCACCCATTACTACTACCGCGTGAATAACCCGGAAATCATGGGCAAGCAAGCAGATAAATTCCCGCAGACCGAACTGTTCCGCGTGGAAGACAAGTTTGGTTCCTGGCCGGAAGTGATGAAAACGCACTTTGCCAGCGGCGGCGAGCTGGACAAACTGTTGGCGGCGGGGCGTAAGTAATGCTTGCCGTTTCTTCCCGACGCGTGCTGCCCGGCTTTACGTTAAGCCTCGGCACCAGTTTGCTGTTTGTCTGCCTGATCCTGCTGTTGCCGTTGAGCGCGCTGGTGATGCAGCTCTCACAGATGAGCTGGTCGCAATACTGGGATGTCGTGACCAACCCACAGGTGGTGGCTGCTTATAAAGTGACGCTGCTGGCGGCATTTGTGGCGTCGATTTTTAACGGCGTGTTTGGCCTGCTGATGGCGTGGATTTTAACCCGCTACCGTTTTCCAGGGCGCACGTTACTGGATGCGCTGATGGATCTGCCGTTTGCGCTGCCGACAGCGGTGGCGGGGTTAACGCTGGCCTCGCTGTTCTCAGTGAACGGTTTCTACGGTCAGTTTCTTGCGCAGTTTGATATCAAAGTGACCTATACCTGGCTCGGTATTGCGGTAGCGATGGCCTTTACCAGCATTCCATTTGTGGTACGAACCGTCCAGCCGGTACTGGAAGAGCTGGGGCCGGAATATGAAGAAGCGGCACAAACGCTGGGGGCCACCCGCCTGCAAAGTTTTCGCAAAGTCGTGCTGCCTGAGCTGTCGCCTGCGCTGATTGCCGGCGTGGCGCTCTCTTTTACCCGTAGCCTGGGCGAGTTTGGCGCGGTGATTTTTATCGCCGGAAATATCGCCTGGAAAACAGAAGTGACCTCGCTGATGATTTTTGTGCGTTTGCAGGAGTTTGATTACCCCGCCGCCAGCGCCATTGCCTCGGTGATCCTTGCGGCATCACTGCTGCTGCTGTTCTCAATTAACACTCTGCAAAGTCGCTTTGGTCGACGTGTGGTAGGTCATTAATGACGGAAGTGACTCAATTGAAGCGATACGACGTCCCCCGCATTAACTGGGGAAAGTGGTTTTTGATTGGCGTCGGGATGCTGGTCTCGGCGTTTATCCTGCTGGTGCCGATGATTTACATCTTCGTGCAGGCGTTCAGCAAAGGGTTAATGCCGGTACTGCAAAATCTGGCCGATCCGGACATGCTGCACGCCATCTGGCTGACGGTGTTGATTGCCTTGATCGCAGTGCCGGTGAATCTGGTGTTCGGCATTCTGCTGGCGTGGCTGGTGACGCGCTTTAACTTCCCCGGACGTCAGCTATTGCTGACCCTGCTGGATATTCCCTTTGCCGTCTCGCCAGTGGTGGCCGGTCTGGTTTATCTGCTGTTTTATGGTTCCAACGGCCCGTTGGGTGGCTGGCTGGATGAGCATAATTTGCAAATGATGTTCTCCTGGCCGGGGATGGTACTGGTCACTATTTTTGTCACCTGTCCGTTTGTGGTGCGCGAACTGGTGCCAGTGATGCTCAGCCAGGGCAGTCAGGAAGATGAGGCGGCGATTTTACTGGGCGCATCCGGCTGGCAAATGTTTCGCCGCGTGACATTGCCGAATATTCGCTGGGCGCTACTCTACGGCGTGGTGTTAACCAACGCCCGCGCGATTGGCGAGTTTGGCGCGGTGTCGGTGGTGTCCGGCTCGATTCGCGGCGAAACGTTATCGCTACCGTTACAGATTGAATTACTGGAGCAGGACTACAACACCGTCGGCTCCTTTACCGCCGCCGCATTGTTGACGCTAATGGCGATTATTACCCTGTTTTTGAAGAGCATGTTGCAATGGCGTCTGGAGAATCAGGAAAAACGCGCGCAACAGGAGGAAAATCATGAGCATTGAGATCGCCAGAATTAAGAAATCGTTTGGTCGCACTCAGGTACTGAATGATATCTCGCTGGATATTCCTTCCGGCCAGATGGTTGCCTTGTTGGGGCCGTCAGGTTCCGGTAAAACGACGCTGCTGCGCATTATTGCCGGGCTGGAACATCAGTCCAGCGGCCATATTCGTTTCCACGGTACGGACGTTAGCCGCCTGCACGCGCGTGAGCGTAAAGTCGGTTTTGTGTTTCAGCACTATGCGCTGTTTCGCCATATGACGGTGTTTGACAACATCGCTTTTGGCCTGACGGTGCTGCCGCGACGCGACCGCCCAACTGCGGCGGCGATTAAAACTAAAGTGACGCAATTGCTGGAGATGGTGCAACTGGCGCACCTCGCGGATCGCTTCCCCGCCCAGCTTTCCGGCGGACAAAAACAGCGCGTGGCGCTGGCGCGCGCGCTTGCCGTGGAACCGCAAATTCTACTGCTGGATGAACCCTTTGGCGCGCTGGATGCCCAGGTACGTAAAGAGTTACGTCGCTGGTTGCGCCAGCTACATGAAGAACTGAAATTCACCAGCGTCTTTGTCACCCACGATCAGGAAGAAGCGACGGAAGTGGCGGATCGGGTGGTGGTGATGAGTCAGGGCAATATCGAACAGGCTGATGCGCCGGATCGGGTGTGGCGTGAACCGGCAACCCGCTTCGTACTGGAGTTTATGGGCGAGGTGAACCGCCTGACAGGCACCGTCCGCGGCGGGCAGTTTCACGTTGGCGCGCATCGCTGGCCGCTGGGTTATACGCCCGCGTACCAGGGGCCGGTCGATCTGTTCCTGCGTCCGTGGGAGGTGGATATTAGCCGCCGCACCAGCCTGGATTCTCCGCTACCAGTACAGGTCATTGAGGCCAGCCCGAAAGGTCATTATACACAGTTAGTGGTACAGCCGCTGGGGTGGTATCACGATCCGCTGACGGTGGTGATGGCGGGTGAGGATGTTCCGGTTCGCGGCGAGCGTTTGTTTGTTGGACTGCAAAAAGCGCGTCTGTATAACGGCGACCAGCGTATTGAAACGCGTGAAGAGGAACTTGCTCTGGCGCAATCGGCCTGATAGGTTAATTTGTATAGTTATCGCCCGGTGGCGCTACGCATACCGGGCTTTTTTACGAGCTGAAAACGTGAATACATTAGAACAAACCATCGGCAATACGCCGCTGGTCAAATTACAACGTCTGGCGCCGGATAATGGCAGTGAAATCTGGGTCAAGCTGGAAGGCAATAATCCGGCAGGATCGGTGAAAGATCGCGCGGCGCTATCGATGATTGTCGAGGCGGAAAAGCGCGGGGAAATTAAACCGGGCGATGTCTTGATTGAAGCGACCAGCGGCAACACTGGCATTGCGTTGGCGATGATCGCCGCGCTGAAAGGTTATCGCATGAAGCTGTTGATGCCGGACAACATGAGCCAGGAGCGTCGGGCGGCAATGCGGGCCTATGGCGCGGAACTGATTCTGGTCACTAAAGAGCAGGGAATGGAAGGGGCGCGCGATTTAGCGCTCGCTATGTCTGAACGAGGCGAGGGCAAACTGCTCGATCAGTTTAATAATCCTGATAATCCCTACGCCCACTACACGACCACCGGCCCGGAAATCTGGCGGCAAACGTCAGGTCGCATCACCCATTTTGTCTCCAGTATGGGGACGACCGGTACCATTACCGGCGTGTCGCGTTTTCTGCGCGAGCAGGAAAAGCCGGTCACTATCGTTGGCCTGCAGCCGGAAGAGGGCAGCAGTATTCCGGGCATTCGCCGCTGGCCTGCGGAATATATGCCGGGCATTTTTAACGCCTCGCTGGTAGATGAGGTGCTGGATATTCATCAGAATGATGCCGAAAACACCATGCGTGAACTGGCCGTTCGTGAAGGCATTTTCTGCGGCGTCAGCTCTGGCGGCGCGGTAGCGGGCGCGTTACGCGTCGCACGAGCCACGCCCGGCGCGGTAGTGGTGGCGATCATCTGCGATCGCGGCGACCGTTACTTGTCTACCGGCGTGTTTGGTGAAGAGCATTTCAGCCAGGGGGCAGGGATTTAAACTAACGGGTTCAACTGATTGGAATAAACACAGGCAACGGCCGCCTTTGACAAGTGGGAATATCCTGCCGATTTTCTATGTGCGCCAGCGCATTACCGCCGTCTTTTATAATAAAAGCTCGTCTGTTGTTTTTATTGTTGTATTTGTTCCTGGCAAAGCGTCATGTAATGCTTGCTGCTTTCTACCAGCCTGGCTGAACCAGGCCGGTAAAGTGACGGTGCTTTAAACATATAAATCAGTTGTACTTGTTGCTGGCAGGTCATCTCTGTCACTGGTACGTGAAATAACGTTAACGCCGCATTTTTCGTACCGTAAACCGCGTTACCCTGCGAATCCCGGCCATAATACGCTTGCGCCAGCATCATGGCATACAGCTCGTCGTCGCGGTACAGGCTGTCCAACCAGAACACCCAGATCGCGGTCCTGAAATGCCCATCCACGCCGGCTTGGGTATAGAGCAATCTGGCAGTATAAGATTTGGGGTGTATTTTGGCCGCAGCGCGGCGCAAAAAATGCGTCTGCGGCGATTCGGACAACCAGAAAGAGGCGCTCTGTAATGCGGTCTGGGCTATGGGACGAATTTCCAGATAATAGTAAACGGTTAACCCTACAGCAAACGCTAACAGAAGCGCGATAACGCCTTTAAAAAACCACAGTAACACGCCTGGCATTATGATTTTTTCTTACTCAACATTCTTATCCGTTTCCGCAATAAGCGCATGTAAATAAGGCTGCGCGTTTTCATCGCTTTTACCAGGAATTTTTACGATATAGGGTTTTCCGGTGATGGACGACGACGACGCGACTTTATCGATAAACTGTTCGGCGGTGTCGATACGATTGCGCGTGTTACCCAGTTTTAAGCGCAGGTGCGATACGGCTTCCTCGCAGTTATGCGCATCACCGTTACGAACGAATGTCAGATCCTGTTTCTGCGCCAGCGCATTCAGCATGGCGTTAATACGCGCTTCTTCATGGGCGTTCAGCTTCGCCCAGGCGGGTAGGGTCAGCAGGAGCGCAACGACGGCGCAGACAATTTTCTTCATGGTAAAATCCTTTTTCATGCGAGAATCACTGCACCTCAGACCGTTAGCCGGGTAATAAGTTGCACTCCTGGTGGGGTTATTTCTGTGAGTGCGCCAGCGTGAGTTCATCCAGAAAACGCCACAGCTTTTCATTCATCTGCTGGTAATCCCATGCGCGCATTTCGGCAACCGAGCGGATAAAACGCTTCCCTTGCGCGTCGGCCAGCTCCTGCTGCGAATGTTGGATTAATCCTTCAACCGCCTCGACGGTAAATTCCATATGACACTGGAAGCCGTAGACAAAATTGCCGTACTGCACTATCTGACGTGGACAGCCTTCGCTTTCGGCCAGCACGGTCGCCTGATCGGTGAGTCCTGGCATATCGTTGTGCCAGTGGCCGACGGTTAACGGGGAGCCAAAGTGGGCGATAAGCGGATGCCGCAGACCGGCTTCAGTGAGCGTAATAGGGTAGTGGCCAATCTCTTTTTCCGGACTTTGGCACACAGCGGCGCCCAGCGCCTCGCCAATGAGCTGCGAACCAAGACAAATGCCGATAACCATTCGCCGGGCCGTAATCGCCTGATTAATTAAGTGCTGTTCGGCGCGAGAGTCAAAGTACGGGCACTCTTCGCGGGTGGTGCGCGGCGACTGCGGACCGCCAAATACCACGAGCATATCGAACTCATCGGCATTGGGCGGTAGCGCTTCTCCGGCATAGACGCGCGACCATGAAATGGTATAACCGCGATCTTCAGCCCATTTCAGATAAGCGCCAGCGGATTCAAACGACTCATGGACAACAAAATGAACTCGCACGTTATTTTCTCCTGTTAGCGATTTAGCGCCTGATGGATATCAGCCGCCAGCGTGTTGATCTCGCCGTCATTTAATGTCGACAGCGTGATACGTAGACCGTGAGACGGCGCGCTTACGCCAAAGGCTTCTCCCTCACGTACCAGCCAGCCGGATTTTGCCAGCGTAAACGCGGTAGCCTGGCTATGGGTGTCCAGCGGGAGCCAGGCATTCACGCCGTCGCCGGGAGAAATGGCGATGCCATATTGCTGTAGGGCGCAGGCCAGTTTTTGTTGCCGGGCGGCGTAAAACAGCCGCGTTTGCGCCAGCCTGTGCTGATACTCAGGGTCGGTCAGGCAGGCGTAGACCAGATCCTGTAACAGATGGCTGACCCACTGACTACCGGCATTTAGCCTCAGCCGAAGTTTTTCCGAGGTCGCGCTGTCGCTGGCGACAATAGCAAGACGTAAATCGGGGCCGAGGGCTTTGGAAACGGAGCGTATCACCGCCCAGTGTTGCGTTGTCTGCGCAATAACCGGCTGCCAGGGCGACGAAGAAAGTAGAGCGAAGTGATCGTCGATAATGACCAGTACCTGAGGGTAACGCGCCAGCATATTTTGCAGCGCAGCGGCGCGGCGAGCGCTCAGGCTACAGCCGGTAGGGTTGTGTGCGCGCGGCGTTAAGATCACTGCCCGCGCGCCCTGGTTTAGCGCCTGTTCCAGCTTTTCAGGCTGCATTCCTTCGCTATCCACACTGACCGGGCTGGCGCTAAAACCGGCATAGCGCAGCATATTGATACTGCTTAAAAAACAGGGATCTTCCACCGCGACGCTGTCGCCCGGCAGCAGATGCGCGCAAAGCAGTCTTTCGATAGCGTCGATAGCTCCGCTGGTGATATCAATTTCGCCTGCGACGGGGGTGGCATCCCGTAGCCAGCGCGCCGCCCAGGCGTGTAGTTCAGGGGAAACGGGCGCATCGCCGTAGAGATGCGGCGTGCGGCTGAGACGAGCAAAATAACGGCTAAGGTCAGGCAGACGCTGCGGATCGGGATTGCCGCCGGAAAGGTCGTGCAGAGGCGTATGTGGATCGCCGCCTTCCAGCGCTACGGGAGACGGACTGCCTTTAATCACCGTCCCATTGCGGCCTAAACTTTGCGCCAGTCCCGCCGTTATCAGCCGTTTATACGCCGCTGCGACGGTATTGCGGTTCACCTTTAATTCGCTTGCCAGCTCCCGTACCGGCGGGAGCGAATCCTCCGCCCGTAACGTGCCGGCGATAATGTGTTGACGGATACTGTCAAAAATTTCGTTAGCGGTTTTTCCGTCGATCATTATTGACCTATGACAAAATGAATTTTAGCATATGACAATGATAATGAGGCGGTAGCCTGCTGTCCAGCGAGAGGAAAATTTTATGGGACAAGAGAGTGATATTCAGTCAGTGCTCTTCGACGACAACCATCGGGCGTTACAGACCGATATCGTCGCCGTCCAGTCACAGGTCGTGTACGGCAGCGTAGGCAACAGCATCGCTGTTCCGGCCATTAAAGCGCAGGGATTACGCGTGGCGGCTGTCCCGACGGTGCTGTTCAGCAATACGCCGCACTATAAAACGTTTTATGGCGGCATTATTCCCGCCGAGTGGTTTGCAGGCTACCTTACGGCGTTGAATGAGCGCGATGCGCTACGTGAATTAAAAGCGATTACCACCGGTTACATGGGCAGCGCAGACCAAATTGTCTTGCTTTCGAAGTGGCTAATGGCGATCCGGGCTTCGCATCCGGATGTGTGTATTCTTGTTGATCCGGTCATTGGCGATACCGACAGTGGAATGTATGTGCAGGCGGAAATTCCGCAGGCTTATCGCACACATTTGTTGCCGCAGGCGCAGGGGCTAACGCCGAACGTATTTGAGCTGGAGATGCTGAGTGGTAAACCGTGTCGCACGCTGGAAGAGGCGGTGGCGGCGGCGCAATCGCTGCTTTCCGATACGCTGAAATGGGTGGTTATCACCAGCGCGCCGGGCGAATCTCTGGAGACCATAACGGTTGCCGTCGTTACCGCGCAGGTCGTGGAGGTCTTTGCCCACCCGCGGGTGGCGACGGAATTAAAAGGGACGGGAGATCTCTTCTGCGCCGACCTGGTCAGCGGTATTGTGCAGGGAAAAAAACTGACGACCGCGGCAAAAGATGCGGCGCAGCGCGTGCTGGAAGTGATGACCTGGACACAGCAGTGTGGCTGTGATGAGTTAATTCTGCCGCCGGCAGGGGAGGCGCGATGAAGAGTTATCGGCTGGTAGTTCGCCAGCAGGGACGTATCGTGGGGCATTTTGAAACGAGCGGGCTGGACGCGCTGGAAGATATCTGCGTGGCGCGGGCGATGTTTGGCATCACTGGCGGCTATCAGTGCGAGTTGCAAGTGTCCGATTCCGAACGCAGGATGCTGGAGAGTGGCCCGGATGGGATGAAGATCCTGATGCGCGAGAAGTGCTTTCGCCCGGTGACCTCGCAGTTGTAACCCGTGGATTGGCGCTGAAATGTTCGCAACCTTGTAGGCCTGATAAGCGTAGCGCCATCAGGCAGTACGCCGCACCATCGCCGGATGGCGGCGCAAGTACAGGCAAAAAAATGGCGCCCAAAGGCGCCATTCTTCACTGCGGCAAGAATTACTTCTTAATGCGGATAACCGGAGTTTCACCCACGGTCACGCTACCGGACAGTTTGATCAGTTCTTTGATTTCATCCATGTTGGAGATAACAACCGGAGTCAGGGTAGACTTGGCTTTTTCTTCCAGCAACGGCAGATCGAACTCGATGACCGGATCGCCAACTTTCACGCGCTGACCTTCTTCAGCAATACGCTTGAAGCCTTCGCCTTTCAGCTCAACGGTGTCGATACCGAAGTGAACGAACAGCTCAATGCCGCTATCGGATTCGATAGAGAACGCATGGTTGGTTTCAAAGATTTTGCCGATGGTACCGTCAACAGGGGCGACCATTTTGTTACCGGTTGGTTTGATAGCGATGCCATCACCAACGATTTTTTCAGCAAAAACTACATCCGGCACGTCTTCGATGTTGACGATCTCGCCAGAGAGCGGGGCAACAATCTCAATAGTTCCGGTGTCTTTCTTATCATCAGAAACCAGAGATTTTAGTTTATCGAACAAACCCATGATCTTCTCCTAAGCAGTAAATTGGGCCGCATCTCGTGGATTAGCAGATTGTTTTTTCTTCAATGAACTTGTTAACCAGCGTCATTAACTCGTCCGTTGTCGGTTGAGCAAGAGCCTGCTCTGCTAACACCTTCGCATCTTCGAAGTTCGTGTTACGGATAATCTTCTTAATGCGCGGGATAGAAATGGCGCTCATAGAGAATTCGTCCAGACCCATCCCCAGCAACAGAAGTGTAGCACGTTCGTCGCCTGCAAGCTCACCACACATGCCAGTCCATTTACCTTCTGCATGAGAAGCATCAATAACTTGCTTGATCAAGTTCAGTACGGACGGTGACATTGGCTGGTAAAGGTGTGAAATCATATCATTACCACGGTCAACTGCCAGGGTGTACTGCGTTAAATCATTGGTACCGATACTAAAGAAATCAACTTCTTTGGCTAAATGACGCGCAATTGTCGCCGCAGCCGGTGTTTCCACCATCACGCCAATCTCAATGCTTTCGTCAAATGCTTTACCTTCGTCACGCAGTTCCTGTTTGTAGATTTCAATCTCTTTGCGCAGCGCGCGAACTTCTTCAACAGAGATGATCATCGGGAACATAATGCGCAATTTACCGAAAGCGGAGGCACGCAGAATCGCGCGAACCTGGTCACGCAGGATCTCTTTGCGATCCATGGCGATACGCACGGCGCGCCAGCCCAGGAACGGGTTCTCTTCTTTCGGGAAGTTCATGTAAGGCAGCTCTTTGTCGCCACCAATGTCCATGGTACGGACGATAACCGCCTGCGAGCCGCACGCTTCAGCGACCGCTTTATAGGCGGCAAACTGCTCTTCTTCTGTCGGCAGCGCGTCGCGATCCATGAACAGGAATTCAGTACGATACAGACCAACGCCTTCCGCGCCGTTACGCTCAGCGCCTTCAACGTCGCGAACGGTACCGATGTTGGCGCAAACTTCGACCTGATGTCCATCCAGCGTGATTGCCGGCAGATCTTTCAGTTTTGCGAGTTCCGCTTTCTCGGTCGCAACCTGCTCCTGGACGGCGCGCAGTTGCTCAATAACATCGTTGGTCGGGTTGACGTAAACCTGGTTGTTTACGGCATCCAGAATCAGATAGTCGCCGTTTTTCACCTGAGCGGTGACGCTACCGGTACCTACGATCGCCGGCAGTTCCAGAGAACGCGCCATGATGGAGGTGTGAGACGTACGTCCGCCCGCGTCGGTGATGAAGCCCAGCACTTTCTGCAGGTTCAACTGCGCGGTTTCTGACGGCGTCAGGTCAGCGGCAACCAGGATAACTTCTTCCTGAATCGCGCTCAGATCGATAATGGCCAGACCCAGGATGTTGCGCAGCAGGCGCTTACCGATATCACGTACGTCAGCCGCGCGCTCTTTCAGGTATTCATCATCCAGTTCTTCCAGGGCAGTGGCCTGACCTTCGATAACTTCATGTGCGGCTGCGTCAGCCGTCATGTGCTTATCTTTAATCAGGGCTATGATTTCCTGCTCCAGCTCCTCATCTTCGAGCAGCATAATATGCCCTTCAAAGATGGCTTCTTTTTCTTCACCGAACGTTTCACCAGCTTTTGTCTTGATCGCTTCCAGTTGCGCAGATGCCTTGGCACGACCGCTCAGAAAACGTTCAACTTCCTGATCAACCTTGTCGGCAGAAATTTTTTTCCGGTCAATGACGATTTCGTCTTCTTTCAGCAGCAGTGCTTTGCCGAAAGCGATACCCGGGGATGCTAAAATGCCTGAAATCATAACCCTACCTTACTTGTGACTGATTTTTAAAAGAACCCGGAAAAAAACTTACTCGAGTTCCGCCATCAGTTTGACCAGATGTTCAACCGCTTTCTGCTCATCTTCACCTTCTGCGGAGATGGTGACGACGGTGCCTTGAGTCAGGCCCAGAGTCTGCAGTTTAAACAGGCTTTTCGCGCTGGCGCTTTTGCCGTTGGAAGTCACAGTAATCTCAGAAGTGAAGCCTTTTGCTTCTTTAACAAACTGAGCAGCAGGGCGGGTGTGCAGACCGTTCGGAGCGGTAATGGTAACTTCTTGCTGGAACATTGTATTTCCCCAACTTATAGGTTTAGTGTTGTGGAACTAAAGTCTAGCCTGGCGGCTCAACTTTAGCCTGTATTGTTAGCGCCGGCGTAAACGGGACGCGACACAAAAGGTGTTCTACGCAATCCGTTGCTGGCAACTTATGGCCGCTGACGTTTCGCTCGTCATTAAACATTATGCCGCGAAAGGAAGATTTGAACCAAATCATAAAATCGATTCAGCTAACGCTTTTCCTGTAACGATTAATTTCGCGCATCAAAATAATTAGTCTGGTTAAATACCAGTTCCGGCAGGGTGAATCAATGCCAGGTGAGGTGAAAGTTTGAAGCAGGCCACAAAAAAGCACCCAAAAAGGTGCTTTTTTACGCGTTTTTAACATGCTGGCATCACTGTTGCAGTTCTTTCTCAGTAAAGAGATCGGCGAACAACGCGGTGCTCAGATAACGCTCACCCGATGAAGGTAGGATAACCACAATATTCTTATTGGTAAAGCTTTCATCTTCCTGCAGCTTAAGCGCTGCAGCAACCGCGGCGCCGGAAGAAATTCCTGCCAGAATACCTTCCTCTTCCATCAGACGGCGCGCGGTAGAAATGGCTTCTTCATTGGTGATGCCAACCACTTTATCAATCAGTTTCAGATCCAGGTTGCCCGGGATGAAGCCTGCGCCGATGCCCTGAATTTTATGCGGGCCTGGTTTGATCTCTTCACCAGCCAGCGCCTGGGCGATAACCGGGGAGTCAGTGGGTTCTACCGCAACGGTGATAAGATCGGTTTTACCCTTCGTCCCTTTGATATAACGCGTGACGCCGGTTAACGTACCGCCAGTGCCGACGCCGGAGATAAACACATCCACCTGACCATCGGTGTCTTCCCAGATTTCCGGGCCGGTAGTTTTTTCATGGATTTCCGGGTTGGCAGGGTTGCTGAACTGCTGGAGCAGGAGATATTTTTGCGGATCGCTGGCGACAATTTCTTCGGCTTTCTGAATAGCGCCTTTCATCCCTTTCGCCCCTTCGGTCAGCACCAGATTCGCGCCTAATGCTTTGAGTAGCTTGCGGCGTTCAATGCTCATGGTCTCCGGCATGGTCAGGGTGAGTTTGTAACCGCGCGCGGCGGCGACATACGCCAGCGCAATACCGGTGTTGCCGCTGGTCGGCTCCACCAGTTCCACGCCAGGTTTCAGTACGCCACGCTTTTCGGCATCCCAAATCATATTGGCGCCGATACGGCACTTGACGCTGAAGCTCGGGTTGCGCGACTCCACCTTCGCCAGAATGCGTCCATTACCGATACGGTTCAGTCGAACCAGCGGCGTATGACCGATAGTCAGCGAGTTATCTTCATAAATCTTACTCATGGCCTGTCCTTAACTGTATGAAATTGGGATACCTTCCCAGCATACCTTCCAGCCAGATATGGGGAAGTAAGGATTTCGCATATCTATATGCTGATGGGAAATAATGGTTATCAGTATGGAATAAGAGACAGCATAAGCCATCTCTTATTTATACATTTTTACGTTATTTCCATAACGCGTGCTTAGCACGCCAGCAATCAACCCACATTGCCGTCGCGCCACAGACGGCGACAGGCATAATGAACAGGTTAAGCACCGGAATCATCGTAAAGAGGCTGGTGAGCGCGCCAAATTGCATATTCGCCACCTTCTGCGTGCGCAACGCGGCGCGCATCGTTTTAAACGGCACTTTGTGGTTATCAAACGGGTAGTCGCAATACTGGATCGCCAGCATCCAGGCGCTGAACAAAAACCACAACACCGGCGCGATGGTTTGGCCAATGCCAGGAATGAAATAGAGAACCAGCAGCACAATAGCGCGCGGCAGATACCACGCCAGCTTTTGCCATTCACGTTTCATAATGCGCGGTACATCTTTCATGATGCCGAGTATGCCGGTATCTGGCGGCGTGGCGCCGGTTAACCGCGCCTCAAGCTGTTCGGCTAAAAGGCCGTTAAACGGCGCGGCGATCCAGTTGGCGAGGGTAGAGAAAAAATAGCCAAAGACCAGCAGAACAGAGATAACCGCAATCGGCCACAGCAGATAGCTCAGCCATTGCAGCCAGTCCGGCACATGACTCATCAACGAAGGTATCCAGGCGTCAAGCTGCGTAAACAGCCACCAAAATGCGCCGCCCATCAGCACAATGTTGACCAGCAAAGGTAAAATAACAAAGCGGCGGATTCCCGGTAGGGTGACTAACTTCCATCCTTGCGAGAAATAATAGACGCCGCTACGTGGTACGGTTGTGGATGATGAAACCATATTCAGGACATACTCCTTTTTCTTAAAGCCCTGGGTAAACGTGGGATATCTTACCCGGTTATCAGACGGTGGATAGTTCGGAAATGTTCGAAAAAACAGCAAAAAGTACATTTTCCTTCATCTTTATGCTGCGAAAGCCAACAGTACACTTGCACTTGACGTAATCGGCAAATACTCTTAGTGAGTAAATGTTTGCCGTGGTGGCAAGGTGTTAGAACAACAGAGAATATAATGATGCAGGATTTGCGTCTGATATTAATCATTGTTGGCGCGATCGCCATAATCGCTTTACTGGTACATGGTTTCTGGACCAGCCGTAAAGAACGATCTTCTATGTTCCGCGATCGTCCACTAAAACGCATGAAATCGAAACGCGACGACGACTCGTATGACGACGATGTTGAAGAAGACGAAGGCGTGGGTGAAGTTCGTGTTCACCGCGTAAATCATGCCCCCGGCCAGCCGCAGGAGCATGATGCCCCTCGTCAGTCGCCGCAACACCAGTACCAGCCGCCTTATGCGTCTGCGCAACCGCGTCCAGCGGCGCCGCCGCAGCCGCAAGCGCCGATGCAACAGCCGGTTCAGCAACCGGTCCAACCTGCGCCGCAGCCTCAGCAGGTTCAGCCATCTGCGCCGCCGGTACAGCCGCCGCAACAGCAGCCTGCACCGCCGTCGCAAACGCCGCAGCCTGTTGCGCAGCCCGCGCCGCCGCCATCAGCGCAAACCTTCCAGCCTGCGGAACCTGTGGTTGAGGCAGAACCGGTAGTGGAAGAAGCGCCGGTTGTGGAAAAACCGCAGCGTAAAGAGGCGGTCATCATTATGAACGTCGCGGCCCATCATGGCAGCGAGCTTAATGGTGAAGTGTTACTGAACAGTATTCAGCAGTCAGGCTTTAAATTTGGCGATATGAATATTTTCCATCGTCATTTGAGCCCGGACGGCAGCGGCCCGGCCTTGTTCAGTCTCGCGAATATGGTCAATCCGGGAACGTTCGATCCTGAAATGACGGACTTCACTACGCCTGGCGTCACTATCTTTATGCAGGTACCGTCTTACGGCGATGCGCTGCAGAACTTCAAGCTGATGCTGCAATCCGCGCAGCATATCGCTGATGAGGTCGGCGGCGTCGTGCTGGATGACCAGCGTCGGATGATGACGCCGCAGAAACTGCGCGAATATCAGGACCGCATCCGCGAGGTGATGGACGCTAACGCCTGAGGTTAACGCAGGTGTGACATTTTTAACGTAACCCCCGCCTGTCGGGGGTTTTTTATCATTGATGGTGTGATATGGAACCAATCGAACAACAACTGACAGAACTGCGAACCACGCTTCGCCATCATGAATATCTGTATCATGTGATGGATGCGCCGGAGATTCCCGACGCCGAATATGACCGCCTGATGCGGGAACTGCGAGAGCTGGAGGCGCAACGTCCGGACCTTATCACGCCGGATTCGCCCACGCAGCGCGTTGGCGCGGCGCCGCTGACGGCATTCAACCAGATTCGCCATGAAGTACCGATGCTGTCGCTCGATAACGTATTTGATGAAGAAAGCTTCCTGGCGTTTAACAAGCGAGTGCAGGATCGTCTAAAAAGCACGGAAAATGTCATCTGGTGCTGCGAGCTAAAACTGGATGGCCTGGCGGTCAGCATTCTGTATGAAAACGGCGTGCTGGTGAGCGCTGCGACGCGTGGCGACGGCACCACCGGTGAAGATATCACTTCAAACGTGCGCACGATTCGCGCCATTCCTTTAAAGCTGCATGGCGATAACATTCCGGCGCGTCTTGAAGTTCGCGGAGAGGTATTTTTACCGCAGGCCGGGTTCGAAAAGATCAATGAAGACGCGCGCCGTACTGGCGGCAAAGTGTTTGCTAACCCGCGTAACGCGGCGGCGGGCTCGCTGCGTCAGCTCGATCCGCGTATTACGGCGAAGCGACCGCTAACATTTTTCTGCTACGGCGTCGGTATTCTGGAAGGCGGCGAGTTGCCGGATACGCATCTGGGACGTTTGCTGCAATTTAAAGCGTGGGGGTTACCGGTCAGCGATCGCGTGACGCTGTGCGATTCTCCCCAGGCGGTACTGGATTTTTATCGCAACGTCGAAAAAGATCGCCCCACGCTCGGTTTTGATATCGACGGCGTGGTGATTAAGGTCAACTCGCTGGCTTTGCAGGAACAGCTGGGCTTTGTGGCCCGCGCGCCGCGCTGGGCGGTGGCGTTTAAATTCCCTGCTCAGGAGCAGATGACTTTTGTGCGCGATGTTGAGTTTCAGGTCGGGCGCACCGGGGCGATTACGCCGGTGGCGCGTCTGGAACCGGTTCAGGTGGCTGGTGTGCTGGTCAGCAATGCCACGTTGCATAATGCCGATGAAATTGAACGGCTTGGCTTGCGTATTGGCGATAAGGTGGTTATCCGTCGGGCAGGAGATGTGATCCCTCAGGTGGTCAACGTGGTTCTGTCCGAACGCCCTGAAGAGACGCGTCCGATTGTGTTTCCAACGCACTGTCCGGTGTGCGGATCGGACGTAGAGCGCGTTGAAGGCGAAGCCGTTACCCGTTGTACCGGCGGGCTGATTTGTGGCGCGCAGCGTAAAGAGTCGCTGAAACATTTTGTGTCGCGCCGGGCGATGGATGTAGACGGGATGGGCGATAAGATCATCGACCAACTGGTGGAAAGGGAGTATGTCCATACGCCAGCGGATCTGTTCCGTCTGACGGCGGGTAAACTGACCGGCCTGGACCGAATGGGGCCAAAGTCCGCGCAAAATGTTGTAAACGCGCTGGAAAAAGCCAAAGCGACGACCTTTGCGCGTTTTCTCTATGCGCTGGGCATCCGTGAAGTGGGTGAGGCGACGGCGGCGGGGCTGGCGGCTTATTTCGGCACGCTGGAGGCGCTGCAGGCCGCCACCATTGACGAGTTGCAGAAAGTACCTGACGTGGGGATTGTGGTCGCTACGCACGTCTTTAACTTTTTTGCCGAAGAGAGTAATCGTGACGTGATTGGGCAGCTACTGGCGGAAGGGGTTCACTGGCCCGCGCCGGTAGTCATTAATGTGCAAGAGATCGATAGCCCGTTTGCCGGTAAAACCGTGGTACTAACCGGTAGCCTGAGCCAGATGTCCCGCGATGACGCTAAAGCGCGTTTAGTGGCGCTGGGCGCGAAAGTGGCAGGCAGCGTATCGAAGAAAACCGATCTGGTGATTGCCGGTGAAGCGGCGGGTTCCAAACTGACCAAAGCGCAGGAACTGGGTATTACCGTGATTGATGAAGCGGAAATGATCCGCTTACTGGGTGCCTGAGATGGAAAAAGAGCAGCTGGTTGAAATCGCCAACACCGTGATGCCGTTCGGCAAATATCAGGGACGTCGATTGATCGACCTTCCGGAAGAGTATTTGCTGTGGTTTGCCCGTAAAGATCAATTTCCGGCGGGTAAACTGGGGGAGTTGATGCAAATCACTCTGCTGATTAAAACCGAGGGGCTGACGCAACTGGTACAGCCCCTGAAACGCCCGCTTTAAGCTTTCGCGGCGCGGCTTTCCTGCTGCGCCTGTAACTTCTCGGTCTGGCGTTTGTAGCGCCGCGCCAGCCCTGCGCAGACCATCAGTTGGATCTGGTGGAAGATCATCAGCGGTAATACCATCATACCCAGCACTGACGTCGGAAAAAGAATATTGGCCATCGGGATCCCGTTGGCCAGGCTTTTTTTCGAACCGCAGAAAACAATAGTGATTTCGTCGGCTTTATTGAAGCCGCATTTACGGGCGACAAAGACGTTAATAGCGATGACGATCGCCAACAGTATGAGGCTGACCACGACGATAAACAGCAGCGATCCCCAGCCGACTTTGTGCCAGATGCCGTTGACCACCGCTTCGCTGAACGCCGAGTAGACCACCAGCAGAATAGAGGTCTGATCCGTTTTCGCGATCCACTTTTTGTTGCGCGCGACCCAGTTGCCGATCCACGGGCGAGACAGGTGTCCCAGCACAAAAGGCAGCAGCAGTTGCAGCATAATTTTGCCCACCTCTTCCAGACTGCCCTGCGCGCCATGAATATTCATTACCAGACCGACCAGCAGCGGCGACAGGAAAATGCCCAGCAGACTGGACGCAGACGCTGAGCACACCGCGGCCGCGACGTTACCGCCCGCGAGTGAAGTAAACGCAATCGCAGACTGCACGGTGGCGGGCAAAATACACAGATACAGAAAGCCGCTGTAGAGCATAGGGTCGACATTGACAGGCGCCCACCAGGCAAACAGTACGCCGAGGACAGGAAAGAGCACAAAAGTGCTGCACATGACCCACAGATGCAACCGCCAGTGGCTGCCGCCAGCGATGATCGCTTCACGCGAAAGCTTCGCGCCATGCATAAAAAACAGCAGAGCGATGGCCGCTGTCGTAATGCCTTCAACGACAGGCACAAAGCCACCTTCCGCCGGGAAAAAAGAGGCCAGCAGTACCACGGTGATAAGTGTCAGCGTGAAAGGGTCAAGGATACGAAAAAGTTTCATAAAAACTCCTGAAAGTCGGTGCAGCTATTTTGCGTTTTTCGCTTTGAGAAATAAAATTGATTTATTGCATCTATATATGAATCTAGTCGATGAATTATTCACTGCGTCAACTGCGTATTTTTATTACCGTCGCCCAGGCCAAAAGTTTTAGTCGGGCAGGGGACAGGATTGGACTGAGCCAGTCTGCGGTCAGTCATAGCGTAAAAGAGCTGGAGCGGCAAACCGGCGTCAGACTGCTGGATCGCACTACGCGTGAGGTGGTGCTGACCGAGGCGGGGCAACAACTGGCGACGCGTCTGGAGCGGGTGCTTGATGAACTGAACAGCATACTGCGCGATGCAGGCAGAGTAGGGACACAATTAACCGGCACCGTGCGCGTTGCCGCGAGCCAAACCATTTCTGCGCATCTTATTCCGCAATGCATTGCCCAAAGTAATTCACGTTATCCCGCTATTGATTTTGTATTGCACGATCGTCCGCAGCAGTGGGTGCTGGAGAGTATCCGCCAGGGAGAAGTGGATTTTGGCATCGTTATCGATCCCGGTGCAGCGGTGGATTTACAGTGTGAAGCCATCTTATCAGAGCCTTTTTTACTGTTGTGTCGCCAGGATCATCCGCTGGCGCATCAGGAATGGGTAAGCTGGCAGGATCTTAAACAGGCGTCGCTGGTCTTACAGGATTACGCTTCCGGCAGTCGACCGCTGATTGATGCGGCGCTGGCCCATTTTTCGATTGATGCCAATATTGTTCAGGAGATTGGTCACCCGGCCACGCTTTTTCCAATGGTGGAAGCGGGAATCGGCATCAGCGTGCTGCCCGCGCTGGCGTTACCGCTCCCGCAGGGCAGCCACTTACAGGTTAAACGGCTGACGCCCGTAGTTGAAAGGCAGCTCATGCTGGCGCGGCGAAAAAACCGTTCTTTATCCACCGCGGCGCAGGCGTTATGGGATGTAGTACGCACCCAGGCCAGCGAATTAACCGCCGCGAGGGCGAAAGATCCACTGTATCAGCTATAAATATCTATCTGTCCGTGCGTGAGGTGCGGTCTTGCCCTGCCATTTTTGACAGGGCAGTGTATTAAAACAGGTATTTGATGGAATAAATAATGCCATCCTGCAGGAAGGATTCTCCTAACTTATTATCAGCGTAACGATATTGTACTCCTGTGGTCAGGTGAGGAGTCGCATTCCACCACAGCGCTACTGCGCCATTAATGCCATCTTTCCCGCCATTGCCCGCAGCGTAGGACGCATCGCGGTCAAACTCATACTCATTCCAGTTCGTTACGCTGAAATTCTCACTACCCAACGAGAAGCTATAGCCGGCCACCCAACCTAATACATAACCATTATCGCCTGTGTAGTAGGTCTGATCGGTATAACGTTTGGCAAAGAAGGGTTTAAACCAGTAACCGTTACCTGTGAAGTTATAGCCTAAACCATAGAGAAACATGTCATCATGGAAATTAGCGCGATGAGGTGAACCGTACGTCCCGTAGGCATGGAGATAGAGGTTTAATCCTGTATCGCCCAGATAAATACGGTTGGTATTTTTAAAGGTGTAACGCTGTTCGCTGCCGGGTTTGGCGTGGCGGCCATTGTAAAAATTTTCCCAGTCGAAGAACCCGTACATTTCTCCCCAGCTAAAATTCGCTCCGCCTTCCAGTTCCAGGTACCCAAAATCATCTTTATGGGATTTTTTACTGGTTTTTTCCGTGGTGTCTGATGTCCAGTCGAGGTAATGGAGGCCGATATCGGCGAACCCGCCTTTAAATTCCGCATGGATGAGTGTGGGAATAATGAGTAAAGAAGAAAGCGTCAGAGTAAGGATTTTTTTCATAGCATATTTCCCTATGCCGATAATTATTAATGGGTTAATTAAAAAGAGGCAGTTTATAAATATGAAAGCGGCATATTGTTAATATGAAGTGCAAGCAAAAACCAATACTGTTTTCCCTCTGTATTAATACAGAAGCGATCTAAATCTATCGATATTAAATGGCTATTGATGACACGTGAAAAGTGTATTGGTCAGCAAGGGGCGATGGTCGTTATAAAAAGGAGTCAAATTAAATCCGATAGAACAAGGAAACTTATGCCTCACGCTCTTTTTTCTCATAATCCTGAGTATTGTGTTGATATTATTCATGCACATAAACCGGCATTTACCCCGCGAGTCGCGTTTATTTTAGGCTCCGGGTTGGGTGCTCTGGCGGACCAAATCGAAGATGCGGTAGCCATTTCTTACGAGAAATTGCCGGGATTTCCCGTCAGCACCGTACACGGCCATGCTGGTGAACTGGTGCTCGGCCATCTGGCGGGTATTCCGGTGGCCTGTATGAAAGGCCGCGGGCATTTTTATGAAGGGCGTGGAATGGCGGTGATGACCGATGCCATTCGCACGTTGAAATTACTGGGCTGTGAAGTGTTGTTCTGCACCAATGCGGCAGGATCTCTGCGTCCGGAAGTGGGGCCGGGTAGCCTGGTTGCGCTTAGCGATCACATTAATACGATGCCCGGTACGCCGATGGTGGGGCCAAACGATGATCGTTATGGCGATCGCTTCTTCTCGCTGGCTAATGCTTATGACGCAGATTATCGCGCCATGCTTCAGTCCGTTGCGGCAGAGGAGGGATTCCCCCTCACTGAAGGCGTATTTGTTTCTTATCCGGGTCCGAACTTCGAAACGGCGGCAGAAATCCGCATGATGCAGATTATTGGCGGCGATGTGGTCGGAATGTCCGTTGTCCCTGAGGTGATTAGCGCACGTCATTGTGGTCTCAAAGTTGTTGCTGTCTCAGCGATCACCAATCTGGCGGAAGGGCTGGGCGATGTAAAACTCTCCCATGCGCAAACACTGGCTGCGGCTGAACTTTCTCGGCAGAACTTTATAAATCTGATTTGCGGCTTTTTACGTAAGCTGGACTAAACACAATGACTACGGCCCCGTATTGGGGCTTTATCTCACGGCAAGGAATAAAAAATGGGTATTACGTCCCGCTTAAAAGTCATGTCGTTCTTGCAATATTTTATCTGGGGGAGCTGGCTGGTTACCCTGGGCTCTTACATGATCAATACACTGGATTTTACCGGCGCGAATGTCGGTATGGTCTACAGCTCAAAAGGGCTGGCAGCGATTATCATGCCGGGCATTATGGGGATCATTGCTGATAAATGGCTGCGCGCTGAGCGAGCCTATATGCTTTGCCATCTGGTTTGCGCGGGGGCGTTATTGTACGCCACCACCGTTACCGATCCCCAGACGATGTTCTGGGTGATGTTGGTTAATGCGATGGCGTATATGCCAACGATTGCATTATCCAATAGCGTTTCGTACTCCTGTCTGGCGAAAGCAGGTCAGGATCCGGTAACGTCATTTCCGCCTGTGCGCGTTTTCGGCACAATAGGTTTTATTGTTGCGATGTGGACGGTGAGTCTGATGGGGCTGGAACTGAGCAGTGCGCAATTATACATCGCTTCTGGCGCATCGTTATTGCTGGCCCTGTATGCACTGACGTTACCGAAAATTCCGGTAGCCGAGAAGAAGGCGAACACCACGCTTGCCAGTAAGCTCGGACTGGATGCTTTTGTTCTGTTTAAAAATCCACGCATGGCAATCTTCTTTTTGTTTGCGATGATGTTGGGGGCGGTGCTGCAAATTACCAATGTCTTCGGTAATCCGTTCCTGCATGATTTTGCCCGTAATCCTGAGTTTGCCGATAGTTTTGTGGTGAAGTATCCCTCTATCTTGCTTTCAGTTTCGCAGATGGCGGAAGTGGGCTTTATCCTCACCATTCCGTTCTTCCTTAAACGCTTTGGTATTAAAACGGTAATGCTGATGAGCATGCTGGCATGGACGCTGCGTTTCGGCTTCTTTGCCTTTGGCGATCCATCCCCGTTTGGCTTTGTGCTATTGCTGCTGTCGATGATTGTTTATGGCTGCGCATTTGATTTCTTCAACATCTCAGGGTCGGTATTTGTAGAGCAGGAAGTGGACTCAAGTATTCGCGCCAGCGCGCAGGGGCTGTTTATGACCATGGTTAACGGCGTGGGGGCGTGGATTGGGTCTCTTTTAAGTGGTATGGCCGTGGATTATTTTTCTATTGATGGTGTAAAAGATTGGCAAACCATCTGGCTGGTCTTTGCCGCCTACGCTCTGGCATTGGCCGTTATTTTTGCATTGTTCTTTAAATATCAGCACCATCCAGAAAAACTGTCGACCAAATCATTAGCACATTAATTTTATTTGACTGGCGAGAGGATGTTCGCCAGTCCATTTTTATGAACAAGGACACAACATGAAAGAAATTATTCTCTCCTCCGGTATTGGATTTGGTATTGGCGCATTTTTTACTTTATGCCGTATACCTATTCCTGCACCAAATGTTTTACCCGGGGTGTTATCTATTGTATTTATGTATATTGGGTATCTTGTCGTTAAATCTATTTTTTACTAGGTAATATGGTAAATTCCAGACGTTATCCCTTATTGCTGGAGTGCGATAGTGATGGAACGAGCCCATCGTATTGATCTAAAGCTATTACGTTATTTCCTCGCTGTTGCAGAAGAATTGCATTTTGGCCGGGCTGCTGCCCGGTTAAATATGTCACAACCTCCCTTGAGTATCCATATCAAAGAACTTGAACAGCAACTGGGTACATTGTTGTTTATTCGTCATTCCCGCAGCGTTGCATTAACCCATGCCGGGAAAGTTTTGATGGAAGAGTCACGTCGCTTGTTAGCCAATGCAAATCAGGCGCTGGCGCGAGTGGAGCAGATTGGTCGCGGTGAAGCGGGGCGCATTGAACTGGGTGTGGTTGGTACGGCGCTGTGGGGAAGAATGCGTCCTGCAATGCGTCACTTTTTGAAAGCAAACCCCAATGTTGAAGTACTTTTTCGCGAAAAGTCTCCAGGTATGCAAATGGCGTTGTTAGAGCGTCGGGAGCTTGATGCAGGGATCTGGCGTATGGCTATCGAACCGGCAGTCGGTTTTACCAGCATACGTTTGCATGAATCTGCATTCATGGTTGCAGTTCCGGAAGATCACGATCTGGCATCCAGAGATTCTGTGCCGCTGGCGGCGTTGCGCAATGAATATTTTGTCACGCTGCCTTCCGTGCATTCTGATTGGGGATTTTTACAACGTGTATGCCAACAGGCGGGTTTCTCGCCAATGATTATTCGGGAAGTGGTTGAGCCGCAAACGGTGTTGGCGATGATCAGTATGGGGATTGGGATTACGTTGATGGCTGATGGCTATGCGCAAATGAGCTGGCCGGGTGTGGTGTTCCGTCCGTTAGAGGAACGTATTCCGGCGGATTTGTATATTGTGTATGACCAGCAGCAGGCAACGCCAGCACTGGAGAAACTGGTGGCGGCGTTGACGGTATGATGTCTGCGCCGGATG
>NZ_JAMMTO010000011.1:0-348 GCF_051807745.1 Salmonella sp. NW38 | reverse complement strand
GCGACTAACGTCTTATCCGGCCTACGTGTGCGGTGTCGTCTGCGCCGGATGGCGACTAACGTCTTATCCGGCCTACGTGTGCGGTGTCGTCTGCGCCGGATGGCGACTAACGTCTTATCCGGCCTACGCGTGCGGTGTCGTCTGCGCCGGATGGCGACTAACGTCTTATCCGGCCTACGTGTGCAGTGTCGTCTGTAGGCCTGATAAGCGCAGCGCATCAGGCAAGACCCGAACTTGCGGCAGGTTCGAATCTTATAAATCGCAGATAGCAAAAAAAGCGCCTTTAGGGCGCTTTTTTACATTGGTGGGTCGTGCAGGATTCGAACCTGCGACCAATTGATTAAAAGT
>NZ_JAMMTO010000010.1:2882-223259 GCF_051807745.1 Salmonella sp. NW38 | reverse complement strand
AGCAGGGTGGTTTTTCCGGCGCCGTTGCCGCCGGTGACCTGCACCCACTCCCCGGCCTCCACGGTGAACGACAGCCCACTGAACAGCGTCCTCTCGTCCCGCTCGCAGTACAGATCTCTGGCTTCAAGCATTCCCACTCATCAACGTCCTGTCAGAAACCTGGTTTAACATCACGCATATCCGGCAGTTTATGCGCGATCCCTTTGTGGCAATCGATACAGGTCTGTCCGTCTTTGACCGCCTGATCGTGCATTTTCGCCGCGACGCCTTTTTGCGCGGTCAGATCCATAAAATCGAAATTGTGGCAGTTACGGCATTCCTGCGAGTTGTTGTCTTTCATGCGCCGCCACTCATTTTGTGCCATTGTCAGGCGATGAGCTTCAAATTTCTGCGGTGTATCTATCAGCCCAAATACCTTCGCGTACAGCTCTTTACTGGCTTTGATCTTACGGATCATCTTCGGCCCCCACTCATGCGGCACATGGCAGTCAGGACAGGTGGCACGAACGCCGCTACGGTTGTTGTAGTGGACGGTTTCCATATACTCCTCATACACCGTGTTGCGCATTTCATGGCAGCTAATACAAAACTCTTCGGTGTTAGCCTTTTCCATTCCGGTATTGAAGCCGCCCCAGAAGATGATGCCGCCGATAAAACCGATTAACAGCAGCGTCCCCAACGCCAGGCGGCTGGGGCTGCGCCACCATCGCCAGACGCGCTTTATCCAGCCGGGTTTACGGTTAGAATTTTCCATAATGACCTCTTATTTCCCGTAACCTTGCGAGGGGGTAAAGGTATTGTCGATAATCGGCGCGGTATCAGACTGCGGTACGTGGCACTGCAGGCAGAAATAACGACGCGGCGCGACATTGCCCGACACTTTACCGTCGCTGTCCATAAAGTGCGTCGGGCTGATACGCGGCGCGCCCGTCGTACGATAACTTTCCACGCCGTGGCATTGCAGACAGCGGTTGGTATTGGTCGTCACCTGGTAGCCCTCGACGCTGTGCGGGATCATCGGCGGCTGGTTGACGTAATTTAGCGGCATACGTTCCTGCTCTTTCGGCATACGAATCGCCCCTTCCTGCGTCCCGGATACTTCCGGCGACTGGCTCAGATCCACTCCGTTTGCCGCCCAAACCGCACCACTTACCACCAGGGCAAGCGTGGCCATCCATTGACACAGCGCTTTCATCAGGTCATGGCTTTTCATTGTTTCGCTCCCGAACTCCATCGCATTTACACTTCATCCTTCGAGCTGCCTCTTTGTTGGCTGCGCTCGAAAATCCCAGTCACATCGTTATCTATGCTCCTGGGGATTTCCTCGCTTACCGCCGCGATGCATCCCGAATGATGTTGTGTATCGTTATTGTAAAAACATCCTCAGAACAGACATCCACACAGCGACCGCAGGTCATGCAGTCGCGGTGAGTGACCTGCGCCGGGCTTTGCTCATCCAGCACCGGCGCACGTAGCACATGCGGTTCCGGGCAAACATGAAAACAATCCATACAGCGATTACATTTCTCACGTTTTTTGGCCGTCACGGTCACTACGCCTTTACTGCCCAGCACGCCATACAGCGCGCCCATCGGGCAAATATGACCGCACCAACCGTGCTCAACGACTAATAAATCAAATAAAAACAAAGCAATAATCAGAAACGCGCCGCTACTAAATCCCATAACCAGACTACGGCCTAACAGCGACACGGGATTAATCCATTCCCACAGCAGCGTGCCGGTCAACGCCGAACCGATTAACACCACCACCAGAAGGACGTACCGTATATGGCGTGGAATCGTCGCAGACTGGTTCAGGTCAAATTTCCTGCGCATCCAGTTAGCCAAATCGGTAACGGGGTTTAGCGGGCAAACCCAACTGCAAAATAATCGCTTTCCCGCCAGCGCATACAGCACAGTGATAATCACTGCTCCCGTCAGCGCCACGGTAGCGGGAAGATGTCCACTGGCGAGACTTTCCAGGGTAATCAGCGGATCGGTCAACGGGAGGGTATCGAACAGCAAACTACTGCTGTAGTTGCCATGCAAAACCCAAAAGCCCAGCCACGGGCCGCTGAGAAACATCCCCAGCACCATAAACTGGCTGATACGACGTAACACCAGCCAGCGGTGGCTACGCCACCAGCCTTTTTTCGCCAGCGCTTCTCGCCCGGCGTCGCGTTTACGATTTGCCATCTTTCCCCTCCAGCCAGCCGAAGCGGTAATGGTGTCCTAACTCCCCTTTCGCCAATGACAACGGCAACACTTTTATCGCTGGTTGCTCCAGTACGCAGACTTTTTCGCATTTGCCGCAGCCGGTACAGGCGTCGCTGTGTACGGTGGGCAGAAAGCGCGCATGTTTGCCGGTGCGCATGTTGCGATCCAGCTCCAGCGTGATGGCCTCATCGATTTTCGGGCATTCGCGGTAACAAACGTCGCAGCGCAGCCCCTGAAAGTTGAGGCAGTTTTCCTGATCCAGCAGCACCGCCAGCCCCATGCGCGAATCATCAATGGAGGCGATATCTTTATTCAGCGCCCCGCTGGGGCAGACTTTGGCGCACGGAATGTCTTCACACATTTCGCAGGGGATGTCGCGAGCGACAAAATAGGGCGTACCTGCCGATAGCCCGGAGGCCAGCGTCGCCAGTTTTAGCGTGTCGTATGGACACGCCTGAACGCACTGCCCGCAGCGCACACAGGCGCTGGCGAAGACATTTTCATTCAGCGCGCCAGGCGGACGCAGCCGCACGCCCGTTGCGCGCGCGGTTTGCTGTTGCAAGCCCAGCGCCACGCCAACCGCCGCCAGCCCGCCCGCAGTGCGCACAACATCACGCAGAAAGCGGCGGCGGCCATTTTGGGGTTTCGCTGTACGGGACATAACGCGTTACACCTTCGCCAGCTTAACGGCGCACTTCTTGAAGTCCGTCTCTTTAGAGAGCGGGTCCGTCGCATCCAGCGTCAGGTTGTTCACTAGCTGAGCGGCATCGAAGAACGGCATATACACCAGTCCCTGCGGCGGACGGTTACGTCCACGCGTTTCGACAATCGAAATCACTTCGCCGCGGCGGGACGACACTTTAACCTTATCCCCACGACGCAGATCGCGCGCTTTCGCATCCAGCGGGTGAATAAAGACCACCGCTTCCGGGAAGGCGCGATGCAATTCAGGCACGCGGCGCGTCATACTGCCGGTATGCCAGTGTTCCAGCACGCGACCGGTGGAAAGCCACAGATCGTACTCGTTGTCCGGCGACTCCGCCGCGGGTTCAAATGGCAGCGCGAAGATCACCGCTTTGCCATCCGGTTTACCGTAGAATTTGTACCCTTCCCCCGCTTTTACATACGGGTCGTTGCCTTCGCTGTAACGCCATTGCGTCTCTTTGCCTTCGACGACCGGCCAGCGCAGACCGCGCGCGTTGTGGTAATCGTCGAACGGCGCCAGATCGTGACCATGGCCACGTCCAAACCAGGCATATTCTTCAAACAACCCTTTTTGCAGATAGAAGCCCAGCTCACGAGACTCATCGTTTAACTGCTCCTCTTTCAGCTCGCTCAGCGGGAATTTGCTGACCGCCGGCGTGGCGAACAGAACGTCATACAGCGTTTTACCGCGCAGCTCCGGCTTCTGGGCCAGCAACGCCTCCGGCCAGACCTCCTCGGTTTTAAAACGACGGGAGAACTGCACCAGTTGCCAGAGGTCGGATTTAGCTTCGCCCGGCGCTTTAATTTGCTGACGCCAGAACTGCGTGCGGCGTTCGGCGTTGCCGTAAGCGCCTTCTTTCTCAACCCACATGGCGGTCGGCAGGATCAGATCCGCAGACAGCGCGCTCACCGTCGGGTAAGGATCGGAGACAATGATGAAGTTACGCGGATCGCGCCAGCCCGGCATCCGATCTTCATTGATGTTCGGCCCGGCCTGCATATTGTTATTACACATTACCCAGTAGACGTTCAGCTTGCCGTCTTTCAACGCGCGATCCTGCGCCACCGCGTGTAAACCCACTTTTGCCGGAATAGTGCCAGCAGGGATCTGCCAGTGTTTTTCGCAGATATCACGGTGTTTTTCGTTCGTCACGACCATGTCTGCGGGCAGACGGTGTGAGAAGGTTCCCACTTCACGCGCCGTACCGCAGGCGGAAGGCTGGCCGGTCAGCGAGAAAGGACCACAGCCAGGCTGGGAGATTTTTCCGGTCAGCAGATGGAGGTTGTAAACCAGGTTATTCGCCCACACGCCACGGGTATGCTGGTTAAAACCCATCGTCCAGTAAGAGATCACGCGCTTATTCGGATCGGCGTAGAGCTGTGCCAACTGTTCCAGCTGATCTTTCGGCACGCCGGTCATTTCAGCGGTCTTGTCCAGCGTATATTCCGCCACGAAGGCTTTATACTCGTCGAAGCTCATCGGCTCGGAAGCATCGGAGCCCGGATTCTTCGCCGCTTTTTCCAGCGGGTGCGTCGGGCGTAAGCCGTAGCCGATATCCGTCGCCCCTTTACGCAGATTCACATGCTTTGTGAAGAAATCCTGATTTACCGCGTTGTTCTGAATAATGTAATTCGCGATATAGTTAAGGATCACCAGATCGCTTTGCGGGGTAAAGACAATACCGTTGTCCGCCAGCTCAAAGCTACGGTGCTGGAAGGTGGAGAGGACAGCGACTTTCACATTCGGGTCGGACAAACGGCGGTTAGTGATGCGCGACCATAAAATCGGGTGCATCTCCGCCATGTTGGAACCCCACAGCACAAACGCATCGGCCTGCTCAATATCGTCGTAGCAGCCCATCGGTTCATCCATGCCAAAGGTGCGCATAAAGCCCACCACCGCCGAGGCCATGCAGTGACGCGCATTCGGGTCAATGTTGTTAGAGCGGAAACCAGCCTTGAACAGTTTCGCGGCGGCATAGCCTTCCCAGATGGTCCATTGACCCGATCCAAACATGCCGATCGCTTCTGGTCCTTTCTCTTTCAGAGAGGTTTTAAACTTCTCTTCCATCACATCGAAGGCCTGTTCCCAGCTCACCGGCGTAAACTCGCCGTCTTTGTGATAGCTGCCGTCTTTCATGCGCAGCATCGGCTGCGTCAGACGATCTTTACCGTACATGATTTTGGGCAGGAAGTAGCCTTTAATGCAGTTCAGACCACGGTTGACCGGCGCGTCGGGGTCGCCCTGGCAGGCGACCACACGGCCCTGCTGCGTGCCCACTAACACACCGCAACCCGTTCCGCAAAAACGGCACGGCGCTTTATCCCATTTGATGGCTTCCTGCTGCCCGACAACGGCGCGGGCGACGCCCGGCACGCTCAGACCGGCAGCCGCCGCAGCGGCCGCAACGGCGTTAGCTTTCATAAAGCTACGACGACTGAGTTTCATGGTGTTTCCTCACCTTGCTCATCCTGCTGGTGATAAACCAGCGACACCGCCAGTACGCCCTCGACATTGCGTACTGACTCAATTGTTTGCATCAGCGTTTCACTCTGATCTGCTTCCGCCACCACGATCAGTTGCCCGCTTTCAACGTCGCTTAACGCGACTTCGCAACCCGGCAACGTGTTCAACTGTGTGCCAATGGCGGCGATGTTCTGACTTTTGGCCTGCACGACCAGGCTACAGACCTGCCAGTTAGTGCGCATGGTGGTTCTCCGCTTTGATGGCTGACACGGGACAGATAGCCACACACGCCCCGCATCCGTTACAGGCCTGCGAGTCAAGCTGCGGCTGGTAAATACCGGATAGCGTGGGACGAAAGGTAATGGCCATAGGTTCACAACTGTCCTGGCAACGATGGCATTCAACCGATTGCCTGGCGAGGCAGTTTTCCGTGAGTGTAAAAATCAGATCCCAGGCCCTGGTGTGGCGCGGAAGAAAAAGCGATTCAGTACAGGCCTGCGCGCAGGCATAACAAAAGCTGCACTCGCCCCGTTTGAAATCTACGCTCGGATATCCCCCCGTCCCTCGCTGCAGGATGTCGGCCTCACACGCCTGGATGCAGGCGTCGCAACGCAGACAATGTGCGAGAAAATAGGTTGTTTCTCTGGTCCACGGCGGAAGAATCCCATTGCTGGCGTTGCGCCAACTGCCGGTCAACATGCTTCGACGGGATAAATCAACCATGATATCGCCCTTCCATAACGACACGCTTCCATAGGGAGTGAATACCAATAAAAACCGTACAATTTATGAGTAGTTGTTTTTGTAAATAAGATATTTCAGGATGTGTAAGAGATGCATACCCCGATAGAGGTAAATGCTGTTGCCGGATCAAAAGAGTGCCGGGTAAAGACCCGTAAACGTGCTTTTTCTCACATTTCAATGAGTTATATAGATGCTTATATAACGAAAATCACTAATAGTTGATAATTTCATTTACATTATCAATATCGGAATATTCCACTATATAAAAAGATGATATTTTATTAATAATCTTGAAAATATGAGTAAATACAGATTAATAGATAATATGAATGTGTTAATCTGTTGTCAGTGCATACCGAAAACAGCAGAAAGGAAATACTGTGAACAATCAAATGAAGATGTTTGTCCCTGCCGTCGTCTTCGCCGCCCTCGCCAGCGCCTCTGCCTGGGCTAACAATAGCGATACCGCCCAGCCGCTGGAGAAAATCGCCCCCTATCCGCAGGCGGAAAAAGGAATGAAGCGGCAAGTGATAACCCTTACCCCTCAGCAGGATGAATCTACCCTCAAAGTGGAACTGTTGATTGGCCAAACGCTGAATGTGGATTGTAACCAGCATCGCCTCGGCGGCACGCTGGAAACAAAAACGCTGGAAGGCTGGGGCTATGACTATTATGTCTTTGATAACGTCACCTCTCCGGTATCAACCATGATGGCCTGCCCTGAAGGTAAGAAAGAGCAAAAATTCGTCACCGCCTGGCTGGGTGAAGACGGGATGCTGCGCTACAACAGCAAGCTGCCGATCGTGGTGTATACCCCGGCGAATGTAGACGTGAAATACCGCATCTGGAAAGCGGACGCTAACGTACAGAACGCCGTCGCGCGATAATGTTACGCTGCCCGGTCACACTTACCGGGCATCTGAACACGCCGGCTCACGCAGCGCTCCGGGGTTCTTTTTAAAACACGTCTGGAAATCCGCTCGCCCGCCGCAAAAAATACCCCGATGCCTGGTGGCGACGCGTGGCATCTTATCAGGCCTACCCGCGTGCGGACGTAGGGCTGCCATCAGGTGGTTCATCCGGCGCCATAGTCCATTACGCAGTACGCGCAACCGCATCACGCGAGGCGGCGTCACGTTCGTCGCCGGTGAGTTCGGTTAGCTGTCCGTTGCGCATTTCAAGCAGACGATCGGCATGAATAAAATAGTGATCATCATGGCTGATGGCGAAAATGGTTTTGCCCATTTCCTGCATTAACGGCAACAGTACCTGATAAAATTCCCGGCGGAAATGCGGGTCCTGATCGGCGGCCCACTCATCCAGCAAAATAATATCGCGCTCTTCCGCCAGCGCCAGCAGCAGCGCAATGCGCTTTTTTTGCCCTTTCGACAGTTTAAGATTCAAAATGCGCCCGTCGTTTAGCTCCAGCTTGTGCGTCATTTTCAGGTGCTCAAGCCACTTTTCGACCAGCGCGGGATTGGCGGGTTTCCCCTGCGGCCCCAGCAGGCGGTCGAATAACCACACATCGGTAAACACCGCAGAAAACAGTTTGCGATAATCTTCCGGCTGCCCGGCGGCAATAGGTTGACCATCAAGTAAAATCGTTCCCGATTGCGGCTGGTATAAACCGGTCAATAACATGGCCAGCGTCGATTTCCCGCTACCGTTGCCGCCAATTAAAAACAGCAGTTCGCCGCGGTGAATCGTCAGGTTGATGGGCCCCACGGAAAACGCGTTATCCTGATAGTGGAAAACCACGTTGCGCAGCTCCAGCGTCTTCCAGTCGGGAAAGGCTTTCGGCTGCGGAAAATCAGGCTTATACGGGGCTAGCGCGAATTTATTCAGTTTATTAAACGCCACCTGGGCGGTCAGTAGCGTTGGCAACGCCCCCACCGCAGACAGCAGCGGCGTGCGCAGGAACAGCAACGTCAGTGAATAGGTCGCCGCGACGTTGGTATCCGCCCAGCCGAGACTATTCGCCATCCAGAAGACCAGGCCTATCGCCCCCAGCATCATGATATTCGACCAGTTGACGGCGCTCAGGTGAAAAGTATCGGCACGGATAATGTGATAACGGTACTCTTTGGCGTCCGGGATATAGCATTGCTGAAAAATCTGCTCCGCACGCTCGCGGTTTAGCGTCAGCTCTTTGCGTCCTTCCAGCACCGTCTGATAGTCGTTGTACAGCTTATCTTCGGTCTCGCGCAGGGTCGCCATATGCTGGTAAACCCGCGCCACCAGCACAAATCCGCCCCAGATAGTGACCGCCATCCAGATAGCCGTAACCAGCAGCATTTTTGTCGATAGCATCGCCAGATACGCCGCCGAGCCGACGGTGAGGATAATGCCCTGCACCAGCTCAGGCAGACGCACAAAGGCGATAGTAATATTGCGAATATCGCTGGTCAGACCGGCCAGTAAAGAGGCGCTGCCCAGTTGCTCAATGCGTTCAACGTGCGTATCCAGAATGCGCTTGATAAATTCGCTGCGCAGGCGGTAAACGAAATGGTGTCCCAGAGTGGTAAGCGCCAGTTGGGAACCTAATGTGACGACCATTAGCAACAGGAGCAGACCGAGAAATTCCGGCAGCACCATGACGGTGGTGTCCACCGTTTCAATCAGGCGCTGATTGATAAACGCGATCAGGCCAATCCCCAGCGCCGCGCTGGCGAGGCTCAGCGCCATCACGCTAATAAATGGCCAGCGGTACTGCCGCCAGACAAGAATAAGAAGTTCCATGCATACAACCCGGACCGATAATAACAGCCCGCAGTTTAACTAACTCCACCTGCACAGCAATAATAATTCTTATTTTTATTCTTTTTCAGCCGCCTGACGGAAGGTGAGATTGTAACGAAATTCACCGGTCATGGGATGAAAGCCCGCTTTAAGCGGCTGGATACCATGATAAAACAGCCGGGACTCGCCGCCCCAGACCACGATATCGCCATGCTCCAGTAAGATCCGCTGGAGCGGATCGCTGCGACGCAGGCCGCCAAACTGAAAAATCGCCGGCACCCCCAACGAAACTGAGACGATAGGCGCGCGCAGATCCGGCTCGTCTTTATCCTGATGCAGCGACAGTTTTGCGCCGGGCGCGTAGCGATTGATCAGGCAGGCGTCCGGTTGGAAGCTCGCATACCCTGCCGCGATTGCCGCCTGACGACATACGCTGGCAAACGATAACGGCAGCGCAGGCCAGGGTTTATCGGTCAACGGATCGCGCACGGCATAACAATAACCGTGACGATCGGTGGTCCACCCTAACGCGCCGCAGTTGGTCATCGCCACCGACATGGTGTAGCCGCCCGGCGTCACCATCTGACGAAACGGAGACTGACTGGCGACAAACCCGATATCGTCTAATAGCGACTGCGCCGCGCGAAACGCAAAGCGGCGCAACACCACCGCGCCAGGCGCCAGGGGCTCTTGCCAGGGCGCTTCATCAGCAAATAGATCCAGCATTGCTACTCCTCTTTTTGCGCTTCTCGCTTTAATAGCTGCGCTTTTCGACGCACGCCCCAACGATAACCGGAGAGCGCGCCATCACGACGCACGACCCGATGACACGGGATCACCATCGCCAGTTTATTCGCGCCGCACGCGCTGGCGACCGCGCGTACTGCCGTGGGTTTGCCGATAGTCGCGGCAAGCTGTTGATAGCTTACGGTTTCTCCGCAGGGAATTGCGCATAACGCCTGCCAGACCTGCTGTTGAAACGCGGTTCCCTGGATATCCAGCGGCAACGAGAGCAGCACATCGCGTGTGTTGATAGCCGCGACAACCTGCCGCACCCGTTGCTGAAAAAGCGCGTCAGCAGGTGCGTGGCGGGCCGCCGGGAAAAGGGTGTGTAATTCAGCCAGTAGCGCGTCGTCGCTATCACCGGGGAGAATCGCGCAAATCCCCCGCTCGCTCTCCGCCACCAGGCACCGTCCGTAAACCCAGTCCGTCAGCGCATAGCGAACGGAGACATTATCGCCGCCTTTGCGAAACTGTTTTGCCGTCATGCCCAGCGTCTGGTCGGCATGTCGGTAGTAGCTACTGCTATCCGGGAAGCCGGCGCGGTAAATAGCCGCCGTGATCGGCTCTCCTTTCGCCAACGCCTCACGCAGCCGCCGGGCGCGCCACGCCTGCTGCCACCCTTTCGGCGTCATTCCGGTGCTCGCTTTAAACAGACGGTGCAGATGAAACGGACTCATCGCCACCGCCTGCGCCAGAGACGCCAGCGTTACCGGCGTCTCCTGCTCAAGTAAACGGCAGGCACAGGCAATCTTATCCAACCGCCGTTGCTGCGCGCGCGCATTATCCGGCTGACAGCGCTTGCAGGGGCGAAAACCGGCGTCCAGCGCCTGCTGCGCGTTGGCAAAAAAGCGAACATTTTTACGTAATGCCCGCTTCGAGCGACAAGAAGGGCGGCAAAAAACGCCGGTAGTTCGCACCGCAAAAACGAAACGCCCATCCGCGCTGGCATCGCGCGCCTGCACCCGCAGCCAGCATTCATCATCGGTAAGTAACGCTTTTTTCATCATAGACTCCTTCATTAAGCATAGTGCTTGCTTACATGCAGTGTGTCCGTAAATCCGCCCACAAAAACCCGTAATCTTGCGTTTTAATTCTTATCGCTCACCAGGAACGTTTTGAACTGCGGCGACATCCAGGTTTTAAAGCCTTCACCTTCTTTCATGATCATAAATACCGCCAGCCCTTCCCGCCGCACGACCTCTTGCGCCTTTTGTGTACCGAGCACCATCAGGCCGGTGTCCCAGCCGTCCGCTTCCAGCGCCGTTGGCGCGATAACCGTAACCGATACCAGGTTGTGTTCAATGGGGCGCCCCGTTTGCGGATCGATAACGTGCGAGACACGCTTGCCATCCAGCTCATAATAGTTACGGTAGCTGCCGGAGGTGCTGATGCCATGCCCGTTGATATCCACAATCGCCTGCACCGCGTTTTCCCGGTCGGTCGGCTTCTGAATCGCGACGCGCCACGGCTGCCCCTGCGCATTCATCCCGCGACTGCTTAATGCGCCGCCCACCGAGACCAGATAACGCGCAATGCCCTCCTGCTCCATCAGACGCGCCAGATGATCCGCCGCATAGCCCTCCCCGACCGTGGAGAGATCGACATAAAGATCCGGAAGATCTTTTTGCAAAAACTGATGTCCAGCCCTGTCGATAACCTGCAAATGTTGCAGGCCTGTTTTCGCTTTTGCCGCATCGATTTGTGCTGGTGTTGGGATATGCAGCGGCTGCCGATCCGGTCCAAACCCCCACAGATTGACCAGCGGGCCCACGGTGATATCCATCGCGCCATCCGTCTTCGCGCCAATACGCAGCGCCGAGGTCACGATATCCGCCATGGCTTCGCTGACCGGCCAGGGCGCAAGACTGCGTGAATGGTTAAAACGCATCAGCGCGGAGTCATTTTTATAGGTAGAAAGCAACCAATCATCAGCATCAAGCTGAGTCTGGATTTTAGTCTGTAGCTCTGCGGCGCGTTTCGCATCGATGCCAACCACGCTCACCCGCCAGATAGTCCCCATCGTCTTACCTTCCAGCACCTGAGCGGCAGGTGACGCTGTTGTCGTTTCGGGAGCCTCATCGCAGCCCATAAGTAAAAAAGCCGCCGCCAGACACACGGCCCGGCAAAAAGTCATTTTCATCGCTGTTTATCCTCATTCGAATGGACGCAAGCGTATATCAAAACGTCGTATTTGTACGCCGGAATAAGGCATGAAAAAAGGGCCCGCAGGCCCTTTAGCAACATCTTTTGCTGATTAGAACTGGTAAACCAGACCCAGCGCTACGATGTCGTCGGTGTTGATGCCCGCATCGCGGGTAAAGTCGTTTTTATCCAGCAGGTTGATTTTGTAATCAACATAGGTGGACATGTTTTTGTTGAAGTAGTAAGTCGCGCCGACATCAACGTATTTTACGATGTCCTGGTCGCCATAGCTGGCGCCGTAGCCGTTGCTGATGTCCTTACCTTTAGACTGCAGGTAAGCCACAGACGGACGCAGACCAAAGTCGAACTGGTACTGAGCAACCACTTCAAAGTTCTGCGCTTTGTTGGCAAAACCGTAAGAGTCGGACTTATTGTTGCCGTTAGAGGTACCAAAACGGGTTGCGTTATAGGTCTGAGAATACTGCGCTGCCAGATAGATGTTGTTCGCATCGTATTTCAGGCCGCCGGTGTAGACCGTAGCGCGATCGCCGTTACCATACAGGCGAGCGTCAGCGGTGTTGTTCTGATCGGCAGTACGTTTAGACGTGGTGATAGCGCCACCGACAGAGAAGCCTTCGCCGATTGCATAAGTCAGCGATCCGCCGTAACCGTCGCCGTTCTGGTTCAGCAGGCTGCGACCGTTGGTGTTTTCACCGCTCACGCTGCCGTTTTTGCCCTGATACTGTAACGCGAAGTCCAGACCATCCACCAGGCCGAAGAAGTCGGTGTTACGGTAAGTGGCATAGCCGTTACCACGTTGCTGCATAAAGTTGTCAGCGCCGTAGGTGTCGCCGCCGAACTCCGGCAGAACGTCGGTCCAGGAGGTCACGTCATAGGTTACGCCGTAGTTACGACCATAATCGAAGGAACCTGCGTCAGCGAATTTCAGACCCGCAAACGCCACACGCGTCCAGGAGTCGTTGCTGCCTTCAGTCTGGTTGCCCTGAATCTGATATTCCCACTGGCCATAACCGGTCAGCTGATCGTTAACCTGCGTTTCGCCTTTGAAGCCGATACGCATGTAGGTCTGGTCGCCGTCGCTGCCTTTGTCGTCAGAGAAGTAGTGCAGGCCATCAACTTTACCAAACAGGTCTAATTTGTTGCCGTCTTTATTATAAATTTCAGCCGCATTCGCTGCGCCTGCCACCAGCAGAGCTGGTACCAGGAGGGACAGTACTTTAACTTTCATGTTATTAACCCTCTGTTATATGCCTTTATTGCTTTTTTATGCCACTGCTTACTGGTTAACCCTCATTAACCAGTCGGCAAGTCCATTCTCCGCAAAAATACAGAATAATCCAACACGAATATGATACTAAAACTTTTAAGATGTTACAGTTATCTACATAGATGTTTCAAAATATGAATTTTACGGAACTTTTTTAAAGCAAAAATCAAGTAAAAATAAGCACAAATAGACAAAATATATTCACGAGACTTTTAAAATCAATGGGTTAAATTGATGAAATTCATAGCACTGAATGATAAAACAGAATCTTCATTCGCAACTAAAATAGTGACCGCTATCATCATTAACTTTATTTATTACCGTCATTCACTTCTGAATGTCTGTTTACCCCTATTTCAACCGGATGCTTCGCATTCGGTTTTTTTTACCCTTTTTCAGACACACCCGGCAGATTTATGCTACCTGCCTAAAACTATCACGGTTATTCACTACTCTCGCAGCTCTACCGTTCGTAAGACATTAGCAAATAATTTCTTGATATTTAGTGCTAAACATTTATAAGTAGTCTTTATATTTGTGCCGTTCTGCGAAGGTTGTACGCTTTTTCCGTCCCGCCGACGGAGCGCGTGTTAAGTTGCCCGGCATGACGTAAGAGTCTGGAAATTCATTCATTACCCTTTATACTGCCCTTCACCTTCAGCGTTGCTTTTACAGGTCGTAAACATAAATGAGTCAGTCTGACACAACGGTCTCTACCCGATTCTCCCTTCTACCGGGAAGCATTACCCGTTTCTTCTTATTGCTGATCATTGTGCTGCTGGTAACGATGGGCGTTATGGTACAGAGCGCCGTCAACGCCTGGTTGAAAGACAAAAGCTATCAAATTGTCGATATCACCCACGCTATTCATAAACGCGTGGATACCTGGCGGTATGTTACCTGGCAAATTTATGACAACATCGCCGCGACCACTACGCCATCGACAGGTGAAGGACTTCAGGAAACGCGTCTGAAGCAGGATGTGTATTATCTTGAAAAGCCGCGACGTAAAACTGAAGCGCTGATTTTCGGTTCCCATGACAGCGCCACGCTGGAAATGACGCAGCGTATGTCAACCTATCTGGATACGCTGTGGGGCGCGGAAAACGTGCCGTGGTCAATGTATTACCTCAACGGACAGGATAACAGCCTGATTCTTATCTCTACCCTACCGTTGAAAGATCTCTCTTCCGGCTTTAAAGAGTCCACTATTGGCAATATCGTCGATTCCCGCCGGGCAGAGATGTTGCAACAGGCAAATGCGCTGGATGAGCGCGAAAGTTTCTCCTCATTGCGAAAACTGGCCTGGCAAAACGGTCACTATTTTACGCTGCGCACGACCTTCAATCAGCCAGGACATCTGGCGACCGTGGTGGCGTTTGATCTGCCCATTAATGATTTAATCCCGCCAGGAATGCCGCTGGACAGTTTTCGGATAGAGCCTGACGCAACCCAGGCGACGGGGCGAAGCAGTGAAAAGGAAGCGCCTGATAGCGTCACGATTAGCTTTAACGGTTCAAAAATTGAGATCTCCTCAGCGCTTAACTCTACCGGAATGCGCCTGATCTGGCAGGTACCGTTCGGTACGCTTTTGCTTGATACGTTGCAAAATATTCTGCTGCCTTTACTGCTGAACATCGGGCTGCTGGCGTTGGCGTTATTTGGCTACGCTACGTTCCGTCATCAGCCGGGACGGACGACGGAATCGACATCTGGCAACGCGGCGAATAACGAGCTTCGCGTCTTACGCGCCATTAATGAAGAGATCGTTTCTCTGCTGCCGCTGGGTCTGCTGGTCTACGATCAGGAAGGAAACCGCACCGTGATCAGCAATAAAATCGCCGATCATCTGTTGCCGCATCTTAACCTGCAAAATATTACCAGCATGGCGGAACAGCATCAGGGCGTGATTCAGGCGACAATTAATAACGAACTGTATGAGATCCGTCTGTTTCGCAGCCAGATCGCCCCCCGCACGCAGATCTTTATTATCCGCGATCAGGACCGGGAAGTGCTGGTGAATAAGAAGCTTAAACAGGCGCAGCGTTTGTATGAGAAGAATCAGCAGGGCCGTGCCGCCTTTATGCAAAATATCAGCAACACGCTTAAAGAGCCCGTACGCCAACTGGCGGTTAACGCCGCGGCAGTCACCACGCCGGAAAGCCTGAAACTGGCGGATCAGGCGGATGTATTGGTACGTATGATCGATGAAATCCAACTGGCGAATATGCTGGAAAATGACGCATGGAAGAGCGAAGCAACGCTGTTCTCCCTGCAGGATCTTATTGACGAAGTCGTGCCGGAAGTGCTGCCCGCCATTAAGCGTAAAGGGCTGCAACTGCTGATTAATAACCATCTTAGCGGCAACGATGAACGCTGGGGCGATCGCGACGCCCTGCGCCGGATTTTGCTGCTGTTGATTCAGTATGCCGTCACGACGACCGCTATGGGTAAAATTACGCTTGAAGTCGAGCAGGATGAATCTATCGCGGAGCGTCTGACTTTCCGTATTCTGGATACGGGCGAAGGCGTAACGTTAAACGAGATTGATAATCTGCATTTCCCGTATATGAATGAAACGCAGGGCGACCGTTACGGCAAAGCAAATCCGCTCACCTTCTGGCTGTGCAATCAACTGGCGCGCAAACTGGGCGGTCATCTCAACATTAAAGCGCGGGAAACGCTGGGCACGCGCTATACCGTTCATGTCAAAATGCTTCCTCACGATCAGCATACCCAGGTCGAAGAGCGCCTGCTGGACGACGTGAGCGTGATGGTCGATGTGACGTCCAACGAGGTTCGCGCGATTGTGCTGCGTCAGTTAGAAAACTGGGGCGCCACCTGCATCACGCCGGATGAAAGGCAGATAAGTCAAGAATATGATCTCTTTTTAACGGATAATCCGTCTAATCTTACTGCCTCGGGCTTGCTTTTAAGCGATGATGAGTCAGGCGTGCGGAAAATTGGCCCGGGTCAGTTGCGCGTCAACTTTAATATGAGCAATGCTATGCAGGAAGCTGTACTACAACTTATCGAAGAGCAGCTGGCGCAGGAAGAGATTCCCGCCTCCCCGCTCGGCGGAGATGAAAATGCCGAGCTTCATGCCAGCGGCTATTATGCGCTATTTGTAGACACAGTACCGGATGATGTTAAGAGGTTGTATACTGAGGCGGCAACCAGCGATTTCGCTGCGCTGGCCCAAACGGCCCACCGCCTGAAAGGGGTGTTTGCCATGCTTAATCTGGTACCCGGCAAGCAGTTATGTGAAACGCTGGAACATCTGATTCGTGAGAAAGATGCTCCAGGTATAGAAAAATATATCAGCGACATTGACGCCTACGTCAAAAGCTTGCTGTAGCAAGGTAGCCCAATACATGAACAATATGAACGTAATTATTGCCGATGACCACCCGATTGTACTGTTCGGTATTCGCAAATCACTTGAACAAATCGAGTGGGTGAATGTTGTCGGCGAATTTGAAGATTCCACAGCATTGATCAACAACCTGCCGAAATTAGATGCGCATGTGTTGATCACTGACCTCTCCATGCCGGGAGATAAATACGGCGATGGGATCACCTTGATCAAGTACATCAAGCGTCATTTTCCGAGCCTGTCTATTATCGTTCTGACCATGAACAACAATCCGGCGATCCTGAGCGCCGTGTTGGATCTTGATATTGAAGGGATCGTACTCAAGCAGGGTGCGCCAACCGATCTGCCTAAGGCGCTGGCCGCGCTGCAAAAAGGCAAAAAATTCACCCCAGAAAGTGTTTCTCGTCTGCTGGAGAAAATCAGCGCAGGCGGTTACGGCGACAAGCGCCTGTCGCCAAAAGAGAGCGAAGTATTACGCCTGTTCGCCGAGGGTTTCCTGGTCACCGAAATCGCCAAGAAGCTCAACCGCAGCATTAAGACCATCAGCAGCCAGAAGAAATCGGCGATGATGAAACTGGGCGTAGAGAATGATATCGCGCTGCTCAACTATCTCTCTTCCGTCACCCTGAGTCCGACAGACAAAGAATAAATCGCTTTTATGTTACCCAGCCTGATGGCGCTACGCTTATCAGGCCTACCAGTCGACTCATCTTTTGCAGGCCGGACAGGCGACGCCGCCATCCGGCATTTTTTATGCCCGCGTTTTACGTACCCGCTCGGCATACACCGCCAGCGTCTGTTTCAACACGTCCAGCGTCACAGGCTTTGACAAACAGCTGTCCATACCGGACTCCAGGCAACGTTGTTTCTCTTCCGCCAGCGCGTTCGCCGTCACGCCGACGACCGGCAGCGTCAGCCCAAGCTGACGGATACGCTGCGTCAGGCGGTAGCCGTCCATGTTCGGCATGTTCACATCGCTCAGAACAATATCGATAGCATTTTTACTCAGCACATTCAGAGCGTCCACGCCATCATTGGCTGTCTTACACTGATACCCCAGCGATCCCAATTGATCGGCCAGCAAGCGGCGATTGATAGGATGATCGTCAACGACCAGAATCATCATATCGTCATTTGAATCTGCGGTTTTATCCGTCGTCGGCAATGCGCTGGAAAGCGCTTCACTATCCAGCTCAATACTATAGATACGCGCCAACAGCGCGGGCAACTCATGCACCGACGCCACACTATGCACCCACTCGCCCGGCGCTCTTTCCAACGGAATCCCGATATGACGGCGGCAAAAGACGACCGCCGCCCTCCCCTGCCAGGTATGCTCCAGCGCGTCATCGACAATCAAAATATCGTCAGCAGCGGGTTCTTGCCCTTCATAACGCTGCGTATGAACGCCGCTACGCGCCAGACTGGTCTCAATAAACTGGCACAAAGAAGTATTGCGCACCGCCAGCCAACAGCAGGTTCCGGCGAGTCCTTCCACGCTCTTTTTCACAGGGTATTGCGCGCCATAAAGCGGGATGCGCAGCGTAAACTGGCTTCCCATGCCCGGCTCCGAATCGACGGAAATATCGCCGTCCATCATGCTGATCAATTTTTCGCAAATCGCCAGCCCCAGACCGGTCCCCTGAAAGTTACGCTGTACGCCGGTTCCCACCTGGAAGAAGGGATCGAACAGGCGAACCACCTCTTTTGCCGGAATACCAACCCCGGTATCCCGCACGCGAATGCTGAGATAATCCCCATCACAGCGCACATGCAGCACGATGCAGCCAATATCGGTAAACTTAATGGCGTTGCTCAACAGGTTTGAAATGACCTGCTGTAAACGCATCGGGTCGCCGTTCAGCGATACCGGCACGTCAGGCTCAATAAAACAATACAGGCCGAGCTGCTTACGCACCACCAGCGGCAGATAATTGGCGGTGATATGGTTCATCACCTCTCGCGGTGAAAATTCGCGCGGCTCAATCTTTAGCTGTTCCGACTCAATTTTCGAGAAGTCGAGAATGTCGCTGATAATTTTCAGCAACAGACTGGAGGAGTTATTCATCGCCGTGACCAGACGATCCACGCCTTTTGGCAACTCTTTGGTTTGCAGCAGATCGAGATTGCCGATGATACCGTACAGCGGTGTGCGCAATTCATGGCTGACCGTTGCAAGGAACATGGATTTAGACTGGCTTGCCTGTTCCGCCGCCTGCGCCATCTCCTGCAGCGACTCTTCCATTTTGACGCGCGTACTCACATCTACCAACACGCAAATCGCGACGTTTTCATTACGATAGCGGGAATGGACGAAGCTAATTTGCAAATTGGTATTATTGCTGGTCAATACATCAACAAAGTTGACCTGCTGGCCGCAAATGATTTGCGTCAGGCGCTGTCTGTCTTCATGCGTGAGCATGTTCAGGTAGGTGTGCGCCAGTTCGTTACTCAGAATATTGACGCCATCAATAGTGCGCAGAATACAGATCCCCACCGGCGCGGAGGCGACGATTTTACGGTTGAACTGTTCATGTTCTTCCAGACGCTGGGCATCGCTCTCCGCCGGAATAAAAATTCGCCGCTCATACATCCGCGCAAGCGTAAACAGCCCTGCGCCCACCAGCACGTTCAGCAGGATAGCGTTCAGGATAAGAATACGAATACGCTCCAGGACTAAATCTACAGGCACAGAATAGACAATACTGAGCGAGGAAGGCGGCAGGCTTTTTTTGAGTACCAGTTCGCGAAAACCTGGCGTATAACCAAACCAGGAGCGCTCCTGCATCCAGCGCGGCTCCGCTTTAATAATGCCGTCAGGACCGGCCAACGAAATCAGCGAATGGCCGTTCTCATCAATAATGGTGACGCCCATCGGCAAACTGCCCGGCGTGAAAAAATTTTCCATGCGGATGGACTGCTCGACGCCCAGCAGCGCCTGCAGACGGTTGGCCAGATACACCGGCGTCAGCGCATAAAAGTAGCCCACGCCCTGACGCGCGCCCTGGCTTATCCAGAAAAGGTTATTCCCACTTTCTTCTTGCGGCGCGTTGCGGTATTTCATAATCCGCTCATGTAACGCTTTTAACGCATCATCGCGCTCCACGGGCATTTCACGCAGGCCGAAATTCGCCATACAGAGGTTATCGCTGCCAATCAGGAAAACGCGGTTAAGATCATACGCCGCTGAAAAGTTGTCGCGCCAGTAACGCATAAACCAGGCCAGCGACTCCAGCGATCCGCGCCATGCGGAGCCCATCGCCGCACAGTCTGAGTCGGCGAATAGCGGTTCAAAGTCCGGCACCACCATTTTGTCATCACGCGCACGCGACGACATAACGCCGTTTTCCGCCGTTAAACGGTTCTCGGCAATATATTTGAGCTCTTTCATCACATCCGATGTGCGCTGGATAAAACGCTGCGCCTGATCGGAGCTAAGGTTGAACTCCTGACGAATTTCAGATTCCCGCTGGTGCAGGGCATTGACGATGTAAAACACCGAAACAAAGGCGATTAAGAGCCAAATGAGTAACGCTAACGCTCTGAATAAGTAGCGCGAGACTTTCAGCGTAGTTCGAAAGGAAGCAAGGTATTTCAAAGGGGCGAAGCTCCGCCTCAGGATGTAAATAGAGTGTGACTAAGGTAGCGGTAAATGACGTAGCCCGCAACGGCAAAGAAAAAGGGCCGGATATCCGGCCCTCGCACAGTAATAACATTACTCGTCAGCGTCATCCGCAACGTCGTCATCGCTTTCCGCTTCCGGGGCGATATCCTCATCCCCTTCCGCCACGCTGCCGTCGATAGCGTCGAGTTCTTCGTCATCTACCGGTTCAGCAACGCGTTGCAGACCCACCACGTTTTCATCTTCCGCCGTGCGGATAAGGATAACGCCCTGGGTATTACGTCCCACTACGCTGATCTCGGACACTCGGGTACGCACCAGAGTACCGGCATCCGTGATCATCATGATCTGGTCGCAATCGTCTACCTGTACCGCACCGACAACGGAACCGTTGCGCTCGGTCACTTTGATAGAGATAACGCCCTGCGTCGCACGAGACTTGGTCGGGTACTCGTCCGCTGCGGTACGCTTCCCGTAGCCGTTTTGCGTTACGGTCAGAATAGCGCCTTCGCCGTGTGGGATGATCAGAGAGACGACTTTATCGTCTCCCGCCAGCTTAATACCGCGCACACCGGTCGCGGTACGCCCCATCGCACGGACGGCGTCTTCTTTGAAGCGCACCACTTTACCCGCAGCCGAGAACAGCATGACTTCGTCAGAACCAGAAGTCAGGTCAACGCCAATCAGCTCGTCGCCGTCGTTGAGGTTCACCGCGATAATACCGGCGGAACGCGGACGGCTGAATTCGGTCAACGCCGTTTTCTTCACGGTACCGCTGGCGGTCGCCATAAAGACGTTGACGCCTTCTTCGTACTCACGAACCGGCAGAATCGCGGTGATACGTTCGTTGGCTTCCAGCGGCAGCAGGTTGACGATCGGACGACCGCGCGCGCCACGACTGGCTTCCGGCAACTGATAGACCTTCATCCAGTACAGACGGCCCCGGCTGGAGAAGCAGAGGATGGTGTCATGGGTGTTGGCCACCAGCAGGCGGTCGATAAAGTCTTCTTCTTTAATACGCGCGGCAGATTTACCTTTCCCACCACGACGTTGCGCTTCGTAATCCGTCAGCGGTTGATATTTGACGTAACCCTGGTGAGACAGCGTCACGACAACATCTTCCTGGCTAATCAGATCTTCGATATTAATATCGGCGCTGTTGGCGGTGATTTCGGTACGACGCTCATCGCCGAACTGATCGCGAATTAACTCCATCTCTTCGCGGATCACTTCCATCAGGCGATCGGCGCTGCCCAGAATGTGCAGCAGTTCAGCAATCTGCTCCAGCAACTCTTTGTATTCGTCGAGCAGTTTTTCATGCTCCAGGCCGGTCAGTTTCTGCAAACGCAGATCCAGAATCGCCTGCGCCTGCTGTTCAGTCAGGTAGTACTGACCGTCACGCACGCCAAATTCTGGCTCCAGCCATTCCGGACGCGCGGCGTCATCACCGGCGCGCTCCAGCATCGCAGCAACGTTACCCAGATCCCACGGACGCGAAATCAGCGCCGCTTTCGCTTCTGCCGGCGTTGGCGCGCGGCGAATCAGTTCGATAATCGGGTCGATGTTAGCTAGCGCAATCGCCAGAGCTTCAAGGATATGCGCGCGGTCACGGGCTTTACGCAGTTCAAAAATAGTCCGACGCGTCACCACTTCACGGCGGTGGCGCACGAACGCTGAAATGATGTCTTTCAGGTTCATGATCTTCGGCTGGCCGTGATGCAGCGCCACCATGTTAATACCGAAGGAAACCTGTAGCTGGGTCTGGGAGTAGAGATTATTAAGCACCACCTCGCCCACCGCATCGCGTTTTACTTCAATCACGATGCGCATACCGTCTTTGTCGGATTCGTCACGCAGCGCGCTGATGCCTTCCACGCGTTTATCTTTCACCAGCTCGGCGATTTTCTCGATCAGGCGCGCTTTGTTCACCTGATAGGGAATTTCATGGACGATGATGGTTTCACGGCCCGTTTTGGCGTCAGCTTCAACTTCCGCGCGGGCGCGGATGTACACTTTGCCACGACCGGTACGGTAGGCTTCTTCGATACCACGACGACCGTTGATGATCGCGGCGGTCGGGAAGTCCGGACCCGGAATATGTTCCATCAGCCCTTCAATGCTGATGTCTTCGTTGTCGATATACGCCAGGCAGCCATTAATCACTTCCGTCAGGTTGTGCGGCGGGATATTCGTCGCCATACCTACTGCGATACCGGAAGAACCGTTCACCAGCAGATTCGGAATTTTGGTCGGCATGACGTCCGGAATTTTTTCCGTACCGTCATAGTTATCCACGAAATCCACCGTCTCTTTTTCGAGATCGGCCATCAGTTCGTGGGCGATTTTCGCCAGACGGATCTCCGTATAACGCATTGCCGCCGCGGAGTCGCCGTCAATAGAACCGAAGTTACCCTGACCATCCACCAGCATGTAACGCAGCGAGAATGGCTGCGCCATACGAACGATGGTGTCATACACTGCGGAATCGCCGTGGGGATGGTATTTACCGATTACGTCACCAACGACACGGGCAGATTTTTTATAGGCTTTGTTCCAGTCATTGCCCAATACGTTCATGGCGTAAAGTACGCGACGGTGTACCGGCTTCAGGCCATCTCGGACATCCGGCAGCGCACGGCCAACAATGACCGACATCGCATAATCCAGATAGGAGCTCTTCAGCTCTTCCTCAATGTTGACCGGTGTAATTTCTCTCGCAAGGTCGCTCATCTAACCGCTATCCCTCTACTGTATCCCGGATTCAAAGGTCGCAAATTATAACACATTCGCCCACGTACTGGTAAACGGAATGCAGCCAGACAATGCTTTATTCGGGTGCCGCATGCTCTCTTCATTTATAAGCGTGGTCTCGGCGTTTATTGGCGATCGGCTTCAGAGGCGACACAGGGGAGATCGGGGCCTGGCCAGGAAGAGGTTAGAAAATCAATACCTCCCGTGTATACCCGTCATACTTCAAGTTTCATGTGCGTTGGCAGCGAGTTACTCGGCCCATCCCTGGGCCTCGCCCCGTCGGGGTTAGCGCAAGCGCTGTTCAAGACGGTTAACCATTTTATCCTGCAACTCGAATTATTTAGGGAATATGCCGGGAGGCATAAACAATAATCAGTATCACCAGATGCTATTTAATCACATAGGCCAGATATTCTTTCACTACCTCATCGTTTAATTCCTGACCCAATCCGGGCTGTTCCGGCGCGACATAATAGCCATTTTCCGGCTGATAATCGTGGGTACAAAGTTCCCGAATAGATGCTTTCATCGCATTAGTATGATGCTCATGAATAATAAAGTTGGGAATTGCTGTTTCCATATGCAGCGCGGCTACCGTGGAAACAGGACCGCCGCAAACATGCACCTGTACAGTGGTGTCATAAATATTAGCATAGTCACAGATTTTCTTTCCTTCGGTAATTCCGCCGCAGAGACACAAATCAGGTTGAGCTACGGCAATAGACTGCTTCTCCAGTAATTCCCTGTATCCCCATCTTGTGTAGGAACGCTCGCCAGTGGCGATTGGAATCGTTGTTGAACGGGAAACTTTCTGCATATTATCAGAATTTAATGGATGAATCGGTTCTTCATAAAGAAAGATACGATACTTTTCTATCGCCTTCGCAAATTGAATAGCTGAGTTGGTACCGAGAAGAGAATGGATTTCCACGATAATATCAGCATCATCCCCCATTGCTTCACGCATAGCGGCAATTCGCGCTTCCCCCATTTTTAATTGATCGGCCAGTAACAATCCTGAATAGTTACGATTTTTATTCTGAAAAACACAGTCATCGCCATTACGATCGATTTCGAGTGGATCCACTTTAATCGCATCATATCCATCGTCAAGAGCCGCACGCGCCGCCTCAGCATATTCATCAGGTGTCACTAATATCTGGCGTTTATCCCCCCAACCAAATTGTAACTGACTAGCATAGGTTCTTAATTTTTCATTGGTTTTCCCACCAAGGAGCTGATAAACAGGTACACCTAAATATTTACCTTTGATATCCCAAAGAGCAATATCAATAGCGCTCATTCCGGCATAAAAAACGTTCCCGCCCCCCATCCCCCAAAAAGTCTTTCTGAAAAAGAACTCCCAAATTTTTTCGATATTTAATGGATCTTCACCCACAATCAATGGCGCCAGATCTCTGATGATCCCTACGCCAGCTTTAGCGCCTGCGCCATAGGCCAGTCCTACTTCGCCAATACCACTTAATCCTGAGTCGGTATTCACCCGAATAAGTACTGGATTATAGGAGGACATCGTTTGATCTCTTTTTTTTAATTCACAGTCAAAAACTTCAATAGACGTAATTTTCATAATTTCTCCATTTATCAGGTTCGTAATACAACATTTATTTGTTGGTTTTTTTCTTTTTTCACATCAATTTTCATTAACGCCAGAACGGCTACCGCAGCGAAGCAAAGTATTGCCTCTACAATAAATATTCCTGTCGCACCATAATGAGTAGAAACGAATCCCAGTGATTTATTAATCAGGAATCCGCCAAGACTTGAACATGAGTTAATAAACGCAATGCTGATAGCCAACCCTGACGGCGACAATAATGCAGAAGGCAGCGCCCAGTAAGGTCCGTAATAGCTGAGGATCCCAACACCATAAAACGTTAGCCCCAGCATTCTCAACGACATTGAGGGGACAAGAGCAATCATCAGAAAACCACAGCCCGCCAGAAACATGGGTAATGCAGCATGCCATTTTCGTTCATTCTTTTTATCGGAATGCCAGCCCCACCAGGGCATGCTGAACATAGCGAAAATAAACGGAATACTCATGATTAAACCAACGTCAGTATCCGTAAAATCAGCTGAAAATCCCTTCACCAACCCCGGCAACCAGTAGTTTGCCGCCAGAGCAGCCGCCTGAATCAACATGTAGGCGAAAGAAAGCTGAAGCAAAACTGGATTTTTGATTACTGAAAGAAAGGATGAGTTGGTATTTTTATTTAATGCAGCTGCGGTTTCATTGTCAGTGCGTAATTTATTAACTAAGGCCGATATCTGCTGTGGCGTAAGCCATTTAGCCTTTTCTGGACTGTCAGGCAGTAAATAAAATGTCAGGATGCCAAGGAATACGGTAGGGATACCTTCAATAGCAAAAAGCCAGCGCCAGCCTTCATAATCCGGGGTATTCAAATGCTCGATGATCCAACCAGACATCGGTGCAGCCAATACCGATGCTACAGCAATAGATAACATGAAGAAACTATTGACTTTTCCGCGTTCACGAGCCGGGAACCAGCATGCAAGATAATAAACCATGCCCGGAAAAAAGCCAGCTTCAAATACCCCCAAAAAAATGCGAGCCAGCAAAATATGTTGAGTATCTTTAGCAAAAAAAATCAGCCCAGTTACCGCTCCCCAGCCGATAATAATGGAACTAATCCATTTTCTTGCGCCAAGCTTTTGCAAGCCAATGCTACTCGGAATTTGAAAGATTAAATATGATATGAAGAATATAGAAGAAATATTAGCGAAATCCTCAGGCGTAATACCGAGAGATTCATTCATACGTAATGCAGCAAACCCAATATTGACACGATCCATATAGTTAAAAAAGTAAAGAATAAAGGCCAAAGGAATGATTTTCCTTTTTACAATACGAATTGCATCGTATAAATTTTCTTGTGGACTACTCATTTTGCATCACCTTTTATGATTCAATGAATAAGGGTATTGACCGGAATCGATGTTACGTAAAAAACAATACAATTCAAAAGCTAATGTGTCATATCTGATATATCAGCAAGCAAACTTAATGAAATATACAATAACAACAATAAAGTATGTAAATTTTCTTATATCTGATATATTAGATCCGTTAATTTTGAATAAATTAATTACAATGGAGCCGGGTTTAACCATGGAGGAGAAGAAAATGAAAAATAGATTAAAGCGTGACTTTAGTCACATATCAATTGAAATACCCAAATCCATCACCCAGGTGATTAAAGAGAAAATAAGGGAGATGATTATCCATGGCGATTTCGATCTTGGGCAAGCGATCAGTGAAAATGAACTATCAAATATTCTGATGGTAAGTAAAACACCAATTCGTGAAGCTTTTATTTGGCTGAGCTATAATGAAAACCTGGTCAACATCATTCCCCGCAGTGGGACATTTGTTTTTTCTGTCACCGACGAGGATATCAATGATCTCATCAAAATGAGAGTTATCCTTGAACAGGGCGCAATTCGTGAAGCGATGGAGAAAAATGCTAACAATGTCATAGTCGAATTAAGCAATATTTTATCGAAGTCAGCAAAAATTAATGCAGAGCGAGATACGCAAGCTTACCTCAAACTGGATCATGATTTTCATTATGTTTTTGTGAAATATGCCGATAATAAATACATTTCGCAAGCACACCTGTTGATCTCAGCACGTTTATTGGCAATTCGCTACAGACTGGATTTTACCGCTGAATATATCACCAGCTCTAACCGGGGACATGCCACTATTTTGGATATGTTAAAAAACAACAACGTCGAGGGCGTCTGTAATTTTATCACGCACCACATCGGTAGCGGTTTTACAGAACGTGCAAGAAAACTTCTTGCGCTGAAAGCGTAATAAAGACGGCAGTAGATATAACGCAGCGACTTTGCACCTGCTATACTGCCCCGATAGATCAATAGCGGAATCTCATGTACTCATGAACACTGAAAAACCGTCGGTAGCTCACAACGTTGACCATAATGAAATCGCCAAATTCGAAGCCGTCGCGTCGCGCTGGTGGGATCTGGAGGGCGAATTCAAGCCATTGCATCGCATCAACCCCCTACGCCTTGGCTACATTACTGAGCGCTCAGGCGGCCTGTTTGGCAAAAAGGTACTCGACGTCGGCTGTGGCGGCGGCATTCTGGCGGAAAGTATGGCACGCGAAGGCGCAACCGTCACCGGGCTGGATATGGGCTTTGAGCCTTTGCAGGTCGCCAAACTGCATGCGCTGGAAAGCGGCATCGAGGTAGAGTACGTGCAGGAGACGGTTGAGGAACATGCGGCAAAACACGCCCAGCAATACGACGTCGTCACCTGTATGGAAATGCTGGAGCACGTTCCCGATCCGCAATCGGTCGTCCACGCCTGCGCCCAACTGGTTAAACCCGGCGGTGAGGTGTTCTTCTCAACGTTGAACCGCAATGGGAAATCCTGGCTGATGGCGGTCGTCGGCGCTGAGTATATTCTGCGCATGGTGCCAAAAGGCACGCACGACGTGAAGAAATTCATTAAGCCTGCTGAACTGTTAAGCTGGGTAGATGAAACCGTCCTGAAAGAGCAACATATCACCGGGCTGCACTACAACCCGATAACCAATACTTTCAAACTCGGTCCCGGAGTAGACGTTAACTACATGTTGCATACCCGCGCTAAAAAAGCCTGACATCAAAGAATTTTCCTATAAGGGTTGCGTTAGATCATCGGGCGCAACCTTTCTCTTCGATGAAGAAATCAGCATTCGATCAAATTTTGATTTTTTTTTATGAATTGTTGACATCCTCTCCAGGCCTTATCAGACGCGCATTTAGCGATTCTTACTCTTTTACAACCGCAATTTAACGCCAAAATCAACTCTTGTACTCAAAAGAATCCCTACTAGAATACTCACCATATAGCGTTTCACTTATCGATTACCCCCTATATATAGTATTTATCCACAGAGTTAGTCACAACGTGGCGTTGTGGATAAGCGGGGGGATATTTTTTCTTTCACGGACAGGTAAACAGGTAGAAAACCACATGAATCAGAGTCTGCTGGTGACAAAGCGTGACGGCCGTACTGAGCGCATCAATCTCGACAAAATTCATCGCGTGCTTGATTGGGCGGCAGAAGGACTGAATAACGTATCGGTTTCTCAGGTCGAGCTACGCTCGCATATTCAGTTTTATGATGGGATTAAGACCTCCGATATCCATGAAACTATCATTAAGGCTGCCGCAGACCTGATCTCTCGCGATGCGCCGGATTATCAATACCTGGCTGCACGTCTGGCGATTTTCCACCTGCGTAAGAAAGCCTTCGGCCAGTTTGAGCCGCCCGCACTTTACCACCATGTGGTAAAAATGGTTGAGCTTGGCAAATACGACAATCATCTGCTGGAAGACTACACGGAAGAAGAGTTCAAGCAGATGGATTCGTTTATCGTTCACGATCGCGATATGACCTTCTCCTACGCTGCCGTTAAGCAGCTGGAAGGGAAATATCTGGTGCAAAACCGCGTGACCGGCGAAATCTATGAAAGCGCGCAGTTCCTCTACATTCTGGTAGCGGCCTGCCTGTTCTCGAACTATCCGCGTGAAACGCGTCTTGACTATGTAAAACGTTTTTACGATGCGGTCTCTACGTTCAAAATCTCGCTGCCGACGCCAATTATGTCCGGCGTGCGTACCCCAACCCGTCAGTTCAGCTCCTGCGTACTGATCGAGTGTGGCGACAGTCTGGATTCCATCAACGCCACCTCCAGCGCTATCGTGAAATACGTTTCTCAGCGCGCCGGTATCGGTATCAACGCGGGACGCATTCGTGCGCTGGGCAGCCCGATTCGCGGCGGCGAAGCCTTCCACACCGGCTGTATTCCGTTCTACAAGCACTTCCAGACGGCGGTGAAATCCTGCTCGCAGGGCGGCGTGCGCGGCGGCGCGGCGACACTGTTCTATCCGATGTGGCACCTGGAAGTGGAAAGCCTGCTGGTGCTGAAAAACAACCGTGGCGTGGAAGGCAACCGCGTACGTCACATGGATTACGGCGTACAGATCAACAAACTGATGTACACCCGCCTGCTGAAGGGCGGCGACATTACGCTGTTCAGTCCGTCTGATGTACCCGGACTATACGATGCGTTCTTCGCCGACCAGGACGAATTCGAACGCCTGTACGTGAAATATGAAAACGACGACAGCATCCGCAAACAGCGTGTGAAAGCGGTCGAACTGTTCTCGCTGATGATGCAGGAACGCGCCTCTACCGGTCGTATCTATATCCAGAACGTTGACCACTGCAATACTCACAGTCCGTTCGATCCGGTTGTCGCCCCGGTACGCCAGTCTAACCTGTGTCTGGAGATTGCCCTGCCGACCAAACCGCTGCACGATGTCAACGATGAAAACGGCGAAATTGCGTTGTGTACGCTGTCTGCATTCAACCTGGGCGCCATTAAAACTCTGGACGAGCTGGAAGAACTGGCTATTCTGGCAGTACGCGCTTTGGATGCTCTGCTCGATTATCAGGATTACCCGATTCCGGCTGCCAAACGCGGCGCAATGGGCCGTCGTACGCTGGGCATTGGCGTGATTAACTTCGCCTACTGGCTGGCGAAAAACGGTAAGCGTTATTCCGACGGCAGCGCCAATAATCTGACGCATAAAACCTTTGAAGCCATTCAATACTATCTGCTTAAAGCGTCCAACGAACTGGCGAAAGAGCAAGGCGCCTGCCCATGGTTCAACGAAACCACCTATGCAAAAGGCATTTTGCCGATCGACACCTACAAAAAAGATCTGGATGCGATCGTCAACGAACCGCTGCACTACGACTGGGAACAGCTGCGTGAGTCGATCAAAACCCACGGTCTGCGTAACTCCACGCTATCGGCGCTAATGCCGTCGGAAACGTCGTCCCAGATCTCCAACGCCACCAACGGCATTGAGCCGCCGCGCGGCTACGTCAGCATCAAGGCCTCGAAAGACGGTATTTTGCGTCAGGTCGTGCCGGATTATGAGCATCTGAAAGACGCTTACGAACTGTTGTGGGAGATGCCGAACAACGACGGTTATCTGCAACTGGTGGGTATCATGCAGAAGTTTATCGATCAGTCTATTTCCGCCAATACCAACTACGATCCGTCACGTTTCCCGTCAGGAAAAGTGCCGATGCAGCAACTGCTGAAAGATTTGCTCACCGCGTATAAGTTTGGCGTGAAAACTCTGTACTATCAAAATACCCGCGACGGCGCGGAAGATGCGCAGGACGATTTGGCGCCTTCTATTCAGGACGATGGCTGCGAAAGCGGCGCTTGTAAGATCTGATGAATAGTGCCGGGTAGCGCTATGCTTACCCGGCCTACGATTGTACGGTTTGTAGGCCGGATAAGGCGCTTGCGCCGCCATCCGGCGCTCATCCCATAAAGGATTCACTTCAATGGCATACACCACTTTTTCACAGACGAAAAACGATCAGCTCAAGGAACCCATGTTCTTTGGCCAGCCGGTCAACGTTGCACGCTATGACCAGCAGAAATATGACATCTTCGAAAAACTGATCGAAAAACAGCTCTCTTTCTTCTGGCGTCCGGAAGAGGTCGACGTCTCCCGCGATCGTATCGATTATCAGGCGTTGCCGGAGCACGAAAAACATATCTTCATCAGCAACCTCAAATACCAGACGCTGCTGGATTCCATTCAGGGACGTAGCCCGAACGTCGCCCTGCTGCCGCTCATTTCCATCCCGGAGCTGGAGACGTGGGTAGAGACCTGGGCGTTTTCTGAGACGATTCACTCACGATCCTACACCCACATTATTCGTAACATCGTCAACGATCCGGCGGTCGTGTTTGACGATATCGTGACCAATGAGCAAATTCAGAAGCGCGCCGAAGGTATCTCCGCCTACTACGACGGACTTATTGAGATGACCAGTTACTGGCATCTGCTCGGTGAAGGCACCCATACCGTTAATGGCAAAACGGTTGTCGTGAATCTGCGTGAGCTGAAGAAAAAACTGTATCTGTGCCTGATGAGCGTGAACGCGCTGGAAGCCATCCGCTTCTACGTCAGCTTCGCCTGCTCTTTCGCATTTGCCGAGCGTGAACTGATGGAAGGCAACGCCAAAATTATCCGTCTGATCGCCCGTGACGAAGCTCTGCATCTGACCGGCACGCAACATATGCTGAACCTGTTGCGTAGCGGCGTGGACGACCCGGAGATGGCGGAAATCGCCGAAGAGTGTAAACAGGAATGTTATGACCTGTTCGTGCAGGCGGCGCAGCAGGAAAAAGAGTGGGCGGACTATCTGTTCCGCGACGGTTCGATGATCGGCCTGAATAAAGATATCCTGTGTCAATACGTTGAATATATTACTAATATTCGTATGCAGGCGGTAGGGCTGGATCTGCCGTTCCAGACCCGCTCCAACCCAATCCCGTGGATCAATACCTGGCTGGTGTCCGATAACGTTCAGGTCGCGCCACAGGAAGTGGAAGTTAGCTCTTATCTGGTCGGACAAATCGATTCGGAAGTCGATACCGACGATCTGAGTAATTTCCAGCTCTGATGGGACGCGTCACGCTGCGTATCACTGGCACACAGCTGCTGTGCCAGGATGAACACCCTTCTCTGCTGGCCGCGCTGGAATCGCATAACGTTGAGGTGGAGTATCAGTGCCGCGAAGGTTATTGCGGCTCCTGTCGAACCCGGCTGGTTGCCGGTCAGGTTGACTGGATTACGGAACCTTTAGCGTTTATCCAGCCGGGAGAGATTTTGCCCTGCTGCTGCAGGGCAAAAGGCGATATCGAAATCGAGATGTAACTCAGTGCAACTCGCTGGTGGAAACCAAAGGCATCACGCCACGTTTTTTCATCTGCACGGCATACAGTGCGCCAGCGAGTACCACCAGCACCGCGCCAGCGACATAAATCATACGATAGCCAACCGACTCAACCATCATTCCCATGATAAAGGCGCCAATCGCCATTCCGGCATCCATCGCGTTAAAGAACAGTGAATTCGCCACGCCGATTTTATGCGGTTCAACCGAGCTGATAATTTGCGTCTGGAAAACCGGCGTGACCGAACCGTAGCCGATACCGATTAGACCGCCGGAAATAATCATCATGATGCTGCCATTGGTGTAGCCCAGCGCCACCAGACCGATGGTAAAAGCCAACAGGCATGGGAAAACAACATATTTCGGCCCTTTTTTATCACAAATATTCCCGGTGAAGGTACGGCATATCATCAGGAAAATCGCGTAGCACAGCAGGAAATTACTGGCCGCCGCCATTAAATCCAGCTCACGCGCATACAGCGCCAGGAAAGCCGATACGCCGGCATAGGAGAAAGTCATAAAAAAGGTGACCAGCGCAAAAGGCAAGGCGGCGCGGTCAAACATCGCGGCAAAACCCAGATTCGGCTTCGAACCATCGGCATGACGAATTACCGGAGGGACCGTCACAATCAGGGAAAGCACAATCCCTAACGCCGCTACAGCGGAACAAAGCCAGAATGCGGCAGTGAACGCGTTCCAGCGGGCCATATTCAAACCGATCCACGGTCCTACGACCATCGCCAGGCCCATCGCTAAAGAGAAAAAGCTGATGCCCTCTCCACGTCGGGAGGCCGGAATTAACCGCGCTGAAATAGTTCCTTTTACCGTGGTAATAACACCAAACGTAATCCCATGAAGTACGCGGATAAAGAGCAGCGACTCGATAGAATGGCAAACCGGATACAGCGCGGTAATCACCAAAAAAGCCAGAGAAGAGAGCACCAGAATCTTTTTATTCGAATATTTTCCCACCCACTGTCCGGCAAATGGCCGAATAACAATTGCCGCGGCCAGGAAACATGTCACTAACAGCCCGGCCTTATCTGCAGAAGCATGCAGGCGGTCAGCGATATAAATGGGTAATAAAGTTAGCAGTACATAAAAAACAAAAAAGATAATAAAACTGACTATGGTGATTGCCCAAAAATCCTTCGTCCATAATTTTTCTTTCATTCTTAACGACCCGTTCAGATGGCGCACGCAGGCAACGCTCAGCTCAACTGAACACCTATCAGGTGCGTCAAAATGTGATGTATTCGATAGAATCACAGTATAAACAAGCGCACTATATTAGAAAAATTAATCGTTTTAATTATATTGATTAGGTTTTACTAATGACGCTAACCCAAATCCACGCCCTGCTTGCCGTACTGGAGTACGGCGGATTTACCGAGGCCAGCAAACGGCTATACATGACGCAATCCGCCGTCAGTCAGGCCATCTCCGCGCTTGAGGAGGAGCTCGGCGTTGACATATTGATTCGTGAGCGTCGTAAAGAGATTGAGCTTACCGCCGCCGGTAGCCGCATCGTCAGGCATTTACGCGCGATCCAGCGCGACGTCAACGCGGTAAAAGAGATTGCCGAACAAGAAAAAAAGAACCCGGCCCGTACGCTACGGATTGGCTGTTTTCCCAGCGCCTGCGCCTGCATTTTACCCGGCGTCATTCGCTATTTTGAAAGCCATCATCCAAATGTAAAAATTATCCCCTATGAAGAGAATAGTACGGCTATTATTGATTCGCTGCAGGACGGAAGTATTGATGCCGGTTTCGTTCCTTTTCCGGTCAACGGTATGTATTGCGTCCCCATTTACCGGGATAAATTCACCGTAGTGGTGCCTGAAAATCATCCCCTGGCGGCCAATAGTACAGTAACGGTCGAAGAACTGATGGACGAACCACTTATTGTCAGTAAAGGTCGTTATGAATTAAGCATTATGGCGTTGTTTAAAGAAAAGGGTATTGAGCCGATATTTAAATATGAATTTAACCATCCCGATACTGCGCTGAATTTTATTCGCCAGGGATTAGGTATCGCCTTATTGCCAGAATTAACCTTAAAAGCCACGACAGGAAAATTATGCTCCGTGGCGCTGGAACCCACCTTTTATCGACAAATTTCCCTGTTAGCAAAAGAACCGCCGGTAGAAGGAAGTCCGCTATTTTTATTACAAAAATGTATGGAAACACTGACCGATGAGGGTTTGCTATAAAACAACACCGCCTGATGGCATTGCGTTTACCAGACTTACGCTGGCAAACGTTGCGCCGGGCCGGATGAGGCGTTTATGCCCTCATCCGGCGCGTCACTTCTACTATGGCAAACCTTTAGTCATTTTTTTGCAGGAACATGACCGCCTTATCCGGGAAGTCAGTGAACAGCCCGTCGACGCCCGCCTTGTTATACAGGATGTCGTACAACTGATTAACGTCTGTGGCATAGTCCGGCAATTGATCGGCACGCACGGTGTAAGGATGCACTACCATCTTATTCTGATGTGCGTCTTGCACCATTCCAGTCAGCTTGATATTCCCTTTCGTTGAGCCTTCCGCGACCAGCATATGGTAATCCGGACCAATACCGTCCGCATATTCCGCCACCTGCTTCATAGCGCCCGGCTTAAACATCCAGTCGTAGTTGTAATTTACCCAACGACCGTCCGGCTGTTTCTGCTGTGTTTCATTCCAGTCGGTATACGCAATAAGTTGAACCAGATTGAGATCCATCCCCATTTTGGGTTCCAGTTCATTCTTAATACGTTTCAGCTCAGCGACATCAAAACACTGCAAATAGACATTGTCCTGCTTGCCGGTGTAACCATACTTCTTCAGCACTTCCAGCGTTTTCGCGGCAATATCTTTCCCTTCCTGATGATGGAACCACGGCGCTTTAATTTCCGGATAAATACCGATATTTTTACCGGTAGAGTGATTTAATCCCTGAACGAATTCAATTTCCTCTTCAAAGGTATGAATGCGGAAATCAGATTTTCCCATCGGGAAACGGCCCGGATAAGTTTGTACTTTTTTGCCGTTTTCAATATCAAACCCTTCGGTAAACTTCAGGGATTTAATTTCATCCAGCGTAAAATCGATAGCGTAATAGCGCCCATCTTTACGCGCCCGGTCCGGAAAACGATCAGCGACGTCAGTCACCCGGTCAAGGTAGTGGTCATGGAGGACGACCAAATGGTCGTCCTTTGTCATCACTAAATCTTGTTCCAGATAATCTGCCCCTTGCGCATACGCCATCGCTTTCGCCGGTAGCGTATGCTCCGGCAGATAACCGCTGGCGCCACGGTGGGCGATAACGACTTTTTCAGCCGCCACGGCGCCGCTTCCGATGGTCATTCCTGCCAACATTAACGCCACGCTAAGGTTTTTCAGTGTGGTTTTCATGTTATTAGCCTCCGTTGCGTTTTAACTGCAGCTCATCATGATGGCGTTTTTCACCAATCATCACGACCACCAGCAGGATTACCGCCAGAATGCTGCCGCCAATCATCACCATAAAGCCGCCATCCCAACCGAAGAAGTCAACGGTATAACCCACAATGGCGCTTGCAGCGACAGAACCGCCCAGGTAACCAAACAGACCGGTAAAGCCCGCCGCCGTACCCGCCGCTTTTTTCGGCGCCAGTTCCAGCGCGTGCAGACCGATCAACATTACCGGGCCGTAGATCAGGAAGCCGATGATAATCATACAAGCCATATCAACGTTCGGGTTTCCTGCCGGGTTCATCCAGTAAACGATGGTCGCGATAGTCACCAGGGTCATAAAGAACACGCCGGTCGCGCCACGGTTGCCGCGGAAGACTTTATCCGACATCCAGCCACACAGCAGCGTGCCCGGAATACCCGCGTATTCATACAGGAAGTAGGCCCAGGAGGATTTATCCAGTGCGAAATGCTTCACTTCTTTCAGGTACGTTGGCGACCAGTCGAGGATGCCGTAGCGCAGCAGATAAACAAACACGTTGGCGATAGCGATGTACCACAACAGTTTGTTTGGCAGTACGTACTGCATGAAGATTTGCTTCGCGGTCAGCTCTTCTTCCGCTTTTTCGTTGTAGTCGTCCGGATAGTCGTTTTTATACTCTTCGATAGGCGGCAGACCGCAGGATTGCGGCGTATCGCGCATCATTGCGAAAGCGAACAGCGCCACCACAATCGCGCCAAAGGCTGGCATATAGAGCGCCGCTTTCCAGTCGTTAAACCACGCCATCCCCAGCAGGAACAGCAGTGGCGGGATCCCGCCGCCGACGTTATGCGCACAGTTCCAGACCGACACAATGCCGCCGCGTTCTTTCTGCGACCACCAGTGAACCATCGTACGTCCGCACGGCGGCCACCCCATCCCCTGGAACCAGCCGCAAAGGAACAACAGCACAAACATCACGGCGATGCTGGATGTCGCCCACGGTACAAAGCCCATAAACAACATGACTGCTGCGGCCAGAATCAGCCCTGCCGGCAGAAAAACGCGCGGATTCGAGCGATCGGACACCGAACCCATTATAAATTTCGAAAAACCATAAGCGATGGAAATCCCGGACAGCGCAAAGCCCAGATCGCCGCGTGAAAAACCCTGTTCTACCAGGTAGGGCATCGCGAGGGCAAAGTTCTTGCGCACCAGATAATACGCGGCATAGCCAAAGAATATCCCCAAGAAAATCTGCCAGCGTAATCGGCGATAGGTCGGATCAATCTCCGCCGCTGGCAAGCGCGCTTTATGCGGCGCTGGTTTAAAAATACTCAACATATTGTAGCCTCCGTGGCCCGTATTTTATTTAGAGGTAAACACCGCAGTTTGTTCAAACAACCCCGCTGCTCCCAGTGTGGCCGCGATGTTAAGTAAAGATACGTCACGTTAATGTGAATTACAGCACATATTGTTACAGTTTTATGACTAATGTTCAGAAAGGCGCACGAAATCACGTTTCATTTTCGAATAGTGAGCGATTATGCGCGAAATCAAACATTCCATATGATTTGTATGGCTAAATGATAAAAAACGAACTGTGAGGAAAAACAATGAAAACTCGCGACTCGCAAGCAAGTGACGTGATTATCATTGGCGGTGGAGCAACAGGCGCAGGGATCGCCCGCGACTGCGCGCTGCGCGGTTTACGTGTCATTCTGGTGGAGCGGCATGATATAGCGACCGGCGCAACCGGGCGTAACCACGGGCTGCTGCACAGCGGCGCTCGTTATGCGGTTACCGATGCGGAATCCGCGCGCGAGTGCATTAGTGAAAACCAGATTTTAAAACGGATCGCCCGCCATTGCGTCGAACCGACGGATGGTCTGTTTATTACGTTACCGGAAGATGATCTTGCGTTTCAGGCCACCTTTATTCGCGCCTGTGAAGCGGCGGGCATTCGCGCTGAAGCCATCGATCCGCAGCAGGCTCGCATCATCGAACCTTCCGTTAACCCTGCGCTCATCGGTGCGGTAAAAGTGCCGGATGGCACCGTGGACCCTTTCCGCCTTACCGCCGCCAATATGCTGGATGCCAGAGAACATGGCGCAATCGTGTTAACGGCGCATGAAGTGACCGGGCTCATTCGTGAAGGCGCAACGGTCTGCGGCGTCCATGTGCGCAACCATCTCACTGGCGAAACCCAGACGCTTCACGCGCCGGTGGTGGTCAATGCGGCTGGTATCTGGGGGCAACGGATCGCCGAATACGCCGACCTGAGTATTCGCATGTTCCCGGCGAAAGGCTCGCTGTTGATCATGGACCATCGGATCAACCAGCATGTCATTAACCGCTGCCGGAAACCATCGGATGCCGACATTCTGGTACCTGGCGATACAATTTCACTGATCGGCACTACCTCTACCCATATTGATTACAATGAGATAGACAGCAACCGCGTCACCGCAGATGAAGTCGATATCCTGCTGCGTGAAGGGGAAAAACTGGCCCCTGTCATGGCGAAGACGCGTATTCTGCGCGCGTATTCCGGCGTCCGCCCGCTGGTGGCCAGCGATGACGATCCCAGCGGTCGTAACGTCAGCCGCGGTATTGTGTTGTTCGACCACGCCGAACGCGACGGGCTTGATGGCTTCATTACCATTACCGGCGGGAAGCTAATGACTTACCGCCTGATGGCGGAATGGGCGACCGACGCCGTGTGCCGCAAGTTGGGCAATACTCGCCCCTGCATCACGGCGGATACGCCGTTGCCTGGCTCAAAAGAGTCTACGGAACATACGCTGAAACGCATTATCTCGCTTCCCGCGCCGCTACGCGGATCGGCGGTTTATCGGCATGGCGATCGCACGCCGGGGTGGCTGAGCGAAGGCCGCCAACACCGTAGCCTGGTCTGTGAATGCGAGGCCGTCACGGCGGGAGAAGTGCAGTATGCCGTCGAAAACTTAACCGTGAATAGCCTGCTGGATCTGCGTCGTCGCACCCGCGTAGGGATGGGCACTTGCCAGGGCGAGCTGTGCGCCTGCCGCGCGGCCGGGCTATTGCAGCGTTTTAATGTGACGACCGCGGCGCAATCTATTACGCAACTCTCTGAATTTCTGAATGAGCGCTGGAAAGGCGTACAACCTGTCGCCTGGGGAGACGCGCTGCGCGAAAGCGAATTCACGCGCTGGGTTTATCAGGGATTATGCGGTCTGGAGAAGGAGCACCAGGATGAAATTTGATACGGTTATTATGGGCGGCGGTCTCGCCGGTTTGCTGTGCGGACTGCAACTCCAGCAGCATGGATTACGCTGCGCCATCGTCACCCGCGGACAAAGCGCACTGCATTTTTCCTCCGGCTCGCTGGATCTACTCAGCGCCCTGCCCGACGGCCAATCGGTGACCGACATTACCGCCGGGCTTGATGCGCTGCGCCGCCAGGCACCTGAACATCCTTATTCACGTTTGGGCGCGCAAAAAGTCCTTACGCTGGCGCAACAGGCGCAAACGCTACTTAACGCCAGCGGCGCGCAGTTATACGGCGACGTACAGCAGGCGCACCAGCGTGTCACGCCGCTTGGCACATTGCGTTCAACCTGGCTTAGCTCGCCGGAAGTACCGGTCTGGCCGTTATCCGCACAGCGAATTTGCGTCGTCGGCGTTAGCGGATTACTGGATTTCCAGGCGCACCTTGCGGCAGCGTCGCTGCGTCAACGCGATCTCAACGTGGAAACCGCAGAAATCGACCTTCCGGAACTGGACGTACTGCGTGATAACCCGACGGAATTTCGCGCGGTCAATATTGCGCGTCTGCTTGATAACGAAGAAAAATGGCCGCTGCTGTACGACGCGCTGTCGCCAATAGCGACAAACTGCGACATGATCATCATGCCCGCCTGTTTCGGGCTGGCGAACGATACGCTGTGGCGCTGGCTTAACGAACGTCTGCCCTGCGCGCTCACGCTGCTGCCGACGCTGCCGCCATCGGTGCTCGGTATTCGTCTGCACAATCAGCTCCAGCGCCAGTTTGTTCGTCAGGGCGGCATCTGGATGCCGGGCGATGAAGTGAAGAAAGTCACCTGCCGTCGCGGTACCGTGAGCGAAATATGGACCCGCAACCATGCCGATATCCCACTGCGCCCGCGTTTTGCCGTACTTGCCAGCGGTAGCTTCTTTAGTAGCGGTCTGGTTGCCGAGCGCGAAGGGATCCGCGAACCTATTTTAGGGCTCGACGTACAGCAAACGGCCACCCGCGCCGAATGGTATCAACAACATTTCTTCGACCCACAGCCCTGGCAGCAGTTTGGCGTCGTGACGGATGACGCTTTCCGCCCCTCCCTTGCGGGCAACACGGTAGAAAATCTGTATGCAATAGGTTCTGTGCTGGCGGGATTCGATCCTATAGCTGAGGGATGCGGCGGCGGCGTCTGCGCAGTCAGCGCCCTCCAGGCCGCGCACCATATCGCTGAGCGTGCAGGAGAACAGCAATGAGCGACACACGTTTTGAAAGTTGTATTAAATGTACGGTGTGCACCACCGCGTGCCCGGTCAGCCGCGTTAATCCTGGCTACCCTGGCCCTAAACAGGCCGGACCGGATGGCGAACGCCTGCGTCTGAAAGACGGCGCCCTGTATGATGAGGCGCTGAAATATTGCATTAACTGCAAACGGTGTGAGGTCGCCTGTCCGTCGGACGTGAAGATTGGCGATATCATCCAGCGCGCCCGCGCGAAATACGATACGACGCGCCCGTCATTGCGTAACTTTATTCTCAGCCATACCGATCTGATGGGCAGCGTTTCAACGCCGTTCGCGCCGGTGGTCAATACCGCCACCGCATTAAAGCCAGTGCGCCAGTTGCTTGATTACGCGCTCAAAATCGATCATCGCCGCACCTTACCAAAATACTCTTTCGGCACCTTCCGCCGCTGGTATCGTAGCGTGGCGGCGCAGCAGGCTAAATACAAAGATCAGGTCGCCTTTTTCCATGGCTGTTTTGTGAATTACAACCATCCGCAGCTCGGAAAAGATCTGATTAAGGTGCTGAACGCAATGGGTACCGGCGTACAGTTACTGAGTAAAGAGAAATGTTGCGGCGTGCCGCTGATCGCTAACGGTTTTACGGATAAAGCTCGCAAGCAGGCTATCAGCAATGTGGAGTCGCTACGCGAGGCGATTGCCGTCAAAGGTATTCCGGTCATCGCCACGTCATCCACCTGTACGTTTGCGTTGCGCGATGAATATCCTGAAGTGCTGGACGTGGACAACGCCGGGCTGCGCGAACATATCGAGCTGGCCACCCGCTGGCTATGGCGCAAACTGGATGCCGGGAAAACGCTGCCGCTTAATCCTTTGCCGCTGAAAGTGGTCTACCATACGCCGTGTCATATGGAAAAAATGGGCTGGACGCTTTACACGCTTGAACTGTTGCGGCAAATTCCGGGGCTTGAATTGACGGTACTTGATTCACAGTGCTGCGGCATTGCCGGTACGTATGGATTTAAAAAGGAAAACTATCCGACATCACAGTCCATCGGCGCGCCGCTGTTCCGCCAGATTGAAGAGAGCGGCGCCGACATTGTCGTCACCGATTGTGAAACCTGTAAGTGGCAAATTGAGATGTCTACAAGCAAACGCTGCGAGCACCCCATTACGCTACTGGCCCAGGCGCTCGGCTAAGTAAAAAGCGCCGGAGCCCCTCCGGCGCTATTACCCTACTCACCAGGGACGATTTTCTATCAGACATATACCCTTCATACTTCAAGTTGCTTATGTGTTGGCTACGGATTATTTTGGGTATAAACGCGGATGTCTCTTTGCAATAACCTGCCCTATTTGGTTAACCATGACCGCTAACCCACGGTGGCATGACAGATAACGACGTTACTGTTTATAGAGCAATATCTCTTGTATCGCCGCGTTACCAGCCTCCTTTAAAGAGGGGGATAACTGAATATCTCCAATAATAATTGAGTGTTATGTGAATAATAATAAAATCAGGTCTATGCCTGATTTAATATATCTCCCACTAACAATAATATTTTTACAAATAATTATACATGACATCATATTCGTTACTTTCACCTACCAGGAAACAGAGCAAAATGAATATATGTGTAAATTCACTTTACCGATTGAGCACACCGCAATTTCACAGTTTATATGCAGAAGAGGTGAGCGATGAGGCGCTTGCGTTGTTGATTGGCGAAGTAGAGAACGGTAATCAGAATTGTATTGATCTGTTATGCAATCTTGCGTTACGCAACGATGACCTGGGACATAAAGTTGAGAAATTACTTTTTGATCTCTTTAGCGGAAAAAGATCGGGATCTCCAGATATAGACAAAAAAATCAATCAGGCTTGCCTTGTATTACATCAAATCGCCAATAACGATATAACAAAAAATAATACTGAGTGGAAAAAGCTACATGCCCCTTCCAGATTACTTTATATGGCCGGTTCCGCGACAACCGACCTTTCTAAAAAAATAGAAATAGCACATAAAATTATGGGCGACCAGTTCGCTCAGACAGATCAAGAACAGGTGGGAGTTGAAAACCTTTGGTGTGGTGCGCGAATGATGTCGTCAGATGAGCTAGCAGCTGCAACGCAAGGTCTGGTTCAAGAATCACCTTTTCTCTCGGTAAACTATCCTATTGGGCTTATTCATCCTACCACCAAAGAAAATATATTAAGCACTCAGCTACTTGAAAAGATTGCTCAATCAGGATTATCTCACAATGAAGTCTTCCTGGTAAATACAGGAGATCACTGGCTTCTCTGTTTATTTTATAAACTTGCAGAAAAAATAAAATGCCTTATATTTAATACTTATTATGATTTAAATGAAAATACTAAGCAAGAGATTATAGAAGCAGCAAAAATTGCAGGCATATCAGAAAGCGATGAGGTTAATTTTATTGAAATGAATTTACAGAACAATGTACCCAACGGCTGTGGTCTATTTTGTTACCATACAATTCAACTCTTATCGAATGCCGGACAAAACGATCCTGTTACCACACTACGAGAATTTGCGGAAAAATTCTTAACGCTTTCAGTAGAGGAACAAGCACTATTTAACACCCAAACCCGGCGACAAATATATGAATACAGTCTCCAGTAATAGTGAGTACTTAGAGCCTATCCCATTAGGCTATTTTATTCGCCATTTTGGGACCGGGCAGTGCTCAAAATCCTCACGTACTACGTGTACGCTCCGGTTTCTGCGCGCTGGCCGGCCCCAAACTGGCTTCAACAATTACGCCTGGTGGGATAGGCTCTTATCCTGAAATGATGCTCTGCGAAGAATTTATAAGTATATAAGGATGGGAAGGCCAGGCCTTCCCACTAAAAGTTCTATGCCGTCAATGATTCAACCACGTCTATCCAGCCATGCTCGCTGATAATGTCCTCGCCATTAAGCCAGCGGCGCAGCATATTTAGCGCCATCATCGCGCAGACCTCCTGACGTATTGCCAGACTATACCGATTGGCGCTAAAACGCACGCGTAAGGCATACGTGCCATCCGGCGTCGCCAGCGCGAAATTAAGATGTTCGTTTTCCAGCCCCGACACGGCCAGCGCCAGACCGGCATAATGATTGCTGCGCCGTTCTGTCGTCCAGTGCGCCGTTTGCGCCAGCGTCTCTTCCTGAGAGGGAACGACTTCGCTGGCAAGAACAGGCGCCCCGGCGCGGGAAAGCTGTAGCGCCAGTAAGCCGCTGGTATATTGCTCGCTCAACGTCAGACTCAACTGCCTTTCCTGCAGGCGGCGGGCTATTTGCGCTGGCAGGTTTTCCGTACCTTCAAAAATCAGATTCTGTCCGGCAACCCGTTTGACCTCTGGCCATAACGCCAGCATCGCCTCCCGTTGCGTCGCCGGGCCGGTCAACTTCAGTTCAATGATCGGCATTGATGAGCGATACCCCATCGTCACGCCGGGCGGCAACGGCAGTGCGTCGAGACGCTGCGCCAGGTCGCTTTCTGAACGTCCAAAAGTCGTTAACCGCAGGCAAAGCGGCGGCTCCGGCAGCGAAAAACGCGCGCGTAACCGCGGTAAGATTTCCTTCTCCACCATAACCTTAAATTCAGACGGTACGCCGGGGGTGAAAAACATCAGGCAGCGGTTGAGCTGTAGCACAAATCCACAGGCAGTGCCGACCGGATTATTAATAAACTCCGCGCTGGCAGGCAGTTCCGCCTGTTTACGGTTGCTCGGCGCCATCACACGACCGCGCTGCTGAAAATAACGTTCCATTTCGGTCAGCCACGCCTGGTGCAGTACTAATCCTTCGCCTTTTGCCGTTGCCGCGGCGAGCGCGCTTAAATCATCGCTGGTCGGCCCTAACCCGCCATTAACAATCAAAACATCAGCATGTTGACTGCGTTCACGCAAGATAGCGACCAGACTGTCCAGGTTATCGCCTACCGTATTTCGCCGTGATAACGGAACGCCCTGATGAAAGAAAAAATCAGCCAGCCAGGCGGCATTGGTGTCAACGATTTGTCCGTGCAACACCTCATCCCCGGTGGATAGCATTTCCACATTTAGCATTGTGTTCTCCTGCTCTTATGATGAAAACACTATAACGCAAAGACGAATATGACGTGGAAAGAAGAATGACGGGAAAAGGAGGAATATGGCGCGACGATTGCCGCGCCGTTAGCATCAAAAGCTGGCGTTTACGCCAACATAAGGGCCGTCAGCAATCGCATTGTCGCGGTTGCCGTCTTTACCCGCCAGGTTCAGGTAACGATAACCGGCTTCAATGCTCAGCGGGCGCATAATGGTGAAACGCGCGCCTGCATTCGCTTCTTCATAACTTTCGATACCGCTGGACAGCGAATCTGGTGAATAATAATACTCGCCGAACAGACGGAAGCTGTCGCCGATTTTCCATTGTAACCCACCGCCGACAGCCGCCGCATAGCCTTCATCACTGTCTTTCGGATTGGTATAAATACCTTTACCGCCGACCGTCGCCAGCAGCGGTCCCACCGGAATGTTCAGCCCCAGACCAACGCCCGCAGCATCGCCATCATCATCGTTGTGCATCCAGTTACCGCTTAGCGCCAGTCCCGTCGATTCCGTACCAAAACCCACGCCAATGTTGGTGTAATCTTCGCCCGCCTGGCCGCTAATACTGATAGCCTGCGCCGATGCAGAAACGAACAGCATTCCGGCAAAACCTAATAATATGCTTTTTTTCATTTTTACCCTTTCCAGCAAGCACATAAAGAAAAACTCCCCAAAACGGCAGAATTGTACTGCCAGACGCTGAGGAATCAATGCACTAAGAAACCATTCCAAAAACATATTGTAACGAAATACTACTTTCGCCATGACGCATCATTGCGCCATCACATGGCGACGCCTGCATCAACAAAATTAACCAAAAACGCAGTCTGCGTTATCGCTTCCATTTTTCACAAAGAATTTCGCAGAATGATTTGTTAAGCTGATGTCCTGGTGGTTTAAGGAAGCGACTTATGCGTCAACGAACTATAGTTTGCCCATTAATTCAAAATGATGGCTGTTATCTGCTGTGCAAAATGGCCGACAACCGCGGCGTCTTTCCCGGTCAGTGGGCGCTGTCGGGCGGTGGGGTCGAGCCAGGCGAACACATTGAAGAGGCGCTGCGTCGGGAGATTCGGGAAGAACTCGGCGAACAACTGATTCTGAGCGATATTACGCCATGGACCTTCCGCGACGATATCCGTGTTAAAACGTACGCTGATGGCAGACAAGAAGAGATTTATATGATTTATCTCATCTTCGACTGTGTTTCCGCTAATCGCGATATATGTATTAACGACGAATTTCAGGACTACGCCTGGGTCAAGCCAGAAGAACTGGCGCTGTATGATTTGAATGTAGCGACACGCCACACATTAGCATTGAAAGGGTTATTATAATGACGACAGCCGCTTCAGGCTGTCTTTACGCTTTTAACATGCCGGCTAGCCGGGAACAAATTCACCATCTAAAAAGAGTTTTCCGTTTTCCGCATGCATAACGAGCGCATCAAGATAGTCCGGATCAAACTTTACGCCGCGCTTATTTTTTGCAATATACGTCAAACAATGATTATGGGTAAAAATGACTATATTTTTATTCTGCGACTTTTTCAGTAACGTATTGATTGAAGCATAAATACCGCTGCCGCAATCCATCATTTTTTTATCCACCGTAAGCGACCTGCCCGCAGAAAACCAGGTTGCCGACTGGATGGTGCGCACCGTATTACTGGAATAGAGATTGTAATTTTGTATATCGGCACTGAAGGCTTTACCCAGCGCTCTGGCGTCTTGCGCACCGTTGACCGTAATCCCCGTGCTGTCTGACAGGCAGGTATTATCGGAACGATCGCACCGCTCGGCATGGCGGAATAACACTACTACCGGATGCTGCTTCGCCAGCGCCGCCAGCGCTTTACCGTTAATCTGCGGTAGACCGTTACCACTCCAGGCATGTTGTGAGATCAACCCGGCGATAATAACCAACGCCCCCGCCAGAGTCGCGCGATAGCGTTTGTTTTTAATAAAGCGTAGGGTAAATGCCAGCACATTAACCTCTCAGGCAAACAGTGCAGCTAACTTAATAGCAATACGATTAAAATGAAATCCCGCGACGGAAGACCAGACCAGAAACATAAAAACAGCTTTTGGGCATGCATAAAATGCCTTAAACTTTCGGCGAAAGCAAAGCATAATTCCGTTAAAAATTATCTTTTTACTTCACCTTAATTTCTTAATGTTAATTTAATATTCATCCAGTAGGGTTCAGTTAAATGCGTTAAAAAATAAGCCCTTTTCTATTCCCGAAATATTTGAAAAGCGGCTTTCAATGGCTGAAGGAAAAATGATGTCGGACTTTTTGCCTTTCTCTCGTCCGGCGATGGGCGCGGAAGAGCTCGCTGCCGTTAAGACCGTACTGGACTCAGGTTGGATAACAACCGGCCCGAAAAATCAGGAACTGGAAGCGGAGTTTTGTCGGCTAACAGGCAATCAATATGCTGTTGCCGTCAGTTCAGCCACTGCCGGTATGCACATCGCGTTGATGGCGCTGGGCATTGGTGAAGGCGACGAGGTCATTACACCGTCAATGACGTGGGTTTCTACGCTAAATATGATCGTTTTACTCGGCGCGAACCCCGTCATGGTCGATGTCGATCGCGATACGCTGATGGTCACGCCTGAACATATTGAAGCCGCGATTACGCCACAAACCAAAGCAATTATCCCCGTCCACTACGCTGGCGCGCCCGCCGATCTGGACGCTATTTACGCTCTTGGCGAGCGTTATGGCATTCCGGTGATTGAAGACGCGGCGCACGCGACAGGAACCAGCTACAAAGGTCGCCACATTGGCGCCCGGGGCACCGCGATTTTCTCCTTCCACGCCATTAAGAACATTACCTGCGCTGAAGGCGGTATCGTCGTCACGGATAACCCGCAATTCGCCGATAAACTGCGCAGTCTCAAGTTTCACGGGCTTGGCGTTGATGCCTGGGATCGACAGAGCGGAGGACGCGCGCCACAAGCGGAAGTCCTGGCGCCGGGCTACAAATATAATTTGCCCGACCTCAACGCCGCTATCGCGCTTGCTCAGTTACAGAAACTGGATGCGCTTAACGCTCGCCGCGCCGCCATCGCAGCGCAGTACCACCAGGCAATGGCAGACCTGCCTTTTCAGCCGCTGAGCCTTCCGTCGTGGGAACATATTCACGCCTGGCATTTATTCATTATCCGGGTCGATGAAGCCCGCTGCGGTATTACCCGGGATGCTCTGATGGCATCGCTGAAAGCGAAAGGCATCGGCACAGGGCTGCATTTCCGCGCCGCGCATACGCAAAAATATTATCGCGAACGTTTCCCAACGCTCACGCTGCCTGACACCGAGTGGAACAGCGAGCGGATCTGCTCACTGCCGCTCTTCCCGGACATGACCGAGAGTGACTTTGATCGGGTCATTACCGCCCTTCATCAGATAGCAGGACAATAAGCATGTTTGACGCCGCCCCCATAAAAAAAGTCTCGGTGGTTATTCCTGTCTATAACGAACAGGAAAGCCTGCCGGAATTGATAAGACGCACCACCACCGCCTGCGAGAGTCTGGGCAAAGCGTGGGAGATTTTATTGATAGATGATGGTAGCAGCGATAGCTCGGCGGAGCTGATGGTTAAGGCGTCCCAGGAGGCCGATAGCCATATCATCTCTATTTTACTCAACCGTAACTACGGTCAACATGCAGCGATTATGGCGGGGTTTAGCCATGTAAGCGGCGATCTTATCATTACGCTGGATGCCGATCTGCAAAACCCGCCGGAAGAGATCCCGCGCCTGGTGGCGAAAGCCGATGAAGGGTTCGATGTGGTAGGCACCGTGCGACAGAACCGACAGGACAGCCTGTTTCGCAAATCGGCGTCAAAAATCATTAATCTGCTGATCCAGCGCACAACGGGCAAAGCGATGGGCGATTACGGCTGCATGTTACGCGCCTATCGCCGCCCTATTATCGATACCATGTTGCGCTGCCATGAACGCAGCACCTTTATCCCTATTCTGGCCAACATTTTCGCTCGTCGGGCTACCGAGATCCCGGTGCATCACGCTGAACGTGAATTTGGCGACTCTAAATACAGTTTTATGCGTCTCATTAACCTGATGTATGACCTGGTGACCTGCCTGACGACGACGCCGCTGCGCCTGTTGAGCCTGCTGGGCAGCGTTATCGCCATCGGCGGGTTTAGCCTGTCGGTATTGCTTATTGTACTTCGCCTGGCGCTGGGGCCGCAGTGGGCGGCGGAAGGCGTATTTATGCTCTTTGCCGTCCTGTTTACCTTCATCGGCGCGCAATTCATCGGTATGGGACTGCTGGGCGAATACATCGGTCGCATTTATAACGATGTCCGCGCCCGCCCCCGCTATTTTGTTCAACAAGTTATCTACCCGGAAAGCACGCCGTTTACTGAGGAAAGTCACCAATGAAAGCCGTTATTTTTGCCTATCACGATATGGGATGTCAGGGCGTGCAAGCCGTACTGGATGCCGGGTATGAGATTGCCGCGATTTTCACTCATGCCGACAGTCCTGCGGAAAACACCTTTTTTGGCTCCGTCTCCCGGCTGGCGGCAGAATTAGGTATTCCGGTTTATGCGCCGGATAACGTAAACCATCCTATCTGGGTCGACCGCATCGCTGAGCTTGCGCCGGATATTATTTTTTCGTTCTATTACCGCAACCTGTTAAGCGAAGAAATTCTGCACCTCGCCCCGGCTGGCGCGTTCAATCTGCACGGTTCTCTATTGCCTGCCTATCGTGGCCGTGCGCCGCTAAACTGGGTTCTGGTTAACGGCGAAAGCGAAACGGGCGTAACGCTGCATCGTATGGTCAAACGTGCCGACGCCGGAGAGATTGTCGCCAGTCAACGCGTTGCTATTGCGCAGGACGATGTTGCGCTTACCCTGCATCATAAGCTATGTCAGGCCGCGCGCCAGTTGCTTAATAGCATCCTGCCCACCATGAAATGCGGCGATATACCTTCTGTTCCCCAGCGAGAGTCTGACGCTACATATTATGGTCGCCGCAGGCCGGAAGATGGCCTTATCGACTGGCACAAACCGGTTTCCACGGTGCATAACCTGGTGCGGGCGGTAGCCGCCCCCTGGCCCGGCGCGTTCAGCTATAACGGCTCGCAAAAATTCACTATCTGGTCTTCCCGAATTTGTCCGGATGCGCAGGGCGCGCTTCCCGGCTCGGTAATTTCGGTCTCTCCGCTGCGGGTCGCCTGCGCCGATGGCGCGCTGGAGATTATTACCGGCCAGGCCGGAGACGGTATTACTGTACAGGGCTCGCAGCTTGCACAGACGCTTGGTCTGGTGGCGGGCGCGCGTTTGAACCGTCCACCAGCGACCAGCGGTAAACGTCGCATTCGCGTTCTCATCCTCGGCGTCAACGGTTTTATCGGCAATCATTTGACCGAACGGTTACTGAATGAAGAGAATTACGAGGTCTACGGTATGGATATCGGCAGCAACGCCATTAGCCGATTCCTGCTCCACCCTCGCTTTCATTTCGTGGAGGGAGATATCAGCATCCACTCAGAATGGATCGAATATCATGTCAAAAAATGCGATGTCGTACTGCCGCTGGTAGCGATTGCTACCCCGATTGAATACACCCGCAACCCGCTGCGCGTCTTTGAACTTGATTTTGAAGAAAACCTGCGGATTATCCGTTATTGCGTGAAATACCGTAAACGCGTGGTTTTCCCGTCTACCTCTGAAGTGTACGGCATGTGTACGGACGCCTCTTTTGACGAGGACAAATCGAATCTGATCGTCGGGCCGGTGAATAAGCCACGCTGGATTTACTCCGTTTCCAAACAGCTTCTCGATCGGGTGATTTGGGCTTATGGCGAAAAAGAGGGATTGCGCTTCACGCTTTTCCGTCCCTTTAACTGGATGGGGCCGCGGCTGGATAGCCTGAACGCGGCGCGTATCGGCAGTTCACGCGCGATAACGCAGTTGATTCTGAACCTGGTAGAAGGGACGCCGATAAAGCTTATCGACGGCGGTCAGCAGAAGCGCTGTTTCACCGATATTCGCGATGGGATCGAAGCATTATTCCGCATTATTGTGAATGATGGCGATCGGTGCGATGGCAAAATCATTAATATCGGCAACCCTGACAACGAAGCCAGTATTCAGGAACTGGCGACGCTGTTGCTCGACAGTTTTGATAAGCATCCGCTGCGCTGCCATTTCCCACCGTTTGCCGGTTTCCAGGCCGTCGAAAGCCGTAGTTATTACGGCAAGGGTTATCAGGATGTCGCACACCGGAAACCCAGTATCGACAATGCCAGGCGCTGTCTGGACTGGGAACCGTCTATTGCGATGCGGGATACGGTTGAAGAAACGCTGGACTTCTTTTTGCGCAGCGTAGATATCGCGGAACGCGCATCATGACGAAAGTCGGTTTACGCATTGATGTTGATACCTTGCGAGGAACGCGTGAAGGTGTTCCCCGGCTGCTGGAGACATTGCATCGCCACGGCGTTCAGGCCAGCTTTTTCTTCAGCGTCGGGCCGGACAATATGGGACGTCATCTTTGGCGTCTGATAAAACCGCGATTTTTATGGAAAATGCTACGTTCAAACGCCGCTTCGCTCTACGGTTGGGATATTCTGCTGGCCGGTACTGCCTGGCCGGGAAAAAATATCGGCAACGCCAATGCCGGGATTATTCGTGAAACGGCAACATACCATGAGACGGGACTACATGCCTGGGATCACCATGCGTGGCAGACTCACAGCGGCCACTGGAGTATCCGCCAGCTTGAAGAAGATATCGCGCGCGGCATAACGGCGCTTGAGGCCATTATCGGAAAACCCGTCACCTGCTCAGCCGCGGCCGGCTGGCGAGCGGATGGGCGCGTTGTTCGTGCGAAAGAGCCGTTCAACCTGCGGTATAACAGCGATTGCCGTGGAACCACCTTATTCCGTCCGCTACTGATGCCGGGCCAGACAGGGACGCCGCAAATCCCCGTCACCTTACCCACATGGGATGAGGTTATCGGCCCCGCCGTTCAGGCACAGTCGTTCAATACCTGGATTATCTCCCGTATGTTGCAGGACAAAGGCACGCCGGTATATACCATCCATGCGGAAGTCGAAGGTATTGTCCATCAGCCGCTGTTTGAAGATTTGCTCGTTCGTGCACGTGACGCGGGGATCACCTTTTGTCCTCTGGGCGAACTGCTGCCGACATCGCCTGAGTCTCTGCCGTTGGGGCAAATTGTACGTGGACACATCCCTGGCCGTGAAGGTTGGCTGGGGTGCCAACAGGCCGCGAGCGCCTCATGATGAAATCGATACGCTATTATCTGGCTTTCGCCGCATTTATCGCGCTCTACTATGTTATTCCTGTCAATAGCCGCCTGCTCTGGCAGCCGGATGAAACGCGCTATGCCGAAATAAGTCGGGAGATGCTGGCGTCTGGCGACTGGATCGTGCCGCATTTTCTGGGATTACGTTATTTTGAAAAACCGATAGCCGGTTACTGGATAAACAGTCTGGGTCAGTGGCTTTTTGGCGCTACCAATTTTGGCGTGCGGGCTGGCGCTATTTTAACGACATTGCTGGCCGCAGCGCTGGTGGCGTGGCTGACGTTCCGCTTATGGCGGGATAAACGTACCGCGTTGCTCGCCTCCGTGATCTTTCTCTCCCTCTTTGCCGTTTACAGTATCGGGACGTATGCGGTACTCGACCCGATGATCGCGCTTTGGCTTACGGCCGGGATGTGTTGTTTCTGGCAGGGGATGCAGGCCACGACCCGAACGGGCAAGATTGGGATGTTTTTGCTACTGGGTGCAACCTGCGGTCTGGGTGTATTAACTAAAGGCTTCCTCGCCCTGGCCGTACCGGTGGTGAGCGTGTTGCCGTGGGTCATTGTTCAGAAACGCTGGAAGGACTTTTTGCTTTACGGCTGGCTGGCGGTCTTGAGCTGCTTTGTGGTTGTCCTTCCCTGGGCGATCGCCATTGCGCGACGCGAAGCCGATTTCTGGCATTACTTTTTCTGGGTGGAGCATATCCAGCGATTCGCCATGAGCGATGCCCAGCATAAGGCCCCTTTCTGGTACTATCTGCCGGTACTGATCGCGGGAAGTTTACCGTGGCTGGGGTTACTGCCTGGCGCGCTTAAACTAGGCTGGCGCGAGCGAAACGGCGCATTCTATTTGCTCGGATGGACGATCATGCCGCTTCTCTTTTTCAGCATTGCGAAAGGGAAACTGCCTACCTATGTTCTTTCCTGTTTCGCACCGATAGCGATACTCATGGCGCGCTTCGTCCTGCATAACGTAAAAGAAGGCGTCGCCGCGCTACGTGTCAACGGCGGGATCAACCTGGTGTTCGGGTTAGTCGGGATCGTCGCAGCGTTTGTCGTCTCCTCATGGGGCCCGCTGAAATCGCCGGTGTGGACGCATATCGAAACCTATAAAGTTTTTTGCGTCTGGGGCGTCTTTACTGTTTGGGCGTTTGTGGGCTGGTATAGCCTCTGTCATAGCCAAAAATACCTATTACCCGCGTTTTGTCCGCTGGGACTGGCGCTGCTGTTCGGCTTTTCCGTCCCCGACAGGGTGATGGAGTCCAAACAGCCACAGTTTTTTGTCGAAATGACCCAGGCGCCTTTGGCATCAAGCCGCTATATTCTTGTCGACAACGTGGGCGTCGCCGCCGGGCTGGCCTGGAGTCTGAAACGAGACGATATTATGCTCTACGGACACGCGGGCGAACTCAGGTATGGTCTTAGCTATCCTGATGTGCAGGATAAATTCGTTAAAGCCGACGATTTTAACGCCTGGCTCAACCAGCATCGTCAGGAGGGCATTATTACGCTAGTACTTTCAATAGCCAAAGATGAAGACATCAGCGCTCTTTCCCTTCCCCCTGCGGACAATATTGATTATCAGGGGCGTCTGGTGTTAATTCAGTATCGGCCTAAATGATCGGCGTCGTTCTGGTGCTTGCCAGTCTGCTCAGCGTTGGCGGTCAGCTCTGCCAGAAGCAAGCGACACGGCCATTGACGACAGGCGGACGCCGCCGCCACCTGATGCTGTGGCTGGGCCTGGCGCTGATATGCATGGGTGCAGCGATGGTGCTGTGGCTGCTGGTGCTACAAACCCTGCCGGTGGGAATTGCTTACCCGATGTTGAGTCTGAATTTTGTCTGGGTCACGTTGGCGGCATGGAAAATCTGGCATGAACAGGTTCCGCCCCGCCACTGGTTGGGCGTCGCATTGATTATCAGCGGCATTATCATTCTGGGGAGTGCGGCATAATGGGCGTAATGTGGGGACTGATAAGCGTTGCGATTGCCTCCCTCGCCCAGTTGAGTTTAGGATTCGCCATGATGCGGCTGCCATCGATAGCGCATCCACTGGCGTTTATTTCCGGACTGGGCGCATTTAATGCCGCGACCCTGGCGCTATTCGCCGGTTTGGCGGGGTATCTGGTTTCCGTCTTCTGCTGGCAGAAAACATTACACACGCTCGCGCTCAGCAAAGCCTATGCGCTGCTGAGTCTCAGCTATGTGCTTGTCTGGGTAGCCTCAATGCTGTTACCCGGTTTGCAAGGCGCCTTCAGCCTAAAAGCGATGCTCGGCGTATTGTGTATTATGGCGGGGGTAATGCTGATTTTTCTGCCCGCCAGATCATGAAGGCTTGCGCGTCAACCGCTGCCATTCGTCGCAGGAATAACAGCGTGCATCAACGATTTTTAAGGTCTGGTGTTTTTCCCGATTAATACAATACTGCGCATCCTGTAAAGGCGACAGGATATCGCCGGGACTCAGTAATATCATGGAATTCGCCTCGGCGATCATTTTTAGCGAACCGCCGCTATCGCACAGCACCAGAACATGGCACGCCCTCTTTTTGACATAATGCGATTTCTTAACCAACCATTCCATAGCGCCCCCGTTTCACGCTGATTGTTCATAACACGTTACACATCAACGGATAAACAAAACGGCAATAGCGATGGAATGGTTGTATATTAACCTAACATTAATTTTTACAGCTCTCACACACCCACTGCTGGAGCGCACGGCGAGATATTTTAATCCCTCCGTTTTTCAGTTCTGACGGCAGCGTTAGCCAGCGAACCGGCTGCTGAAAACGCGCCAGCTTATCACGGACCCATTCAGCGAGGTTCACGTCTCCGGCCTGCGATGCATACTCCACAACCGCAACGGGACGATGACCAAACTCTTTATCTTCTACCGGCACGACGAAGGCTTGTTGCACCAGCGGATGCGCGTTAATAACGCGTTCGACTTCCTCCGGCTGAATGCCTTCGCCGCCGCTAAAGAACAGGTTGTCCAGCCGCCCGGCGATGGTTAGCCTGCCGTGGTTCAGCTCGCCGCGATCGCGCGTGGCAAACCAGCCCTCGTCATTAACCAGCGGGATCAGCTTGCCATCACGCCAGTAACCTTCTGCCATACTGGCGGCACGCAGCCAGACTTCATTATCGACGATTCTGATCTCTCTGCCGGGGAGCGGCGCGCCCACATCATCCGAACCATCGGCCTCTTTGGCGCATACCGTAGACGCGAACTCCGTGAGCCCATACCCGCACCAGCAGCGAATCCCTTGTTTGCTGGCCTGGTCGGTGAGTTCAACCGGAATCACCGCGCCGCCGAGCAAAACGGCTTTTAGCGTCACCGCCGCCCGATTCGCCAGCAACCGCCATAGCTGCGTCGGCACCAGCGAAGCATGAGTACACCCTGCCAGCATCTGCTCCAGCGGTTGCTTATCGCGTACCGTCATGCGCGCCCCGGCGAAGAGCCAACGCCACATAATACCCTGCCCGGATACATGAAACAGCGGCAGCGATAGCAGCCAGTCATCCTGAGGGCCAAACGGCATTAGCGAAAGCACCCCCTGCGCGCTGGCAAGATGCGCCTGGCACGTATGTACAGCCGCTTTTGGCAATCCTGTGGAACCCGATGTCAGCGTCATAGAAACCAGACGCTGCGGTTGCCAGGCCACGGCATACGCCGCTGTACTCTTTTGTATCTGCAACGCGGTTAACCCGGAAAATACGTTTTCGCCTTCCAGTGTCAGCGCAAAACGCAGCGTTAACTCCGGTAACAGCGCCTCCAGCAACGTCTGGGGCAACTGCGGGTTGACGGGCAGAACCCGCGCGCCGCACTGCATCAGCGCAAGCCATGCCAACAGAGTGCGCGGCTGATTCCCGGCGCGCAGCAGGACACCGTCGCCCTCCCGTACGCCCTGCGCGGCAAACCCATCCGCCAGCGCATCAATACGCTCACAGAGGGCGCGCCAGCTTAGCACTTCATCGTTCAGGCGCAGAGCGGGCGCCTGACTGCGAACCTGACGCCAGTGGCGCCACGGCCAGTCCGTGAATGTCATAACAGTCGTTCCAGCTCATCACGCTTCAGACAAGGCAACGCGCTACCGGGCCAGGGGCGAACCTGTTGCGCCTGCATCAGATGTAAGGTATCCAGTCCAGGCAGCGTTCCCGGCGTCAACCAGGCGGCAATCCGCGCCAGTTGCGTCAGGCCGAGGCTGGACTCGATCGAAGAGCTGATGACCGCCGTCAGTCCCAACGCATGGGCGGCGGCGACTTGCTCACGCACTTTATCAAGCGATCCGGTCAGCGTAGGTTTGATAACCACAGCCTTGACGCCCTCTTCGGCTTCAAAGGTGAAATCCGCTTCGCGCAGACTTTCGTCCCAGGCAATCGCGATACCGGTTTCACGGGCAAAGGCGCGGGAATCATCCCGCGCCTTACACGGTTCTTCGAGAAAGGCGATACGAGCGCGGTAGTCCGGATTAACATACTTTGCGAACTGTTGGGCTTTTAGCGGCGTCCAGGCGCGATTCGCATCCAGACGCAGATGCAGATCCGGGATCGCCTCCAGCAGCAAATTAACCACCATGCCGTCACGTACCGCTTCATAGAGACCCACTTTGACCTTAGCGATTTTCTCACCGGGCATATCGGCAAGCCGCAGCACCAAATCGTCAGGATCGCCAGTGCATAACGGCGCGGCGCGATAGTCCGCCGCCTCCGGCAAGACGCCAGTCAGTTCCGCCAGCGCGCAGCTTGCACCAAACGCGACCGAAGGCATCTCCGGTAATCCCTCGCTCCCCTGAAGCCAGTCGTTCACCCATGTCAGGAGCGCCGTCTGCGCCTCTTCCCACGTTTCCTGACTGAACCCCGGCAGCGGAGAGATCTCTCCCCACCCTTCACGCTCGCCGTCACGCAGACAAACATACAGCCCGTCGCGAGTTTTTAACCGCCTGTCGCGCAGAACCACCCCCGCGTCCATGGGGATCTGCCAGCGGTATACCTGCGCGCTACGCATTATGGGTTCCGTTTGAATTTGCTGAAGTCAGGCTGACGCTTCTGGTTAAAGGCGTTACGGCCTTCCTGCCCTTCTTCGGTCATGTAGAACAGCATGGTAGCGTTGCCCGCCAGCTCCTGTAGACCCGCCTGACCGTCACAATCGGCATTCAGCGCCGCTTTCAGGCAACGCAGCGCCATCGGACTGTTTTGCAACATTTCGCGGCACCAGCGCACGGTCTCTTTTTCCAGATCCGCCAGCGGAACCACGGTGTTGACCAGGCCCATATCCAGCGCCTGTTGCGCATCGTACTGGCGGCACAGGAACCAGATTTCACGCGCTTTCTTCTGACCAACGATACGCGCCATATATGAAGCGCCCCAGCCGCCGTCAAAGGAGCCGACTTTCGGACCGGTCTGGCCGAAGATGGCGTTTTCCGCCGCGATGGTCAGGTCGCACATCATGTGCAGCACATGACCACCGCCGATGGAATACCCCGCGACCATCGCGACAACCGGTTTTGGACAGGTGCGAATCTGGCGCTGGAAATCCAGCACGTTCAGGTGATGCACGCCGGAGTCATCCTGATAACCGCCGTAATCGCCGCGCACCTTCTGGTCGCCGCCCGCGCAAAACGCTTTATCGCCTTCGCCGGTCAGAATAATCACGCCCACGTTGTCGTCGTAACGGGCATCCGCCAGCGCCTGAATCATCTCTTTGACGGTCAACGGACGAAATGCATTGCGCACCTGCGGACGATTAATAGTGATTTTTGCAATACCGTCGGTGGATTTTTCATAACGAATGTCGGTGTAACCCTCCGAGCAGTCGTGCCATTCTACCGGTGCGTAAAGCATTGTTTCATCAGGATAGATCATAGTGTGTCCTTTAGTCAGAGACGCAGAATCTGAGCCAGACTGTCTACCACGCCAGCGGGGTTTTCCCGATGCGCGTTGTGTCCGGCGTTACGAATAACATGGCATGTCGCCGCCACTTCCTGCGCCAGGGCGCGGAATTTGCTGTCGCGTTCGCCACATAAATAATAAAACGGAAATGCCAGCGCGTTGAGCGCCTCGCGTAAATCCGGCTGGGCGGCAAGCGATGTCGCCTCCAGCATCGCAGCCAGCGTTTCGCCGTTATTCTGGCTACGCAGCGCCGTCAGCGCCTGCCTTTGCTGCGCCGTCAGCGAGGCGAACACCGGCTGCTGATACCAGTCGTGAAAAACCTCAGTCAGGGGTTCACGACGAAAACGCTCTGCCCAGCGCCCGTCGGACAATCGTCTTTCAGCGCGCGCCTGTTCATTTTGCAGCCCCGGATGACCGCCTTCGACCACCAGGCCGCACAGGCCTGGTATTCCCTGGCAGGCTGCCATCATCGCCACCCGGCCTCCAAGAGAGTATCCCACCAACCAGAACTTTAGTATGTTGTAACTAATTAACGTAGCGCGCAGTAATCTGATGACATCGGCAAATCCGCCGACCGGAATAGCCGCAGATCCGCCATGTCCCGGTAAGTCAATATAGAGCCGCGAACAGCCGTGAAACTGTTCGCCAACCGGCTGCCATTCACGGCAATCGCCAGAAAAACCGTGCAGGAAAACCAGCGAGGGCGCCCCAGGCTGTCCGGGCATGTGCTGCGCGTGCAACATCATAGATGGCTTACCTGAGCCAAAAGTTGCTGCAACGTCTGCGCGCCGTCCGTATCGTTTACCACCAGCTCAATCACCGTCGTCGCCGGGGTTCGCCACGCGCCAGCCAGCGCAGACTCCAGTTCTTCCCAGTTTTCCGGGCGATGATAGCGCAGGTTAAACATGGCGGCCGCATGGTCAAAATGGACGTTTTGCGGCATCAAATAAAAGCGCTCACGTTTGCTTTGCGGCGTCGGCAGCAGGGAAAAGATCTGCCCGCCGTTATTGTTGACCACAATCAACACAAACGGCGCGGATACCTGACGTAGTAACGCCAGCGCGTTAAGATCGTACAGCGCGGATAAATCGCCGACGATAGCCAGCGTCGATTTGGCGCTGGCGCGCTGCACGCCCGCCGCTGTGGAAAGCAGGCCGTCAATGCCGCTCGCCCCGCGATTGCTGTATACCGGATAGCCAGCCGGCAACTGCGACAGCGCGTCGATCAGACGCACCACCAGACTATTGCCCACGAACAATTGCCCCTGCTCCGGCAGATAGTCGCGGATACGGTGCGCCAGCTGTGCTTCGCCAAAGGTGTCTCGCTGCGCGACCACCCGTTGCCACGCCAGTTCCGCCAGACGCGGGATCTCTACACACCACGGTTTACGTTTTTCCGCCGGATGCATCTCCAGCCAGTCGGCGATTTTCGCTATCAGTCTGCGTCCACGATGGTGCGCCGGGTCCAGACGACCTTCAATATTGTCGATTACCCAATACTCTTCCGGCTCGCAGGTTGCCTGCCATTGCAGTAAGCGTTTTCCGGTAAGGCTACTGCCAAGCTGGACGACAATTTGCGCCTGCTGCAGTTCGGTCACCGCTTTGGCGTTGCCGAGCCACAGGTCGGCGCACGGCAGCGGCTGCCCGGTTTGCGACAATACGTCGCCAATTAATGGCCATCCCAGAGTTTGCGCCCACTGCGCCACTTTTTTGCCTTCTTCCGCGCTCATACGCCCGGCGACGACGACGCCGCGTTTTTGTCGCCAGAAGAACCAGTCGCGCTGTTTGTCGCTTGCCAGTCGACGCGCTTCGCGCAGCCAGGGTTTTTCATCCTGCCACCAGTCGCCGAGACGCTGCTGCCAGACCAGGCCGGTGTCATTCATATCGCCATACAGCGGTTCGGCAAAAGGACAGTTAATGTGCAGAGCGCCCGCATGAAGCATGGCGAGCGCATTATCGATGGTCGACACCAGCCAGCGCGCCGGAATATCCTGCGTGGGACGCGGCAACGACAGAGTTTGGGAGGGGTGCGAGGAAAACATCCCCGCCTGACGGATCGCCTGGTTGGCGCCGCAGTCAATCAGCTCCGGCGGGCGATCGGCGGTAAGTAAAATAAGCTTCTCGCCCGTCAGCCCCGCCTCAATCAAGGCCGGATAGAGGTTCGCCACGGCGGTACCTGAAGTGACAATAACGGCAACAGGCTGTTGGCTGACTTTCGCCAGCCCTAACGCCAGATGACCAAGCCCACGCTCATCAAAGTGCGTATGGTGAATAAAAGCAGGATTCTCTGCCGCCGCCAACGTGAGCGGCGTGGAACGGGAACCAGGGGCGATACAAACATGCCTGACGCCATGACGGGTTAAGGCTTCCAGGATGACCGCCGCCCAGCGCCGGTTAAATGCACTTACTGACATGAGTTTGTCCGGTATCAATCATTGGGACTAAGTATAAAGAGCTGCAAAAATGGATTATTGATATGGGTCGGGAATATGTGACTCATTACACATCCATCTGCAATAAGGTACGTAACCCGGCCGCTTTATTATCTATTTCCTGCCATTCCTGTTCCGGATCGGAGCCGCGGACGATTCCCGCGCCGGCATACAATCGCACCACATTGGCCGTCACTTTGGCTGAACGTAACGTCACGCAAAACTCACTTTGCCGCGTGGAGAGATAGCCTGCCGACCCGGCATACCATTCACGTTCGAACGGCTCATGTTGTTCTATAAAACAACGCGCGGGTTCACGAGGGATCCCCGCGACCGCTGCGGTAGGCTGTAACTGGTGCAGGCAGAGCGTGTCGTCCGCCTGATTAAGCGCCGTCCAGATACAGCGGCGCAAATGCTGTACCTTGCGCAGTCTGAGCACCTGCGGCGGCAGCACATCCAGCGAGTGGGTGCAGTTTTGCAGTCGCTGGCAGATGTCTTCGACAACCAGCATATTTTCTCGCTGGTTTTTATCGTCTTTCATTAACCATTCGCCAAGCTGCCAGGCTTTATGGTTATCCGGATGGTTCGCCACCGTCCCAGCCAGCGCTTCGGTACGTAGCGCCGTTTCACGCCGCCGCCAGAGCCGCTCCGGCGATGATCCCAGAAAGGCGGTATCGGCGGAAAAGGCCATAAAAAAGTGGTAGCAGTTGAGATTTAAACGACGACTGGACGCCATCATCGCGGCGGCATTGACCGGACGGGAGAATTGTAAGTCGGTGGCCCGCGCCAGCACAACTTTATCAAACGCCTCTTGCGCAATGGTGTGGGTGGCCTGCTGAATCAGCTTCACCCAACCGTCTTTGTCCGGCCAGTGCTGTTCGCTCGTGAGCGAAAGGCGCAGCGCCGGAACAGGCTTAATACCGACCAGAGAAGCGAGAAACGCTTTCGCCTGGCGCGCATCATCGCGTAGCGAAACGTCACTGTGCAGATGTAAGCGTAAGGTCGCCGTACCACCGCTACGTCGCCACTCCAGCCGCGGCAGCAATAAGTAGCCCTCTTTCGGCTCGAACGCATTCAGCCCCCAAATACGCAGGTCAGGCTGCGCGTGCTGACGTAAAAACCGTTGCGCCAGATCGAGCGATGAAAAAACGGTGATTGCCCCGAGAACGGCAGCTTCTTCGTCGCCATTGCGCTGTTGCCAGTAGAATTGCGGAAAGGATGACTGGCTGGCCAGCCAGCTCAATGCATCGAAGGCATCGTTTAAAGGGAAAGGCGCATCGAAAACGCAAAGCCCTGGCGTCGCCGGTATCTCTTGCGATAGCTGACGCGTCAGATTTTCCAGCGCAGTAGTAATAGAATGCACGCGGACCCTCCCTGTTAAAAACCCCACATTATACGGGGTACTGCCCTAAAAAAGCAGTACCTCATTTAGGGAGGGTTGCAATTCTGTTCAGTGGGAGGGATTTAGCGCCGCGCCAGCAGCAGTCCAAGTACCAGTCCTACCGCCGCGCCTACGCCAATACCCTGCCAGGGTTTTTCATGAACGTAGTCATCCGCTTTATAAACGGCCTGCTTTGCCCGGTAATAATAGCTATCCGACGCGTGGCTTACGCGGTTTTTCACCTCTTCCAGCGCTTGTTCCGCGCGGGCTTTCAGCTCAATGTATTTTTGATCGGCGGGATCGCCTGAGGAACGTAAAACCTCTTCCAGCGTTTCGCTGAGCAAAGTCAGATCATCATCAACACGTGATTCACCAAATTGATATGACATTCTCATTCTCCGTTGTGTTAACACCTGCTCCTAACTATAGTCAACGGTTTCGGTTTATGCCTGATGAACCTCCCGCGCCATTCCCCGGTGCGGAATGCCATCTTCGTCATAAACATCGGTGACCGGAATAAAACCAAACCGCGCATAAAAAGGTTGCAGATGCGCCTGCGCCCCCAGATATAGCGGCTTATCCGGCCAGTGCCGCCCACAAGATTCCAGCGTTTTCGCCATTAATTGCTGGCCCAGTTTCGCCCCTCGCCAGGCATCGCTGACGATCACCCGGCCAATAACAACCGGGTCTGATTCGTTATCGCTTTTCAGAATCCTCGCATACGCCACCAGCTCATCCTGATGCCAGCCCAGAATATGCCGATTGTCGCCGACTAAATCATCGCCATCCACATCCAGGTAAGGACAGCGCTGTTCTACCACAAAGACCGCGCAGCGCAATTTGAGTAACGCGTAAAGTTGAGGAACGGTAAGTTCGCTATGGTGGAGATCCTGCCAGTCAATCATGATGCGCTCCTGTGTTGTGGTAATCTTGGGTTAAACGATAACCAAACGTGTATGGACAAGATGGAATTAATTTTTTTAGGTACGTCCGCAGGCGTTCCCACGCGCTCACGCAATGTAACGGCAATTTTATTACATCTGCAACATCCAACGCAGCCGGGAGTATGGCTTTTTGATTGCGGCGAAGGGACACAGCATCAAATGCTTAATACCGCGTTTCATCCCGGTAAGCTTGAGCGCATTTTTATCAGCCATCTTCACGGAGATCATCTGTTTGGCCTGCCGGGTCTGCTATGCAGCCGGTCGATGGCGGGGAATCCCCATCCGCTAACCGTATACGGGCCTCAAGGCGTGCGTGAGTTTATTGCAACCACACTGCGCCTTAGCGGTTCATGGACCGATTTTCCGTTGCAAATTGAAGAAATTAGCGCAGGCGATATTCTTGACGACGGTCTGCGTAAAGTGACCGCGTTCAGGCTGGAGCATCCACTGGAGTGCTACGGATATCGCGTTGTTGAACATGACAAGCCTGGCGCGCTGAATGCCAGGGCGTTAAAAGCCGCAGGCGTTACGCCCGGCCCGCTGTTTCAGGCGTTGAAGGCAGGAAAAACCGTCACGCTTGCCGATGGAAGGCAGATCAATGGCGCCGACTACCTTGCTCCCGCCGTGGCCGGGAAATCAGTGGCGATTTTCGGCGATACCGCGCCCTGCGAGGCCGCCCTCGCGCTGGCGCAAGGCGTGGATGTGATGGTACATGAAACCACGCTGGATGCGTCAATGGAGGAGAAAGCCAACGCTCGCGGACACAGCTCCACCCGTCAAACCGCGACGCTGGCGCGGGAAGCTGACGTCGGTCGGCTGATCATGACCCATATTAGCTCACGCTATGACGATAAAGGCTGTCAGCGCTTACTGGCGGAATGCCGCGCTATTTTCCCGGCGACGGAACTGGCTTACGATTTTTCTGTTTTCCCGGTTTAGCGCTCCATTTTTTGTCCTCATTGCCGATAACACTAAAAAAGGCAGGCTTTCATAATGAGGTGAGGATGGACAATTTTCAGAAAGATATTGATGACAGGGCGAATTTAACCCTGTCAAACCGTTTTGAGCTGCTGTTATTCCGTCTTGGTACATCGCTGCATGAACAGAAGTCAGAGCTGTTCGGCATCAATGTATTTAAGCTGCGCGAAATCGTACCGATGCCCGCCTTTACGCGCCCGGCAGGCATGAAAGCGCCGCTATTGGGCATGGTCAATATTCGGGATCAGGTCATTCCGGTGATTGATTTGCCAGCGGTAGCGGGCTGCAAGCCGGAAACCGGGCTGAATATTTTGCTGATCACCGAATATGCGCGCAGCGTACAGGCATTTGCCGTCGAGTCGGTAGAAAATATTATGCGTCTTGACTGGCAGCAGGTGCATACCGCCGAGAAAGCCGTCAACGGTCGCTACATCACCAGTATTGCCTGCCTGGATGACAACAAAGAAACCAACAACCTGGCGCTGGTGCTCGACGTTGAGCAGATCCTTTATGATATTGTCCCCTCCAGCCACGATCTGCGCGCCACCAATCTGAAGACCAATAAATTTTATATTACCCCAGGCGCGGTAGCCATTGTGGCGGAAGACTCCAAAGTCGCCCGCGCGATGCTGGAAAAAGGGCTGAACGCAATGGGAATTCCGCATCAGATGCATGTGACCGGCAAGGATGCATGGGAGAGAATCCAGCAACTGGCGCAGGAAGCGGAGGCCGAAGGTAAGCCAATTAGCGAGAAAATCGCGCTGGTCCTGACAGATCTTGAGATGCCGGAGATGGATGGCTTTACGTTAACGCGTAAAATTAAAACCGATGAACGGCTGAAAAAGATCCCGGTCGTTATTCACTCTTCCCTTTCCGGCAGCGCCAACGAAGATCATGTGCGTAAGGTAAAGGCCGACGGCTACGTCGCCAAATTTGAAATCAATGAACTCTCTTCAGTGATACAGGAAGTGATGGAGCGCGCGGCGCAAAACGTCAGCGGCCCGTTGGTAAGCCGGCAGTTGCTAAGTTAAATTCCGGTCGCTGAGACCTTACCTGCCGGATGGCGGCGCAAGCGCCTTATCCGGCCTACAATCCATAGTTATTTCAACGTATTACATCAGATAATAAAAAACCCGCTTCGTGAAGCGGGTTTTTCGTTTTTACTTATTGTTTACATCAACGGCGTCGCTAACTGCACAAGGCTAATCAGCGGCTGCGGCCAGACGCCCAGTACCAACACCAGCAACGCGGAGATCAGCACCACGATCCCACCCGCGCTGTACTGCCAGTTTGTCGGCGCGTCGCGTCCCGGTTGCTGCGGCGCGTGCAGGTAGAGACTCACCGCAACGCGCAGGTAGTAGTACAAACCAATCGCGGAACCCACCACCACGGCGGCGACCAGCCACCACAGACTGGCCTGAACGCCGACCGCCAGCACGTAGAATTTGCCGATAAAGCCCAGCGTCATCGGGATACCTGCCAGCGACAGCATCATCACCGTCATCACTGCGGCAAGAACCGGACGGTGCCAGAACAGACCACGGTAAGAGTACAGGGAATCGGCATCCGGGCCGCGGAACGGGCTGGACATCAGGCTGACCACGCCAAACGCGCCGAGGCTGCTGAACAGATAACCGGCCAGGTAAACGCCAACCGCTTCCATCGACATCTCGCCGCTCTGCAGGGCAATCAGCGCCACCAGCAAGTAGCCGAGGTGAGAGATAGAAGAGTAACCGAGCAGACGTTTGATGTTGGTCTGGCTCAGCGCCATCAGGTTACCAAAGATGATAGAGGCAAAGGCGATAATGCCCAGCACCACGCGTACCGCTTCGCTGTCGCCTACCGGCGCATAGAGGAACAGACGCATCACCACGCCGAAGATAGCGATTTTGCTCGCCGTCGCCAGGAAGGTGGAAACCGGCGCAGGCGCGCCCTGGTATACGTCTGGCGTCCACAGGTGGAACGGCACCAGAGAGAGTTTAAAGCCCAGACCGACAATCATCAGGCCAAAGCCCGCCAGCAGCAACGGCTCGTGCAGCATACCATCGCCGAGGCTCTTACCGAGCGCTTCGAAAGACAGGTTGCCGGACTGCGCATAGACCAGCGCCATCCCGAACAGCAGGAAAGACGAGGCGGCGGCGGAGAGGATGGTGTATTTGATACTGGCTTCCAGCGAGCGTTTCTGGCGGAAAGCATAACCAATCAGGCCGAACAGCGGCAGCGAGATCAGTTCAATACCAAGGAACAGCGCCGCCAGATGGTTAGCGTTCGCCAGCAGAATTCCCCCCAGGCTGGCGATTAACACCAGCAGGTAGAACTCTTCCTGGTTATCGTTATAGCCTTCCAGCCACGGGTAGGCAAAGGTACAGGTGGCGAGGCTCGCCAGCAGCACCAGCCCGGTGTAGAGCATCGCAAAGCCGTCAACGCGCATCAGCGGCGTGACGTCCATTGCCCCGGCCTGGCCGACAAACCAAAGCGAAACCAGAGCAGCGTTAAGCCCAATGACCGACAGCGTGGCATTGAGGAAGTGATTGCGTCGCCACGCAATGGAGAGCATCACAACCACCACCGTCAAGCCGACGATCAGCAGCGGTAGCAGCGCAATCAGGTGTTGTGGAGTTATTGTCATGGCGATTTACGGCCTTGTAGTAGTAACAGAATTAACAAACCACTGCTGGATGTTGCTCATCGCAGAATGCGAGGTATCCAGAATCGGCTGCGGATAGAAGCCAAGCAGTACCAGAAGCACCACCAGCAACAGAATGATAAACAGCTCGCGCAGCGACATCCCTGGCAGTTCCTGGCTGGCAATCTGGCTCTTCGCTTTACCAAAGTAAGCGCGATGCAGCATCGCCAGCGAGTATACAGAGGCGAATACCAACCCAAAGGTGGAGATAACGGTAATCACCGGCACCACCTGGTAGCTGCCGAACAGAATCATAAATTCGCCGACAAAGTTACCGGTGCCCGGCATCCCGAGCGTCGCCACCGCAAAGAACATGGAGAGCGCAGGCAACCACTTCATCTTGCCCCACAGGCCGCCCATCATACGCATGTCACGCGTATGCAGACGTTCGTACAACTGGCCACACAGAATGAACAGACCGGCTGCGGACAAACCGTGCGCAATCATCTGAATCACCGCGCCCTGGTACGCCAGTTGGCTGCCGGTGTAGATAGCGATCAGCACGAAGCCCATATGCGAAACGGAGGTATAGGCAATCAGGCGCTTGATGTCGTATTGGGTAAAGGCCATCCACGCGCCGTAGAAAATGCCGATAACGCCCAGCCACATGGCGATCGGCGCAAACTCCGCCGACGCGTTCGGGAACAATGGCAGGGAGAAACGCAGCAGACCGTAAGCGGCGGTTTTCAGCAAGATACCGGCCAGGTCGACGGAACCGGCGGTCGGCGCCTGGGAGTGCGCATCTGGCAGCCAGCCATGCAGCGGCACCACCGGCATTTTCACCGCGAAGGCGATGAAGAAGCCCAGCATCAGCAGATATTCCACACCGTGGGACATCGGCGTGTTCAGCAGCTCTTCATAGTTGAAAGTCCACACGCCGGTCGCGTTGTAGTGCACAAAGACCAGCGCCAGGATGGCAATCAGCATCACCAGACCACTCGCCTGGGTGTAGATGAAGAACTTGGTCGCCGCCGTGATACGCGTTTTCCCGTCAGAAGCTTTGTGGCCCCACAACGCTATCAGGAAGTACATCGGCACCAGCATCATTTCCCAGAAGAAGAAGAACAGGAACATGTCGATAGCCAGGAACACGCCGATAACGCCGCCTAAGATCCACATCAGGTTCAGGTGGAAGAAGCCCTGATATTTTTCGATTTCTCGCCAGGAGCAAAGCACCGCCAGAACGCCGAGCAGGCCGGTCAGCACCACCATTAGCAGCGACAGTCCGTCGAGCGCCAGATGGATAGAGATGCCAAAACGCGGGATCCACGGCAGGACAAATTCAGATTGCCACTGTGGAATACCGGCGGATTGCGTCAGTGAGTAGCCGCCCTGCAACCACAATTGCAGACCGAGCGCCAGCGTCAGCCCCATGGTAATCAGCGCTATCCAGCGCGGCACCTTCACGCCAAAGCGTTCGGTCTGCCAGCACAGAAAGCCGCCGATAAAGGGAATCAATATTAGCCAGGGTAGTAACATGGCGATTTTTATTCCTTTTTAAGGCCTCTGACAGAGGCCTGATTTTCAACGAATTTGGATAAAATTCACTTTACGATCAACGCAGTACCATCAGCAGCGCCAGCACCACAACCGCGCCGATGCTCATGGATGCCACATACCAGCGCAAATAACCGTTCTCGCTCAGTACCAGGCCTTTGCCTGCAAAACGGGAAAGGATAGCCGGAATGTTCATCAACGCATTAAGCGGGTCGCGCTTCAGCAGCCAGGCGATACCGAGGAATGGCTTGACGAATACTTTGTCGTACAGCCAGTCAAAGCCCCAGGCGTTATACCACCAGGTCCCCAGCAGACGGCCCGGCGCGCTGTTGGCGATCGACGTCACCAGCGTGCGTTTACCCAGCCACAGCCATGCGGCAATCAGGATGCCGGCAATCGCCACTACGCCAGAGGTAATTTCCAGCGTCATGACGCGACCATGCGCCAGTTCAGTTGTCTGCGGCAGCACCCCCTGCAATGGCGGCACAATCAGCGCGCCAACAAAGGTAGACAGAATCATCAGGACAATCAGCGGCAGATGGTGGGTAATCCCCTTCCCTGCATGAGCGTGAATTTGTTCTTTACCGTGGAAGACGATGAAAATCATCCGGAAGGTGTACAGGGAGGTCATGAACGCGCCGACCAGACCCGCCACCATCAGATTGATATGACCGTTCGCCATCGCGCCAGCCAGGATCTCATCCTTACTGAAGAAGCCCGCAGTGACCAGCGGCAGCGCCGACAACGCCGCGCCCCCCACCAGGAAGCAGGCATACACCAGTGGAATCGACTTACGCAGACCGCCCATCTTAAAGATGTTCTGTTCGTGATGGCAGGCCAGAATTACCGAGCCGGACGCCAGGAACAGCAGCGCTTTAAAGAAGGCGTGCGTCATCAGGTGGAAAATTGCCGCATCCCACGCCTGTACGCCCAGCGCCAGGAACATGTAGCCAATCTGGCTCATGGTGGAATAGGCCAGCACGCGTTTGATGTCGGTCTGCACCAGCGCGGCGAAACCCGCCATGACCAACGTAATCGCCCCGATAATGCCCACCAGATGCAGAATCTCCGGGGTCATCAGGAACAAACCATGGGTACGAGCGATCAGGTAGACACCGGCGGTCACCATGGTAGCGGCGTGGATCAGCGCGGAGACCGGCGTCGGGCCGGCCATCGCGTCGGCAAGCCAGGTCTGCAACGGAAGCTGCGCAGATTTACCGACCGCGCCGCCCAGCAGCATCAGCGTCGCCCACATCAGCATGTTGTTGCCGTCAGCAAAGTGCGCTGGCGCCAGCTCGACCATTTCGCGGAAGTTCAGCGTGCCCAGTTCGTTGTAGAGGATGAACAGCGCGAAGGCGAGGAATACGTCACCGACACGGGTCACCACGAAGGCTTTCATTGCCGCTGCGCCATTCTTCGGATCGCTGTAATAGAAGCCGATCAACAGATAAGAGCACAGGCCCACGCCTTCCCAGCCGAGGTACATCAACAGCAGGTTATCGGACAGCACCAGAACAACCATGCTGGCGATAAACAGGTTGGTATAAGCGAAGAAGCGGGAGTAACCCTCTTCTCCACGCATGTACCAGGACGCGAACATGTGGATCAGGAAGCCGACGCCGGTGACCACAGAGAGCATGGTCAGCGACAGGCCGTCCAGCACCAGGTTAAAACCGATGTTGAAGTTACCGACCGACATCCACGTCCACAGCGGCTGGCTGAACGCCTGTTTGCCGTTGGCGAAGAAATCCATCCCGACAAACGCTGTCACCAACGCCGCCAGACCAACGGAGCCCACGCCAATGGTCGCGGAGAGATTTTCCGACCAGCGTCCGCGAGAGAACGCCAGCAGTACAAAGCCAATCAATGGCAGAATAATGGTTAAGGCAAGCATGTTCATCCACGCATCTCACTTACTGAATCGATGTTCAGGTTCTGGCGACGGCGATGGAGTTGCAGCAACAGCGCAAGTCCAATACTCGCTTCCGCAGCCGCAAGGCTGATGGCGAGAATGTACATCACCTGACCATCGGTCTGGCCCCAGTAGCTCCCGGCGACCACAAAGGCCAGCGCGGAGGCGTTAATCATGATTTCCAGCCCGATCAGCATAAACAGCAGATTGCGGCGGATAACCAGACCGGTTAAACCCAGGACGAATAAAATCGCAGCGAGGATCAGTCCGTGTGTTAAGGGGATCATGCGCGCTCCTCCGTTTTTCTTTTCGCGCGGTCATCGGCGCGGTTGCTTAGCACTTCACCCGCACGCTCTTCACGACCGACATGGAACGCCACCACCAGGCCTGCCAGCAGCAGCATCGACGCCAGTTCCACCGCCAGAACATAAGGCCCGAACAGCGTGATGCCCACCGCTTTCGCGCTAATCGGCGTGCCGTCGATGCCCTGGTCGTTAACGCCCAGAATGGCGTACACAATAACCGCCAGCATAATGGCCGACAAAACCGCCGGACCAATCCACACCTGCGGTTTCAGCCACTGGCGTTCCTGTTCGATTTCGCTGCCGCCGAGGTTGAGCATCATCACCACGAACACAAACAGCACCATGATGGCGCCTGCGTAGACGATAATTTCCAGCGCACCGGCAAAATAAGCGCCCAGCGAAAAGAACACCCCGGAAATCGCCAATAGCGATATCACCAGATACAACAGCGCGTGTACCGGATTGGTATGGGTGATCACTCGCAGGGTCGCGAGGATGGCTATCAGGCCACAGATATAAAAAGCGAATTCCATTGCCCTCTCCTTACGGTAACAGGCTCTTGACGTCGATAGGCTTGGCTTCGTTCTCTGCTTCGCCTTTATCTTTGCCGTCGATTGCCATACCCGCCATCCGGTAGAAGTTATATTCCGGGTATTTGCCCGGACCGGAAATCAGCAGATCCTCTTTTTCGTACACCAGATCCTGACGTTTGTATTCGCCCAGTTCGAAGTCCGGGGTCAACTGAATCGCCGTGGTCGGGCACGCTTCTTCGCACAGGCCGCAGAAGATGCAGCGTGAGAAGTTAATGCGGAAAAACTCCGGATACCAGCGGCCATCTTTGGTCTCCGCTTTTTGCAGAGAGATACAGCCTACCGGACAGGCTACCGCACACAGGTTACAGGCAACGCAGCGCTCTTCACCGTCCGGGTCGCGCGTGAGCACGATACGGCCACGGTAACGGGGCGGTAAATAGACCGGCTCTTCCGGATACATCCGCGTTTCGCGTTTGGCGAACGCATGCAGGCCGATCATCCAGATACTGCGTACCTGAGTGCCGAAACCTACTAATAATTCTTTTAAGGTCATGGTCTTTGTGTCCCTTATTGCGCCTGCCACAGAATGACAGCCGCCGTTACCAGCAAGTTGATGAGCGTCAGCGGCAGGCAAACTTTCCAGCCGAAGGACATTACCTGGTCATAACGCGGACGCGGTAACGACGCACGAATCAAAATGAACATCATCATGAAGAACGCGGTTTTCAGCGCGAACCAGACGAATGGCGGTAAGAACGGGCCATGCCAGCCACCGAAGAACAGCGTTACCATCAGCGCGGAAACGGTGACGATACCGATGTACTCCCCCACGAAGAATAGACCGAATTTCATACCGGAATATTCGATGTGGTAACCGTCCGCCAGTTCCTGCTCGGCTTCCGGCTGGTCAAACGGGTGACGGTGACAGACCGCTACGCCCGCGATGGCGAAAGTAACAAACCCAAAGAATTGCGGAATCACGTTCCACAGATGCGCCTGGTTATTGACGATATCGGTCATATTAAATGAACCGGCCTGCGCCACCACGCCCATCAGGGAAAGACCAAGGAACACTTCGTAGCTCACCGTCTGGGCAGACGCGCGCATCGCGCCCAGCAGCGAGTATTTGTTGTTGCTCGACCAACCGGCGAACAGCACCGCGTAAACCGCCAGACCGGCCATCATCAGGAAGAACAAAATCCCGATGTTTAAATCGGCCACCACCCAATTAGGGCTAACCGGCACAATGGCGAAGGAGAGCAGCAGCGAAGTAAACGCGATCATCGGCGCCAGGGTAAAGATGACGCGATCCGAGAATTTCGGGATCCAGTCTTCTTTAAAGAACATCTTGATCATGTCCGCGACCAGCTGGAGCGAGCCGCCCCAGCCAACGCGGTTTGGTCCATAACGGTTCTGGAACAGACCCAGCAGACGACGTTCGCCAAAGCTCATGAAGGCCCCGCAGGTGACGACCACCAGCAGAATCACCACCGCTTTGAGAATGCTCAGCAGGATCTCAATCAGATCCGGTGTAATCCAACTCATTGTTGCGCCTCCCGCAGATCCTCAAGACGCGCGCCAGCCAGAACCGGCGCGATGCCAGGCATACCCATCGGCAGCCCTACCTGCCCTGCCGCTAACCCTTCAGAGATTTCAACCGGCAGCGTCACCGTATTGCCATCGTAGCTAAAGGAGACGCGCGTCCCGGCATTGACACCCAACTTCGCGGCATCCGCCGGGTTAAGTTTGATATACGGCTGCGGCATACGGCTCTGGAAGACCGGAGAACGCTGAGACAATTCGTCGCTGCCAAACAGGTGGTAATACGGCGCAATACGCCACTGACCGTCCTGCGCCTGGAAGCTTGCCGGCACGGTAGTGAAATAATCCAGACCGCCCTCAGTCGCTTCAATCAAACGCACGCCCGGATCGCCGTGACGCAGTTTGCCGCCCACTTCATCCTGGAATTTGTTCCACGCCTGCGGGGAGTTCCAGCCCGGCGCCCAGGCGAACGGAATTTCAGATCGCGGGGCAGTCGGTTGGTTATTCCCTTCCATTGAGAAGGCGAACATGGTGTCTTTATCCTGCGGCTGACGTGGTTCGTGCACGCTGATATTGGCGCGCATTGCGGTACGACCGCTGTAACGATGCGGTTCGCGCGCCAGCTTCTGCCCACGAATGCGGAAGGTCGCATCCGGCGCGGCGTCTTTAATACCGGCAAATTGCGGCATGGCGGCAATGACCGCGTCGATCACGTGGTCAAGCTGAGTCCAGTCCACTTCGCGGTTTTCGACGGTGCTGTGCAGTGAATGCAGCCAGCGCCAACTTTCCAGCATAATCGTCTTGTTATCGTAGTAGGCCGGATCATAAACCTGGAAGAAGCGCTGCGCGCGGCCTTCGTTGTTGATGACCGTACCATCGCTTTCGGCGAAGCTTGCCGCGGAAAGCACCAGATGCGCGTTTTCCATAATCGCCGTGCGCTGATGGTCAACCACCATCACCAGCGGCGCTTTGGCGAGCGCAGCGTTCACGCGCGTAGCGCTTGCATGACGGTGGAGATCGTTTTCCAGCACCACCACCGCGTCCGCACTGCCGGTTTCCAGCTCGCCCAACGCATCATCAAGCGAACCGCCGCCCATCATACCCAGCCCCATGCTGTTCACGGAACGAGCAATCATAGTAATACCGACGTCGGCGCCACGGCCTTTCAGCGCTTTCGCCACGTTGGCGGCCGCCTGAATCACCTCACTGCTACCGGCGTTAGTGCCGGAGATAATCAGCGGTTTTTTCGCGCCGGCCAACGCCTGCACAATGACATCAATTTTGTTTTGTAAGTCGCTGTCGATACCGTCAACCGCAGGCGCTGTATTGTCCAGCGCATGAGCAATCGCAAAGCCCAGGCGCGCCTGATCTTCCACCGGCGCGCGATAGGTCCAGGCGGCGATATCATCCAGACGGGTGCCGTCCACGTTGGTCACGAACAGCGGATGTTTGGCACGCTGGCCGATGTTAAGGATGGCCGCAATCTGCCAGTCGGCTACTTTCTGCGCCGCCGCCATTTCACGCGCTTTACCTTTCACCGCCTGGCGTACCGCCAGCGCAACGCGCGCGCCGGTCTGGGTAACGTCTTCGCCCAATACCAGTACCGCGTCATAAGATTCGATTTCCCGCAGCGCTGGGGTGTAAATTCCGCCTTCACGCAACACTTTCAGCGCCAGTTGCAGACGTTCCTGCTCGCCGCGCGCGATACCGGTGTAGAAGTTTTCCGCACCAACCAGCTCACGCAGCGCAAAGTTGCTCTCAATGCTGGCGCGTGGCGAACCGATACCGATCACTTTCTTCGACTGGCGCAGAATATCCGCCGCGCCCTGCATCGCCTGCTCGGCGTTGAGAGTAATAAAGTCATCGCCACGGCGCTGAACCGGCTGACGCGGACGGTCTTTCAGGTTCACATAGCCATAGCCGAAACGACCGCGGTCGCAGAGGAAGTAGTGGTTAACGGTACCGTTGTAACGGTTTTCGATACGGCGCAGTTCGCCATAGCGCTCGCCCGGGCTGATGTTACAGCCGATGGAACACTGCTGGCAGATGCTCGGCGCAAACTGCATGTCCCATTTACGGTTGTAACGCTCGGAATGCGTTTTATCGGTGAAGACGCCGGTCGGGCAAATCTCGACCAGGTTACCGGAGAATTCGCTTTCCAGCGTACCGTCTTCCGGACGCCCGAAGTAGACGTTGTCATGCGCGCCATAGACGCCCAGATCGGTGCCGTCGGCATAATCTTTGTAGTAACGCACACAACGGTAGCAGGCGATGCAGCGGTTCATTTCGTGAGAGATGAACGGCCCCAGATCCTGGTTGCGGTGGGTACGTTTGGTGAAACGGTAGCGACGGAAACTATGACCCGTCATCACGGTCATATCCTGAAGATGGCAGTTACCGCCCTCTTCACAAACCGGACAGTCGTGCGGGTGGTTAGTCATCAGCCACTCCACCACGCTTTCACGGAACTGTTTCGCTTCTTCGTCGTCAATAGAGATAAAGGTACCGTCGGTGGCTGGCGTCATACAGGACATCACCAGGCGACCACGCGTATCTTCCGCGTTTTGGTATTGCTTCACCGCACACTGGCGGCAAGCACCGACGCTTCCCAGCGCCGGGTGCCAGCAAAAATACGGAATATCAAGGCCGAGGGACAGACATGCCTGTAGCAGGTTGTCCGCGCCGTTGACCTCGTATTCTTTGCCGTCTACATGAATCGTAGCCATTAGCATGCTTCCAAATTAAAAATCGTTAACTCACCAGCGCTCTTTGAGCAGGTTCGGCTGAATACCATTGATTAAATGGGTATTGCTGAACGGCTGCTTGATGCCAGCTTCGAATTCTTCGCGGAAATACTTAATTGCGCTTTGCAGTGGCTCAACCGCGCCCGGCGCATGCGCGCAGAAGGTTTTACCCGGTCCGAGGAAACGACACAGTTGCTCAAGTGTCTCGATATCCCCCGGCTGGCCTTCGCCACGCTCCAGCGCGCGTAGAATTTTCACGCTCCACGGCAACCCGTCGCGGCATGGCGTACACCAGCCGCAGGATTCGCGGGCAAAGAACTCTTCCAGGTTACGCACCAGCGATACCATGCCGATTTCGTGGTCTACCGCCATCGCCAGCGCGGTGCCCAGACGGCTGCCTGCTTTACCGATGCTTTCGAACTCCATCGGCAGGTCAAGATGCGCCTCGGTCAGGAAGTCGGTTCCCGCCCCGCCCGGCTGCCAGGCTTTGAATTTCAGGCCATCGCGCATACCGCCCGCGTAGTCTTCGAGGATCTCGCGCGCGGTGGTGCCGAACGGTAATTCCCACAGGCCCGGATTCTTCACGCGGCCTGAGAAGCCCATCAGCTTGGTACCCGCATCTTTGCTTTTCGAAATGTTCTGGTACCACTCCACGCCGTTGGCGAGGATTGCCGGGACGTTGCACAACGTTTCGACGTTATTCACACAGGTCGGTTTGCCCCATACGCCGGAGGTCGCAGGGAAGGGCGGCTTGGAGCGTGGGTTCGCGCGGCGGCCTTCGAGGGAGTTAATCAGCGCCGTTTCTTCACCACAGATGTAACGCCCTGCCCCGGTGTGGACAAACAGTTCAAAGTCGAACCCGGTGCCCATGATATTTTTGCCAAGCAGCCCGGCCTCGGTTGCTTCAGCAATCGCACGGCGCAGATGTACAGCCGCTTCGATATATTCGCCGCGCAGGAAGATGTAACCACGATACGCTTTCAGCGCGAACGCGGAGATCAGCATACCTTCCACCAGCAGGTGCGGCAGCTGTTCCATCAGCAGACGGTCTTTATAGGTGCCCGGCTCCATTTCATCGGCGTTACACAGCAGGTAACGGATGTTCATGGATTCATCTTTCGGCATCAGGCTCCACTTCAGACCGGTGGAAAAGCCCGCGCCGCCGCGCCCTTTCAGACCGGCGTCTTTTACCTGGCTGACGATTTCATCCGGAGACAGGCCGGTCAGCGCCTTACGCGCGCCTTCGTAGCCGTTTTTGCTACGATATTCATCCAGCCAGACCGGCTGTTTGTCATCGCGCAGACGCCAGGTCAGCGGGTGGGTTTCGGGAGTACGGATAACGTTTTTCATTTATACCGCTCCAGTAGTTCAGGAATGGCTTCCGGGGTCAGATGGCTGTGAGTATCCTCATCAATCATCATGTTCGGCCCTTTATCGCAATTCCCCAGGCAGCAGGTCGGCAGCAGCGTAAAGCGACCATCAAAGGTCGTCTGCCCCGGTTTGATGTTGAGATTTTTTTCCAGCGCGGCCTGAATCCCCTGATAGCCGGTGATATGGCACACCACGCTGTCGCAGTAGCGAATCACGTGGCGACCGACCGGCTGACGGAAGATCTGGCTGTAGAATGTGGCGACGCCTTCGACGTCGCTCGCCGGAATACCCAGCACATCGGCAATAGCGTAGATCGCGCCGTCCGGCACCCAGCCACGCTGCTTCTGAACGATTTTCAGCGCTTCAATGGACGCCGCACGCGGGTCTTCGTAGTGGTGCTTCTCGTGCTCTATCGCTTCACGCTCTGCCGCACTCAGCTCAAAAGCCTCGGTTTGTGGTTGTTGATTCTCGTGCATAATTAGCGGTCCACATCTGACATAACAAAATCGATACTACCCAGATAGACAATCAGGTCGGAAACCAGGCTACCGCGGATCGCCGAGGGAATCTGCTGCAGGTGCGCAAAGCTCGGCGTGCGCACGCGGGTACGGTAGCTCATAGTGCTGCCGTCGCTGGTCAGGTAGTAACTGTTAATCCCCTTCGTCGCTTCCACCATCTGGAAGGACTCCTGCGCCGGCATCACCGGGCCCCAGGAGACCTGCAGGAAGTGGGTGATCAGGGTTTCGATATGTTGCAGCGTGCGCTCTTTCGGCGGCGGCGTGGTCAGCGGGTGATCCGCTTTGAACGGGCCTTCCGGCATGTTATCGAGGCACTGCTGAAGAATGCGCAGACTCTGGCGCAGCTCTTCCACTTTCAACATCACGCGGGTATAGCAGTCGGAAACACCGCCGCCCACCGGCACTTCAAAGTCAAAGTTTTCGTAGCCAGAGTATGGACGCCATTTACGCACGTCGAAGTCGATCCCGGTCGCGCGCAGCCCTGCGCCGGTGGTGCCCCACTCCAGCGCTTCTTTCGCGCCGTAAGCGGCAACGCCCTGCGAACGCCCTTTCAGAATGGTGTTACGCAGCGCGGCTTTCTCGTAAGAATCCAGACGCTTCGGCATCCACTCAAGGAACTCTCGCAGCAGGCGATCCCAACCGCGCGGCAAGTCGTGCGCGACGCCGCCGATACGGAACCAGGCCGGGTGCATACGGAAACCGGTAATGGCTTCCACCAGGTCATAAATTTTCTGCCGGTCGGTAAAGGCAAAGAAGACCGGCGTCATCGCGCCGACGTCCTGAATAAAGGTCGAGATGTACAGCAGATGACTGTTAATGCGGAACAGTTCGGAGAGCATCACGCGGATGACGTTCACACGATCCGGGACGGTGATCCCTGCCAACTTTTCTACCGCCAACACGTACGGCATTTCATTGACGCAACCACCGAGGTATTCGATACGGTCGGTATAGGGAATGTAGCTATGCCAGGACTGGCGCTCGCCCATTTTTTCGGCGCCGCGATGGTGATAGCCGATATCCGGCACGCAATCGACGATTTCTTCGCCGTCAAGTTGCAGGATAATACGAAACGCACCGTGCGCAGACGGGTGGTTCGGGCCGAGGTTGAGGAACATAAAGTCCTCGTTGTCAGTCCCGCGCTTCATCCCCCAGTCTTCCGGCTTAAAGGTCAGCGCTTCCATCTCCAGATCCTGCTTGGCTTTGGTCAGCTCAAACGGGTCGAATTCGGTCGCGCGCGCCGGATAATCTTTACGCAACGGATGGCCTTCCCAGGTTTGCGGCATCATGATGCGCGTCAGGTGCGGGTGGCCTTCGATATCAATACCAAACATCTCCCAGGTCTCACGCTCGTACCAGTTGGCGTTAGGGAAAAGTTTAGTGAAGGTCGGCACGCGCAGGTCGTTTTCAGACAACGCCACCTTGAGCATGATATCGCGATTACGCTCAATGGAAATCAGGTGGTAGAAAACGGAAAAATCCGCGGCGGGTAACCCGTCACGGTGCGTACGCAGGCGTTCATCCATGCCGTGTAAGTCAAACAGCATGACGTAAGGTTTCGGCAGTTTCTTTAAGAAATCGCCAACCTCCAGTAGTTGTTCACGCTTGACCCAAACAACGGGGATACCGGTGCGGGTCGCCTGAACGGTAAAGGCATCCGGCCCAAAACGGTTGCGCAGTTCGCCGATAACCGGATCATCAAGATGATCGCGGGTACTCCATGCAGCGTCTTGCGCGGTTAAGTCGGTCATATTGTTCACCATTGCAAATGGTCCGTGGTGGTCGGCAGTGCTTCGCGCTATTAAAATAGTGGTTAGCGAAGTGAAGTGCTGCTGCCGACAGGCGCAAATTAAATCTCGTCCGGGGTACGCAGGTTCGTGACGGCAATACGCTCGCCGCGTTTACGTTCGCGTTCTGGCTGCATATTGGCGCGATACACGCCCTGATCGCCCACCACCCATGAGAGCGGACGGCGCTCTTTGCCAATCGATTCTTGCAGCAGCATCAACGCCTGCATATACGCTTCCGGACGCGGCGGACAGCCAGGGATATACACATCCACCGGGATAAACTTATCAACGCCCTGCACTACCGAATAAATATCGTACATGCCGCCGGAGTTGGCGCAGGCGCCCATAGAAATGACCCATTTTGGCTCCAGCATTTGGTCATACAGACGCTGAATAACCGGGGCCATTTTGGTAAAGCAGGTACCGGCCACCACCATCAGGTCAGCCTGACGTGGCGACGCACGCAGCACTTCCGCGCCGAAACGGGCGACGTCATGCACTGCGGTAAAAGAGGTCACCATCTCTACATAGCAGCAAGAAAGGCCGAAGTTGTAGGGCCAAATTGAGTTTTTACGGCCCCAGTTAACCATGTCATGCAGTTTGCCCATGAACACGTTTTTGTTAACTTCCTGCTCCAGGGGGTCAGTTACGATCTCCTGTTTTTGCAGGGGGTAACGGTCATTCTCACCGTTAGGATCTATGCGGGTGAGCGTATAATCCATCTTAATGCCTCGCGGTTAGCGTTGACGATTAGCGATACTGTTCGTTTCCGGGTTCATACGCTCGCGGCGTGAACGCGCGGGCGTCCAGTCCAACGCGCCAATACGCGCCAGATAAACCAGACCAGCCAGTAACACAAAAATAAAAATTGCAGCTTCCACAAAGCCAACCCAGCCGCTTTCGCGGATAGAAGTCGACCATGCGAACAGATACAGCGCTTCAACGTCGAAGATAACGAAGAACATGGCTACCAGGTAAAACTTGGCAGACAAGCGTAAGCGGGCGGTGCCGACCGAGTCGATACCTGATTCAAACGGAACGTTCTTGTGCCTCGCGCGTGCGCGACCGCCCAAAAACCAACCGCCTACCAGCATCAGGCAGCACAGGCCAATGGCAACGATAAGAAAGATAGCGAATGCCCAGTGATGAGCGATGACTTCAGTGGATGTTGACATACTCATTGCTTACTCATCAAAAGTAGCGCCAGTTTCTCTGCTCTTTACGGCAGATGGGCGCCACATCGATTCATGGGGAGGAATAAAAAAAACCCTACAATTACTGTAGAAAATGATAAAAACAGCTAATTGATGTGGTTTTTTACTCCTTTCTATAACCTTTTGTCAACTTTAACAAAAGTTCCTTCACATTAATTTACATCAATTCATCATCATTAACATTAAGTGCCATCCTGGAGAAAATGACTCTTCGACCAGGGGGGATTTTATGTTGTTGAATCGTGTCCGTTGTGAAGCAAAAGAAATAACACACACCTATTTTGACAGGAATTTGTGAAGATGCCTCCCCCTAAATGGGAGTATTTTCTTGATCTGTGACACGCTTTTGTTAATTCACCCCCTAAAACAGCAACAATTTCTCTAGTTTTTTAACATGCAAATTCATAAAATGGATGTTCTGGTTATTTTTTACCCACATTGAACTGCGAATCGCTACTGGCTGATTTACCGCAACTTTTACAATTTGTGCGGTTAAGCGCGTACAGATGGGCACAAAAAAAGAGCCACTGAGCGTTTTTTCATCGCCAGCGGCTCTTTTTTACATTTACGACTTAGCGCCTTTTGCCTGCGAGCTACTCAAAACCCCCTTCCACCATCAGCGGATCATCTCCGCCCTCTGCAGAAAACTGGTTGTAATGCCATGGGTTTTGATAGCTTTCCATCGCATGGAAAATCACCATCGCCAGCTCGTTCTGGCTATTGGGATCGCGGCACAACAGATATTCCGTATCCGGCAAAGGCGGTAATCCGTCTGCGACGCCCAGCACGCGAAGGTCGGGACTCATCATTTCGACAGGTCGAGCCGTTACGCCAAGACCAGCTTTAACGGCCGCGCGTACCGCCGGTAATGTAGACGCCACATAGGCCAGCCGCCAGGGAATACCCGCTGCATTTAGCGTCTCCAGCACCATATCGCGGAATGGGCTGGGATCGTCCAGCAGGACTAATGGTACGGGCTCTCCCCTTTGCAAAACATACTCAGCCGCACAATACCAATGGGTGGGCGAGGTCCGCAAATTCAGACAGTCCAGCGAATGAGGTTGGTTAGTCGTCACCACCAAATCTACTTCCTGCGATTTAACCATGTCCACCATATAGGCGTTGCGTTTTACCCGTACATCAAGCGCGAGTTTCGGATAAACCGAGCTGATTCGGCTAAGCAAAAAAGGCAGGATAGTATCAGCTGATTCATCAGAAGCGCCGATTGTTAACACTCCCTGAAGATTACTGAACATTAATGATGAACACGCCTCATCATTAAAACGCAGGATTTTTCTGGCGTACCCCAGAAGCTGGATACCGTGTTCGGTCAAAAGTTTGTTACGGCCATGGCGGGCGAACAATTCCTTTCCCACGAGTTGCTCAAGACGCTGCATTTGCTGACTGACCGCAGACTGAGTACGACATACCGCCGCCGCCGCCGCGGCGAAGGTGTTCAGATCGGCAACGGCCACGAACGTTCTCAGCAGATCGAGATCGAGGTTAATTATCGGACGATTTGCATTTATCATAATTTTTCACTTACTGGCGGGTCATATCGGGCTGACCTGGTTAATGCTGTGCATTCAGAAACAAGCAATTCCATTTGTAATGTGCATCCTTCGCAGTACCGCCTGGTTACCCAGGTAAATGTTAGAATGTAATTGAAAATACGACCAAAACACTTCTCTTACTTACTGATATAATACCAAATGCAACTGATCGGGATATATCAAAGAGAATGTGTCATACCTTTAGGCGTCTACAGATTTCTGCTAATGATGGACGTGTAAATCTTGTAACAGCGTCAAATAGTTTACCGAGACGCACAGATACAAAAACAATATATTGAACAATAGGTTATGTATAAAATCGCGTCATGATAATTAGCAGACAACGCAGACTACGCCCCCGTTTCGGATCATTATCTTAACCTAAAACCGCTATATTTATAAGTATTATTACGAATAATCTTAACCTAGGATATGTTATACTAATCGGACCAGAAAGATATTATTACGACTTTAGTAAATGCTTTTTAAATATTAAATAATAATTAATTAAGATTTCTACCATTCATTAATTATACTTAACAATAGTTTCACACCCCCCGCCGCCGGAAAGGTCTAACCTTCTCATTTTACCTTTAATACTCAGTATTTCCGAAATAGCCAGCGCGACACTAATGATGAATGCTTATCTCTCATAAAACAGATAATTTCTAACAACATAAAAAACCACAGTACGAGCAATCACATAGAATAAAACACTATACATACAGACAAAAATAGAAAATGCATCTAACCAAATGATTTTATGAAGTTTTAAACAGTACGAAAGCGCGTTAAAAATAAACAAAATCTTCTTCTGTTCACTCTTCAAAACTCACCGTCGTGGGAGTACATTGTTTCGTGCTGACTTCCACGGCAGGGAGTGGCAATAACAGCTAAAAGGTCAAGATTCATGTCCCCCATTGAAAAATCCAGCAAACTCGAAAATGTCTGTTATGACATTCGTGGCCCCGTTCTGAAAGAAGCGAAACGCCTTGAGGAAGAAGGTAATAAAGTTCTTAAACTGAATATCGGCAACCCCGCCCCCTTCGGATTCGAAGCGCCGGACGAAATTCTGGTCGATGTCATTCGTAATTTGCCGACGGCGCAAGGATATTGCGACTCGAAAGGGCTTTATTCCGCCCGTAAAGCAATTATGCAGCATTATCAGGCCCGTGGAATGCGCGATGTAACCGTGGAAGATATCTATATCGGTAACGGCGTTTCCGAGCTGATCGTTCAGGCGATGCAGGCGTTGCTTAACAGTGGCGATGAAATGCTGGTTCCCGCGCCCGATTATCCGTTATGGACAGCGGCGGTATCGCTCTCCAGCGGCAAGGCGGTACATTATCTTTGCGATGAATCTTCCGACTGGTTCCCGGACCTTGACGATATCCGCGCCAAAATCACCCCACGTACGCGTGGTATTGTCATTATTAATCCAAACAACCCTACTGGCGCCGTCTATTCTAAAGAATTGTTGATGGAAATTGTCAACATTGCGCGCGAGCATAATCTCATCATCTTCGCCGATGAAATTTATGACAAGATTCTCTATGACGATGCCGAGCATCACTCTATCGCCGCACTGGCGCCTGATCTGCTGACCATCACCTTTAATGGGTTGTCTAAAACCTATCGCGTCGCCGGCTTCCGCCAGGGCTGGATGGTGCTGAACGGGCCGAAAAAACATGCGAAGGGCTATATTGAAGGACTGGAGATGTTAGCCTCAATGCGCCTGTGCGCCAACGTCCCGGCGCAACATGCTATTCAGACCGCGCTCGGCGGCTATCAAAGCATTAGCGAATTTATTCTGCCGGGCGGCCGACTGTATGAACAGCGTAACCGCGCCTGGGAGTTGATTAACGATATCCCCGGCGTTTCCTGCGTAAAACCGCGCGGCGCGTTGTACATGTTCCCCAGGATCGACGCTAAACGTTTTAATATTCACGATGACCAGAAGATGGTGCTGGACTTCCTGCTACAGGAAAAGGTGCTGCTGGTGCAAGGTACCGCCTTTAACTGGCCGTGGCCGGATCACTTCCGCATTGTGACGCTACCGCGTGAAGATGACCTGGAGATGGCCATCAACCGTTTTGGGCGTTTCCTCTCAGGTTACCATCAATAATCTTAAATTCAGGCTACTTCGGTAGCCTGAATTGCATCTTCATCTCCCTCCCCGCACAATGAAGTCTGCCGCAGTGAAAACAAAAGGTAATCTATGAAGCAGAGCCATTTTTTCGCCCATCTCTCCCGCATGAAGTTGATTAACCGCTGGCCGCTGATGCGTAACGTGCGTACGGAAAACGTCTCCGAACATAGTCTGCAGGTGGCGATGGTCGCCCATGCGTTGGCGGCGATAAAAAACCGTAAATTTGGCGGTCAGCTCAATGCTGAACGCATCGCGCTTCTGGCGATGTATCATGATGCCTCGGAAGTACTGACCGGCGATCTGCCGACGCCGGTAAAATATTTTAATTCCCAGATAGCCCAGGAATATAAAGCGATCGAAAAAATCGCCCAGCAAAAGCTGGTTGATATGGCGCCGGATGAATTGCGCGATATTTTCGCACCGCTTATTGATGAGAATGCCTGGAGCGAAGAAGAACAGGCAATCGTAAAACAGGCCGATGCGCTTTGCGCCTACCTGAAATGCCTGGAGGAGCTATCGGCGGGAAACAATGAGTTTGGCCTGGCAAAAACGCGGCTGGAAAAAACGCTGGAATTACGTCGCAGCCAGGAGATGGACTATTTTATGGCGGTGTTCGTACCAAGTTTCCATCTTTCTCTTGACGAGATAAGCCAGGATTCACCGCTTTAGTTGCCGGATGGCGGCTAACGCCTTATCCGGCCTACCGTTCTTCCCGTAGGCCTGATAAGCGCAGCGCCATCAGGCCTTTTCCTGTCTGGGGTTAAAACGGAAACAACATCGGAATCATCACAATACAAACCGCCATCACAATAAGCGTGAACGGCACGCCAAGCTTCACAAAATCGCTAAAGCTATAGTTTCCCGGCCCCAGAACCAGAGTATTGACCGGCGATGAAACCGGCGTCATAAAGGCGGCGGAGGCCGCCATCGCCACCGCCATCGCAAACGGATAGGGCGACACCCCCATCGATTTCGCCGCCGCCAGCGCAATCGGCGCCATCAGCACCGCCGTTGCCGTGTTAGAAATGAACAGTCCTATGACGGCGCACAGCACGAACAGGCATCCCAGCATCATATACGGCCCATAGCCGCCGCCGATATCCATTAACCCTTGCACGACCAGAGAGACGCCGCCGGTTTTTTGCAACGCCAGCGCAAACGGCATCATACCCACAATCAAGATAATACTCGGCCAGTGGATCGCTTTATACGCGCTTTCAGCATCAATACAGCGAAATTTTCCCATCAGCAGGCAGGCGATAATCGCCGCGATCGGGTTGGGAATTTCATCGGTCAACATCAGCGCCACCATAAGTACCAGGCAGAAAATGGCGTGCGGCGCCTGGCTGTGCGCCGGCGAGGCTTCGCTGACCTCGACCGGCATATTCAGCACCACAAAGTCGCGGCCTTTTTGCCCCAGCAGGCTGATTAACTTCCAGTTCCCCACGACCAGAATGATATCGCCCATCAATAACGGCTCATCGGCCAGCGACCCTTCCAGCGCGACGCCGTCGCGTTTCAGGCCGACCACATTCAGCCCGTAACGTGTACGGAAGGCGATTTCACGCACCGACTTGCCAATCAGTTCAGACTCCGGAATAAGCGAAATTTCCGCCATCCCGACATCCAACGCCTGATCGGAAAAATATTCTCCTCGCAATACCATCGGTTCCAGCAGTTGCTCGGCGCAGAACTCTCTGAGGTCAACCTCCGCCGCCGACATATCAATCAGCAGAACGTCGCGAGCGCGAAACTCCGATACGCCGTTCACATTGACGATAACCCGCCGAAAGCGCCGCCAGCGTTCAACGCCGATGACATTGGCGCCGTAACGTTCGCGCAGTTTAAGGTCGTCCAGTCGCTGTCCCACCATCGGCGAACCGGGGCGAATCGCCAGACGGCGAGCGCGCCCCGTCAGACGGTACTCGCGGATAAGATCGCGGAAAGTGCGCCGCTTACCGGCCTGTTGTCCGGGCGCATCGCCTTTTAGCATGAAGCGCATCACCAGCATATAAACAATGCCGAGCGCCAACACCACTACCCCCAGCGGCGTCACGCTAAAAAAGTTGAACCCGTGCAGGCCTTCACGCAGCAGTTCACTGTTAACCACCAGGTTCGGCGGCGTCGCCACCAGCGTCATCATTCCGCTGATAAGCCCGGCAAAACTCAGCGGCATCATCAGGCGCGAAGGCGAGGTCTGCATATGCATAGAAACGCTAAGAACAACGGGGATAAAAATCGCCACCACGCCGGTTGAACTCATGAAAGCGCCAAGTCCGGCGACAGTGATCATCAGTAAAACCAGCATTTTGATTTCACTGCTGCCCGCCATTTTAACCAGCCAGGTACCGACCACCGTAGCAACGCCGGTGCGCACGAGGCCGTCGCCAATAATAAATAAGGCGGCGATAAGAATGACATTCGGATCGCTAAAGCCGGAGAAGGCTTCCGGAAGGGTCAAGGTACCGCTAAGGACAAAAGCAACAATGACGAATAAAGCCACCGCATCCATACGTACTTTGCCCGTCGCAAACAACACGACGGCAATCGCCAGTAAAGAGAGAACCCAAATCAATTCACCGTTCACAACATATCCTTGTCAGATGAGAAGATAACGAGATTCTGCCATAAATATGCCCCGCCAAAGCGGGGCGATATCATGATCAGGTCTTTCTTAACACCACCACATCGCCGTTTGGTTGTTTAGCGACCGATAATTGCGTCAGGCTATCCAACGCAAAATCAACATCCGCCAGACGCGGCGTGTCGGCCGGCGCATTGACCGCAATGACGTGGCAGCCCGCAGCCAGTCCGGACAGCACGCCAGCCGGGGCATCTTCTACTACGACGCACTCCTGAGGGGCCAGGCCAAGCAGTTGTGCGCCCAGCAAATACGCATCCGGCTCCGGTTTGCCGCGTTTGACTCGTTCGGCGGTGACAAACACCTCTGGCGCTGGAAGGCCCGCGACCTGATGGCGCGCACGCGCGACCGGCATTGAACCGGAGGTGACGATAGCCCACGGAATGCCCGCTTTATTCAGGTGATTGAGTAAATCGACTGCCCCCGGCAGCGCGGTGATCCCTGCGGTTTCAGTGGCTTCTATTTGCTCCAGGCGCGTAAACTCAGCGGCAATTTCCGCCTCCGATTTACCCGCCATAAAATGCCGCAACGAGGTGATCGCCTGTTTGCCATGAATAAAGCCCAGCACCTCATCATGAGCAAGGTTAAAACGATCGGCCCAGCTACACCACGCGCGTTCGACGGCAGGTAATGAGTCAACCAACGTTCCATCCAGATCAAACAGAAAACCTTTACACTGCACGCGAGCCTCCTCAGGCATTAATGATTTGATTGATTTCATTCGCGCTCAGGTGGTACTGACGCGGGCAGGCATGCCAGACATTCAACATCCGCTGGTATTTTTCCCACATCGGCGTCTGGGCATTAAAGCCGTGCGTCCCGGCGTCAAAGTGAGTGTAGCGTCCTTCTATATTCACCATAAAACGGACATAGCCGAGGTAACGCGCTTCCGTCGCAGCGTCAAACCCCAGGAAGGTGACGCGACGTTCGTCGATGGCTTGCGTATCTTTGAGGTTGGTCCAGGAGACGTGCAGCGCATGGTACATCTCCATAATATCGATGATGGTACGACAGGTCTCTTCCGTCAGCTCGCCAAACTCGCGATCCAGCTCGCGCATCTGCAGGCCGTAGCCGCGTTCAATAATTGTTTGTAAGCGACGGTAACGCTCGGCGTTGGTGGGATCGAGCATCGTCATCATTTTGTACTGGTTAGACAAAATCAGACGTTGCGCGTTGGTCATTTCCATTTTGAACTCCTGTATCACGCTATGGCGATGAAAAAAAGAAGGCATTGGTATGCCTTCTTTTATATGCGTAATCCGGGGTCAATTACAAATCATCCAGGAAAGTTTTATCCAGTTGTTTGAAGGCGCGCTTAAGCGTGTCAGCTAATGCCTGGTAATCCGGCTTTCCTTCTACCGGCGCCAGCGCTTGTCCAGCCTCCTGCAATTTACCGCGAACTTCGTAAAACCAGTTAAGGATTGAAGGCGGCAACGGCGTCACGGAACGTTTCCCTAACCACCATAATCCCTGCATAGGCAAGCTCAGGGCGAACAGGGCGGTCGCCACGGCCGGACCTAACTGACCGCCCAGCGCTATCTGCCAGCATAATGTAAAAACGGCGACAGGCGGCATAAATCGTATGGCATAGCGCGTCATACGAATGACGCGGTTTTCGACGAAAACGGGCGCCAGCCGTTTTTCCATCGGCCACGTCTTCGCGTAGTGCTGCCCCCGGCGAAATAAGCTAAAAAAATTTACGGAGCGATTATCCGGTGTCGACATGGCCTACCTCAACTTCACATATAAAATTTAAAAAATTTGTGCAAAACAACAACTGCGAGGGACAACGTTCAAAACATTTTGTCTTCGATACCCACTATCAGGTATCCTGTGTCGGCCTGTCAAAGGCCGGTAGTTTAAAATCATTGAGTCGTCAATATTACACATAGTATGCCATTGGCTGAAAAATACGCAAAATGGCATAGACTCAAAGGTATTTCTTCCATCATGCCCAAAAAAACTCCTGCGCATGATGTTAATCATAAATGTCAGGGCTATCATGCGCTACGCTCTATGGCTCACTGACGTTTTTTTAGCCACGTATCATAAATAGGTACTTCCATGTCGAGTAAGTTAGTACTGGTTCTGAACTGCGGTAGTTCTTCACTGAAATTTGCAATTATTGATGCAGTTAATGGTGATGAATACCTTTCTGGTTTAGCCGAATGTTTCCATCTGCCAGAAGCACGCATCAAATGGAAAATGGACGGCAGTAAACAAGAAGCGGCTTTAGGTGCAGGCGCCGCTCACAGTGAAGCGCTGAACTTTATCGTTAACACTATTCTGGCACAAAAACCAGAACTGTCTGCGCAGTTAACTGCAATTGGTCACCGTATCGTACACGGCGGCGAGAAGTATACCAGTTCCGTAGTCATTGATGAGTCCGTCATTCAGGGCATCAAAGATTCCGCCTCTTTCGCACCGCTGCATAACCCGGCTCACCTGATTGGTATCGCCGAAGCGCTGAAATCTTTCCCGCAGCTGAAAGATAAAAACGTTGCAGTATTCGACACCGCCTTCCATCAGACCATGCCGGAAGAATCTTACCTGTATGCCCTGCCGTACAGCCTGTATAAAGAACACGGCGTTCGTCGCTATGGCGCACACGGCACCAGCCACTTCTATGTAACTCAGGAAGCGGCAAAAATGCTGAACAAGCCGGTAGAAGAACTGAACATTATCACCTGCCACCTGGGCAACGGCGGTTCTGTTTCCGCTATCCGTAACGGTAAATGCGTGGATACCTCTATGGGTCTGACCCCGCTGGAAGGCCTGGTCATGGGTACCCGTTCCGGCGATATCGACCCTGCGATTATCTTCCACCTGCACGACACTCTGGGCATGAGCGTGGATCAGATCAACAAAATGCTGACCAAAGAGTCCGGTCTGCTGGGTCTGACTGAAGTGACCAGCGACTGCCGTTATGTTGAAGACAACTACGCCACCAAAGAAGACGCTAAACGTGCGATGGACGTTTACTGCCACCGCCTGGCGAAGTACATCGGTTCTTACACCGCTCTGATGGACGGTCGTCTGGATGCAGTCGTGTTCACCGGCGGTATCGGTGAAAACGCCGCGATGGTTCGCGAACTGTCTCTGGGTAAACTGGGCGTGCTGGGCTTTGAAGTCGACCACGAACGTAACCTGGCGGCCCGCTTCGGCAAATCTGGTTTCATCAACAAAGAAGGTACCCGTCCGGCGGTGGTGATCCCAACCAACGAAGAACTGGTTATCGCGCAGGACGCGAGCCGTCTGACTGCCTGATTTGACACCGCCAGCCTCGCTGGCGGTGCTGTTTTGTAACCCGTCTCCAAAAGACGGTAACGAAAGAGGATAAACCGTGTCCCGTATTATTATGCTGATCCCTACCGGAACCAGCGTCGGCCTGACTAGCGTCAGCCTCGGCGTCATCCGTGCTATGGAACGCAAAGGCGTTCGTCTGAGCGTCTTTAAGCCTATCGCCCAGCCTCGCGCTGGCGGCGATGCGCCTGACCAGACCACCACTATCGTTCGCGCGAACTCTACCCTGCCGGCGGCTGAACCGCTGAAGATGAGCCACGTTGAATCTCTGCTCTCCAGCAACCAGAAAGACGTGCTGATGGAAGAGATCATCGCGAACTACCATGCGAATACCAAAGACGCGGAAGTGGTGCTGGTTGAAGGTCTGGTTCCGACCCGTAAACATCAGTTCGCTCAGTCTCTGAACTATGAAATCGCGAAAACGCTGAATGCGGAAATCGTTTTTGTCATGTCTCAGGGGACCGACACGCCAGAACAGCTGAACGAGCGTATCGAATTGACGCGCAGCAGCTTCGGCGGCGCGAAAAACACCAACATCACCGGCGTTATCATCAACAAACTGAATGCGCCGGTTGATGAACAAGGCCGTACTCGCCCGGATCTGTCGGAGATCTTTGACGACTCTTCCAAAGCACAGGTGATCAAAATCGATCCAGCTAAACTGCAGGAATCCAGCCCGCTGCCGGTTCTGGGCGCGGTGCCGTGGAGCTTCGACCTGATTGCGACCCGCGCTATCGATATGGCGCGTCACCTGAACGCCACCATCATTAACGAAGGCGATATCAAAACCCGCCGCGTTAAATCCGTCACGTTCTGCGCGCGTAGTATTCCGCATATGCTGGAACATTTCCGCGCAGGCTCGTTGTTAGTGACCTCCGCTGACCGTCCGGACGTACTGGTCGCAGCTTGCCTGGCCGCGATGAACGGCGTAGAAATCGGCGCCCTGCTGCTGACCGGCGGCTATGAAATGGACGCGCGCATTTCTAAACTGTGCGAACGCGCATTCGCCACCGGTCTGCCGGTCTTTATGGTGAACACCAACACCTGGCAGACTTCACTGAGCCTGCAAAGCTTCAATCTGGAAGTCCCGGTTGATGACCATGAGCGCATTGAGAAAGTTCAGGAATACGTCGCGAACTACGTTAACGCTGACTGGATCGAGTCGCTGACCGCCACTTCCGAGCGTAGCCGTCGTCTCTCTCCGCCGGCGTTCCGCTACCAACTGACTGAGCTGGCGCGTAAAGCCGGTAAACGCGTAGTGCTGCCGGAAGGCGACGAACCGCGTACCGTCAAAGCGGCGGCAATCTGCGCTGAACGCGGCATCGCCACTTGCGTACTGCTGGGCAACCCGGATGAAATCAACCGCGTCGCGGCATCTCAGGGCGTTGAGCTGGGCGCAGGTATTGAAATCGTCGATCCGGAAGTGGTGCGTGAAAGCTATGTCGCTCGCCTGGTTGAGCTGCGTAAGAGCAAAGGCATGACCGAACCGGTTGCCCGCGAGCAGCTGGAAGACAACGTGGTGCTCGGCACGCTGATGCTGGAGCAAGACGAAGTCGACGGTCTGGTTTCCGGCGCGGTTCATACCACCGCCAACACCATCCGTCCGCCGCTGCAGCTTATTAAAACGGCGCCGGGTAGCTCCCTGGTCTCTTCTGTGTTCTTTATGCTACTGCCGGAGCAGGTTTACGTTTACGGCGACTGCGCAATCAACCCAGACCCGACTGCAGAGCAGCTGGCAGAAATCGCGATTCAGTCTGCGGATTCCGCCATTGCCTTCGGCATCGAACCGCGTGTGGCAATGCTCTCCTACTCCACCGGCACCTCTGGCGCAGGCAGCGACGTAGAGAAAGTACGTGAAGCGACGCGTCTGGCGCAGGAAAAACGTCCTGACCTGATGATCGACGGTCCGTTGCAGTACGACGCCGCGGTCATGGCTGACGTCGCGAAATCCAAAGCGCCGAACTCGCCGGTTGCGGGTCGCGCTACCGTGTTCATTTTCCCGGATCTGAACACCGGTAACACCACCTACAAAGCGGTGCAACGTTCTGCCGACCTGATCTCCATCGGGCCGATGCTGCAGGGTATGCGCAAGCCGGTGAACGACCTGTCCCGTGGCGCGCTGGTTGACGATATCGTCTACACCATCGCCCTGACGGCGATCCAGGCTTCTCAACAGCAGCAGTAACAGTAAAAGCTAATGCCGGATGGCGGCGTGAACGCCTTGTCCGGCCTACAGGTGAAATACCGTTGTAGGCCGGATAAGACGCGTTAGCATCGCCATCCGGCATTCTGCTATTTACCCTGCAAAGCGGAATTTTTTGCTTAACTGCGCTGCATCAATGAATAACTATTCCCTTCTTCTCATACTTAGCCTCTTTGCTTTGCAACAGGGATAGTCTGTCATGTCTGTCGTTACAGAATCAAAAACAGCCAGAAAATGGGCAATGCCCGATACGCTGGTCATCATCTTTTTTGTCGCCATTTTAACCAGTATCGCCACCTGGGTCGTCCCCGTTGGGATGTTTGATAGCCAGGAAGTGCAGTATCAGGTCGATGGCCAGACAAAAACCCGCAAAGTCGTCGACCCGCACTCTTTTCGCATTGTGACCAATGAGGCCGGGGAAGCGCAGTATCATCGCGTACAATTTTTCACTACCGGCGATGAAAGACCAGGACTGATGAATTTTCCGTTTGAAGGGTTAACATCCGGATCGAAATTCGGCACGGCCGTCGGCATCATTATGTTTATGTTGGTGATTGGCGGCGCATTCGGCATCGTGATGCGTACCGGCACCGTGGATAACGGCATTCTGGCGCTTATTCGCCACACGCGGGGCAACGAAGTCCTGTTTATTCCGGTGCTATTTGTCCTCTTTTCGTTAGGGGGCGCCGTATTTGGCATGGGCGAAGAGGCGGTCGCCTTTGCAATTATCATAGCCCCGCTGATGGTCAGGCTGGGCTATGACAGCATTACCACCGTCCTGGTGACCTATATCGCCACCCAAATTGGCTTTGCCAGTTCGTGGATGAACCCTTTCTGCGTAGTCGTCGCCCAGGGGATTGCCGGCGTGCCGGTACTTTCCGGCTCCGGGCTGCGTATTGTGGTCTGGATTGTCGCCACGCTGATTGGGCTGGTTTTTACGCTGGTCTACGCCTCACGCGTGAAAAAGAATCCGCTGCTTTCCCGCGTCCACGAATCCGATCGCTATTTCCGCGAACAGCAGGATGAAGTCGTCCAGCGCCCTTTCACCTTCGGTGACTGGCTGGTACTGCTGGTCCTGACCGGCGTAATGATTTGGGTCGTCTGGGGTGTGATTGTCCACGCCTGGTTTATTCCGGAGATCGCCAGCCAGTTTTTCACCATGGGCGTGGTGATCGGCCTCATCGGCGTTATCTTCCGCCTCAACGGTATGACGGTCAACGTGATGGCGTCCTCATTCACCGAAGGGGCGAGGATGATGATCGCGCCCGCCTTGCTGGTGGGTTTTGCCAAAGGCATTCTGCTGCTGGTCGGCAACGGCGAAGCCGGGGAACCCAGCGTGCTCAATACGCTGCTTAACAGTATCGCGCATGGCATCAGCGGGCTTAATAATGCTATCGCCGCCTGGTTTATGCTGCTCTTCCAGGCGGTATTTAATTTCTTTGTCACGTCCGGTTCGGGTCAGGCGGCGTTAACCATGCCATTACTGGCGCCGCTCGGCGATCTGGTCGGTGTTAACCGTCAGGTGACTGTTCTGGCCTTCCAGTTTGGCGATGGCTTCAGCCATATTATCTATCCGACATCAGCCTCGCTGATGGCCACGCTGGGCGTGTGCCGGGTCGATTTTCGCAACTGGCTGAAAGTGGGGGCGTCGCTGCTGGGACTACTGTTTATTATGTCCAGCGTGGTCGTCATTGGCGCGCAGATGATGGGATATCATTGATCCAAAATGCCGGATGAGCATCAGCGCCATCCGGCAATATCGCCATGATTAAAGCAGTGATTTCGCGGCTTCTACAATCGCTTCGGCGGTGAGTCCGTACTCTTGTTGTAAGAAATCCTGCGTTCCTACCTGCCCATAACGCTCTTTGACGCCAACACGGCGCATCGGCACCGGACAGTTTTCCACCAGCACTTCCGCCACCGCTGACCCCAGTCCATTATGGATGCTGTGGTTTTCACACGTGACGATACGCCGCGTTTTTTCCGCGTAGTTTTTCACCAACATGCGATCGATAGGCTTTAAGGTGAACATATCAATGACTGCGGCGCTCACGCCTTCCTGCTCCAGTTGGCGCGCCGCCTCCAGCGCCTCCGCCACCATAATGCCGTTGGCGATAAGCGTAATATCATCGCCCTCGCGCAGTACGTTGCCCTTGCCAATGGTAAAGGTAGAGCCTGGCGCATAGATACTCCGCGCCTGCTTACGGATGGTACGCAGCCAGTAAAAACCGTCCAGGTCCATTAGCTGGCGTAAAATATCCGCGAACATCACCGCATCCGTCACCTCCAGTACTACGGAGTGCGCCAGCCCGCGAACAATGCCCATATCTTCAAAAGACATATGGGTGCCACCGTTATGGCACGCTGTCACTCCGGCATCGGAGGCGATCACTTTGACGTTGTTACGCTGATAATCCAGCGCCATAAAGAGCTGATCAAAACAGCGACGGCTGGCAAAAGCGGTAAAGGTATGCACAAACGGTTTACGACCGGTCAGCGCCAGCCCCGCCGCAGTGCCAATCACATTCGCCTCCATAATACCGCAGTTAATGACATGCTGCGGGTAGTCACGCGCCACGCTGTCCATCGCCATTGAGCTCATTAAATCAGCCTCAAGCGCAATAATTGGGCTTCCGGCCTCAATCTGCCCGGCGACAAAACCGGCGTAAACTTTGCGCATTTCGATATCGTCTTTAAGCCCTGCGGGCGCAAGCTTAATCATGCATGACCTCCAGTTGATGAATGGCCTCATTGAGCGTCTGCTTCATGCCATCCGTCAGGCGTAAGTGGTGAGAATTCGTTAACTGCTCCAGGCATGGCACCCCCTGCCCTTTAATGCTGTCAAGGATCACAACCCGTGGCTGGGCATCGGCGGGCGGCACAGGCTGAACCACCGCCAGTAGTCCGGCGATATCATCGCCTTTGACAGTGACGACATCGAAACCAAACGCGCGGAATTTCCCTTCCAGATCGAATGGATTGATAATCTCCTCCAGCTCACCGTCAAGCTGCTGTTTGTTCCAGTCAATGAAAACGGTCAGATTATTCAGACGATGGTGGGCAATAAACTGAAACGCCTCCCAGCACTGCCCTTCATTGAGCTCCCCATCACCGACAATGCAAAATACCCGGTTGGGTCGCCGCGCCAGTTTATGCGACAAAGCCATTCCGCCCGCAATAGAGATGCCCTGTCCCAGTGAGCCGGTCGTGGCGTCCACGCCGCGCGTTTTTAGCCGATCCGGATGGCTGGGAAGACGGGTGCCGTTCTGGTTAAGCGTATTCAGCTCTTCGAGCGGGAAATAGCCTTTAATCGCCAGGGTACTGTACAACGCGGGGCCCGCATGGCCTTTCGACAGCACGAAGTAATCGCGCTCCGGCCAGTCCGGGTCGGCAGGGTCGATTTTCATCACCGCGCCGTACAGAACCGCCAGAGTTTCCACTACCGACATGCTGCCGCCATAGTGACCAAAGCCAAGATGGTTTAAGGATTTGAGCGTGGCGACGCGAATGTCGCGCGCCAGTTGGGTGATTTCGGTTACGTTCATTCTTTCGCTCCGCTATTTTCCTGCACTTCGGCAGTCGCTTTTTTGTTTTTGGCCAACACGTTGTACGCCACCAGTAGCGCGAATAGCGCCACCACCAGCCCCGTGATAGCCATCGGCGACAGATAACGCGCCAGGTTACCCAGCAAAATACCGATTACGCCAAAGTCAGCATCCGAGAACGTGGTATTGGCGAAGCCGATCGCGCCGAGAACCGGCAGTAACAGCACTGGCAGGAAAGTGATTAATAGACCATTAGCAAATGCGCCGATCATCGCCCCGCGGCGACCGCCGGTGGCATTGCCAAAGACGCCTGCGGTCGCGCCGGTAAAGAAGTGCGGCACAACGCCTGGCAGGATCAACACAAGCTTCATCTGTCCAAGCAGGAACAACCCCACCAGCCCACCGAGAAAACTGAACAGGAAGCCAATCAGTACCGCGTTAGGGGCATAGGGATACACCACCGGGCAGTCCAGCGCCGGACGCGCGTTTGGCACCAGTTTTTCTGAAAATCCGGTAAAGGCCGGAACAATTTCCGCCAGAATCAGACGGACGCCTTGCAGAATGATGAATACGCCGGCGGCGAAGGTGATTGCCATGATGATGGCGTACACCAGATAGTTTTGCCCGCCGCTAAACGTCGCTTCGACATACTCACGCCCTGCGCTGACTGCCATGATCAGATAGATAATCATCATGGTCAGCGAAATCGAGATAGAACTGTCGCGTAAAAAACTGAGGTTTTTCGGCAGGTTCATCTCTTCCGTGGAGCGGGAGCCTTTACCACACAGGCTGCCAATCCAGCCGGAAAGCACATATCCCAGGGTACCGAAGTGACCAAACGCAATGTCATCGGTACCGGTAATCCGCCTCATATAACGTTGGGCCAACGCCGGGAAGAAGGCCATCACCAGCCCCAGGATCAGCGATCCGGTGAAGACCAGCCCTACGCCCTCAAACCCCGCCACGGTCAGGATTACGCCAATCATACAGGCCATGTAAAAGGTGTGATGCCCGGTCAAAAAGATATATTTAAGACGCGTAAAGCGCGCCACGACAATATTGGCCACCATACCAAATGCCATAATTAACGCCGTGGACGCGCCATATTTTTCCAGCGCGATTGAAACTATCGCTTCATTATTAGGAATAATGCCCTGAATATTAAAAGCGTGTTCAAACATACCCCCTAGCGGGTTTAATGAACCCACCAGTACGGTTGCGCCACCGCCAAGCACAATAAAACCTAAAATAGTTTTAATCGTGCCTTTTACCACATCAGAAAACGCTTTTTTCTGCGCCACCAGACCAATCAGCGCAATTAACCCTACAAGCACCGATGGCACTTTTAAAATATCAACAACAAAATTCAGCGTTTCAAGGATAAACATATCCACCTCGCCAGCAATAATTATTGTTTAGCGAACCATGCGCGCAGCTGCGTTTCCAGTTCGTTGATGTCGATGATGTTATTGATCACCACCAGTTGGCTTTCCGGTACGCTAGCGCTGGCCGCAATATCTTTGGCCATTACAAAAAGATCGGCGGCCCCGGGCGTGGCCGATGAGAGATCGGAGTGTTCCACTTCAGCGTCAATATTGAGTTTCTTTAATACTTTTTTAATGTTCATTTCTACCATAAAACTACTACCCAGGCCGGAACCGCAAATTGCCATGATTTTCATTATTGTCACCTTTTAAAAGTAGAGTTGGTCTGCATCACGCACGGGCGTAATGTTATTTACCGCAAGAAAATGGAATAAAATCAGAAACGGTCAATAATCGTTTTAATGTCCTCCAGGTTTTTTGCCTGATGTAATTTTTCCATATCTACATCACTGGAAAATAATTCCGCCAGCGCCGATATCATTTCGATATGACTGTGCTTATCAGGCGCCGCCAGCATAATAATGATGTCAACCGGATCGAATTCGTCTGCGCCAAATGAAACGCCGCGCTGTAGTTTCAGTAACGATAAACCTAACCCTTTCGCCCCCTCTTCCGGCCTCGCATGCGGCATCGCTAACCCTGGCGCTAATACATAATACGGCCCAAGCTTTTGGTGCTGCTGAACAATCGCCGTAATGTATTCCGGTGCGATAACACCTGCGTCCAGCAGGGGTTTGCCGCAAATTTCCAGCGCCTGCGGCCACGTTTCCACGCTCTCCTGTAGCGTGATGGTTGCGTCAGATAACCAGGTTCCCAGCATGTTATTCGCCCCCACGGTGTATGAAATTATGAACAAACTTTATTCAAGCCATTCGATATTAGCTGCGATCGTTATCACAAAGATAGCGCTACCAGCGACTATTACTCAGAATTGTGATAGCGCTATCAAATTAAAATCATGGTGTGAAATCACAGCAAAAAAGCGGATTTAAGGCGTATACTGCCAATTATGCGAAGCAAAGAACGACAATAAAAAAGCATCTCAACATGTTGTAATGACGCAGGAATTTGTATGTCGATACCCCGTAAACGGCGCAGTACCGGTAAAGTGACTATCGCCGATGTAGCCCAACTTGCCGGTGTAGGCACGATGACCGTATCACGAGCCTTACGCACGCCGGAACAGGTCTCTGATAAACTCCGGGAAAAAATCGAAGCGGCAGTGCATGAGCTGGGCTATATGCCTAATCTCGCCGCCAGCGCGCTGGCGTCTGCCTCCTCGCACACCATCGCGATGGTCGTACCGAACCTTGCGGAAGCGGGGTGTTCTGAAATGTTCGCCGGGCTGCAACAAATTTTACAGCCCGCTGGCTACCAGATTATGCTGGCGGAATCGCAGCATCGCGTGGAACAAGAGGAGAAGCTGCTCGAAACGCTGCTGGCCTCCAACATTGCCGCGGCGATTCTGCTTAGCGTCGAACATAGCACTACCGTGCGCCAGTGGCTGAAAAATGCCTCTATCCCGGTGATGGAGATGGGCGCGATTCGCAGCGATCCTATTGATATGAATATCGGTATTGATAACGTTGCGGCAATGTATGAGCTGACGGAAATGCTGATTCAGCGCGGTTATCAGAATATCGGGCTGCTATGCGCCAATCAGGAGCAGTGGATTTTTCAGCAACATCTGCACGGCTGGTACAAAGCGATGCTTCGCCACCATATGTCGCCAAACCGGGTGATTAATGCCGCCTTGCCGCCCAATTTTTCTACCGGCGCGTCGCAACTGCCGGAGTTTTTACTGGCGTGGCCGGAGCTGGACGCGCTGGTATGCGTATCGGATGAGCTGGCCTGCGGCGCGTTATACGAGTGCCAACGACGGCGGATCAAAGTTCCGGACGATTTAGCGGTGGTCGGGTTTGGCGATAGCGATGTCAGCCGGGTCTGCCAGCCGCCGTTAACCACCATGGCCGTACCGCACCGTAAGATTGGCAGTGAAGCCGGACGGGCGCTGTTGGAAAGGTTAAATCAGGGAAACTGGAGCGATCGAAAATCCATCGCCTCCAGTTTATGTATGCGGGAAAGCTGCTAAAACGCTTATTCCGTCTCTTCCGGTTTCTCCTGGAGCGCGGCTTCGTTTTTGGCGTTGCGGGTCATCCACAGCGCCAGCGCTTTGAGCGAGTCCGGCGTAAACTCATCACAGCGCGCGGTGATCTCCTCCGGAGTCAGCCAACACACTTCGCTGACTTCATCTTCCTGAAGCGCGAAAGGCCCGTGGGAAACGCAGCTAAACAGAGCGCCCCAAACCCGGCAATGTGGGTCTTCAAAGTAAAACAGACCGTGTTCGGCAAACGGCACGCCTGCAATACCCAACTCTTCTTCCGCTTCGCGGCGGGCAGATTCCAGTAGCTGCTCATCAGCCTGGACCACGCCGCCTGCGGTAGCATCTAACATACCGGGCAAAAAATCTTTTGTTTCGGTACGACGCTGCACCAGAATTTTACCCATACCATCATGAACGACGATATACGTCGCACGATGCCGTAAGCGTTGCGCACGCATCTGTTCCCGGCTGGACTGTGCAATGACTTCATTGTCTTCATTCACAATATCCACCCATTCCGTACTTGCCAAACGACGCTGTTCCACCATCAGGAAACCTTCTTATTTCTGGCGCTCTTACGGCGCATTTACGTTTGTGAGGTAAATTACGAGTTAATTGCAACCTGCGCAATGATACTTTGATCATTGAGTGCGATTACGCTCAACACATTATCATCCAGAATACCGTAGCTTGCCGCATACCCGCCTTTCGGGATGCTCACTGACCCAGGATTAAAGTGATACAGTCCTTCCTGCTGTTGCGCCACCGGCAGATGCGTATGACCATAGACCAACACATCGCCAGTATGCAGAGCGGGCAGATTCGTCGGCCCGAAGAGGTGCCCATGCGTTAAAAATAGCCGCCTCTCTTGCGTCAATATTTGCTGCCACGGCGCAGTTATCGGGAAATGCAGCAGCATCTGATCCACTTCGCTATCGCAGTTGCCGCGCACGGCAATGATTTGCGTCGCCACCGCGTTCAGGCGTTCGGCGACCTGGGCGGGCGCATAGCCTTCAGGCAGCGCATTTCGCGGCCCGTGGTTAAGGACGTCGCCTAATATCACCAGCCAACGCGCGCCGCTTTGCGCGAACCGCTCAAGCACGCGTTCCGTGGCGGGTAAAGAACCATGAATGTCCGATGCGAACATCAGTTTCATCGCTCACTCCTCGTTGTGAAAAACGGCGTTATGATACTGGAATATGAATAGATTTTCAGCCTGAACGCTTCGAGGAAAGCGCAATAAAACGCTGTACGGAAGCACGCTGCCACTGGAATGTCGCATATGCCGCCAGCGATGCCGGCACGTCATCGCCATGCAGCGCCAGACGATTGATCATCAATGCCAGATCGGTATCGGCAATGCACCATTCACCAAATAAATTTTGCGTCCCCTGCCCCAATAGCGCTTCAGCCGTCGCAAACAGTTTTGCCGCACTGGCTTTTCCAGCCTCGCTTAGCGGCGCTTTTTTCGCCCCGGCAAACACCACGTCGGTAGGCCGTTCTTCGCGAAGCGGCAGTAAATCGCTGCGTAGCCACGCCTGAATCTGTCGCGCGCGGGCGCGTTTTTGTAAATCGTGCGGGTAGATACGCTCCCACTGCGGCGGCGCGAAACGCTCCTCCAGGTATTCCGCAATAGCGGACGACTCGCTCAGCTCAAAATTGTCGGCCTCAAGCACCGGTACGCGCTGCGTCAGCGCATATCCCCGCCAGCCAGGTTGCAGATGTTCTCCCTGGTCCAGATCGCGGGTTTTCAGAGTAAAGGAAAGCCCTTTTTCTTGTAATGCCACCCAAGCGGACAAGACGTAGGGAGAGAAAAAGTTCGCATCCGACCACAGCACAATAACAGGCTTACTCATAATGTCCTCTTGAGGGCGTATTAAGTTTCTTCCCAAAATATAGCGTCTTTCGCCTGCTGTCACCTGATGAAAACTCACACACATCAGGAGGCTTTCTATACTTAATTCAGCCCAGACTCTTTACGCACATGCAGGAGCCAAAATGATTGACCTTTACTACGCCCCCACGCCCAACGGGCATAAAATAACGCTGTTTCTGGAAGAGGCGGAGCTGGCGTATCGTTTGCTAAAAGTAGATATCAGCAAGGGCAATCAGTTTCGCCCTGATTTTTTGGCTATCTCTCCCAATAATAAAATTCCTGCCATCGTCGATCACGCCCCGGCAGACGGCGGTCAACCGCTTAGTCTTTTTGAATCCGGTGAAATTCTTCTCTACCTGGCGGAAAAAAGCGGCAAACTGCTTAGCGGGGAGCTGCGTGAACGCCATACCACACTGCAATGGCTGTTCTGGCAGGTCGGCGGGTTAGGGCCGATGCTGGGCCAGAATCATCACTTTAACCATTTTGCGCCGCAGGCCATCCCCTATGCGATTGAACGCTATCAGGTTGAAACGCAACGCTTATACAACGTCCTGAATAAACGCCTGGAAACCTCCCCGTGGCTGGGCGGCGACCACTACAGTATTGCGGATATCGCCAGTTGGCCGTGGGTTAACGCACATCAGCGTCAGCGAATCGATCTTGATACCTACCCGGCGGTGTATAACTGGTTTGAACGCATTCGCACGCGTCCTGCGACAGCGCGCGCACTGTTACAAGCGCAACTGCACTGTAACAGTACGAAAGCGTAACGCGGTAGCATACATCATGTATGATGTAGAGGTGTATACACGGAAAAAACCTGCGTCCGGCACCCTTATTCGTATTAAAAACCTGACATTAGGGAAGAGGAAATCCTCCCTACTCTGGAGGTCATATGCAGATTCTGATTACCGGCGGTACGGGCCTGATAGGGCGTCATCTCATTCCCCGGCTGCTAACACTGGGGCATCAGGTGACGGTCGTTACGCGCAATCCCGATAACGCGCGTCAGATTCTCGATTCCAGAGTGACATTATGGAAAGGGCTGGCGGAACGTGAGCACCTCAATGAGATTGATGCCATCATCAATCTGGCGGGCGAACCGATTGCCGACAAGCGCTGGACGTCGCAACAAAAAGAACGGTTGTGCCAAAGCCGCTGGGCTATCACGCAAAAGTTGGTGGATTTAATTCATGCCAGCGCAACGCCGCCCTCGGTGTTGATATCCGGCTCCGCCACGGGCTATTACGGCGATCTGGGCGACGCTGTCGTCACTGAAGATGAGCCGCCGCACAACGAATTTACGCATAAACTTTGCGCCCGCTGGGAACAGATTGCCTGTCGTGCGCAGAGCGACCAGACCCGCGTCTGCCTGCTGCGTACCGGCGTTGTCCTGGCGCCGCAAGGCGGGATTCTGGGGAAAATGGTTCCGCCGTTTCGCCTCGGGCTCGGCGGTCCGGTGGGTAATGGTCGACAATATCTGGCCTGGATTCACATCGACGATATGGTCAACGGCATCCTGTGGCTGCTGGATAACGATCTTCGCGGTCCCTTCAATATGGTCTCGCCGTATCCCGTCCATAATGAGCATTTTGCTCATGCGCTGGGTCGCGCGCTGCGCCGTCCGGCGATTATTCGCATTCCGGCGACGGCAATTCGCTTATTGATGGGAGAGTCGTCAGTGCTGGTGCTGGGCGGACAGCGGGCGCTGCCAAAACGGCTTGAAGCCGCCGGATTCGCATTTCGCTGGTATGATTTAGAAGAGGCGCTGGCGGATGTGATTCGCTAGTTCCCAAAGCGCCGTATCCTGCCCGGTAAGCGATGCGCCGCCGGGCCTCTTTTATTTCAGCGAGCCTTTCAGGAATTGCTGTAAACGCGGGCTTTGCGGATTGCCGAACACCTGCTCCGGATCGCCCTCTTCTTCAATTTTCCCCTGATGCAGAAAAATAACGTGCGAAGAGACATGGCGAGCGAAGCCCATTTCATGCGTGACCACCACCATCGTTTTGCCTTCTTCCGCCAGTTGTTGCATGATGCGCAACACTTCGCCGACCAGTTCAGGATCGAGCGCCGAAGTGGGTTCATCGAACAGTAAAACGTCAGGTTCCATCGCCAGCGCGCGCGCAATAGAAACGCGCTGCTGTTGGCCGCCGGAGAGATGGACGGGATATTTGCCCTGAGCGCGCTCATCAATCCCCACCTTCGCCAGATATTTCAACGCCCGCTCGCGCGCGTCGTGCTTGCTTAATCCCAGTACCTGAATCGGCGCTTCCATCACATTTTCCAGCACCGTCATGTGGCTCCAGAGGTTAAAGTGCTGAAACACCATCGTCAGGCGGGTACGCAACAAGCGTAGCTGATTTTTATCCGCCACTTTGAGCTGCCCGTCTTTGTCGCGCACCAGATTAATGTTCTGACCGTTCACGATAATCGCGCCTTCGCTCGGTTTTTCGAGGAAGTTAATACAGCGCAAAAAAGTACTTTTACCGGAGCCGGACGAGCCGATGATGCTAATCACATCTCCGGCGCGGGCCTGCAGCGATACCCCTTTCAGCACTTCATGACCGCCGTAGCGTTTGTGCAAATCGATAACGTGTAATTTATTTTCTGACATCATGTTACTCGAATTATTTAGAGGACACGTGCTGCAACCAGCGTCTTTCCGCCCGACGGAACAGGCTTATCAGGACATACGAAATGAGTAAATACAACACGGCGGCAATGCCAAACGCGGTAAACGGCTGGTAAGTCGCTGAGTTAATATCGCGGGCGATTTTCAACAAATCCGGCACCGTCGCGGTAAACGCCAGCGCCGTAGAGTGCAGCATTAAAATCACTTCGTTGCTGTAGGCAGGCAAGGCGATGCGTAATGCCGACGGCAAAATAATGCAGCGATACATTTTAAATGACGAGAAGCCATAGGCCCGTGCCGCTTCAATTTCACCGTGCGGTACCGAACGAATCGCCCCCGCGAAAATTTCCGTGGTGTACGCGCAGGTATTCAGCGTCAGCGCCAGTACGGTACAGTTCAGTCCGCTGCGGAAAAACGCGTTAAGAAGATCGGTGCCTTTGACTATCTCCAGCGTATACATCCCCGAATAGAACACCAGTAGCTGTACGTACAGCGGCGTGCCGCGAAAAATATACGTAAACAGCCAGATGGGAAAACGGATGAATTTATTACTGGAAACGCGGCCTACCGCCAGAATCACCGCCAGAAGACCGCCCATCACCACCGATGAAATTAACAACCACAGCGTAATCGCCACGCCGGTAAAACGATAGCCATCCGTCCACAGCAGGGATTTCCAGTACTCCTCAATGATCTCAATCACAAATCGGCCCTCTTCACGCCCACGGAATAGCGACGCTCAAGTAAGAGCAGCACACCATTGGAAACGGTGGTAAATACCAGGTAGATAAGTCCACAGACCACGGCAAAATAGAAAGGCTCCCAGGTGCTTTTACCGGCAAGCTGCGTGGCTTTGACGACATCTTCCAGGCCCAGCAGCGACACCAGCGCCGTCGCTTTGAGTATCACCTGCCAGTTATTGCCGATCCCCGGCAGGGCGTAACGCATCATCGCCGGGAACATAATCCGCCGGAAGGTTTGCCCGTGGGTAAAACCAAAAGCCGTCGCCGCCTCGATATGGCCTTTCGGCACCGCCATAAACGCGCCGCGAAAGGTTTCGGTAAAATAGGCGCCGTAGATGAAACCAAGGGTGATAATACCGGCCACCATCGGATCAATATCTATCTGGTCGATACCCAGCGAATCGGTCACCACGTTAAGCGCGATTTGCAATCCGTAAAATATCAGCAGCATTAAGACCAGATCCGGCACCCCGCGAATCAGGGTGGTGTACCCTTCAAAAATAAGCCCCGTTACCCGGTTTTGCGAAAGCTTCGCCCCCGCGCCGACGAGACCAATAAGCACGGCCAGCACAACGGAACTGAGCGCCAGTTCCAGCGTGACGATCGCGCCCTGTAAAATTACGCCTGAAAACCCGTACAACATGCAGCCTGTCCTGTTGTGTGTGGTGAAGTAAGAAGTCTCTTTTGCATTTTTGCCTCACATCACGCCGGATGGCGGCTGCGCCTTGCCCGGCCTACGATGCTCCCCGTAGGCCTGACACGCACAGCGCCATCAGGCAATGCAGACAGTCAACATTCTTTGGGCTTTATCTGCACCGACGGTGATTAACCGCCATAAACATCAAAATCAAAGTACTTTTTCGCCAGCTTTTCGTAAGTACCGTCAGCACGCATTTCAGCAAAGGCTTTGTTCAGCGCTTCGCGCAGCTCGTTATCCTCTTTGCGCAGCCCCATACCGGTTCCTACGCCGAATAACTTCTCATCTTTCACCGCCGGGCCGCCGAATTTATAGTCTTTTCCGACGGGCTGTTTAAGGAAACCTTCGCTGGCCGCGACCTCGTCCTGGAACGCTGCATCAATACGACCCGCCGTCAGATCGGAATAAATGTTGTCCTGCCCCTGGTAAGAGACGATCTCAATCCCTTTCGGCGCCCAGTGCTCATTGCCGAAGGTCTCCTGCGTCGTCCCCTGTAGCACGCCGACGCGCTTGCCTTTCAGCGACGCGACGGTCGGCTGAATATCAGAGTTCTTCGCCACCACCAGACGGGAATCAGCGGCGTAAAGCTTGTCGGTAAACGCGATTTCCTGCTGGCGCTTTTCAGTGATGGACAGCGAGGACATGATGGCATCAATTTTCTTCGCTTTTAAAGACGGAATCAGCGCATCCAGCGGGTTTTCCACGAACGTACACTGTGTGTTGATACGTTTGCACAGCTCTTTGGCCAGATCGATATCAAAGCCGACCAATTCACCTTGTGCATTTTTGGATTCAAACGGTGCGTAAGTTGGATCGGTACCGATACGAATCTTTTGTGGAATAGCGGCAAATGCTGCGGTAGCGCTGGAAAATGCCAGCACCAGAGAAAGGGATAACGCCAGTTTTTTCATAACTATCCTCAACAGACTGTCTTTCCAGGAGATCTTTACAGATCCGATGCGACTATCGTGCCATTAATCAGGCCGACAAGGCAAAGCATTCTACCTTGTCAGCCGGTTTATTTTGCATAAAAATCGATTAAGTATGCATTTATGTGCCTGTTCCGCAACGGCTTATGCACCAAAAAGGTGCAAAACATCTATTTTGCACCGTGATAGTTCCCCATCGCGGCGCGTTATCCCCTTTTCTCAATCGCCGTAGACATTAAAATCGAAGTACTTTTTGGCCATTTTGTCGTAAGTTCCGTCCTGGCGCAGTTCGGTCAGCGCTTTATCAAACGCGGCTTTTAGCTCGGTATCGTCTTTGCGCAGCCCAACCCCCGTCCCGTCGCCAAAATATTTTTTATCCTTCACGGAAGGACCGGCAAACGCATACTCTTTGCCCGCTGGCTGCTTCAGGAATCCTTCGCTGGCGGCGACTTCATCCTGCAATGCGGCATCCAGACGACCGGCGGTTAAATCGGAATAGATAAGATCCTGGTTGGCATAAGCCACCACATCCACACCTTTAGTGCGCCAGTTATCATTGGCGTAAGCCTCTTGCGTGGACCCTTGCAGCACGCCGACATGCTTGCCTTTCAGCGATTCCAGCGTCGGCTGAATGGGAGACCCTTTTGCCGCAATCAGGCGTGAATCCGCCGCGTAAAGTTTGTCGGAAAACGCAATTTCTTGCTGGCGTTTATCGGTGATAGAGAGCGATGAAATAATGGCATCAATTTTTTTCGCTTTTAGTGAGGGAATAAGCGCATCAAAGTCGCTGGCGACCCAGGTACATTTCACCTGCATACGCTTACACATTTCATTACCGAGATCGATATCAAAGCCAATAAAGTCGCCTTTGGCATCTTTCGATGAGAAAGGCGCGTAGGTGGTATCTGTTCCAATACGAACCGTTTGCGGAAGCGCGGCGTAACTGGCCGCCGTCGCGCCCAGACCTATCAGCAAAGACAAAGCGAGAACGGTCTTCTTCATACATACCCCTCAAGTAGCGTTATTTTCTTATGTTTTACGTGGTGTTGTGTGTTTGCAGACTTTTTCATGCAGGTCTTATGCCATTTTCACGTCAGCAAAACGATTCGACGTTAAATTTGTTAATAAAACGTTGCAATATTGTCCTGATGTTGAAGATAGCAGGTATGACGGTTGAACCGCAGCGTTTCGACGGCTTTTAACGAATTAAATGTTGAGGATATGATCGCGGTTACAAAATTGCCCTGAAACAGGGCAACAGGGACAATAATGCACGCTAAACAGACAACGCTATGCGCCCTGCCAGCGAACAAAAAGATCGTGCGGAAGGGGGATATCAAACTGATCCAAAACTCGGTTAACCGTTTGATTTATAACATCATCTAACGTCTGAGGAAGATGATAAAAAGCCGGAACCGGCGGCATAATCACCGCGCCTATCTCAGCGGCCTGGGTCATTAAACGCAAATGCCCGATATGCAGCGGCGTTTCGCGCACACACAGCACCAGAGGTCGCCGCTCTTTTAATATCACATCCGCCGCGCGGGTAAGCAGTCCGTCAGTATAACTGTGGACAATCCCCGACAGCGTTTTAATCGAACAAGGCAAGATAACCATTCCCGCTGTCGGGTAAGAGCCCGAGGAAATGCTGGCGGCAATGTCGCGCACATCGTGCGTCACATCGGCCAGCGCCTGCACCTCGCGCAGCGAAAAATGGGTCTCCAGCGCCAGCGTTTGCCGGGCCGCCTGGCTCATCACCAGATGCGTTTCCACGCTATCGACATCGCGCAAAATTTGTAATAAGCGCACGCCATAAATCGCTCCGCTGGCGCCGCTAATTCCTACAATGAGTCGTTTCATGTTCTCTTACCGTTTACGAGCGCCGTTCATCCCACTGTGTTACGTAATCGGCTCAAAGTGGGTCTGAAGAGATACCATGACAAAAGAATCCCTATCATAAAAGCCAGCTCAACCAACATTATCACTACCCCTTGCTCACTAAACCAGGTGCCGACCATAATGGCAAAATTGGTGATAATGACAAATCGGGCCGTCCAGGGGAAAAGCGGCGATCGATAGCGTAGCAAATCGCTGGCGTACGTTCCATTACGCACCGATTGTCGGAAGCGATACTGGCACCATCCGATGGTTATCCATGCCAGGCAACCCACCTGCCCGGTACTGGCGATCAGATATAAATAAAATTGCTGTGCGGGAATATAGCGGGTCAGCAACGACACCAACGCCAGCAAGGCCGTGATTAAAATAGCATACACCGGCACGCCGCCGCCGTTCGTTTTACCAAAGCAGGCTGGCGCAAAGCGATCGCCCGCCATAGACCACAGCATACGCGAACTGGCGTAAATGGCCGAGTTAGCGGCAGAAACCGCGGCGGAAAAGATCACCAGCGTCATCAGCGTATCCGCCCCCGGAATGCCCGCGTGGGAGAATACCCATACAAAGGGACTTTGTCCATTTGGCGTCAGTTCATACGGATAGACCAGCGCCAGCACCGCAATCGCCAGGCCGTAAAATAAAATGATTCTGAGACCGATCCCCAGGATCACCTTCGGTAAAATAATGTGCGGCGATTCGGTCTCCCCTGCCGCATTTCCTACCAGTTCCACCCCCTGGAAGGAGTAAATCACGATCGTCATACAGACCACAATTTGCTCCCAACCGTGGGGAAACCACATTCCGTCTGTTTTTAACGTCGGGTGCCAGTCACTATGGCCCATTAGCGAGTAGATCATGACTCCGCCCGCGCAGATAAACAGCACGATCGCGAAGACCTTAATGGCCGAAAGCCAGTATTCGCATTCGCCAAAACTTTTTGCGGAGGTGAGATTGATGGCTGTCAGGATGAGCAGAATCGCCAGGCAGAACATATATACCGGAACCGCGGGGAAAAACTGGTGAGCAATAAACCCTGCGGCAGTGAGGTCGGCCGCAAGGGAAAAGACCCAGCTAAACCAGTAAAGCCAGCCAATGGTATAGCTCCAGCAAGGTGACGGCATAAACATCAGCGCGTAATGTTGAAATGAACCGGAGTGAGGAAAGGCGCATGATAATTCGCCAAGACACATCATCGTCGCCAGCATAATGGTTCCGGCAAACAGATAGGCCAGTAAGGTTCCCGCCGGCCCGACGCTGCTTAACGGCTCGGCAATGCCGATAAATAAGCCGGTGCCAATCGTGCCGCCCAGCGACATCATCAGCAGATGCCGTTTCTTCAGGTTACGCCGCAGACCGCCTTCAGGCTCTGCTGGCGAAGATTGTTGCAGGGTATCCATCGTTACTCCCTGTCTTTCGTGAGGTCAAAGATGCCGCCGCGACATAGCCGCGGCGGTTATGCGTTAACGCGTAAACCTCCAGGCGACGCCTTTGGTCTGGCAGGCCATTAACAGGCCCGTATAATCCAGCTCAAAGCGAACCACATCGCCTACTTTTAGCGACTGACGACAATCTTCAATATCCACCAGCGTATGATCGCTGGTTTGCCCTAAGATAGTGATAGCGTCGTCGCATGGCACACAGTTATCCGATGGCACATCCTGACGACCAAACGCCAGCAATGCGCGTCGGCGTATGCCACGATCGACAAAGGTTTTACTTTGCAAAAAGGCATCGACGCCCAGCTCCCCGACCGGGACGGTCGGTTTACTGTTCAGTTCGATGATTTCCGCTTCCAGGATATACATATCGGAACAGGCTTTATCGACCGGTTTTGCGGAGTGGTGAAATTCATTCAGGTATTTCATGTCCACATATTCAATGCCGAATTCATGCAGTCCGCCGATGCGCAGATGATTCAGCCCCTGCGGCCAGATACCTTTATCCAGCAGGTGATAGCTGGTGCAGTTTCCCGCAGAAAGCCGCCGGACAGGAATACCGCTGTCGGCTTCCAGCCGGGCGGCCAGCGCCAGAAAATCCTCGCCATTTTTTACCGTTGGCAACACGGTGCCGTAACAATTAAAGTTGGTGCCCAGTCCATATAATTCCAGACCGGGCAGACCAGTAATCAGAGTCACGGTCTCAAGAATGCGTTGATATTCACCAAACCAGATACCCTCGCGTAAATCGCCCATATCCACCATCAGTAATACCTGATGCGTTTTCCCCTGGCGTTGGGCTTCCTGCGATAATGCCCGTAATACCACCGGCTCGCTATTTAAACTAATATCCGCGTAGCGCACCACATCTTCGATTTCACTCAGACACGGGCTGCGTAACAGGCAGGTCGTACATCCTGTCTCGCGTATTTTTTTCAAATTATAGGTTCGTGATTCAGCAATAACGGTAATTCCGCCGTTGAACACCGCCTGCGCGGTTTCCACGCAGCCGTCAAAAACTTTATTGACAGCCATCACGTCAATACCGCTGCTTGCCAGCAGAGCTTTTTCCGTGCGGGCGTTTTCTTCCAGCTTGCGTAGATTTATTTCCAGAACTGGCATATACATTTTATTTTCCTCCCGCCATGCTTAAACGGGCATTACGTTTCTGCGCCCGATGGTAAATGTACTCCGCGACGACAACCGCCAGCACGGCTCCGCCAATAATTTTCCCGGCGTACTGGAAATATCCTCCCATATCAATTTGAGAAGGCGGAATAAATAACAGCGCAACGGCAAAGGCGATAGAAAGAAAACCCAGCGCGGGTAAAATAGCCGGTAAAACCTTGCCCGGAATTTTAAAACTTCTTGGCGTATCCGGCTGAGTCTTACGTAAACGCCAGAACGCCGGGAACATCACCAGATAAGGAATAAAATAGGTGATGGTCGTTAGCGCCGTTAACATCCAGTAAGCCGCCGCAACGCTTGGCGAAATAAAAGTCGAAAAACACAGGACCGTGACAATAATCGCCTGTACAGTCAAGGCAAAGGCGGGCGTTTTCCACACCGGATGTAATTTGCCGATTCGGTCCCCCAGCAGATTATCTTCACGCGAGGCTTCCTGGAGCATATAAATCGGCCCCACCAGCCAGGAGTTAATCTGCCCGAGAGCGCCAAAAAACATACAGATGGCCATAACAGGAATTAACCACGGCATATGCAGCGTGTCCGCAGCAGCATGCATAGCCTGCATGACGCCTGCCACGATGTCGGTTTTCCCGGCGGGTAAAAGCGTGTTTAGCGCCCAGGTGCCGACCATATAGATCCCAACGATAACGGCGGCGGAGACGGCCATCGCTCGCGGAAAATCACGCTGTGGATTACGGGTACGCCCGGCAATCATCGGGGCGACCTCCAGTCCGGCAAACGCAAACATCATGCTGGATAAGAAAACGATCGTATCCCAGTGTCCGAGATCCGGAATCCAGTTTTTCGCTGTAGTGTAGTCCGTCTGCATCTGGTGTCCGGTACATAGCCATACCACCGCCAGCAAAATGAGGATGGCGGAGGGAATAAATACGCCGCACCAGGCGCTGATGCTATTAATAATTTTTGTCCATTCCATCCCGCGGATATTCATCAGCGTTAATAGCCAGAAAATTACCGCGGAACCAATACCGATAAATGCTTTATTTTCCGCCAGGCCGCCGCCGATCATATAGCCCAACGCGGTAAAGCCGAATTGCAGCATTAATGGGAAAAACAGTACGCAGGAAAAGAGAAAACAAACCACGACAATCCATGCAATACGTTTACCAAATGCCTCTTTAATCCAGACAAATATCCCGCCATCTTTCGGCCAGCCGGTTGACAGCTCGCCGCATACCATCGCTAAAGGAAAAAACAAGCAGAATGCGGCTATCACCCATAACAACATGGCCGATGCCCCGTAAGGCGCCACGTTAGGGATTTGCCGCAAACTCAGAATAGCGATGACATTCATAAAGACAATGTCTTTGATGCCAAGTAAGCCAGAATTCGTGTTACTCATGGCCATCTCCTGTTATGCATTCAGGCATCACTGCCCTCTTCTTATCATCTGACGACGGGCTTCAGCATAAAACTGAAGCCCAAAACAGTATTAATAAATGTCGTACTTGACCATATCTTCGTAACTGTCTTCCCGACGAATCAGACGCGTTTCACCATTTTTATCGATCATCACCACGCCCGTGCGCGGACGGTTGTTATAAACGGTTTGACTTTCAATGGTGTATGCCCCGGCATCAAGAAACGCGACAATATCGCCAACATGAGTCTCCTTCGGCAGTAAAAACTCTTCGCCTTTCACCCCCATGTGGAAATAATCTCCGCCATCACACAGCGGCCCGGCTAATTTTACCCAGGCGTCGTGCGCTGCCGTCATGCGAGAGGCGTTATAGACATAAAAGAACCAGTCAAAATGCTGGCTGTCAGAGAGTACGCTGTAACCAGCGTCGACAAATTTCCATTCAACGTGGCATTCCACATTGCCGTTAAGATCGTAATTTGTTTTACGTTTTTCGCAGGAGACTTCCGTCAGTAAAACCGCCGCCGACCCGGTCACTTTACGTCCCGGTTCAATACATATTTCCACATCGGTACGCCATTTATGCACTTCGCGAATGACCGCATCGGCAAAATCTTGGGCGGTAATACCGGCATACATATTATCTTTTAACGGGTCGCCATTCTCGTCGTCATATTTATAGGGAACCGGAATTCCGCCGCCTACGTTGATCAAATCAAATTTAATACCGAGCACCTCTTCCAGGCGACGGGATTCATCCACCAGCACTTTAGTCGCTTTTGCGAAAGGCTCTGACTCCGGCACCTGATCGCCCACATGCATATGCAAGCCGCGCAAATGCACATAAGGCATCGCCAGAATGCGGCGGCAGGTTTCTTCCGCCTGTTCCAGGTCGAGACCCGACTTCGCATGGAAAGCGGTAACCAGTTCCGCATGCGTCGCCGAGGGAACATTCGGCTCTACGCGGACGCAAACATTGGCGACTTTCTTCAGCTTGCGAGAGATGGCATCAATATGTTCCAGCTCATACAGGCTATCAACATTAATAAGATACAGATCGTTGGCGATGGCATACTCCAGATCGGCAGGCTTTTTCACCACGCCGTTGAAGACGATCTGATCGCCGCGAAAGCCTATCTCCAGGCACTTGCGAACCTCATATTGTGAGTTTGCCTCCGCGCAAATTCCGGCGTCACGAATGGCTTTCAACACCCCCATGACCGAGCAGGTTTTTGACGCAAAGAAGGTTTTGGTATTTTTATGCGCCGCAAATGCCTGCTGGATTTCATGAATGTTACGAATAATCTCCGGCTCAGAAAACACATAGAACGGCGTGGGGTACTGGCGCGCCAGAGCGTCCAGATCGACCCCTTCAAAACACAAATGACCGTCTTTGTGCTGGAAACGGCGATCGCCGTTGATTACCTGCTCACGTAGCTGGTTGTAATTCTGCATAATCGAGTCAGTCATAACGCCCTCTGCTTAATGTTTATGGTAAAAATCCGCATTCTTTACATGGATAAAGCAAAAGGCATGCCACTATTTTTTATAATAATAATCAATTACTTATAAAAATAAGCTTTTTCTCATTTTCGTCATTGAGTTTGCTATTCATCACAACGACGAAAATTCGTCACTTTTATAATGGCAACATGAACAATAGATATGAGGAATGCGTGTATGGCATCCACCAATCAGGAACTGGCCTCGGCGCTCAGGATGTTTTCCCGCTTTTTCGATTTGATTCATCAGCCGTTGGCCGTCATTAATGAGCGTGGTGAATACGTTTACTACAATCAGGAAAGCGCGGATCTGGACGGCTACAGTATTGAACGGGCAATGGGAAAACATATGCTGGATGTCTATCCGGGCATGAAAGAGACCCAAAGTACGATGCTTTCATCGTTAAAAAAAGGCGTGGAATACATTGGCCATTATCAAATTTATTACAATGCGCGAGGCCAGGCCGTTGACTATCAGCACACCACCGCGCCGCTCTATGCAAGCGATGGCGGCATGGTCGGCGTTATCGAAATCGGCAGGAATATGTCCGGCGTCAGGCGGCTCCAGGAGCAGGTGGTAGAACTGAACCAACTGCTGTATGCCGATCACCATGAGAAGCACCATGCCATTATTACCGAAAACCCGGAAATGCTCAGTAATATCGCCAAAGCCAAACGGCTGGCCGCCAGTAATATTCCGGTGACGATTGTCGGGGAGACGGGTACGGGTAAGGAGCTATTTTCCCGCCTGATCCATCAATGCAGCAAGCGGGCGAATAAACCATTTATCGCCCTGAACTGCGGCGCTCTACCGCCTACGCTTATCGAAAGTACGCTTTTCGGCACCGTGCGCGGCGCCTATACCGGCGCGGAAAATAGCCAGGGCTATCTGGAGCTGGCAAACGGGGGAACGCTCTTTCTTGATGAGCTGAACGCCATGCCGATAGAGATGCAAAGTAAGCTGCTGCGATTCTTGCAGGATAAAACCTTCTGGCGGCTCGGCGGACAACAGCAACTCCACTCTGATGTCAGGATCGTTGCCGCCATGAACGAAGCGCCCGTCAAATTAATTCAACAAGAACGCCTGCGGGCAGATCTTTTTTATCGGTTGAGCGTCGGAATGTTGACGTTACCGCCGCTGCGCGCCCGCCCGGAAGATATTCCCTTACTGGCGAATTATTTTATTGATAAATACCGTAATGACGTGCCGCAGGACATTCACGGATTAAGCGAGACGGCGCGTGCTGATCTGCTCAATCACGCCTGGCCGGGTAATGTCAGGATGCTGGAAAACGCGATTGTACGCAGCATGATCATGCAGGAAAAAGACGGGCTGCTCAAACACATCATTTTTGAACAGGACGAGTTAAATTTAGGCGTACCGGAAACCGCGCCGGAAAATCCCCTTCCCTCGTCACCCGATCCGCAGTATGAAGGGTCGCTGGAGGTACGGGTTGCCAACTACGAAAGGCATTTAATAGAAACCGCGCTGGATACGCATCAGGGGAATATTGCCGCCGCGGCCCGCAGCCTTAACGTATCGCGCACCACGTTACAGTACAAAGTACAAAAATACGCTATTCGCTTCGGCGTGGTGCGTAATTGACATCGGCCAGCGGCATTGCGCCGCTGGCAAAGCCATTAGCCTTCGTTATGCATTTCCAGGTTTTCCATTTCGTTCTGGAACAGCACCGCTTTGGCGTCGTCATTACGTAATGAATCCAGGAAGTCGAGGTATTGCTGGTCTACGTCTTTGGTGACATATACCCCGTTAAATACCGAACATTCAAACTGCTGGATATCCGGGTTTTCCGCGCGTACGGCTTCGATCAGATCGTTCAGATCCTGGAAGATAAGCCCGTCTGCGCCGATGATCTGACGAATCTCATCCACCTCGCGACCATGCGCGATCAGCTCATTGGCGGTCGGCATATCAATGCCATAGACGTTGGGGAAACGAATTTCCGGCGCGGCGGACGCCAGATAAACCTTCTTCGCGCCGGCTTCCCGGGCCATCTCGATGATCTGCTCTGATGTGGTGCCACGCACGATGGAATCATCCACCAGCAGGACGTTCTTATCGCGGAATTCCGCGCGATTAGCATTGAGCTTACGGCGCACGGATTTACGGCGTAGCTGTTGGCCCGGCATGATAAAGGTACGTCCCACGTAACGATTTTTGACAAATCCCTGGCGGTACGGCTTGCCGAGAATACGGGCAATTTCCAGTGCGATATCGCAGGAGGTTTCCGGGATAGGGATCACGACGTCGATGTCCAGATCTTCCCATTCACGAGCGATTTTTTCGCCAAGTTTGGTGCCCATATTCACACGAGCGCTGTAGACGGAGATTTTGTCGATAAAGGAGTCCGGGCGAGCAAAATAAACGTACTCGAACAGACAGGGGTTACTGACCGGATTATCCGCGCACTGGCGCGTGAACAGTTGCCCCTTTTCGGTAATATAGATAGCTTCGCCTGGCGCAACATCGCGCAGGAATTCAAAGCCCAGCGTATCCAGCGCCACGCTTTCAGAAGCGACCATATACTCCGTACGACCATCGCCAACGTCACGCTTGCCCAGCACTAACGGGCGAATGCCGTGCGGATCGCGAAAAGCCACCATGCCGTGGCCGATAATCATCGCTACGCAGGCATAGGCGCCGCGGATTTGACGGTTAGTCGCGGCAATCGCGGCAAAAATATTGTCGGCTTCCAGCGGATAGTGACGGAAGTTGTCGAGCTCGCTGGCGAAAATATTGAGCAGGATTTCGGAATCGGAGGTGGTGTTGATATGACGGCGCTTTTCTTCAAACAGCTTTTTACGTAGCTCATGCGCGTTAGTCAGGTTGCCATTATGGGCCAACGTGATGCCATACGGCGAGTTAACGTAAAAAGGTTGCGCTTCCGAAGCGCTGGAGCTGCCTGCGGTAGGGTAGCGTACATGGCCAATCCCCATGTTGCCCTGCAAACGCTGCATGTGGCGAGCTTCAAAAATATCGTTCACCAGCCCGTTTGCCTTACGCAAGCGGAAGCAGTTATTCGCATCAATGGTGATGATACCGGCAGCATCCTGACCACGATGCTGGAGCACTGTTAACGCGTCATAAATCGACTGGTTGACCGGCATAACACCGGCGATACCGACAATACCGCACATACGTCATTTTCCTCGTTAAGCCACATCTCAGAACCTGTTACGTCCTGGGCAAGAAACTCGACGAGCTTTGCAGATAGTCAAAGAACCATCTGATGATGAAGCTGAACTGCGGGATGAGCTGCGATTTGCTCCAGTCTTCGCTTTTCGACAAGCCGGTAAAGGTATCAAGGAAGAACAGAATGGCGGCGACAATCAGCGCGCCTCGCAGTGCGCCGAAACAGATCCCCAACACCCGGTCAGTTCCCGACAGGCCGGTCTTTTCTACTAGCTGACCTATCACAAAATTCACGATAGCGCCGACGATAAGCGTCGCGATAAACAGTACCGCGATAGCAATCCCATTACGAACCAGTTCGTCTTCAAAGCCCGTAAACCAGACAGACAGGTAAGTGTAGTAGTGACTGGCGACAAAGAAAGCACAACCCCACGTCACCAGCGATAACGCTTCACGAACAAAGCCGCGGATCAGGCTAACCAGACAGGAAAAAGCAATCACCGCGATAATGGCGTAATCAATCCAGACCATAGATGTCCCACGATTTTACGCCCTGTCGTCCTGTTCGGGGCGCATTCTAACAGAAAAAGAAAACGTTTGCGTAGGGATTTCCTTCCCACGCGTAAATAAAAATGGCGCTGAAAAAATATTCAACGCCATCACACTTTTTATCTCTTCGGGCACGACCAGAAGAGCTGCCATCGGCCTGATAAGCGCAGGATACCAGGTTTATTCCTTCTGCCGGATGGCGGCGTAAACGCCTTATCCAGCCTACAGAACTTCGGCTATTACCAGATGAACACCGTAGGCTTTAGCGCTGCGCGCTCAGGCAAAACGCGCCTTAGTTCGGGCTATATCCCATCACCACGCCGCTTAACCCGGAAATCTGCTTGAGCTCGCCAAGCGATCCTTTCATCTTATCTTTCGACGCATCCGGCCCGACGAGAATACGGGTTATTTTACCCTGTACCGGCGTTGAGGGGGAAGTATAAACCCGGAACCCGGCGGAACGAAGCTTGCCGACTATCTCGTTGACTTTATCCGCGTTTTTCAGCGCGCCCAACTGTACGACATAAGCTTTGCCGGTCGGCGCAGGTTTATCGTCGGCGGCCGGTTTCGGCGCGGGCGTCGGCGTGGAAGCGACGACAACCGGCTGTTGCGGTTTAGGCTGCGGCTTCGGTTTTTCAACCGGCTTCGGTTTAGGCGTCTCCGCCGGTATCGGATCAAGCTCGACATTGTTAGACGCCATGCGCGACGGGTCCAGCGATGGCGCTGCCGCATCTCCCGCCCGCACCTCTTCAGCCGCCCCTTCCGGCGGCTGTGTCGGCAGCGCCTGCGTTGCGGCAGGCATCATATCCGGCTCATCGCGGTCGCCAGGCTTCGGTACCAGTGGAATCGCAGCAAATTCATCCTGATAATGCTTTTTCTGTCCGTCCAGCAGACCGGGAAGCACAATAACCCCCAGCGCGACTAACACAATCGTGCCGACTAAACGATTCTGAAACTTACTCGCCACCGATTCTCCCCGCGTCTATCACTTCCATAACATGTGCGACGGTGTGGAACGATCCGCACACCAGCACGGTATCTTCTGGCTGCGCCGCGTCGATAGCGGCCTGCCATGCCTGCGCGACGCTATCATAGACATTCCCTTTCCCCAGATGTTCCAGAAGTTGTTCCGCCGTCGCGCCGCGCGGCCCCTCTAACGGAGCACAATACCAGTCGTCAACCACGCTTTTCAACCAGGCTAACGTGCCGGCGATATCTTTATCATGCAGCATACCAATCACCGCAAGCACGCGCCCGCGTTTCGGCAACATTTTCAGACGACCCGTCAGGTATTCCGCCGCGTGGGGATTATGGGCGACATCAAAGATAACGCGCGGCGACTCACTCACGATTTGAAAACGTCCCGGCAAGGTAGCCTGCGCAATACCGTCGCGAATCGCCTGTTCGTCAATGTTCAACCCGCTGGCGCGCAGCGCGGCCAGAGCGGTGGCGGCATTCGGCTGGGGAACCTGCGGCAACGGCAGTCCGGCAAGCGTGCCGTCGCCATCGGTAAACGCCCACTGGGTCGCTGTCACCTCATAACGCCAGTCAACGCCGCGACGCAGCAACAGCGCGCCGGTCTCCTGCGCGACATCCGCGATGGTTGCCGGCATTTCCGGTTCGCCGACGATAGCGGGTTTTTCCGCACGAAAAATCCCGGCTTTCTCGCGGCCGATACTTTCGCGATCCGGCCCCAGCCAGTCAGTATGGTCAAGCGCGATGCTGGTAATTACCGCTACATCGGCATCCACAATGTTCGTGGCGTCCAGGCGCCCGCCCAACCCGACCTCCAGAATCACCACGTCAAGGTTAGCCTGTTTAAACAGCCACAATGCCGACAACGTACCATATTCAAAATAGGTCAATGAAATATCGCCGCGCGCCGTTTCTATTTCCGCAAAGGACGCGGTATGCGCGGATTCCGCTAATTCTTTCCCCTGCACGCGCACGCGCTCGGTGTAACGTACCAGATGAGGCGAACTATAGACGCCCACACGGTATCCCGCCGCGATTAACACCGACTCCAGCGTGCGACAGGTCGTACCTTTGCCGTTGGTTCCCGCAACGGTAAAAACGAACGGCGCAGGCTTGAGGATGTCCAGACGCGCTGCCACCTGGCTTACGCGCTCAAGGCCTAAATCGATACTCTTGCTGTGCAGGTTTTCCAGATAAGAAAGCCACGAGGCCAGGGGCGACGCAGCTTGAGGTATAGATTTGTTTTTCATTGATTCCGCTGCTTCTTTACGGTGAAAAGCAAAAGGGCAGAGCCTGCGGCCCTGCCCTTTTCAGTTATCAGGCCTCAGACTCCTGATCCGGCGCCGGAGGCACCACCACGCCTTCACGCGGGGCGTCCGGGTTCGGCGCGGGCAGATTCATCAGCTTCGCCAGAATGCTCGCCAGCTTCAGGCGCATTTCCGGGCGGCGGACTATCATATCAATAGCGCCTTTTTCGATCAGGAACTCACTGCGCTGGAATCCTGGCGGCAGTTTTTCGCGAACGGTCTGTTCGATAACGCGCGGGCCGGCGAAGCCAATCAGGGCTTTTGGCTCGGCGATGTTGAGATCGCCCAGCATCGCAAAACTGGCGGAAACGCCGCCCATTGTCGGATCGGTCAATACCGAGATGTAGGGCAGACCACGTTCCTGCATTTTCGCCAGCGCAGCAGAGGTTTTCGCCATCTGCATCAGAGACATCAGCGCTTCTTGCATACGCGCGCCGCCGGAAGCAGAGAAACACACTAACGGACAGTTATCTTCCAGCGCCTGTTCAACGGCGCGAACGAAGCGTGCGCCAACGACAGACCCCATTGAGCCGCCCATGAACGCGAATTCAAACGCGGCGGCGACAACCGGCATACCGTGAAGCGTCCCTTTCATGACCACCAGCGCGTCTTTCTCGCCGGTTTCTTTCTGCGCGGACGCCAGTCTGTCTTTATATTTTTTGGAGTCGCGGAACTTGAGCACGTCTTTCGGCTCCAGCTCGCTACCCAACTCCACAAGGGAACCTTCATCTAACAGGCTATGCAGGCGATTGCGCGCCGACATGCGCATATGATGGTCACACTTAGGACAGACCTCAAGATTACGTTCCAGCTCAGCGCGGTATAAAACCTGACCGCAGCTATCACACTTGGTCCACACCCCTTCAGGAATGCTTGCCTTGCGGGTGGGAGTAATGTTGCTTTTAATTCGTTCAATCCAGCTCATTGGTGACCTTTCTGCCTGAACCTTAGTCAGCTTTATTATAAGGGGCGCATAATGCCATTTTTGCCCCCAACAGACCATGAATGTTGCACATTAAAACATAACAGCCCGAAACTTTGGATAAAAAAGTGGTCGAACCGCTGAGTTACTTTCTATTTTGCGGCACGCGACGCAGCGCGCTTATGCCGAATAATCTCGATGACGCCAGGTAATATCGAAACCACGATAATCCCCACAATCAGCAGCTTAAGGTTATCCTGAATCAACGGTATCGTACCGAAGAAATAACCGGCGTAGGTAAAGAGCAGCACCCACAGCAGCGCGCCGATGACGTTATAAGCGGCAAAATGCCGATAGGACATGTGCCCCATCCCTGCCACAAACGGCGCAAAGGTTCTGACGATCGGCACGAAGCGAGCGAGAATGATAGTTTTACCGCCGTGTTTTTCATAAAACTGGTGGGTTTTATCCAGGTAACTGCGGCGGAAAATTTTCGAATTCGGATTACTGAACAGTTTTTCGCCGAACAGTCGACCAATCGTGTAATTTACCGCATCGCCAACAATTGCGGCGATCAGCATTAACGCCACCATGACATGCACATTGAGATCGTTGGTTTCCAGCGAAGCCAGCGCCCCGGCGACAAACAGCAGCGAGTCGCCCGGCAGAAACGGCGTGACGACCAGGCCGGTTTCACAAAACAGAATCAAAAACAAAATAGCGTACACCCAGACGCCGTACTCCGCGACCAGCTCCGCCAGATGCACATCGATGTGCAGAATAAAATCAATAATAAAGTAGATCAGGTCCATATTTGTCTTTGCCTTTCTACCCGACACGTTTCGGGTGTGCGATTCGGATTAGTCCGCCAGAAATAGCGGGCCCATTGGTGGTTTTGGAAGGTCAAACCGGTCAGGGTAATCCACCGCAACCAAATATAGCCCTTCCGCCTTCGCCGTTGCCGCCGCCAGCGTTCTGTCCCTGGCCGCTAACAGCTCTGCGATCCAGCTCTCCGGCTGGTTGTGAGCGCCTACTTCCAGCAGGCTGCCGACAATATTCCTGACCATATGATGAACAAAGGCATTCGCTTTGATATCGACCACCACATAAGGGCCGTGGCGGGTAACGTTGATGTGCATCACATTACGCCACGGCGTGCGCGACTGGCACTGCACCGCGCGAAACGAGGTAAAATCATTTTCACCAAGCAGACACTGCGCCGCGCGATGCATCCGCTCTGCATCCAGCGGCTCATAGTAATGCGTCACGCCTTTTGCTAACACCGCAGGACGCAGTCGATGATTGTAGATGATATAGCGATAACGGCGAGCCGTAGCGCTAAATCGCGCGTGAAAATCATCCGGTACAGTTTTCACCCAGCGCACGGCAATGTCACCAGGCAAATTCGCATTTACCCCCAGCGTCCATGCCGCATCTTTGCGCAATGCGGTCGTTTCGAAATGGACAACCTGCCCGGTGCCGTGAACGCCGGCATCGGTACGCCCGGCGCAGAACACGTTAATAGGTTCATTTGCCACCTGCGAGAGCGCTTTTTCCAGCTTTTCCTGCACGCTGCGCACTTCATTCTGACGCTGCCAGCCATAATACTTGCTGCCGTCGTACTCAATACCCAGCGCAATTTTATAGACCGGCGATGATTGCTGTCCGGACATCAGTACAGATACTCCTGCACCAGCTTCTCCGCAATTTTAACGGCCATCAGCGCGCCGCCGAAACGCACGTTGTCCGCCACTGACCAGAACTGAATTTGTTCCGGCATACCGTAATCATTATGCACACAGCCAATAGAAAGCTGTGGATTGCCGGAAGCGTCGCCCACCTGCGTCGGGTAATCCGTCTCTTCTGACAGTACGATATCTTCACCGCGGGAAAACGCCTCGCGCGCCTCTTCCGCCGCCAGCGGACGGAGCGCTTCAAAGCTCACCATCTGCGCATGGCCATAGAACACCGGCGACTGCACGACACTGGCGGAGATCATCACGCCATCGTCCTGCAAAATTTTACGCACTTCATCGACGATACGACGTTCCTGGCGCACGCTGCCTTCACGATCCGGCAGCAGCGGCAGCATATTGAACGCCAACTGGCGGCCAAAGAAATCATCTTCATCAATCGGTATGCCGTTAAGCAGCTTCGCACTCTGTCCGGCCAGCGCATCGACCGCTTTTTTCCCCTGTGCGGACGCTGATAACATACTGGTGACGGCGATGCGCGACAGTCCCCCCTGATCGATTAACGGCTTGAGCGCCGCCAGCAGTTGACTGGTCAGACTATCGGCGACCGCAATCACGTTACGGTTACGGTAATCCGCCAGTACATACGGGTTAACTTCCGGCACGACCAGCGGCACATCAGGCTCCAGCGCGAACAGACCGCTGGAATCTATCACCAGGCAACCTGCATTGGTCGCGTCGTCTATCCAGGCAGCCGATGCCTCTGCGCCGGCAACGAAAAACGCCAACTGCGCCTGCGTCCAGTCAAAGTCCGCCGCATCCTGGACAATGACCGACTTGCCACCAAAACGGAGGTGCTCGCCCGCGCTTTCATGACGCGCCAACGCATAAATTTCACCGACCGGGAACTGGCGTTCAGCCAGTGTTTCAAGCAGGGCTTCGCCTACGGCGCCCGTTGCGCCCAGAATGGCAATGTTCCAGCCTTCAGACATGGTGATTTACTCCAGAAATACATAAGCGTCCCTGTCGCATTATTCGACAGGGAGCATTAAGAAGACATTAATGTGCCGGGTGATGAACAGCGTTAAAACCTAGCTTACACAGCAAGGCGGCTGCCGTTTCGTCGTCACACATCACGTATAAAGACGACCATTCACGGCGCTCAAGATAATTTTTACGCAATTTATCAAATTCACCCGGAATTCCAGCGACTTTACGCAGTGGCGCATCGTCGCGGCGCACATCATACACCAAATGCGCCAGTCTTTTCAGCGTCGGTTGATCCAGCGGGCCGTGAAGCGTAATACGACCAAACTCAGGCGCAGGCAGTAATGTCTCCAGCGCGACATGCTGCTCGCGACCGATAAACGCGCTATACGCCTCAAAGACCTGGGTGGTGCCGCGCGCTTTGCCTTCCAGCGTATAGCCGGCAATATGCGACGTGCCGATATCCACGGCTTCCAGTAGCGCGACGTTAAGATCCGGTTCGCCCTCCCACACATCAAGCACCACGCTCAGCGGCTGCCCGGCATTAAGTCGCGCCAACAACGCGGCGTTATCCACCACCGGACCGCGGCAGGCGTTAATGAGAATGGCGCCGGGTTTCAGTCGACGGATCAGCGTCTCATCGGCCAGATGCAGCGTTTTGTACGGTCCGTCTTTATAAAGCGGCGTATGGAAAGTCAGGACATCCGCTTCCTGCACCAGCTCATCCAGCGTACGAAAATCACCCTCGTCCCCGCGTGCGGCGCGTGGCGGATCGCACAGCAACGTGCGGATACCCAACGCTTCAAGCCTGGTCTGTAGCCGGCTTCCGACGTTACCCACGCCGACAATCCCTATAGTGCGATCGCGTAACGAAAAGCCGTCACGTTCGGCCAGCATCAACAGCGCGGAAAACACATACTCCACCACGGCGATAGCATTACAGCCGGGCGCGGCTGAAAAACCGATGCCCGCCTGCTTCAGCCATGCCTCATCCACATGATCGGTGCCTGCCGTAGCAGTACCAACGAAGTTAATCGGCGTGCCGCTCAGCAGCGATTCATTCACTTTCGTGACCGAACGCACCATTAACGCATCGGCATGGTTCAATTCTTCAACGGGGATCGGGCGACCCGGCACTGCCTTTACCTCACCCAGGCGGCTAAATAATTCGCGGGCGTAAGGCATATTTTCATCAACGAGAATTTTCACGACTGTCGTACCTGTTTGAGAACGAGAGTTAACCGGACAAGTGTGCCATAATCTGGCCGCCAGGCATATATTGCTCAGATTTATGGTTAAAGGATAATTAATTATGCATCCCATCTCCGGCGCCCCTGCACAGCCTCCAGGCGAAGGGCGTAATCCTCTTTCCGCTGCGAGCGAGCAGCCGCTTTCCATGCAACAGCGTACGGTACTGGAAAGGCTGATCACGCGCCTGATTTCACTGACCCAGCAGCAAAGCGCGGAAGTATGGGCCGGAATGAAACACGATCTGGGGATAAAAAATGACGCGCCGCTACTGTCGCGCCACTTCCCCGCCGCTGAACAGAATCTTACCCAGCGTCTGGGCGTAGCGCAGCAAAATCACGCCAATCGTCAGGTACTTTCACAGCTAACAGAGCTGCTTGGCGTCGGGAATAATCGTCAGGCCGTCAGCGATTTTATCCGTCAGCAATACGGTCAAACCGCGCTTAGCCAGCTTACGCCCGATCAACTCAAAAACGTGCTGACGCTCCTGCAACAGGGGCAGCTTTCCATTCCGCAGCCGCAGCAACGTCCGGCAACGGATCGGCCATTATTGCCTGCTGAACATAATACGTTGAATCAGTTGGTGACGAAGCTGGCAGCCGCGACCGGCGAGTCAAACAAACTTATCTGGCAATCAATGCTGGAACTCTCCGGCGTGAAAAGCGGCGAGCTCATTCCGGCAAAACAGTTTACTCATCTGGCGACATGGCTACAGGCGCGGCAGACGCTGTCACTACAACACGCGCCTACGCTACATACGCTGCAGGCTGCGTTAAAACAACCGCTTGAGCCGGACGAGCTCACAGCGATCAAAGAGTATGCCCAACACACTTATCAAATTCAGCCGCAAACGGTGTTGACCACCGCCCAGGTGCAGGACTTACTTAACCATATTTTCCTGCGTCGCGTAGAGCGGGAGGCGGATGAGCTGGAACCGCTCTCTATTCAACCCATCTACCGTCCGTTCGCGCCGATGATTGAAACCGTGAAAAATCTGTCTGCGCGACCAGGCCTGTTGTTTATCGCGCTAATAATTGTACTGGCGCTTTTCTGGCTGGTTTCTTAACCACGCCGGAACGATAATATCGTCACCAGGATGCCAACCACTGCGGAGATCGCTCCCGCGAGAAATACGGAAGGATAGCCGCATGACGTGGCCAGCATGCCCGCCAGCGGGCCGGTAACGCCGTAGGAGATATCCTGAAACGCGGCGTAGCCGCCGAGCGCCGTACCGCGTACCTGTGCAGGTACGCGTTTCACAACCTCCACGCCCAGCGCCGGGAAAATCAGTGAACACCCAGCCCCGGTGAGCGCCGCGCCTACCAGCGCTATCCAGGCCGTCGGCGCCAGCCACAAGAGCAGCAGTCCTGCCGTCTCAACCAGCAATGAGACAACGGCGACCTTCACGCCGCCAAAGCGGTCCGGCATCCAACCGAACAATATGCGCATCAGTACAAACGCACCGCCAAACGCGGTCAGGGTGAATCCCGCCATCGTCCAGCCATTGCTGACAAAATAAAGTGAAATAAACGTACCGATGACGGCAAAGCCCACGCCCTGCAATGCCAGGCCCAGGCCCGGTTTCCAGATAAGCCCGACCACGCTCCACAGTGAAGGTCGCTCCCCCGTATACGCAGGCACTTTACGCACGGTGCCGTTGAATGCCCAGGCCAGCAGCGGTAAAACCATCGTCGTCCCCGCCAGCGCCGCGAAGCCAAAGTGGCTATGGATCAGCAAGCCCAACGGCGCACCGGCCGCCAGCGCGCCGTAAATCGCCATTCCGTTCCACGACATCACCTTACCGGAACGCGTTGGGCCAACCAGCCCCAGTCCCCAGGTCAGGGTTCCGGTCAGCAGCTGGCTTTCGCCAAATCCGAGGATCAAACGCCCGACAATAAGCAGCGCGAATTTTATCGGCGCGGAAACTGGCAACAGCGCGGCCAGGAGCCAGGCGGCGCCCGCCAGCCCGCAGGCAAACATCCCCTGTAACGCCGATCGTTTAGCGCCATATTGATCCGCCAGCCGTCCGGCATAGCCGCGCGTCAGTACCGTCGCAAAAAACTGAATGCCCACGGCGATCCCAACCATCGTATTGCTATAGCCCAGTTCGTGATGGACAAAAAGCGGGATGACGGGTAACGGCAGGCCGACCGTCATATAGGTCAGGAAAACCGCAAAGGCGATGCGGAACAGCGAAAAATTCGCAGACGGGGTCGTTGTTTTTTGGCTAACTGCTGTCATGCATTACTCCAGAATGCAGAGTAAGGCGGGGAAAGGCCACGCCCCCCTCTACCTGAACGTCAGGATTAAGGTGCGTTGGATAACGTTAAACACTTACGCATTATCGGAAGGATAATGTAGAAAGTGAAGTCTGCCTGTGAGACGCGAAACTTGTCAACCTTGAAATTGCAGCCAGGCTATCAACGTGGCGGCGTGTCATCAAACAGAAAGGGAAAGACCGCTTTCATTCCTCTCACCTTAAAGCGTCCGGTCACCTGCTTGCGCTGTTCTGGCGTCAGTAACCTGAACATCATCTCCCAGATATCTTCAGGCTCCGCTTCCTGTAAGGAAATGGGTTCTGGCGTCGGTTCCTCTCCGCTGTCGTCCAGATAACGATGAACATAAAGAGGGAAAACAGATATATGAAACTCCTCGGCCTTTGATTTAACACGCTTACGCCTGACCCCCTCTTTCCCTTCGCTGTACTTATACAAACGTTCGCGAACCGCAGGCTCGCTTCCCGGAAACCCCGGTAAGCCAAGACATTCCTTAACCGTGAACCATTCCTTTGCCATCGGTTTCTTTCCTTTCCCCTGATGAAATAAAAATATTTCTTCTTTTTCGCGAAATTTTGCTTTCTTTCTGGCACTATTCTCAGAGTGAAAAAGAAAGTAACTTTCTTTTTATCACGCTAATTTTTACCTTAAAAATATCGGTGCCGATAACACATCTTCTTAGGATTACAGAATGGAACCAAAAAGCCAGGACTGGCATCGTGCAGATATTAAAAGTGCACTTGAAAAAAGAGGTATTACGCTCAGAGATCTTTCTCGTCAGGCTGGTGTGCGGAATTTACCCGAAAGGCAATTCAGGCGGGCGGTATCACGCTGGGGCATACATATCATGCGAAAGATTATGGCCCAATGTTAAGAAGCGCCGGATTCACCGCTATTGGTACCTATGAAATGCCGCGCGAGGGTGACGTCATTATTATTCAACCTTACGCTGGCGGAAACCCGAGCGGTCACATGGCGATATACGATGGCGCAGAGTGGTATTCAGATTTTAAACAACGCGATATGTGGGCCGGCCCGGGCTACCGGGCAGCCAGGCCCTCATATACCATCTACAGGAAGAATTAATGAAAACGTTCTCCCTTGTCGCGCTTATCCTGTTGCTTTGTAGTTGCTCTGCGCCTCATCACGACAGTACGCAGGCCGTGAAGCAGTTCTATACCTCATGGATGACGACGTTCACGAACGATGTGAATACCCCTGACGACACCACCGCCTTAATGCAACGTTACGTTGCTAAAGAGGTTATTCATCGCCTGGCGCTAATACAGTCCCTTTATGAACAGGAGATTGTGGGGGCAGATTATTTTATGTATGCGCAGGACTATGCGCCAGAGTGGATTCCACAGTTACGGGTTGGGAAGGCACACCCTTTCCTCGGCGGAGAAAAAGTGGATGTTCTGTTGGGTACAGAGTCAACGCCCATCCACCTGGAAGTTTATACCCGTTGGGAAGAGGGACGCTGGAAAATTTACCGCGTTCGGGATGCTGACAGGGGTTATGAACAGCCGATTTATGACGCAGGCGCCATCACCCAGGCTGAGGCCTGGTCAGCGAAAGTCGCGCCGGAATATAAGAAGCATTAAAAAAGGGAACCGCCATCGGTCTCTTGTTCGTACCGGAGAGGTTAAAGCGCCTCTTGCATCAGGCGCTTATTCCGTCGCTGAAAACAGTAAGCCGAAAATAACCCAGGCATTATTTAAAATATGAAGTATTATCGGTATCATTAGCCCACGGCTTCTCATTCGAACAACGCATAATATCGATGAAAACACAAACAGATAAACAAAAGTCACCGCAAAGAGATATTGTGTATGCATAATTGCAAAAGCGAGTGAGGTAATAATAATACCGGAAACTCTCGAGTACCGACCCCAACCGATACTGCTGTTTAATAAAAACCCTCTGAATATAATTTCCTCCGCCACAGGAGCCAGAAAGCACATCGCCAGCGTGTTAAGAAATTTATGAAGAAAAAATTGCCTTGATAACTCGGCCATCCAGGGTTCCGGGCCACTAAAAGCATTGTAGAGAACGGTAAGGCACACCAGGGCCAGCGCCGGAAAAAAACATTCCACAAATGATAAGCGGCCCAATGATAAAAACGGATAATACTTTGAATAAATACTCCAGGCGGCAATCGCATAGACAAAAACAATACTATATATAAAAGGCGCAGCCAGACCTCCCAAATAAAGCCAGGCATAGGAAGGCGAAAATGAGGCAAAAACAAAAATGCCAAGCAAACCAAATAAAACAGCCACACAACTCAAACTATGCCTAATTTTATCTAATGTATTAGTTGGCATTTATAGAATATCCATATAATTTGTTGTTCCCTGAATGAAAAAACAGGTCGCATTAGCGACCTGTTTCATTATTGATACTACAACGTAATAGTCAGGCTTACAACTTACGCATCACCAGCGTGGCGTTGGTGCCGCCAAAACCGAAGCTGTTAGACATTACAGTAGTCAGTTCACGCTCGGTCGTTTCGGTCACGATGTCCAGACCCGCGGCCTGCTCATCCAGCTCTTCGATGTTGATACTCGGCGCGATAAAACCGTGCTCCAGCATCAGCAGAGAGTAGATAGCTTCCTGCACGCCTGCGGCACCCAGCGAGTGGCCGGTCATCGCTTTGGTTGCAGAAATTGCCGGGCTGTTATCGCCAAACACTTCACGGATTGCACCGAGTTCTTTCACGTCGCCTACCGGAGTAGAGGTACCGTGAGAGTTCAGGTAGTCGATCGGCGTGTCTACGCCGTGCATCGCCATTTGCATGCAACGTACTGCGCCTTCACCAGACGGAGCAACCATGTCTGCGCCATCGGATGTTGCGCCGTAACCGACGATTTCCGCATAGATATGCGCGCCGCGCGCCAGAGCGTGTTCCAGCTCTTCGACAACAACCATACCGCCACCGCCCGCGATGACAAACCCATCACGGTGCGCATCATAGGTACGGGACGCTTTTTCAGGCGTATCGTTATATTTGGTGGACAGTGCGCCCATCGCATCGAACTCACAGGCCATTTCCCAGCACAGCTCTTCGCCGCCGCCAGCAAAAACGATGTCCTGTTTGCCCAGTTGGATCTGTTCAACCGCATTGCCGATACAGTGTGCGGAGGTCGCGCAAGCGGAGCTAATGGAGTAGTTCACGCCATAAATTTTAAACGGCGTAGCGAGGCAGGCGGAAACGCCGGATGCCATTGCTTTCGTCACCACATACGGGCCCACGGCTTTCAGACCACGCGGGCTACGCATGGCGTCTGCGCCAAAGACCTGGAATTTCGGGGAGCCGCCGCCGGAACCTGCAATCAGGCCGACACGCGGGTTATTTTGATAGACTTCCGGCGCCAGACCGGCGTCGGCCACTGCCTGCTCCATAGACAGATAAGCATAGATGGAGGCGTCGCTCATAAAGCGCACGACTTTGCGGTCAATGAGGCCAGTGGTATCCAGTTTTACGTTGCCCCATACCTGGCTACGCATGCCGGCGTCCTTCAGCTCCTGAGAGAAAGTGATCCCTGAACGTCCTTCACGCAGAGATGCCAGGACTTCCTGCTGGTTATTACCGATGCTGGAAACGATGCCCAGGCCAGTAATCACTGCACGTTTCATTCAATACCTCTGTAATTCGCACTATTTTTAAGTTTCGATTGGCACAATAGCGTACACTTGTACGCCGAACAAGTCCGATCAGCCATTTAGTACGGAAATTTGCGCCATCAGGCACACATCGTTAAGATCGCGATACCGCCCGTCAGACGAGTAACTTACGTGAAACAATACGCCATACAACCCGCCACACTCGAATTTAACGCTGAGGGTACACCTGTTTCCCGAGATTTTGATGATGTCTATTTTTCTAATGACAATGGACTCGAAGAGACACGCTACGTTTTTCTTGGCGGCAATCGTCTTGCGGAGCGATTTCCCGTACATTCACATCCATTATTTATAGTCGCGGAAAGCGGTTTTGGCACCGGACTCAACTTCCTGACGCTGTGGCAGGCGTTTGACGGCTTTCGTTCTGAGCATCCACAGGCGACGCTGCAAAGGTTACATTTCATCAGTTTTGAGAAATTCCCGTTAACGCGCGACGATCTGGCGCTGGCGCACCAATACTGGCCGGAGCTCGCGCCCTGGGCAGAGCAGCTGCAGGCGCAATGGCCGCTGCCGCTCCCGGGGTGCCACCGCCTATTGCTGGATCGGGGCCGGGTGACGCTGGATTTGTGGTTTGGCGATATTAATGAACTGACCGACCAACTGGACGCCACGCTGAATCAAACAGTCGACGCCTGGTTCCTCGACGGTTTTGCCCCGGCGAAAAATCCGGATATGTGGACGCCAAACCTGTTTAACGCGATGGCGCGGCTGGCGCGGCCCGGCGCAACGCTGGCGACGTTTACCTCGGCGGGCTTCGTTCGTCGGGGATTACAGGAAGCCGGTTTTACCATGCAAAAACGCAAAGGCTTCGGACGTAAACGCGAGATGCTTTGCGGAGTGATGGAACAACACCTCATGCCGACCCTTTCCGCGCCCTGGTTTTACCGCAGCGGAAGCGAAAAACGTGAAACGGCGATCATTGGCGGCGGCATCGCCAGCGCGCTGTTATCACTGGCGTTACTGCGTCGCGGCTGGCAGGTGACGCTCTATTGCGCAGATGATCAGCCCGCCCAGGGCGCTTCCGGTAATAGACAGGGCGCGCTTTATCCGCTCCTTAGCAAACATGACGCCGCCATTAATCGCTTTTTCCCGACCGCATTCACCTTTGCCCGTCGCCTGTATGATGCCCTGCCCGTCTCTTTTGATCATGACTGGTGCGGCGTGACGCAGCTCGGATGGGATGAGAAAAGCCAGCAGAAAATTGCCCAGATGCTGTCCCTGGCGCTGCCCGCCGGACTGGCCTCGGCGCTCAATGCCGAAGAGGCGGAACAGGCGGTTGGCGTGACGACACGCTGCGGAGGAATTACCTATCCGGCAGGCGGCTGGCTGTGCCCGGAACAATTAACTCGCGCAGTCATCGCACTGGCGACTGAACAGGGTTTACAAACGCGCTTTCGCCATACGCTCACGTCGCTCGTTGCGCAGGAGTCGCGCTGGCAACTGCGCTTTACGTCAGGTGAAACCGTCAGCCATGAGACCGTCGTCCTGGTGAACGGCCATCAGATTAACCGTTTTGATCAGACCCAGCCGCTGCCGGTGTATGCCGTCGGGGGGCAGGTCAGCCATATTCCCACCACCCCCGCTCTCTCGGCGTTGCGTCAGGTGTTATGCTACGACGGCTATCTGACGCCGCAAAATCCGCATAATCAGCAGCACTGTATTGGTGCCAGCTATCACCGGGGCGACGAAAGCACCGTCTGGCGCGAAGAAGATCAGCGTCAGAACCGACAGCGTCTGCTTGACTGTTTTCCGGATGCGAACTGGGCCACAGAGGTTGACGTTAGCGGCAACAGCGCCCGTTGCGGCGTGCGTTGCGCCACCCGCGACCATCTGCCGATGGTGGGCAATGTCCCGGATTACCATGCCACGCTGACGCATTACGCCGATTTAGCCGATAATAAAACGTCGGCGGCGCCTGCACCTGTGTATCCGGGTTTATTTATGCTCGGCGCGCTGGGATCGCGCGGTTTGTGCTCAGCGCCATTATGCGCAGAAATTCTGGCGGCGCAGATGAGTAACGAGCCGATTCCACTGGATGCCAGTACGCTGGCGGCGTTAAATCCGAATCGGTTATGGGTGAGAAAGTTATTGAAGGGAAAAGCGGTGAAGTAATGGGCCAGTCAATAGCGGAAGGCGGCAAGCGTCGCCTTCCGGCCCACGGCGTTATTGTTTTGCCTTGTCGAACAAATTGTCCCACATCGCTTTGACTAACGCCTGATCGCGCGGCGACAGTTCGCCGGCGCCGATCGCTTTTTCCAGACTTTGGCTAACGTTGGCATAGACCGCCTCGACGGAGTGGTCATCACCGCTCTCCAGCTCGGCAATGGCTAACGTCAGGTGGCCACGCAGGTATCCACTGGCAAAAAGCTCATCGTCGCTGGCGTGCTCTACCATATCGTCAATTAATGCCAGAATGCGTGATTCAAACTCCGCGATCATCTTCTTTCCTCATTGTAAACGTGGCGCTGGCTTTAATTAAGCGCTTCCGGCCACGGGAACTGTTCCGCCTTAAGTTCGGGCGTGTGATAGTAATTCTGTAGCGCTTTGATGAAGCGGGCCGGACGTTCAGGAATGCCCTGCTCCAGATACGCCATTACCTGCGCATGAACCCTGCGCTGAAACGCCACGCGATCCGGCTCAATATCGCCTTCCAGATTGTCGCAACTGACGTTAAAGGGATACCCCGCCGCCACGCAAAACAACCAGTCGAAAGCCTGTGGCTTCACCTCCACGTCTTCGAATTGACTTTGGGTCTGCGCGTCGCGTCCATCCGGGCAGTACCAGTAACCAAAGTCAACCAGTTCGCGACGCGCCTTACCGGCGATACACCAGTGAGAAATCTCATGCAGCGCGCTGGCGTAAAACCCATGCGCAAAGACGATGCGGTGGTACGGTACCTGCGCGTCAGCAGGAAGATAGATCGGTTCGTCGTCGCCTTTAATCAGACGGGTATTAAATTCTTCGGCAAAGCAGCCGTTAAAAATCTCAATTAACTGTTCGTAATGGTGCGTATTGTTCATTAATTCATCCCCAACCAGTGGAGGATCTCCTGTCCGTGGCTATCATAAAGTAACCTGGCGCTCATTACCGCCGAGACAATAACGATCATCGGTCTGATAAGCTTTTGGCCTTTGCTCAACACCAGACGCGACCCCATTCGCGCCCCTAAAAACTGACCAACCAGCATCACGAAGCCCGTCGCCCAGATCACTTTGCCGCCGATGATAAATAACAGCAGGCCGCCAACGTTGGAGGTAGCGTTAAGCACTTTGGCATGTGCCGTGGATTTCGCCAGGTTATAGCCACATAAGGTGACAAACGCCAGAGCGTAAAACGACCCGGCGGCAGGCCCGAAAAAGCCGTCGTAAAACCCGACGCATCCCCCGGCTATCAGCGCGAACGGCAATCCATACAGGCGGCGCTGGCGATCTTCCTCGCCCAGCTTCGGCATCAATAAAAAATAGAGGCCGATGAAAATCACCAGGATGGGCAAGATCTGGCGCAAAATATCCGCCTGCACGTGCTGCACCAGCAGCGCGCCGCTCATCGAGCCAATGAACGTCATCAGAATATTGAGCTTTTGCTCGGCCAGGTTTACCACTTTACGGCGAATAAAATAGAGCGAAGATGAGAGGGAGCCGCCGCACGCCTGTAATTTATTGGTCGCCAGCGCGTTTGCCGGCGACATCCCGGCGGCCATCAGCGCAGGGATAGTGAGCAGCCCTCCGCCCCCGGCGATAGAATCGATAAATCCTGCCAGTACGGCGACAAAAAACAGCACCACCAGCAGCAGCGGGGAGACCATAAACAGATCATAAAAATTGTCCATCAGAGTACATGCTCATCCAGTAGCGCCTGGCAGGAAGGCGGCAGCGGCGGCGGTGTCTTCTTCTCAGGCTTTGTGGTGCCAGGTTTTGGCGGTTCGAACCAGCTTTGCAGTTCAGCGCCGCATCCATCGCCCGGCGGGGGTAAAGGTTGATCTTCGCACTCCAGGCTGTCGGCAGGGCAGCGTAAACGCACGTGCATATGCGCGCGATGCTGGAACCAGGGGCGTACTTTACGTAGCCAGTCACGATCGTTTCCGGCATCGAGGCAAAGCTGTTGTTTAATAGCCGGATTGACGAAAATACGGGTGACGTCATTGTCTTGTGCCGCCAGTTTGATCAGACTGGCGATATCCGACGACCAGCGCGACGGCACGACATGTTTACCGTCGCGGGACACCAGATCTAACGCCTGCGGGCGTAATAGCTGCGCCTGGCTCCAGCGCGTTTTCGGCAACTGCAAGAAAATATCCACATCAAGCCCGGTCTGATGACTGGCGTGTCCGCCATTAAAGCGGCCTCCGGCAGGCATCCCCATGTCGCCTATCAGGACGGTTCCGAGCCCCCGTTGCTGCGCCTGATGACTCAACCGCTGGATAAACATAACCAAGTCCGGGTGGCCGAAATAACGGCGCTGATCGGTGCGCATCACCTGATAATTATCGGACTGTACCGGCAACGTGTCGGCGCCAATGATGCATCCGTTGGCAAAGCTACCGATAGACTGGGCGGCGCCGGGGACAGGATGGGTTATTTTCTGCCACGGCGTCGCCGCCAGGCTGGCGCTACTGACAAACCATGCCAGCAGCGCAATCGCGGTTTTTTTCATTTCTTACCAGCGTGGAATCTCTGTCTTTACATCCGCATTCTGTGCCCGATGGCGCAGCAGGTGATCCATCAGCACGATCGCCAGCATGGCTTCTGCGATCGGCACTGCGCGAATCCCCACACACGGATCGTGGCGCCCTTTGGTGATCATTTCGACTTCTTCACCCATCCGGTTGATCGTACGTCCCGGCACGGTAATGCTGGAGGTAGGTTTCAGCGCCATATGCGCCACAATGTGTTGCCCGCTACTGATGCCACCGAGGATGCCGCCAGCGTGGTTGCTCTGAAAACCCTGCGCCGTGATTTCATCGCGATTCTGGCTGCCGCGCAGCGCCACCACGTTAAATCCTTCGCCGATCTCCACGCCTTTCACCGCATTGATGCTCATCAGCGCATGGGCGATGTCCGCATCCAGTCGGTCAAAAACCGGTTCGCCAAGCCCTGCCGGCACGCCGCTCGCCATCACCGTCACTTTCGCGCCGATGGAGTCACCCTCTTTTTTCAGCGCGCGCATCAGTTCGTCCAGCGCGTCAAGTTTGTCCGCATCGGGACAAAAGAACGGATTAAGCTCAACCTGACGCCAGTCTTTAATCTCCAGCGGAATGTCGCCCATCTGGGTCAGGCAGCCGCGGATTTCGATGCCGAACTTTTCCGCCAGGTATTTCTTGGCAATCGCCCCTGCCGCTACGCGCATCGCGGTTTCACGCGCGGAAGAACGTCCACCGCCACGGTAATCGCGCAGGCCGTATTTCTGCTCATAGGTGTAATCCGCGTGTCCCGGACGAAAAACATCTTTAATCGCGCTGTAGTCCTGCGAGCGCTGATCGGTGTTTTCAATCAGCAGGCCAATGCTGGTGCCGGTCGTCACGCCATCAAACACGCCGGAGAGAATTTTTACCTGATCCGGTTCGCGGCGCTGGGTAGTATAGCGCGAGGTGCCAGGGCGGCGTCTGTCGAGATCGTGCTGCAGATCGGCCTCCGTCAACGGGATGCCGGGCGGCACGCCATCGACGATACACCCAAGCGCCAGCCCGTGTGATTCGCCGAAAGTGGTTACGCGAAAGAGTTGTCCAATTGTGTTTCCTGCCATCACGGCTCCGTTATCGTTGTTGTCGTTTGCGTGTTTTAATCTTTATAAATATTGAAATGTTCACGGGCCGCGAGCAACTGCGCTTTGGTCAACATAAAGACGCCATCGCCGCCGTTGTCAAACTCCAGCCAGGTGAACGGCACATCCGGATACTGCTCCATCAGATGTACCATGCTGTTTCCGACTTCACAAATCAGAACGCCGTCATCGGACAGATAATCCGGCGCATTCCCCAGGATACGACGGGTCAATTTGAGGCCGTCAGTGCCGGACGCCAGCCCCAGCTCAGGTTCGTGGCGATATTCGTTCGGCAGATCGGACATATCCTCCGCATCGACATAAGGCGGGTTAGTGACAATCAGATCGTACTGAACTTTCGGCAGATCGCGGAACAGATCGGAACGGATTGGCGTCACGTGATGGATAAGACCGTGTTCTTCAATGTTATGCTCGGCGACAGCCAGCGCATCCGGCGAAATATCGACCGCATCAACCTCTGAGTCCGGGAAAGCATAAGCACAGGCGATGGCGATGCAGCCGCTGCCGGTACACATATCCAGAATATATTTCGGCTGTTGGCTAATAAGGCCGGCGAAGTGGTTATTAATCAGCTCGCCAATGGGCGAACGCGGCACCAGCACGCGCTCATCGACATAAAATTCGTGGCCGCAGAACCAGGCTTTATTGGTCAGGTAGGCGACCGGGATACGCTCGTTAATGCGACGAATCACTCGCTCGACAATGCGGTGTTTTTCGCTGGACGTCAGCCGCGCGGTCCGCATATCTTCCGGAATATCCAGCGGCAGATAAAGAGACGGCAACACCAGTTGCACCGCTTCATCCCACGGGTTATCGGTACCGTGTCCATACCAGATATTCGCCGCGCTAAAGCGGCTTACCGCCCAGCGCAACATGTCCTGAATGGTATGCAGTTCACTTACTGCTTCATCGACGAAAATTTTATCCACGTATTCCTCCAGGGCATGCTCGCATTAAATTCGGCGGCTAGTTTGCCACGAAGACAGGGATAAATCAGCATTGACGCGGCGGGAGAATACGAAAAATCCGTTTTGACCGTTCGGATATCCTCCGGGTCGGGTAAACTAAGGCAAAAGATCAGACGAGACCCACGAATGAAAAAGAAAACATCGCTCAGCGAGGAGGACCAGGCGCTGTTCCGTCAGCTGATGGTCGGCACCCGAAAGATTAAACAGGATACTATCGTCCATCGGCCACTGCGCAAGAAAATCACGGAAGTCCCTACCCGAAGGTTAATTCAGGAACAGGCGGACGCCAGCCACTATTTTTCTGATGAGTTCCAGCCGCTGCTCAATACGGAAGGGCCGGTAAAGTATGTCCGTGAAGATGTCAGCCATTTCGAGCTAAAAAAAATGCGTCGCGGCGACTATTCGCCGGAACTGTTTCTGGATTTACACGGCTTAACGCAGCTTCAGGCCAAGCAGGAACTGGGGGCGCTAATTGCCGCCTGCCGTCGGGAACATATTTTTTGCGCCTGCGTCATGCATGGACACGGTAAACATATTCTGAAACAGCAAACGCCGTTATGGCTGGCGCAGCATCCGCATGTGATGGCCTTTCATCAGGCGCCGAAAGAGTACGGCGGCGACGCCGCGCTGCTGGTGTTGATTGAAGTGGAAGAGTGGCAACCGCCCGAATTACCCTGATGCGGAATTGCCGGATGGCGGCGCAAGCGCCTTATCCAGCCTACGAACAGCCAACGCTGTCGTAGGCCTGATAAGCGAAGCGCCATCAGGCAGCAAAGATTAAATCGCTTTCGCCATTTTCAGATTGCAGGGACTCATTTGCCAGTTGAATGTCCCCTTGCCGCTTTCATCAAGCGTAACGTTGGCAATTGCGGACGTCGTGAACATCGGCGGCGTTTCGCCCGGACAAAGCTCAGATACCAGGTATCCGACCAGAGGTAAGTGAGAGATCACCAGCACCGATCCGATCTCTTCATTGGCCAGCGCCTGGAGGTAGGCGCTGACCAGACCGACATCGCCACAGGGCGTTAGCTCCGGCAGGACATCCACCTGAGCCGGCAGATTCATACAATCGCCGACCACATCTAACGTCTGTTCGGCCCGAAGAAACGGACTCACCAGAACACGTTCGATATCCACTTTTTGACCTTTCAGCCAGTTCGCCATCAGGCGAGACTCGTCACACCCACAAGGGGTCAAGGGACGAACCGAATCACTGGCGGCATCGAGGGCTGCGTCGCCGTGACGCATGATAAAAACTTGCATATTGCACCGCTTTTGTTAACCAGTTTCACCAACACGCTTACCACATGCCCCTATTGGCTGCGGCAAAAATGCGGTGGCCGGCATTGTGCCTTATCCATTCACTGAATGAAACGCTGTTTTTTACCTCAATGGCGTAAGTATAGTCAATCCTTGATTATTATTTCGCCACTAAGGAGGCATTCAGTGCGGATTCATATTCTCTTTGACCTCAATTTCCCTGGTCAGTTTCCCCATTCGTCCAGAAATGTTCCCTGCGCTCCGCCATGCGCACTAATTGTTCACAAGGCGCGTAACGAGGACCGTAAAGTGCGGCCAGGCGCTGTAATGTCGCCACCATTTCACCCGGCCCGAGAGCATCCATATAGCGGAACGGGCCACCGAGAAACGGCGGAAAACCGATACCAAACACGGCGCCAATATCGCCATCGCGCGCGCTGCGAATCACTTTTTCGTCGAAACAGCGCGCCGCTTCGTTAAGCATTAACATGACACAGCGATCTGCCACCTGCTGCGCAGACAGTCGACTCTGCCCTTGCACGCCAATAAGCTTATAAATAGCAGGGTCAACCTGTTTTTTGCTTTTACGCCCTTTTTCGCCATAAAGATAGAAACCGCGACCATTTTTTCTACCTTTGCGATCGTCATTCAAAATTGAAGCGACAACATTTGCAGGCGCGCTAAAACGTTCTCCATACGCCGCCTCAAGCACAGGAATAATTTTAGTGCCCGTGTCGATTCCTACCTCATCCAAAAGTTGGATTGGCCCCACCGGAAAACCAAATTTTACCAGGGCGGCGTCAATATGTTCGACGCGTTCGCCTTCAGTCAGCATCCGAATCGCCTCATTGATATACGGCGCAAGAATTCGGTTAACATAAAACCCGGCTTTATCACTGACGACTATCGGGGTTTTACCCTGTTTTTTCGCCAGCTTAACGGTCGTGGCGATGGTCTGCGCGGAAGTAGACGCATGAGGAATAACCTCAACCAGCGGCATTTTTTCGACCGGGCTAAAAAAGTGCAATCCAATCACCTGTTCCGGTCTGGCCGCATTCGCCGCAATATCGCCAATCGGCAGGGAAGAAGTATTGGAGGCAAAAATGGTGTGAGCAGCGCAATTTTGCTCCACTTCCGCCACCATCTGTTGTTTTAACGGCAGATCTTCAAACACCGCTTCAATGACCAGATCACGATGACTGAAACCACGGTAATCGGTCGAACCTGATATCAACGCCAACTGTTTATCGCGTTCGCTGGCTTTGATATGGCGGCGGCGTACTTTTGTTTCAAGCAGATCCCAGCTGTACTTCAGAGCATGATTGATCCCCTGAGTATTTATATCCTTAATTCGTACTGGCAAGCCGCCTTTACAGGCCGTAACCCAGGCGATACCGCCGCCCATTAACCCGCCGCCTAAGATGCCCACGCTGTTCAGCGGGCCGGGCGGCGCATCGCTACCGGGATCTTTTTTCACCTCGGTACTGGCAAAGAAAATAGCGCGCAGCGCCTGCGATTGAGGCGTCATCGCCAGCTCGCCGAAAGCGCGCGCTTCCGCGTCATAGCCGCTACTGCTGCCCTGCGCCAGTCCAGTTTCAATCACATCAATGATCCGCTCCGTCGCCGGATAATTACCCTGCGTTTTTTGCGCCGTCTTTTTACGCACCAGGCGAAATAACAGCGCGCGTCCCAACGGCCCCGCCAGGATACGTTCCCGGACCGGTAATGTCCGCTGCGCCAGACGTTCTTTTTTAGCCAGCTCGACAGCCGCTTCCAGTAAAATAGTTTGCGGCACCACATCATCAACCAGCCCGGCTCTAAGCGCCTGTCTGGCGCGAAGCTGTTTACCTGTCAGGATCATATCCAGCGCGGTACTGACCCCCACCAGCCGCGGAAGTCGCTGCGTTCCGCCCGATCCCGGTAAAAGCCCTAACTGTACCTCCGGCAGTCCGAGAACGGTTTTAACGTCGTCGGTACAGATGCGCCGATGGCAGGCCAGCGCCATTTCAAGGCCGCCCCCCAGGCAGGCGCCGTGAATGGCGGCGATAACCGGAACAGGCAATGCCTGGATCTCCGCCATCAGTTGTTGCCCCTGACGCGCCAGCGTTTCCGCTTCCTGCGCGTTTTGGCAGTGGCCTATCATGTTGATATCAGCGCCAGCAATAAAGTTATCTGCTTTGGCTGAGATAAAAACAACGCCCTGCAACGCTTTATTTTCCCGGATTTGCTTCAGGATGGCGCGTACCTGCGCGGCAAACTCCGCTTTCAGGGTGTTCACCTTTTCTCCAGGGACATCAATAGCGACAACCGCGACATTATCCAGACGCACGTTAAGCATAAAAGCTGATGTGGTAGTCATTATTCCGCCTCCAGAACCATCGCCGCGCCAAGACCGCCAGCCGCGCAGGCCGTGACCAGGCCAAAACCTCCGCCCCGACGCCGTAATTCATGCAACGTTTGGGTTATCATCCGCGCGCCCGTTGCGGCAAAAGGATGCCCGTAGGCGATTGAGCCGCCGAGCACGTTGAATTTAGCGTCATCCACCTCCCCTGTCGCCTGCGCACGACCAAGCACCTCACGGGCAAATCGTTCGCTGCCCAGCAGTTGTAAGTTCGCCAGAGTCTGGGCGGCAAACGCTTCATGCATGTCAAAAAGCGTCAGATCGGCCATCGTCAACCCGGCCCGCTCTAGCGCCAGCGGCGTTGACCAGGCCGGCCCCAATAGCATGTCCTGCCAGACATCAATAGCGGTAAAGGCGTAGCTGCGCAGATAACCAAGCGGGTGCAGCCCCAGCTCTTTAGCGCGGGATTCGGTCATCAGAATAACGGCGGCAGCGCCGTCGGTCAGCGGTGTACTATTGGCGGCGGTCACAGAGCCATGTTTTCGGTCAAAAGCGGGACGCAGTTTGGCGTAGTCCGCCAGCGTGGAGGTGCCGCGAATGTTGTTGTCTTCTGCAAAGGGGTTTTTATACGGCGGCACATAGGTCGTCATCACTTCTTCCGCCAGTTTGCCCTCCGCCCATGCCTGCGCGGCGCGCTGATGTGAACGATGCGCCAGCGCGTCCTGCTGTTCACGCGTAATACCATACGTTTTCGCCATCTGTTCGGCGGTATCGCCCATGCGCAGACCGGTGGAATACTCAGCAACGGCGGGAGGAACGGGCAGCAGGTCGCGTAAGCGCAGACGAGAAAAAATCGTCAGCCGTTGGCGGGTCGTCCGGGCTTTATTGACATCAACCAGTACCCGCGCCAGGGCTTTACTCACGCCTATTGGCAGTACCGACGACGAATCTGCGCCGCCAGCGATACCCGCGCGTATCGTGCCGGCCATCAGGCTTTCCGCCACATTCGCTACCGCCTGAAAACTGGTGGCGCAGGCGCGGCTTACGCTATAGGCATCGGTATGAACATTCATCCCCGTACCCAGCACAATTTCGCGCGCAATGTTGGGCGCTTCCGGCATTTGTACTACCTGACCAAAAACCAGTTGCTCAATGGCATCGGCTGGAATTTCACTGCGCGCCAGCAGCTCGCCTACCACCATCTTGCCGAGATCAACAGCGGGAATACCATGAAATGCAGTGGCCTGACGAGCGAAGGGGGTTCGTAACCCACTGACAATAGCAATGCGATCGCCCTGGCGGGTGACCAACGGTAAAGCCTGACGCATAGTACTCCCCTGTAAAAAATAAATTAGTGGTCTGACCTGATCACAGTCTTAACCAATTTTTTACATTTAGCCAAGCAGAGAGAAAAGAAAGTGGGAGCTAAGGCACAGTGAAGGGAAGCGACAAAAAAAGAAAACGCCTCCGCCAGATGATGACGGAGGCGTCGTGAATGAACGGATTAACGCAGGCCGAGCTGGAAGATCAGCGTTTCTGCTTCGCAGGCGAAAACAAAATCAATATCCAGACGAACGCCTTCGGATTCCTCGGTAAAGGTTGGCGTAATTTGGCAAGGTTCAGACTCCACGCTACGCGCTTTTTCGGTTAACGCCGCCAGCGTCTCTTCAGCCTCTGCGCGGGTAGCGAATACGCGGCTGTATGACGCGGTGCAATCGGAGTTGTCCATGATGGTTCCAACGTCCATACAGCAGCAAACCGGGGTTTCATCAGCACTGCATTTACTCATTTGTAGATTTCCTCTGTATTTGCACCCAGGGTGCCAGATAAACGATGGGGATATTTTACGCTCCCGGCATTCGCCTCTCCAGTCGTTAATGGTGAGAAACATGTTAAGTGACCGAAATCACACTTAAAAATGATCTAAAACAAAAATCGCGCGATCGGGTGACCGTTAAGCCCGCCGATTTTGCCAGCCAGATCTCGTTTCTAAGATCACAATTGAAAAAACTTATAAACATACTTGCAACATTCCAGCTGGTCAGACCTATACTCTCGCCACTGGTCTGATTTCTAAGTCGTACCGCAGACCCTACACTTCGCGCTCCTGTTACAGCATGTAACATAGTTTGTATAAAAATAATCAATGAGGTTATGGTCATGAGCCAGAAAACCCTGTTTACAAAGTCTGCTCTCGCAGTCGCAGTGGCAATCATCTCCACCCAAGCCTGGTCTGCAGGCTTTCAGTTAAACGAATTTTCTTCCTCTGGCCTTGGCCGGGCCTATTCGGGTGAAGGCGCAATCGCAGATGATGCGGGTAACGTTAGCCGCAACCCGGCGTTAATTACCATGTTTGACCGCCCGACGTTTTCAGCGGGCGCGGTTTATATAGATCCTGATGTTAATATTAGCGGGACATCGCCATCTCGTCGGACGTTAGATGCGGATAACATCGCACCGACGGCCTGGGTGCCGAACGTCCATTTTGTCGCCCCGATTAACGATCAGTTTGGCTGGGGGGCTTCTATTACCTCTAACTATGGTCTGGCGACAGAGTTTAACGACACATACGCCGGCGGCTCGGTTGGCGGTACGACCGATCTTGAAACCATGAACCTGAATTTAAGCGGCGCTTATCGCTTAAATGAGGCCTGGAGCTTCGGCCTTGGCTTTGATGCGGTATACGCACGCGCGAAAATCGAACGTTTTGCGGGCGATTTAGGCCAGTTGGTCGCGGCACAGAATCCGGCGCTGGCGCCGGTCGCGGGTCGGATTCCCAGCGACACCAAGATTGCCCACCTGAACGGTAATCAGTGGGGCTTTGGCTGGAATGCCGGGATCCTTTATGAACTGGATAAAAATAACCGCTACGCGCTGACCTACCGCTCGGAAGTCAAAATTGACTTTAAAGGCAACTACAGTAGCGATCTTCCCATCGCTATAAACCAATTTAATCTGCCCATCCCAACGGCAACCGGCGGCGCGACGCAGTCAGGCTACCTGACGCTGAATCTGCCGGAAATGTGGGAAGTGTCCGGTTATAACCGTGTGGCGCCACAGTGGGCCATCCACTATAGCCTGGCCTATACCAGCTGGAGTCAGTTCCAGGAATTGAAGGCAAAATCGACCGCCGGCGATACGCTCTTTGAGAAGCATGAAGGCTTTAAAGACGCTTATCGCATTGCGTTGGGTACCACCTATTACTACGATGACAACTGGACGTTCCGTACCGGTATCGCCTTCGATGACAGCCCGGTACCAGCACAAAACCGTTCTATCTCTATTCCGGACCAGGACCGTTTCTGGCTGAGCGCCGGTACGACTTACGCCTTTAATAAAGATGCGTCTGTCGACGTTGGCGTCTCTTATATGCATGGTCAGAGCGTGAAAATTAATGAAGGCCCTTATCAGTTTGAATCTGAAGGGAAAGCCTGGCTGTTCGGTACTAACTTTAACTACGCGTTCTAATCTCTTTCTGAAACGGATCAAAAAGGTGAGCATTGCGCTCACCTTTTTATTTACTGCCGTTTATTCCGAATCGATCTCTTTGAGTTCGTCCTGAATCGCCTGCGCGTTCGGGTTTTCCTGCGGCTTGAGTTTTCCGCCATTGGCGATAAAGTCATGACGCTGGAAGTACGCCTCGCGCACCATAATATAAGGATCGGAAGACTGGCGCAGCAAACCATCGGAGTCCAGCAACTGCGCGCGGGTTTCTATCCCTTCGATAGTCCATTTTCCTATGGACATTGGCCAGGTCAACCACGAGAGCACCGGATACAAGGTATCCGCCATATCCCCGCCATCTTCACGCAGCGTGAAGCTGCCGTAGAACGGAAGTTGCACATAAGGCCCATACCCCACGCCATAATGGCCCAGCGTACTGCCAAAGCGATGCGGTTCAACGCGCTGCAGCTTAGGATTCGCCATTCCCGCGACGTCAATAAAGCCGCCCATCCCTAATAAGGTGTTCAGGAAGAAACGGGTGAAATGCACCATACCCTGATAAGGATCGCCCTGCAGGAAATAGTTCACCATGATCGCCGGTTCTTCGAGGTTGCCGGTGAAATTACTTAAACCGTTACGCGCAGGCTGTGGAACATAATCACGCCAGGCGACCGCGACCGGCCGAACAACATACGGGTCCAGCACATTAAAGTTGAAGTTGTACATGGTGCGGTTAAACCCTTCAAATGGGTCTGAACGCCCCTGCTGTTCTGTACCGGAACTCGCACACCCGACCAGCAGTGTGGTTCCCAGCGCCAGCGCCGACAGGCGAAGCTTCATAGATGTCTCCCTGTGAATTATGGCTATCGCTGATTGCCATCCATGACGGAACGCTACCGTATCCGCCTGTTTAGGTGTGAGCGATTTTAACAGCACGTCAAACGATGTCTATATGCGCGATCTCATTGCTCTGAGCATAGCCTGGTAACGCAACAACGTGACGGCCCTATTCTAACGAAACAGATAAAAACGAGCGTGATCATTTTTATTTTTTCGGAGAATGCCCCGGCCTGGGTAAATGAAAAACCGCTACGCTTTATTAATATGTGTTAATCAGCAGGGATCATCATGGATAGCCTTAACGACGATAAAATTAACCGGCACAGCAGTGACCTGGAAGTTGAAAGCGAAGAAAAACAAATCGGTAAAGAGATTGAGGTGGATGAAGATCGTCTTCCTTCCCGCGCCATGGCGATTCATGAACATATTCGCCAGGATGGTGAAAAAGAGATGGAACGCGATGCGATGGCTTTGCTCTGGTCAGCCATTGCCGCAGGACTTTCTATGGGGGCATCACTCCTGGCGAAAGGGATTTTCCACGTGCAGCTTGAAGGCGTTCCCGGCGGCTTTTTACTGGAAAATCTCGGCTATACCTTTGGTTTTATCATTGTCATCATGGCCCGCCAGCAATTATTTACTGAAAATACCGTTACTGCCGTATTGCCGGTAATGCAAAATCCCACTCTGAGTAACGTTGGTCTGCTGATGCGCTTATGGGGCGTAGTCTTATTGGGCAACCTTATTGGCACCGGGGTTGCGGCGTGGGCATTTGAATATATGCCTATATTTGATGAAGAGACCCGCGACGCCTTTGTCAAAATTGGCATGGAGGTCATGAAAAATAGCCCAACGGAGATGTTTGCCAACGCGATTATCTCTGGCTGGATCATCGCCACAATGGTATGGATGTTTCCTGCTGCAGGCGGGGCAAAAATTGTGGTCATTATTTTGATGACCTGGCTTATCGCGCTGGGCGATACCACCCATATTGTCGTCGGTTCCGTTGAAATTTTGTATTTGGTTTTCAACGGCACGCTGCCCTGGAGCGACTTTCTCTGGCCCTTCGCCCTTCCCACACTTGCCGGAAATATCTGCGGCGGCACCTTTATTTTCGCATTGATGAGCCACGCGCAGATCCGCAACGATATGAGCAATAAGCGTAAGGAAGAAGCGAGGCTACGCGGCGAGCGCCTGGAACGGGAGCGGAAAAAAGCGGAAAAACAGCGCTGAGTGGCGACGGTTTAACCAGTCAGGCGGCGCTACACTTACTCCGGCGAATAAAAAACGCTATACTGGCGCCGCGTTGTCCCCTTAGTTAAATGGATATAACGAGCCCCTCCTAAGGGCTAGTTGCAGGTTCGATTCCTGCAGGGGACACCACTTTTCAGTTCTTCCTCGTTCGTTACAGTTCTAGAATCCCCTTAATAATCACTACTTATACCAAAAATAAGTTCTTAGACGTTCGTAGCAGATCGTTGACTACCGCACAATAATGCGGGCATATTGTGGGCACATGTTAAAATGACCACGGATTTATGCCCACATGCTCACGGTTAAGCAAATTGACGCAGCAAAACCTGCAGAAAAATCATATCGCCTTGCTGATTCTGGAGGCCTGTTCCTGTTCGTACCTCCATCAGGCAAAAAGGTGTGGCGAATGCGCTACCGGTTCGAAGGAAAGGAAAAGACGCTGGTCATCGGTCCCTATCCGCAAATCTCCCTTACCGAAGCCAGGGCAAAACAATCTGACGCGAAAATGAAGCTGCTTGCTGGCGTGGACCCATCAGAACAGAAACAGGCTATAAAGAAGAAGGAAAAGGAAGAAGTAGCTGATTCGTTCGGTGATATCTTCAGGGAGTGGCATGCTCATAAATCGAAGGTATGGTCGAAAGGATATGCTGACGAAATGATGAACATGTTCACTGACGATATATTGCCGCTCATCGGACATCTGAGAATGGAAGAGGTGGAGCCGATGATGCTACTGAAGGTGATCAGGCTATTTGAGGACAGAGGGGCGATGGAACGTGCTGATAAGGCTCGTCGCAGGTGTGGCGAGGTTTTCAGCTACGCAATAGTAACCGGAAGAGCTAAATATAATCCGGCTCCAGACCTTGTTGGGGCAATGAAGGGTTACAGAAAAAACAACTACCCTTTCCTACCTATGCATCGCATTCACGAATTCCAGAGGGCGCTGAATGGGTATGGAGGCTGGGTTATAGGTAAGATTGCTGCTCAAGTTCTTCACTATACAGCAATGCGAACAGTGGAGTTACGTTCGTTGGTATGGTCAGGAATTGACTTTGAAAACAGGCTGATCACCGTTGACCCTGAAGTCATGAAAGGAAGAAAACTGCATGTCGTTCCAATGTCAGAGCAAGTTACAGCGCTTTTCAAATTCCTGCAACAAATCACCGGACAGTACGAACTTTGCTTCCCGGGAAGGAATGACAGGAAGAAGCCAATCAGCGAAAATGCCGTCCTTGGTGTAATCCGCGGCATAGGATATGAAGGGCAGACATGCGGACACGGTTTCAGACATCAATTCAGCACGGTACTCAACGAGAAGCACTGGAACAGCGACGCAATAGAGATGCAGCTGGCACACGTAAGCGGCGGGACGCGCTCAGTTTACAACCATGCTGCATATCTGGCTACCCGCAGAGAAATGATGCAATTTTGGGCGGACTGGCTTGATGAGAAGGTGACGTAATACCACCAAAGCAAATTATGAAGCAGGGAACTTTCTGTACAGCGTCGACAGCGCCACATCATAAATAATCGCTACACATTATTACCATCTGTCCGCCCTTCTTTCATCCTGGCTTCCTCCATAGCGATACGAGTAGCCTCTTGTTTCTTATTCCAGATGCTGTTTTCCGGCATTTCCACACGTACAGACACAAAAGAATCTGCAGGAATGTCGACTGGTTCACCATCAGCAACAGTTTCAGTAAACATGCCGCTAATATCAGTATTACCTATTCTGTTCTGAGCAAACGGAGGTGCTGAGGGATGAACCCGGTGATACGTTCTGACCAGTACCGAACCGTCAGCATTGACCTCATAATCGATCCAGATGCGAGCAAGTTTATTTCGGTCTACGGGGATCTCAAATCCACCGTCAATCCCTCCCCATGCTGCATCTGCATTAAGGCCAGTGCACCCCTCGATAAGGTACTCGCCAGTCTGTATCCTGGTTACGACCACACCTTCTGATTCATCATTCGTTTCATAACCTCCATCAGAGAAAATTCTGACAACCGGCGATGCCTGTTTAATAAATCCATTACCATCAACGACAGTGTTGCTATTATCCCATAGCAACCTCACTACCATACGGCCCGCAGACTCACTACCTGATGCCACCGCAATTTTCCCCGCAGGGCTATACGGCAACGATAATGATGCCCAGGTATCCCCGGTCCCAACCCATATGGTCGGGCTGTATTGCGCAATACTTTGATCACCGTCGCCAAGAAAACCATTATTTCGATATGTCCTGAGTCCGCTACCTGACATTGCGACCTGAACTGCACCAAAGTCATTGACTTCAAATGCATAGGCACCATCTTTGGCACCAATACCAAAAGACCCAACCGTCATTATGTCACCGGAATTTAACCCAGTGTTTTTCGAAGCAGCAGAACCGAGATCACTGGCGTTGGCCTTTTTATTTAGTTCTGTCGTAATGCCATTCCACGCAGGGCCGTTCCACGCAGAACCATCAGGTAATTTGACTGTTATGTTGCCGGTTCCACTAAAAATGCTTTGCCAGTTCTGCTTATCGTAATTCAGTCCTCGCAATGCCTCAGCGCTTTGAGCCACCAAGGCAGCCGTGACCATGTTCAAAGCAACACGAGGCACGGCAGACCACGCAGCGCCGGATTGTGTCGGGCCTGTGTAAACACTAACCAGCGTCAGTGATGTATTGTTATTTACTGCTTTAACCGGAAGTGTATAAGGGATGCCGCCGACAGTTACGACAATAAAATCGCCAGCAGCAAGTTCTGCTGTAAACGCTGTGCCGCTGCCAGTAACAGCATCTGTGTCATTGGTAAGAGTTAAGGTTCCTGCTGACATGAATATTTCCTCAATACATATCCGGAAGGACAAGAATTGGCATATTGATATTTTGATTAAATGTCATATCAAATCTGTTGTCATTGTAATTACCAACAACCTGGTTATACGCTGACCGGATGTTTCCACCTGACATTACCACGCCCTTTTTCCTTATATTAAAATATCCATCCACTCGTCTTGACTGTGCGCCAGTGAATACTATCTGGCAATATTTATCACCTATATATTGATTATTGTCTGTTACCGTTAGCTGCTGGTCATATACAAATGGGCGCTTCACTGTTGAAAATGTTACCTGTCCTGCTGAATTTGTCATGGTAATGCCATCACCGGCTACAGGCGCGGTATTATTGAAAATTACCAGTTCCATTGTTACAGATGCGGAAACATCATCCCGTCCTGAGTAATTGATGTCTCTTACAATAATATTTGCTCCGTCAAATCCTACAGACACATTATTATTATTCCACTTCCCGAATGGTATTCCTGATACGGGAAGCGCCATCGAGCCGTTGACTGTCACCGTGCCAACGTAAGCACATGTCATTAATCTTGCCTGATTCGAAATTGCAGTGAAATCAGTAGAGTTGGAAACGAGAAGTCCTTCGTTGTAAGTAGCAGCAGGGAGAATTTCAAATACAGTTCCTGCCCAGTTTGGTATTCGCTGGTAGTTTCCCCTGTTTGTACCGTTAACAGTCACACCGTTGTCTCCGTTTCTCGTAACGGATGTCATATATATCGGTAAAACTATCCATGTCTGATTGTCTGCGAACTCCTGAACGTCAACCGGACGTGTCGGTAAAACAAAAACTGTGGAGCCTGACGTTAATGGAGTATTAACCTGAAACTGGTTTGCCCCCGTACCGTAACCAGCAAAACTTGTGCAGAATGACGGGGCACGGAGCCCCGCTGTAATCGCCATCGCAGGACGGCCATCGTTATAATCTATCAGTATTCCTTCCGGCATATTTCACCTTATGTCCATCGTCCAACAACAACACGACCACCTCCTGAGAGATTTACTGTGATCCCATTGCCGTCAATGCGAGTAACGTTATTCACTCCGTTAAATGCAAATTCACCGCTGTCGGCATAGAGTTTCCCATGGAATTCTGGGCTACCAGATTTTGGTAAATTCCATCCGCGTCCACCACCACCGGGGATAAAGTTTGCAGACTGAAGTGAATCGGTAATTTTCGCAAAATCGATGGATGCTTCCTGAATTAATGCGCTACGAATAAATACCTGTCCGTTATAGACGAAGAATGCAGCCTGCCAGTTGCCGGGGTTATTACCGGAATAAATGCCGAACTGTTCCGCGGCAAATACAACGGTAGATTTATAGCTATTCCCCGATGGCTCGATAGACATGCCGAATCCGGTGTTATATTTCACACCGTTCCTGACAATCCCCATATTGAGTGTGTAAGAGGCTTTTGCAGTCCCATCACTATTTACCTCAGCGGTCATTTTCTGATTTACGGCTGAGGTTAACTCTCCTTCGGGACCTATTTGTGCCTGTACGTAAGTGGAAAGATCGGCGAGCCCCTGCTCGGCAGTAGCGACAGTTGTTTTCACAACAAGGATATCGGCACGTACCTCACCGTACTGCTGATACTGGTGCTCAACAGTGCCGTGGTTCGCCAGCGCGTTCGACATGATACCGTCCAGATTGGTGTTGACACCCTGCTGAACATTTTTAAACGCATCTGATTCGCGGATCTGCTCATCAATGAGCTCTATCATTCCAGGAATGTCTGATGACGCCTGGCCTGATGCCTCAACGAACTCCGATACCCCGAAAGCATTTTTGGTGCGGACATAAACGTAATACGTCTTATCAGCCTGTAGACCATGAAGCGTCCACTGGTTAGAGCGCCCGAGGAACTGAGCCTGGTCTTCAATATCGTCAGGATTGACAATCTGGTTCTGCCCGGAGTACCAGAACTCAAACGATGTGTCTGTCGTTGCCGTAATGCGCATGACAGGCACAAGGTCAGCAGAGAACAGGCCGGGAGTCCAGACAACGCCGGATGGCGCTGGCGGCGCACCAATAACCATGTTTACCTGCGTCTCCGCCCCTTTCATTCCGTTTTCGTTGCGACCGCGTACGCCGAGAGTGTAACTCCCTGCTTCCAGCCCGTAGAAATCGTAGCGGAACTGGTCTGTTTCATACTGAGCAACAACCTTGCCTTCATCGTTGTACACGTACAGTTCGAACATCAGTTTTTTGGTGGTGGTAGCTGTCTCCCATGTAGCAGTAACCTGAACAGTCTCAGAGTTGGTGTTGATGATGCGCAGGTTCTCTACGTTCGGCACTCGATACCCGTTCAGTGTATCGTTGGGAACTTCAAACACGGCACCTTCATCAACAATGGCCTGTTTGTTCGGGTCATGTTGTGATGCAGTGATGCTGTAGACCGAGTTGTTATCGGTCTCTGCAATGCTAAGGATGCGGAATAGTCTGGTAGAAACGTTACTGGTAGATATGGCAAATACAGTACCGTCACGAACCCATGCTGGAGTCGTTTTCAGCGTCACCACGTTGCCGGAAATGCTGCCAATCTCGTATTTAACGAACTTCCCGTTGCTACCCATGATTGACATGGTGTCGCCGTCTGATATCAGGGATGAATCAACCGCATCCACGGTAATTCTGTTACCTGCATGCGACATAATGCGGCCACCAAGACGCGCACCAGCATAGTTGTTATCCATGATTTCAACGATATCACCCGGCGTGAAGTGGATAGCATCGCGCGCCATCTGGAAAGACAGTCTGCTGCTTTCCCGTTTCGCCGTTTCAAGAAGCCATTTCCCAGCGCGCCATGCCTGACCGCGAGACGTGCAACCGAATGCTTCAATTGTTGTTTCGTTGTAGTTTCCGCGAGCGATCATCTCATCGTCGGAAACGTATTCTTTTACCTGCTCCCAACCGTTATCCGGATCAGTCCATGACACAACAACGGCATTGTATTTCTCTGATCGCTTCACGGAGCTACGCTTGAACTCGCCATCAACCACGTTAGCATTCGTGATTGTCGCAATCGGGTCCTGTGGCGCATCCAGCATGACAGACAGTCGCATCCCGTCCCACAGTGCTATACCGCGAAACATGCTCGCTATCTTGTCGAGAATGTCACGCGCACTCACCTGCTCGGTAATATAGGCATTCAGCGTCATCCTTGGTTCCTGCCCGCCGTAGCCATCGTTAACAAGCTGATCGCAATACTGTGAGAGGACGTACAGCGCACCGTCATCTATATCGATATAACCGGCACGTTTCGCCAGGCCAAAACGGGTATTCCTCGCCAGTTCACGGAACAGCCACGCCGGGTTGTTAGTCCACGCTTTTTTGAATCCGCCAGTCCATAGCCCTGAGTAAGTTCTGGCAATTGGATCGTAGTTGTCAGGAACGTCCACAATCAGGCCGCGAAGATGGTATGTGCGACTAGGGGTGTCGGTGTACTGGTCACGATCAATAACTGCACCCGCAATGGCGGAGAACGGATAGCTAAGGTTGTCGTCGGTGATTTCACTGTAGCTATTCCAGATAGTGCCGTTGGACAGCAAATCGCTGCTGCTGTCGGGTGTAATGCGGCGAACGCGAATATCAAACGGCTTGATATCCGGAGCATCAATCAGATGGGCCTCAAGATACTCGCCTGATATCTTTCCGGTGATAGTCACGGTCTTTTCAATAACCCAGCCTGAAGCACCAGTTCTACTCTCCAGCACCATAGTGACGGAAGTGTTATTCTGATTGCCTTTAGTGTCCCGCTCAACCAGACCGGTCACACCAACGTTGAACCGCACCCGGGTAACGTCCTGATCGGTTATAGTGCGTACCAAAGGTGTATCGTATGTGACTTCCGTATTAACGATGGTTGTTGCTTCGATTGCTGAGAAACCGTTAATTGGTAACTGACTATCTGAGCCAGGCCGCCATGCCACACTGACGCCATTCACACTGACATTTCCGTTTGCATCGGTAACAGGCGTCTTGTTCAGTTTGAATGAAGAAAGGTGTTCCTGGTCAACGGGCCCGAAAATTGGACCTTCCGAAATTAGATCCAGTACCCGGTAAAATTGCTTTGATTTGAGATTATCGTCGAGGAGTTTGGGGGTTGATGCTTTGCCGCCGCCTGAAGACATAATGCCACCTTAGCTAATAGATTCCGTCCAGTCTTGGTTGTTACTTGTGTCAATACCGAGAGAAATGACGTTCGAGCCGACCTCCATTTCCCCGAGGAGGACTGGCACCGGGCGACCTTGCCCGACACGGTTTTCCGCACTGGTAAATGAGTTATTCGTTAGCGTGTTTGTCTCAGCCGCTTCCGCTGACGTTTTAGTTTTCATGTTGCGGGACATGTATACCGAGTACGCAATTGAAGCCACACTGACAGCAACCGCAATCCATGCCGCAGCAGCGGCAGTGATAGCGCCTTCGACTACCGGCACAAACAGGACTACAGAACCATCTTTCAGGTGGCGATCCAGATGCCATTGCATAGCCGATGCCTCAACATCCTCGCCCGCTATTCGGATCCGAAGTCTTGTATTGAGGAATGCTTTTTTGAATTCGTGATTCTGGGCAAGAAGCAGTCGCAGTCCCTGAGCGGGCGTATCTACGTTCAGAGGGATTTGGCGGTAAAATCGGCGTAAACTGCCAGCAAATTTAAAGATGAGCACTGTTCATGTCTCCATATGGAATGCATCTGCTTAACATATGCCGGACGCATTGGCTCTCTCCGGCTCAGGTGTCCGGCGTGGTCATGGTGAAGCACCATGTTTTCGTCGAGGAGAATCATTGCGTGGCAAGGGTCAGCGCCGGGGAATGGCTGCCTGATGATGACGTCACCTGGTTGCGCTTCACCCGTCGATACCTGGCGGAAGCCGTTGAGAGGCATGTTGTTCAGATAAAGATTTTCACCACGTAACCACCACCCATTAGTGCGTTCGAAGTCAGGAAGGTCAATTCCGCAAAGATGATACGCATCCCTGAACAGGGTGTAACAGTCCATGACACCATGCTTGAACTTGCGCCCCAACAGCAATGGAACAGGCCTGAATTTCAGTATCCGGCCATCGCACGCCAGCCACCACGGAAGACCACTGGTAACCTGCATCTGGCGATCAGCGCCAGACAGGAACGGTACGTTTTGTGGGTGCGAGTGAAAGACTGCCGTCACCTCTCCTGCTTCCTCGGCCACCAGCCAGTCATCATCACTGATACGGAAATGCATACCTGGATCGGGATGTATGTTCCGACAGCGGAACAGCCGTTCGTCATCAATGATTAAGCCGCACACTTCATCCTGCGATGACGCCGCATAATCGAGTAATTCTTGCATCAGGAGACCTTTTGAGAGCCGGGGAAACTGCTGATTGGCATTGGTTCCGGTCGCGGATAACGGAAACGGCAGCCGCTACGGCGGTGAGAGCACTTATCTTTCGCCGGGTCTGCGGTTGGATTATCGCGCTCATCTGCAACTGGCGGCCCGTCATATCCACACCCAACGCCGCGATACTGCCACTGGCACACGTCAGCCAGAATAGTGCGAGCCGGGATAATGGCGTTATCGCAGTCAATCGGTGTCGCCAGCGTGTAGGTCACCTGTTCAAACGTCTCTTCCGTCATCTCCTCGACAACGTAGCGGGAAACGGCCTCCTGTGTCGGGTCTGCATCAGGATTACCGTTCGGAAAGTTAACCGCATCAAGATATTTTACCGGCACCTGACGCCTGGTGATTACCACGCCAAGCATGTCATCAAAATCGTGGTTAATCCCGGTAATCAGGCCGGTCACGTTCGCCACAACCATTGTTGGCCTAGCATAGGTCCCTTCGTTCTTCGACTCGAATCCTTCCACTGCTATCGGGTAAGCCTGGTACTGGTTGCCTTTCCAGATAACATTACCGTAATAACCATTTGTACCGGAATGGAAGCGGATAAGGTCACCGCCATATGGTTGCAGGTCTGCTTCGAAAAGGTCAATGAAAGCGCCGACTCCGGCATCGACGCTATCAATAATCATATTGTCTGGTATGTCGCGCACAGCAACCTCCCATAAAAAAAGCCACCCGGAGGCGGCTTGTTGTTAATCCCATTCTTCGTGTGATGCTGCATCATTCAGCGCATGAGCTATCACTTTCTTTTGCCAGTCAGTGAATGTCGACCACGCCTCTTTTAGTTGAGGAGTGATATAGTTTCGCCAGTTATGAGGCCCACCCACTGCGCTAAAGTCAGGATACTTCCAGTCATCCGCTTCATATCGACAGCAGTGCTCTACATCATCGTGCTCTCTCTGCCTCTTTTCCTTCTCGCTTAACGATTGAGGCTTTACTGGAGGCTTTGCAATCACAGCACCTTTCAATAATTTAATCATCGTGGTACCTGCTCAAACGTTGCCGTCAATTCAAATAGCGGCCCCGTCTTCGTTAAACTCCAGGAGCGGCAGACAAACAGCGCCTGAACTCCGGTATCAGATGGCGTCCAGTAGAACGCTTCTACCGCCATTCGAGCCCTGAGAAATGCCTCAGCATCCTTCGCTGGATTGCTACGGCACGCTCCGCTGACGCCGCGAAAGGTGAGAGAGTATTTATCCATGAGCGGATTGATACCCTTGGTCTGGCGCTGCTCGTAACCGTCACCGAGCTTAACAACGGCTACGTTTGGGGTACGTTCAACCTGGTACGCTCGCTGTGGTGTCCATGTGAATGTTTCTGGCATTGATTACTCCCAATAAAAAACCCGCCGAGGCGGGTTGTACGAATCTTGATACCTTGTCAGAAGCCAGCTACCAAGTCTTTCAGTTGCTGCTTTGCGTTTTCAATGGATTGAGTTTCAATATCTGCCAAGGAAACGTCTTTATCTAGCGGGAGATTAACAAAGACACGAATCCCCTCGTGGCGAAGGGCATAATCCTTAAATTCAACTGTAACCAGCACACCCTGTCCATTCGCGTTATCGAAAGCAGTGATGTTGCCAACTTCTGTTTCCATTGCCATTGCTTGGCTCCTTTTCAATATTCAAAATCAACGCTTATTTCTAGGCTGTATCATACCATTTGGGCGGTTGGCTTGGTCATTGATCTGAAACAGAGCAACCTGCTTCATAGATTTAACAATCCACGCCTTTGTTGCATCGTCTATGCCGCCGGTGGTGTTAATTTCGAAGGTAATGTGCTGAACTACGCTGCTGCCACCACTACCACTTCCATGCATATCTCGGTTGCTAATCACCCGCCCGTTATCACCCGGTATCATGTACTGACTACCATTGCTGGCCTGAAATATTTCAGGCTTTCCGTGCTCGCCTACCCGATACATAGAACCTGCATCTACAGGCCCACCGTTGTAGCGAGCACCTGCCACCGCCATTCCTTTTGCAGCCAGCAATGAACCGGCATATGCAGTCTGTCCAACAGCAGCAGCGCTACCCATGGTTGCGATTGAAGCGCTTATTGCGGCCGGAGCCCATGCAGATGCAGCAGCTGTAGCCTGAGCCATCGTCGATGCCAGTGATGCAGCAGCAGCGGCCTGACCCATTAACTGACTCTTGACCCACTCTATCCCCATCTGCACCAGACTACCGACAACACTATTGAGGATTGTCGTGCCGATGTTGGCGAATGCTTCCTGCAGGCTTTGGGTACCATTGATGAGACCAGTTATCGCATTGGTAGCGCCACCTTGAAGAGAATCAACAGCCGCGCCGAGCATACTATTAATCTCGCTTTGCTGCTGCCATTCCTCCCACATTGCGGCCATGCGTTTCTGATGATACTGATCTTCAATTCCTGCACGGACGGCTTCTGCTTCTGCAATTTTTTGTGGGTAAAGTTGCACATACTCGTCAAGCTGCGCCATTTGCTGTGCGTAGGTGTTATCTACTGCTGCAACTGGTGATACCTGCCCCTGTAGCCCGGTAAAGTTTTGACCCGCCTGTGTGCGCTTCCTTTCCTCTTCTGCTGCCGCTTTGGTTGCCTGCTGTATTTTCCATATGGATTCCGCTTGCTGTTCAGCTTTGGCAATCTGCTCTCCTGATGCTTTGTTTCCAAGAGCAACTACAGCGTCGTATTTCGCTAATTCGAGAGAGCCATTGGCGTACCCAGTGTTCAGCCGATCGAGTGCGGCTTGTTGGCGGGTAAGGGATTGAGCTGCCTCATCAACAGCCTTAGAACCTTCTTTTGTGGACTTTGTTGCTGCGGAATCAGCCTTTTGAAGATCGTATCGTTTCGCTGCTGCTTCTTCAATCTGACGCATCTGATTAGAATGTGCATCCACTCCGGCGTCAAGCGCCGCCTGCCTTGCCTCAGCTACAGCCCTTTCTCTTTTATCGGTTAATGAAAGCAAGGCATTTTGCTTTTCAAGGCTGGACAGGAGTTTATCTCCATCCTCGCTACGCATAACCATCAGGCTAGAAGAGTTGTATTTCTCCTTCGCCTTTGCAGCGAAATTAATCATGTCGCCAAGCTTGCCCATCATGCCAGCGGCAACACCCGCCTCCTCCCCATCCCGGCGAAGCAGGTCAATTCCCTCACGGAACTGACCGTTAGCTTGAGCCCTAAGCAAGCCAAGAGAGCTGGTTGTTCTGCTTAATTTATTCTCGGCCTGCTCTACCTTATCAGCTTGCACGGCCAGATTGCGATTAGCCTCTGCTAAATCATCAGCTACCGCTGCCGTCCCTCTAATCTGTGCGGCTTGTTCAATAAAGGTTTTTTTCTGTTCAAGCTGCTCATATTCAGCTCTTAAACTAGCAATTGCATCTTGCTGATCGATGATGGATTGCTCTGTTTTCGCAATAGCGGAAGCTATCTGCACAGAGCTCATCTCCTTCATTTTGGCTGTCAGGCCATCAAGAGAGTCAGCAAAATAAATGCTCTCCTGCTTCGCCTGCTGTACTTTTTGATAGAGGTAATACACGGCAGTCGCTGCAAGCATTGCAAAGCCAGCGGGGCCACCAACAAGAGAAAGAGCCTTCCCGGCAGCGCTAACCCCGACAGAGGCAGCCCTTGCCGCTGCGACCGCCCTAGTTGATGCAGCAGCCTGTGTGTTTTCAGCTTCCGCAAGAGCAAGAGACGCAGTACTGGCCCTTGATTTTGCTGCAACAAGCGCATCCATCGCTAACATTTCAGCAGTGCTACCCTTTGCAACGTTATATTCAGCCTGGGCCAGCGCGAGAGAAGAAAGAGCAGCCTCTTTATCAGCCAGAGCCTTACGCTGAACAGAATTAGCAGCGAACAAAGCAGCCTGTGCTGCCTGCCTTTCTGCGACAAGCTGCTGGCGCGATGCTGCAATATCATCAATTTTCTTTGAGGTAGCCATTGTCAGTGCACCAACATAACGGCTACCCATAACAGCAGCAGCGGCGGTCAGGATGGCACTAAGAGCGCCGATGTTCTCACTGACGCTGATTGCGGCATCGTTGAAAATCGCTGTGCCGGTTTTTACCGTGGAGTTTTCACCAAAGAACTTGGTGATGTTGTTCCCGGCTACCTGCAACGCCTGACTGATAGTTGTCGTGGTATTGGCAAACTCATTGCCAATCGTTACCCCCTGTGAAAGTAACCCGTTAACCACAACATCAGTAGTCAGTTTTCCAGCGGCTGCCATCTGACGCATCTGCCCAATGCCAACACCCATAGAGTCGGCAAGTGCAACTATCAGACGGTTGCCCTGCTCATTCACTGAGTTAAATTCTTCACCGCGCAGCGCGCCAGATGCCAGCCCCTGAGACAACTGGATAATAGCGTTTTCGGCCTCTTGCGCGGTCGCACCGGAGACAACAAACCCTTGGTTGATGATGGTAGTCAGCTTAGCCAGATCATCAGCGCTGGTTCCATATTCCCTAGTTGCTCGCTCCAGCCTTGCATACAAAGAAGCTGTAGCGTCGAGGCTGCCGCGAGTTTGCTGCGTGATGTTGAATACTCGCTCAGTAACGTCAACCAGCCGCTCGCCAGGCCGAAGGGCGTTTGCTAGTTTGTTGTTGAGAGTAGTCCATGCGTCAGCGTATTGAGCCACCTGCTGCACAGACAAAATAGCCATAAGAGAAGTGGCAACCCGGCTTAAGCTACCGAAGGATGATGTTAACGATGAAGCTGCCTTATCTGCGCGGTTGAATCCACCTTCCATGCCGTCTGTTATATCGCGGACCTGCTTATCAGCACGCAGTAGCTGAGCCGTATCAGCTTTAATTACATATTCAATATCACCTACGTTCTCGGCCATTTCACTTTCTCCGGGCAATAAAAAACCCCGCCGAAGCGAGGTTGATTTTTAGTGAATTATTTTCTTAGTTAGTCATATCTGTGATCTAATATAGATGGACCACATCCGTATACTTTATCACCGCCGATAATAAAGAACTTATGCTCTCCCCTATATGGCTTGAATGATGCCTTCATTGAGCCTCCATTGAAGACAAATGAATACTCTTCGCCATTCCATTTAGGTTTTGCTCCCATACTAACCCCCCCAGCTATAATCATGGCCGGAGACTCACCAGTTATCATTGTGACATCACCGAATACTAAGCAATTAGTTGTGAAGGCATGTTTTTCTTTCATGAAGAAGGTTTTTGCATCTGTTGGAGAAAGTTTCTCCACCATTTTCATTTCTTCCTGACTTGCTCTTTTTGTCTCCTCAATCAAATCTGCTTGAGCTTCTGCACTACCATATTCTAAGGCGGCTTCCTTAGCGCATGAGAAAACATTTGGATAGAAATAAGTGCTTCTTACTGGTCTGATAGTCTTCGGATAAGAAGCCATCCTGTAAGGCTTGGTGTTACACATAGCAGCAGCGCGCGATACTACGTTATTTGGTTTGCCAAAAGCTTGATAAATAATAACATAATCACCCGCTCGATAATCGACTGGCTGCTCATGAGATGCACACCCTGACAACGCCAGCGCAAACACAACACTCCCAAAAACCTTCTTCATATCCCTATCCCCTTTGGTAAAAGATGAGGGAATCGTATCAGGGATCGGAGCAACAGGAAAACCCGCGGTTAAGCGGGTCTTTTTAATGGACCTAAAATCATCAGATTAGTAGTGATGTAACGAAGGTGGTAATTCTTTATTCTTGAGTCTCATCCATGCGGAAAGATTAGTTATTCCGTCAGGTTCATTAATATCAGCATCTCGCGTGTGATTGATTAAAACGTCTCTCGCCATTCCAATGATGTACGAGAACTCATGGCCGTAGTCGTAGCACTTTCCTGAATAGTTCGATTGAATCTGTTTCATTGCAGGGTACAGTTCGCGAAATAATGCCTGCGATCGGTTGGCATAATCCCACAACCATACAAGGCTGTTTGCTTCTTTTGCTGAAAGCTCGTTGGTTTTCTTCTCTTGCCTGCCGATGAACTCACCTTCAAGCACCACGCGGTGAACGTACTCTACGGCCAGCGGGATTTGTTCGAGTGAAAGTTCATCAATACTATCAATGTTAAAGCGCTGATGAACCATAGTGTATGCATCGTCATAACGGAGTCCTTTCTTTCCTACCAGCATAGTCACGGCGTCGCGCAAAGGTGTGCGCTGATCTACTGTGGTTTTCTTGCGGTGGTTCTTAACCTCACCATTAGTCCAATATTGATAAAGGACGTCATCACACTCTTCCTGATAGCGAGACACTTTTTCGCGCAGCTCAGGGCGAACCTTTCCTACATTAATGGTATGCAACCAGCCTGGTAGTTTGCGGAGGGCCAGGCACGACATATCCCTGTTTTTACCGTCTGCCGCAACCATTGTGATTTCCACAACGGATGATTTGAAACGATTTTTGATCTTGGTAAATTGCGAAGCCCAATCCAACCCCATGCCGTCAACAATAGGTTTCATCGGGGTGAATGGCTCACCATTATAGCTCACCAAGTACAACGTATCGCCGTGGAATGGCACATTGATTGTAGTGATCTGCGCTGCTATACTCATATTCGTTAGTTCCTTGGAAGTTACTGACAAATTTGAAGCCTCGTTGGTTGCCGCCTTCGGGGCTTCGCTGTTTTTACTACCCATTCGCACGTTCCTCTCGCAGACTCTTTGCCAAACGCTGCACAATTGCAGAATTGATAGAAATACCATCCATTTCAGCCATGCGCCGAATCTCTTCTTTCATACGTTCTGGCAAGCGGAGTTGGAAGCTCTGGGTTTTTCGTCCGGTATAAGTCATGTCGTGCATATTTTTTTCTCCATCAAAATGATACCAACTTGGTTCTAGAACCAATTTAGCACCATTTAAAACAATGTCAAGTTGGTGCTATTGTTTGTTATCACAATTGCGTTATCGAGGATTTATGAGCAAATTCCCCAGCCATGAGATGGACAGATTTAACATCAGACTTCCTGCTGGAATGAGAGAAGCCATAGCTCTTAGGGCAAAGGAAAACGGTCGCTCCATGAACACTGAGCTTGTCTTTATAATTGATGAGGCTTTGAAGTCCCCCATTCCCGCAGATGTAGATAACTCAAGAATAATGAAACTCTATTCTAATCTCGCTGAGAATCGCCCGACCAATGAGGAGGAATTTGAAAAATGGGAAGGTGAGATGATTAAAGCTATATTCTACTTATTAGATAGCATAAATTCTTATTCTCAAATGTATCAAGCTCTTAAAAGCTTACGACAAGATGCTTCTAAGAAGGTTTTTGGTGATAACGAAGTCGAATTTTAGAAAAGCATAAGCCCACCTAAGTGGGCTGTACGCACCATTCATCACGCTGCCGCATAAAGAAGCTTCATCTGCCCTTTGACGGGGAATGCTGCCATGCAACGGGATTCGAAATCTCGATAGTCGGAACAACCGTTAGCAATGCTGGTCACAGCAATAATCTGATTCTCAACCAGTTTAAGTGCGTCTGGTTTTAGGTGTTGGTGGATTTTCTCACCGACCGCCAGTCGTGCTTTTACATCCGCGTAGACTTCAGCAGGCAGGACCGGCCCGTAAATCCACTTAGCGCTAATAAGGCTGAATAACATTGGTTTTCGGTCATTTCTATGGCGTGGAAGCCCGGTCATTCTGAATAGTGCATCATACAGCGGGTCATTAAAACGCTTTTCCCACGAAGACGGATCGCTAAGCAGAAAGATTGCCTTAATGCGCTCATCATCAACAGGTGCTGTATGGCCGCGAATAATGGCGTCTATTTGTTCGTCACACCAGATTTCAAAATCGACAGAAAGCCAGCGCGCAAAGCGAACAGCCAGTTTTGGGTGCAGCCATGTACCACCGCCACGATCTTTACGCGCCCGACTGGTTTTTACATACGGGATTTTCCCGTATCTACGCTCAAGTCCTTGAATATATGATTCAGTTTCCGGCAGACGGAGGAATTCATTTGGCACTTTATCGAATTTTTCCGCTGCTGTTGTTGCATCAATCCAGCCATCCTCATAGAAGCGCATCGAGTGGCCTTCGAAATCAACTGGGATAATGTTAGACATCGTTCCTTCCTTTTTGGTGATATGAGCCAGTTCCCCAGATATGGACAGCCCAAGAGCGGCACGATGGAAGCCACCGTCCTATCTCTGTCTCATATCCCGAAAAGGGCTCCTGGTTTTATTTGCGCGGGGAATGCGCATTTACTGCGGATACAAAAAAGCCCCGCGGATGCGAGGCATTGTCTTAAAAGTCACTTGTCGAATTTCTTAAGACGAGAGATTTTTTAGTGCGGCCCATGCCTCTGCGCATCCATCGCCAGCATTTGTTCTGCCCAGTCCATGACTTCGTCGTACTTCTCCTGAGTGGGTACTTTGGCTTTCTCTTTCTGCGGGAACTTGGCGTTCATGGCGGCGCGGAAGCTGGTCATTGTCATATTCCAGGCGTCTGACTCACTCATGCCGAGGTGAGCAACAGCGGTGTAGACGAATGACCGAACATCGAATTTGTCGCTGTATTCACCTTTCTTTCCTTCGAATTCTTCCGGTGGCTGGTCGCCCATTACACCATGAAGAATCAGATGGCGGGCAATCTGGATAACATCCTCGATCGGGATGGCTCCCGGCTTGAACAGAAGTTTCCCCGCACCAGTCACCGAGTAGGAACCGATAACTTCAGCAACGTCACCTTCAGAACAGCGCTTGACTACGTTGGCTGCAGCTGCCGCCATTTCAGCAAAGCAGCGGGCATTAGCCGCTTTTAGTATCTGGGGGTCAGCAATTCTGTGCTTTGGGTAATGGCCCGCATGAACTTTTACGAAAACATCAACGATTTGTTCAGGCGTTCCGATTCGGGACATAGCCAGAAATGAAGGGTTGAGAAATATCTCTTTGTCGCCGGCGCGAATGACAACCTGGCCGATATCGGTAATTGCTTTCATGAATTCCCATAAGAAAAAGGAGGACGGAGCCTCCTGAGTAAGAAATTACGATGCGTTGACAGTCACCGTGGCCGGATTGGTGGTTACACTGGCTGCGGTGCTGGAACTAATCTGACAAGTATATGAACCAGAATCGCCTGTTGTCGCACTGGGCTTAGTATATGTAGCTGTCGTACCACCGGAGCTCACATTGGTTCCGTCTTTTTTCCATTGATAAGTCAATGACGAGCTATCTGAAACAGTAGCTGCAACTGTCAGAGTCAGGATGTCGCCAGCAGTCAGTGTTTTACCCTGCGGCTGGGTGGTAATGGTAATAACTGCCCCGACATCACGCACATCAACCTGACCTGCACTTGATGCCTCAATGGACCACGTTGCCACATCATCGTGTGGAGCTTCATCACCCCATGAAGTAACCATGAATGGCCCTTCGGTGATATCGTTTGGAGAGATGATTTTGAACCACACATACGGCTGGTTGCTGGTCTCCGCTGGCGGGTTATAAACGTGACGCTTCAGCGCGTTTTGCGCGTATACATCCTCTTTGCGGGTAACGCCGTCACCAGAGAACGAAATGTTCTTATAGGTAACAAGATTTTCCTGCGTAAACGCGGCGCTCATATCGGCAGTTGCATCTGCGGTTTCCCACTCTGCATTAACTGTTTTACCGCGCATCATGCCGAGTCGCTGGTAAGCGCTGGCGGTAGGTTGTACTTCCGGGCAGCCAATCGCGTAATAAACGACGACATCACGCCCTGTGAAAGCACCTGCTTCACATGCCATGTCTTTATCTCCGTATTATCGGGAAATGATGGTTTGAAAGGAAATATCGAAGAGGTAACGACCCTCTTCGGTCTGGATGGCGGTAATTCCGCCGATTGGCTGCATCGAGATGATGCACTCAGTCTGGTAGTCGTCGATCATCGCCTGGCGGATTGCATCAGCGCGGTCTTCAACTTCGTTAATATCACTGTCGTTCTGTCCTGACAGAACAAGGATGCGAAAAAAATCTCGCGTTATGGCTTCCTCGGGCTTACCACCGCCGTTTTGCTGGATAACAAGGTATCTTTCCCCTTCCGTACCTTCCAGCTCGTTCCAGAAGCGTTTCTGGACGCGGTAACCGACATCAAACCCGTGAGATTGTAACCACACTCTCAGCGCGTCATACACCTCGCTACGCGTCATACTTTGTATCCTTGCCTGATGATGGCCTTAATCTCGTTGAGCCCATCTCGCTCGAAGCCTTTACGGAGAAAGTCCGGCTCACCGTTAGGGTCCCAGTAATTCCCGCTGCCGTCCGGCCTTGGCTTACCTTTTAGCTTGCCCTTTGCAGCATTAACCGCGGCTGCATAATTAGCCGTATAACCCACTCTGCCAATCATTCCTGACGGTATTGGTTCGAGCTTCTTGTACTGGCTATTTATGAGGGTCGACGACTTAACGGGGGTAATTACAGCGGCATGATTGGCGCCGGCATTCATCACCAGATAGAGAACCTTCTCCGTGCGTATGCCAGCTATGTCACTAAGTACCCGGTGGGTATTCATCTGGACGCGCTTGATACCTTTAACGGGCATGATTACCTCACGTCATTATTTTGTAATCTGGCTCTTCGCCGAAAAATGACATATCCCAGTCGGTTACGGCCCTGATAACGTTCGCGCCGGCTTTAAGCGGATCTGATAGCGCCGTGGTGTCACCTCTGGCGATGTACCAGTCTCGCTGTGGCATGCTTGCGGTGACGCCATTACGCTTCAGCTCAGTGAAGAAAATCAGGTTGGTGGTGAACTCTTTACCACTGGCATCAACAGCAACTTCATTGTTCGCCGTCCAGGTGCAGTCAATCAGGTATGGGATGCCGTTTGTCCAGGTGTTGTTCCAGTCGTCATAGACGCGAGGATAGACAGTGGCGACGTTGGTATAACACCACTTAGCCGTGACTGACACTATCATCCTCCCACCGGATAACCTCCGGGTTCTCAGCTGCCACCTTTCGGCACAGCAAATACCATTCACCGTTACTTTTAACGTAGCCAGTGACCCGCCGTCCGCTGTCAGTGATAACCCATACCTTTACGAATGGCTCAGGAAGTCTCTGCCTGACCGATATTAAAGCCATCAGCGGCTCCCGTTACACATGCAACCGCCTTTGCCTATCCAGATACCTGCGAAAGCGGTATTTGTTGGGTCAGGGGGGATGAGGCCATTGGCACAACCGAATTTGTCAGCGCCACGCAACAGTGATAAGGAACCCTTCCATCGGTCAGCAAAAGACTGATACCGAAATGAACGCGATGCGCCGTTAGGCGCGGTCTGAGAGCTGATGTATCTATCACCCTGCCCCAACGCCATTAAACCCAGTAAATAGGTCTGAATTAGCAGCGCCGTTGCGGGCGGGTAATGTGCATCGAGGCACTCCTGAATGCTGTTAGCCTGCTCTACGATAGCCTGCAGAATGAAATCTGGCAGCGTGATACCCACTGACTCCAGATATTCCTTGGCCTGTTCTGTGGTAATCATGCGAGCCTCTTATAGCCCTCCGAAGAGGGCATAAAAAAACCGCTTTCGCGGCTATTCGTTTTTACGGGGTCGGCCTGATTTCGCTTCTGGAGTTGCCGGTGTTAGGTCACTACCCGCCTCTCCACGCATCAGACGAACGTTCGACTTCAGGGCTGGATGCAGTTCTTTTATATCCACCACATCGCCAACCTTTACGCCGAACCATGGTCGTACAACTTCGTATTTAGCCATACCATTTCCTTACACAAGGTTAGCGCCATAGACAACTCCGGACAGGCCTTGGTCGTCTGCGGTGATTTGCAAACCTTCAGCAGACATGATCTGGAAGTTGTAGTTAACGTTAGGTAACGGACGCGGCAGCGGCACGACGCCAACAGCCATACCAACCAGCGGAGAAATGATGTCCTGACGGCGAACATAGGCAATGAACTCGTTGCCACTCAGCGCAAAGGTCGGGCGAATTTCACGAACAGGCGCAAATGGCAGCACAGCATTCAGTACGTTGCCGCTAACTACGCCGTTTACTACATACGGTTGAGCCAGGTTAGCCCAGATTTCAGGTGACACCCACATCACATCATACTGAGCGACTTTGTTGGCGCGCGCCAGCGTACCAAATGCGCCTTTCCCGAAGAAAGCAAACAGTGCTGTCATATCGGCAGTGGTCAGGTCTATATTTGCGCCACCCGAACCAGAACCCAGGTTGATCTTCTTGGTGTTACGGTGATTTTTGATACCCTGTGCCGGGTAGGACTGCACCTGAATATTCGGGTCGCCGTTCAGATAGTAGTTGACGCGCTTCTGGTTAAACTTGCGCATTTTAGCCATCTGCGAATCCAGCACAAGGTCAATACCTACAGAGTTAAGACCAGCAGCATGACGCCAGTTCACGCCGTAACCTGCGGTGAATACCGGAATCGGGTTGCCATCACTCGCATATTCGGTATGGTCAAATGAGAATGGAGCCTGACCGTCAATGCTCACAGACACATCATCAGCGATATCACCAATAACGTTGTAGAGCTTTGCAGTTTTGCCAACAGAAAGAACAGTCTGCACACCAATCAGGTCGTTGACGATTTCCATGCCAACCTCCTGATCACGCAGTTGCAGCACCTGACGGTCAATCTCGGCCCAGAAATCACGCGTAAAACCGCCTACAGCATTAACCGCCAGCCATTCAGGAGTCATATTAGAACGATTTGCCGCAATCATAGCATCATGCTGTGCGTTCCACATGTTTCGGTTTGCCCAAAGCTCATTCCAGTGACCACCAAGGCGCGAGTTAGTCGCCAGTGTCTCTTTAGAGAAATACATATATGTTTATCCTTTTGTTACGCGCCTGCAGCGGCAGCAGTGCCAACGCGCATACGAACGCGAATGAAGTCGGTGGTGCTGGCTGCGATGGTGAACTCGTCCTGGCTGTAGCCGATTACTGAATCGGTGTCGCCAGTTGCCAGTGTGAATTGACCAGCCGCGCCAAGCTTAATCGGGCTGTCCTTCTTGTACGCACCAGGTACACACAGAAGCGCAAGTTCACGACCTTCTTCGACATAGTTGCCAACAGCAGAATCGCCAGCAGGAACGGCATCACGAATGCCAAGCCCCTGATGATAAGCACAATCAATAATGTACATGCGGCCAGTTAATGCTGTGGCTTGTGCGAACTTACCATCACCGTTAATAGTGACGGCGGTGCCTGGCAGTAGTTCTGCGGCGGTGAGACGGGTTTCGGTCTTGTAGAGCGATTTCCCGTCGATATTAACGCGACGATAACGTGACATTATCCAGGCTCCTTATTTGAAGTATTCAGATGCGGCAGGTGCACCGGTTTCTTTCTGCTGTTGCGCAGAGTTGGTACCCAGCGGCGCGGATTCACCGATTGTTTTAAACATCGCATCCAGTGCTTCGCCTGAAAGAGCGTTAGCCACGATCTCGCCGTGAACTTTCGCCACCGCTTCACGCTTGGCTTTCTCTTCTGCGCGGGAGTTGGCAGTCAGAGTTTCAGCCAATTGCTGCTGGTTGGCCTGCAACGCATCTACCTTTTCTGCGAGAGGCTTGATCGCTTTTTCGGTATTGGTGGCAACGGCCTCGCTAACCATGCTGCCGAGTTGTTCCAGTTCTTCTTTGGTTAAAGGCATGTCGCCCTCCGTTTTGTGGTTTGTTGCAGGCTGCTCCTGCGGTGTGAAAAGAGATTTGAATTTGTTGGCGACGATAGCCACCCATGATTCCTGTCGTGCGACTGACGTTCCGGTGTCGTCGAAGGTGATTGCGCCGCCATCTGACTTGTAGCCAAATACCTCAGCAGTACCGCCATTTCTGACGATTACCGCCTGAGAATCAGTGAAATCAGCCACCCAGGCATATTCATCCGCGCCCGCCGCAAACTTCGCTTTGGCTGCGCGATCGAGGCGCTGCTCGCGCTCCCGGTAGGATTCTCCCACCAGCGCGCCTGAGTTCGCCTTAAGCGGCTGCGCCAGATCAGCGTTAACCATCAGGCCAACGCCCTGCTCCGGAGTAGCGGCTCCAACTTCGTGCAGCAGGATCGCGTCGTGGTCCATACCGTGGATATCTGCCACCCACTCAGCACCTGTGGCGCGCTGCTGATCGTTGGGCTCAAGCTGGTCGAGGAATGCGGCAACACTGGTATGAATCGGCGGAACGTCTTCACCGCGCTCAATGGCAGCGACACGTTCAAGCAGTTCCCTGCCACCTTCAGACTCGCTGGCGCGGGCCACATCAACCCACTTTTCGAGGTAGATGCGATTACCGGACTTCTTAACGTTGCGGTTCCACGCGCCGATATGGCCTGCGTTAATCCCCTCAGGCGAGAAAGCAGAAACAAACTGACCGTTAACCTGAGGATGCCCAAGCGGTGCCAGGGTGCCTTCCAGCCCTTTATAGTGGGCGTCGATTTGCTCTTGCGTGTACAGCCCGCCATTCATTACGACGTTCGCCGGCAGCGTGTAGCTCGGCAGCACCAGGTGCTCACGCCCGTTGTATGTTTCGCGCCTGATAGACTGGCTGTTCACCTTCGTGGTGATGTTTACCTGAATAGGCATAGTTATTTCTCCGCCCAAGCGTAACCGCGCGCCTGCATCGATTTATATTCTTGTTTGATTTTGGTAATGGTGTCTGGGAACTGAGGCCTTCCATCGTCGTCAACCAGAACTGACTGTTGGCTGCATTTGCAGTTGATACTGTTCGCATCCTTTGCATACCATTCACGAACCTCTTCATTTGTGTAGAGGTGAGCATGGCGCACGGCGTGGGTGTGTCGCGTTGTCGGTGACAGCGCCGAGATGTGAACCAGAAGCGTTTTCAGGCCGAAGAGGTCATTCGCCTCCTGGTCTTCATCCCACTTGGCTCGACGCAGCGCGGTAGTCACTTCGGTTCGCGCTATACGGTTAGCCCTGCGCTTCTCGATGCCAGTCTGTGCAGTAAGGTTCCTGGCAATATCCAGCGGATTAAGACCTCGCCCCACTCCATCAGTCAGCACGCGCGCCATATCGCGCTTAACGTCAGCGCTCAGCCCCTTCATTTCCTCAAACACACGCGCATGTACCAGCGCCATACGTTGCTGATACGGGTCACTCGCGAGGATTGCCGCCAGTGACTCGCGTCCCGCTGCATACACAGGTGATTGCTGGCTGAGGTTGTAGAAGGCTTGCCCTGTCCCTTTCTCAGCAGCCAGGTCGATGTACTCGTAAAACCACAGGTCGTATTCGTTACCATCAAGCAGCACCTGGTCTACCAGGTAACTGGCATCGTTCAGGATGATGGAGAGCAGCGTTGGGTTTAGCTGGTATTCGTATCTGGCGTTTACTGCGAGGGAGGAAGGTATTTTGTCGAGTGCTGATTTGTACGCTTTGCCAATCTTATTCATCCGCCTGGAGAAGTCTTTCATTGCCCGGCGTTCCAGCGCATCGGCTCCGGTCGGATCCTGATAGTTACGCGGCAGAATCGGTGGCTTTGCCCTCTTCGTCACCATCCTCTTCTCCTAACGGCTCTTCGTCATCATTGTCATAGCCAGCAGCTGTGCGAATCTCCTCACGGCTAAACGCCGGGTTGTCACCGCTGCCCAGCATGGTCTGGTTAATCTCGCCCATGGTCTTGGCGTTGGTGAGCTTTTCAGTACCGGTCTGTTCGTTCAGGTTATCCCATATCACCGCTTTCTGGCTGACGGAGTCGATAATCTGCAGCTCAATGAGCTTGTCGCAGAAGTCCTCTATCTCGAATGACAGGTCTACGCGGCGAGACTGACATCGGGCGTTGAAATATTTTTGGTCTTCAGTACTTGAACGTTCTGCCTGCTGATTACCAACCAGAATTCGCGTAGGAATATCTACCCCTGCGGCTGCTGTCTGGAGGTTCACGTTGTATGTTGCTGTAGGGTCCGCAACTGATGTAACGAGGGGTGTAACTGTCGCCCCCTGTGTGGTCATTAGCACGTCGTTACCACGGTTAATTTCCCCGGCAACTTCGTTAAACTTATCCTGTAGTTCATCGATACTCACGCCATACAGCGACGCCAGATTTGTGAAGTCGATTTCCTTTTCGAAGTTGACATTAAGCTGGCGTGCAGCGTTCTTCAGGAACGACTCACCTGAACCACCTTCCACCTTCTCCAGACTGACAAAGGCGTTATATGCTGGTTCAAGGAATCCGATTGCATCTTCTGAGTAATCACCCAGGATGAATACTCGGTCAGGGTGAATATCCACACGGCGGCTTGAACCATTCGGCAACCGTTCGGTGTACTTCCACATCTTCGGCTGGCCGTATGTCTTCGAGTTAATGCCAGTGTCCCACTCGCCAACCTTCAACGACCCAGCCCATGACACGGAAACCTTCTGTAGCCCACGACCTTTAGTGGCAGGCAGATTCCAGTCTTTTCCATCTCGGATGTGCAGCAGGATTCCGGCATATCGCCCGACAAGACGACGGCGATCCGCCTCAGCGAATGAGCGCCATAATCGGTTGGTGAATACCTGTTTGGACTTTTTCTCCCAGGCGGTTTCGTCTTCGCTATCGTCGGCATCGTCACCCTCAATGATTTCCGGGTTGGTCTGCCAGCACTTGCCAACAAGCTTCTCTACAGCACCGTGGGCAATACCACCGCGCCGGTACAGGGAGTAGAGGTTTTCGTAGGTGACCAGCTCAGGGAAGCCGTATTCGCACCATGCGGAATGGCGCTTATTATCCAACCCCATCGTCGGCACCATCAACCCCATACGGGCGCGTGCCATCCGCGCATCGTTCAACGCATGGTTGACGGCGAGAGTTAATTTGTCAGTCATGGTTTATCCGTTAGCGTTTCATCGGTGGGATTTTTGGTCCTTTTGCCGGATTGAATGATTCAACCTTTCTGAGCGTCAGCGACCGGCAATGCCTTGGGTTGTAATACAGTAGCGAAACATAATCGAAGCGGATGATCTTTCCGCATGCACTGCACCAATATTCGGTCACGCCGAGTCCTCATTAGTGAATTTCAGGCAATAAAAAAGGCCGCCGTAGCGACCTGTACATTTAAAGATATTTCACTGTGTGTTCAATACGTAATCTGAAATATCTTCAGCTAGCTTCCCATATTTTTTGGCAGCTTGCTTGAGGGTATCATCAGCCAATGTTGAGACTTTTTTGTTTAAAATGTAATCCCTCACGTACTGCTCGTGGATCAATACACCTGGATTTTCCGCAATAATTTTTTTTAACGCCAGATAGAAGAGTTTTTCTTCATCGGGATGAAGAGTGTACCAGGTGCTACGAGAAAGCCATGAATCAAAGTGATGAAGTCCAGAGATCATATCGCTATCCTTTTCCAGTGATGAAGAATACCAATATAACCGGTGGATTTTTATGTTCAAGCTATCTGCCCTGAAGGCGCTTAGGAATCATCATCCCCATCGATTTAGGTTTGCGTTTGATATACCCGTCCAGACCGTACCGGATTCCATCCCAGCAGTGGTTGTTCTTATCCTCGATAATCGGCAAGACTTCGCCAGTGATACGGTCTGTTTTGTACGAGTAAAGCCGCGCCTCTTTCGCCGTTTCTTTACAGCGAGGATGGATGATGATCTTCTTAAATCCACGTAGGAAGGTGATGCCGTCCTCTACGCTACCCTGCCATTTCTGAGCAGCTGAGATATTGAATCCCTGCCCTTTGATATGGCTGATAGTTTCTGGCCTAGAGTTGTCGGCTTTGATGGGCCATTTACGCGCTTCAGGGATACCGGGGAATTTCGCATCGTCAGTGACCTCCCAGTCCTCAAGCTGTTTCGGCGTGGCATCGGTTTTGCCTGCATAAAACTTCCACATATCGTCGAGCTCTACGCCATTGCCGTAGGCCTCGTATTCGATGTAGAGGTTGTTATCCAGAATGAACATGCGAATAAGCGTGCTGGGGTCTTTCGCGAATCCGAAGTCAGCACCGAACAGCAAGCGCTCTGATTTCCTCCATAGATTGTCTTCGAAGCTCTGCACGATGTATTTGTTAGCCAGCACCTGCTTATCTGAGTTTTCGAGGTAAGCCCCCTCCCATATCCACGCGTAATCTGCGTAATCAAGGTTTGCCAAGTCTTCCTGTCGCTCTTCCTCAAGCACAGCAGGGAACCATGGATTGTCGACATAGTTCATCTCGACAATAATTGAGCTTTTTGGGGGATTCTTTCTGAAAAGTTTGTCGGTGGCGCTGCCGTCCTTCTCCGGGTTCCACGTAACCCAGATTTCTGAGCCTTCTTCACGAACGGTCGGGCGAAGCTTTTTCCACGCAGTCGAAGAAACGGACTCGGCCTCGTCAACCCAGGCTACAAGAATTCGCGCTTTTGATTTGATGCTGTCTAGGTTATGGCGAAGACCGCAGAATACATAGCTGACCTTGCGATTCTTTGTCCTGATGTATTTCTCTCCAATGTCGAAGTAATCATCAAGCCACGCCACGGAGCGAATTGCCTGCTTTACCTCCTCCATGGAGGATTCTTCCAGCGAGTTCATGTATTCTCGAGCGCACAGGATAACTCCACTGATATTGGCTTCTGCCGCTTGGTACGCTTTGACGGCAGTCATTAGTGCAAAAGTACGCGTCTTAGCAGATCCACGTCCGCCGTGAGCGCCACGATAACGGATTCCTTCTGTCGCGAATACAGGAACTAACTTGGCAGGTATCTGGAGGTCAACTTGGCTTTCCATTTGCTGGGTCAACTCCTACCAGGCGAATAGTGGTTGGCTTCGTTGCCATAGTTCCATCAGATGAGGTGTGATCGATAATCTGCTTATCAAGGCCGACCAGCTTAGCCTTGCCCATTGTCGCCGCTACAGCTGCAGATGATTGTGGCGTCTCGGCGCTTAAGGCTTTTTGTCTGGCCTCTTCCAGTTCAGCGAGGAGAGAATCGACGGTGACGTTATGGCGTTGCTTAATCTCGCCCCTCAATTCTTTTATCCTTAGGGCTATCTTAGGGTTATCCTGCAACTTACATGCTTGAACATGTACTGCCTCCGGCTTCATCTTGTCAGCAGCATACGCCGTCCGATAAGCCTCAGAAGCATTACCCGTTTCGATGTATGCCTGACAGAAAGCTTCTTGCTTAATTGTCAGACCTGTCATATTGGAATATTCCACTAGTTATTGAGTATCATGCCTACAGGCACACATAAAACATATTCTGCTTTATCGAGCCTTTACGATAGAAAGCTCTGTAAAACACTCTCGATTTCTTCTACCCCCGCATCGAGATGGCGAGCAATGAGGGATAAACCAGCCATCGTAAAAGCTGCAAACCCCGGTATGCATCGTTATTGATTATCATTGCACACTCACGCAGAAGGATTTCCCATTGAGGGCTGCGGTCATTGTTAATGCGGTGATACTGCGACGATACAACGCTGTTATTTCCTCACTTACTGGCTTGGGTTGTTTATCTGTACTGCTGCTAATTGAATATTGTTTGACAGGAAATAAACTCAGGTTTCATTATCAAGCCCACCCGTAGATAGGCTTTGTAATGGATAGCCGTTTAGCAGTTCTCGTAATTCTTTGATTTTTCCGATAACACAGTTTTGCGTTTACCATCAGCACGCGATATCGAGAGTCAACTGTAGTTGCTCGCGCCAGAACTCAACATTGGCTTCAATGACCGGCTTATCCCATCGCCAGCGAGCCATCTCTCTTGCTCCATTGCTGGCTTTTGATTTCCGGTCATCACGAATGCGACACGCTTGCTCATATTTCTGCTGCTCAGTCAGTTCACCGCGAAGCAGACTATCAATGTGCAGGTCGCACCACACAGCAAAACGAGCATCACACCAACGGGCAAATGCAACTGAAAGTTTTGGATGTAGCCACGTACCACCACCTCTGTCCTTTCGTGCCTTGCTGGTTTTTACATACCTCGATTGTGAGGGATGTAAAATTTGAGATTCTTTCCCGGTCAACGCTTCGTCTAAAGCACGAACGTATTCAAGCGTTTCTGCCAAACGCATCCAGTTATCAATGCGTTTCCCAAATCTCTCAGCAACACCTGTAACGTTGATCCAACCATCAGTGTTGAAACTGACAACTTCACCTTTGTAATTAAGTGGCACGATATTCATAACGTTTACCTACCATTTGAAATGAACCTTTGCCGCACAGGAAACCAGCCCACCGAGGCTCGCCAGCACTAACTGGTATCCTCAAAGGCCCATTCCAAAGGGTCAGGTTCGGTGGTTGTTGTGCGCTGCGGTGCGCGGTGAAACACCTATACAAAAACGCCCCGCATCTGCGAGGCATTTTCCTGAAAGTCACTTGTTAAATTTCAGTGAAATTAAAATTATTTTAAGCACTGACTCCTGATGTACTCCTGCAGGTAGTTAACCTGCGCGGTTATCCTGTCGATTCCACTTCGGAGACGGTAATAATTGAGTTCAGCATCTGCTGTAAGTCTTGGGCTTTCTCCATCGCCCATGCCGCTGGATCCGGTCGTTGACTTTGCACAGGTGGCGGCGACTTGCAGGCGCTTACGACCAGCAGAAACATCAGCACGGAGACTTTCGATAGTCGCGTTAGCATCAGCAAGCTCCTTTGTATATCTGGCATCTAGGGCGGCAACGTCACGCTGGCGCTTCATCATGTCGGTAATTGTCGCGTTCGCCAGTGTCAGCTTGTGGGTAGCGGTGTCGCGCTGGTCCTTGTAAGTGATAGCGTTATTGCGGTAGTGATTTGCCAGCCGAACAGCAACAATTAGAGAGACGAGCAACAGGCCAACAAACATCGCTTTCCAGTTGAACATCATGACAGGAACAGCGCCCTTTCTCGCCGCCTCCGTGGAAGGAGAATATCAGGGTCTTTACCAGCTTTTTTCCATAGCAGGAAAGCATCTGCCGCTGCCTGGTAATTCTTTAAATTCAACTGGCGCAGAACGGTAGAGCCAGCAAATGCTGATTTACCTATATTGAATATCAGGCTACATAGTGCATCATACTGGTTCTGATTCAGCTGGACGCGAACAAGACTACTTATCGCATCTTCAACCCACTGCAAATCCTCTTTAAGCAGTTCAGACGATTTTTCGGATGTGATTGTCATCCCTGATACGACAGGATTACCATCCACTTTTCCGGTATGCCCAACCCCAATGGTTGGTATCCCCCTGCTATCTGGATAGGCTTTTAGACTCTCACCTTCTTCACGTTTTAATATGGTGATTCCGTTACTGCTGATTTGCATCATCGACTCCGGCTTTTTTAGCAGCGAAGCGTTTGATTAGCGAACCAATCGAGTCTGTGCCGATGTAGCCGATAAATACACTCGCTATGTAAGCAAGATTACTACTCAGTCCGGCGAAGACTAAAAGGTCACGAATGAACCAGGCGATAATGGCGCACATCGTTGCGTCTATTAGTGTTTTCTTAAACGCACCGCCATTATACCGACCGCGAAGGTACGCCATTGCAAACGCAAGGATGGCCCCGATGCCCTGCTCCTTTGCCGCCATCATGGCGGTTAACAGATCATGTTTTTCTGGCATCTTTTTCATGTCTTACCTCACAGCCGTGAGGATTTGTTCAATGTTATGAATTGGTTGATATTGGAAAGAACAAATCCAGGATACAGTGATTAGTAACGTGGTTTGTTCGTGACTAATGGCATGAGCAAATCAGGCAGGGGGCTGTTAGCGCAGTCTCTTGCCGCCCATTTTCACGAAGCCCGCCATTGCGCGGGTTTTCTTTTATGCAAAGTACACCGCACCGTAGCCACAGCGGATAAGGTGATTATTTTTGTCTGTCTGGTATTTGATTTGATGTGCTTTCAGAAATGTCGTGTTATTTTCGGCATTCACATAGTAAAGGGATAAACATTAATGAACGACTTTAAAACGAGAAGACTCAACACAATACATGCAACTCTTCAAGAAATCGCCGACAAGACTTTAGAGATATCTATGTCAACGTTCTCTGATGAGAACAAGCAAAATCTTATCGAACCACTAATGAAAAGACATGCCGAACTGATCGTTGAAGCTCAGGAATTATTAAAGTAAGAAAACAAAAGCCCCACATCTCTGCGGGGCTTCTATGGTCACATTTGCAACCAGTACTGCGTCAACTTTTACAGACCTCTCAGCCTGTGATGGTTGGAGTACCAGACGATGCGTCGAAGATACCAACTAGGCGGAATCGGTAGTAAGCGCCGCCTCTTTTCATCTCACTACCACAACGAGCGAATTAACCCATCTATCCCATACTGGAGAATTCACCATGATATTTTATCCTGGCATTTTCCATTGCCTTTCTCGCCTCCTCGATATCGTCAAAACACCCCACATGAACCCTTTTACCATTGACCCTAATTCTTCCAACCCACTTGTTTGCAGCAGAATTAAAAGTCACCCCCTTCACACCAGATGAATTGTTTTTCCTCATCTTGCTGTTCCATGAGTTTTGAGTGTTAGTAACAACACGAAGATTGGCTATCCGGTTATCAGACCTATCACCATTAATATGGTCAATCACATCGGTTGGCCAATCATTGTAAACCATCAGCCATGCAATTCTATGGACATATAGCCGCATTCCATAAAGTTTTACCTGCAGATATCCATTTGTTTTATAGCCAACAACAGCGCCATAGATAAATCTAGAAGACCGAGGTGGATTCTTCCATGTAAGAATTCCAGTATCTGGATTGTAATTAAAAAGTCTCAATGCATCTTCACGTTTTAACATAGGCGAACCACATAGATATTAGAGCCTGCTGACATAGAAATATCACCACGAGAGAAGTCGCCAAAAGCGATATTTCTCAGGCTCTATTCCTATGTGCTCTCGAGTTTATGATGCGCATGTCAGTGCGCTTAGAACTTAAAGATGAGGTGGGTAAAAACTGAAAGAATGTGAACTGATATAAATCTGCCATTCTTGAGTCAAATTTACCCAACTTTATTCAAAAAGTCAATATCATGCTGTTAATATGTTGCCATCCGTGGCAATCATGCTATTAACGCGTGACCGCATTCAAAATATTGTCTGCGATTGACTCTTCCTTGTGGCATTGCACCACCAAAGCGTCATACAGCGGCTTAACAGTGCGTGACCAGGTTGGTTGGGTAAGGTTTGGGATTAGCATCGTTATGGCGCGATATGCGGCGCTTGCCGGCACCCTTGAATAGCCGACGCCCTTGCATCTTCCGCACTCCTTCTCAACAACTCTTCCCCACTGTTCAGTTTTGGAAATATCAACCGCCCGGCCTGTACCGTGACAATCTCTGCATCTTGCTCCCGGCGTCGCAGCACTACGGCAATAATCAGCATAAGCAAATGTTGCGAGCACTTGCAGTACCTTTGCCTTAGTATTTCCTTCAAGCTTTGCCACACCGCGGTATTTCCCCGATACCTTGTGTGCAAATTGCATCAGATAGTTGATAGCCTTTTGTTTGTCGTTCTGGCTGAGTTCGTGCTTACCGCAGAATGCAGCCATTCCGAATCCGGCTTGTGATTGCGCCATCCCCATAGCAGCCATCACATCAGTACCGGAAAGAGAGTCAGAAGCCGTAGCCCGCGGTGAGTCACTCATCATCGGGCTTTTTGGCGAATGAAATTTAGCTACGCTTTCGAGTCTCATGCAGCATTGCCTCCCGACGGCTTGTTCAATCCAAGCCGGTTCACCAGTTCACGCTGCTGTTTGGCCTGGTTAATGCTGGTTACGGTCATAGATACCTCTCCCGCCCTGATGAATCATTAAAACGCCGTTAACGATGGCGTGATACCTGGCTTCTTTGTCGTACAGATAACGCCTGACTGTGTTGCGGTGGCACGATAAGCGCCGTGCTACTTCTGTCTGGTTTCCATATGTCTCTATGAGCATGTCTGGAATGGTTTTGATAGTGTGTGTCATGCGGCCTCCAGTAGTTCCGTAATCATTGGCAAATTTCCGCACGTCTCAGTCACTACCAGCACAAGCATCCCTCCTTTAATCGCCTGACAGCGCTTGATACGCATATCGTCTATCTGACCGTCATCCAGCCAGAATCCCGCACTGGTGAGTGCGTCAAAAACGGCCTTTGGCAAATTGTCTAGGTCGCGTTTGCGGTTATCGGGAGGTGCTGCGTGGATGGTGATTCTGATGCGTGGTGTTATTTTGATATCTAACTGTTGTTGCTGGATTATTTCGATTACTTCTTTTCGGTATCGCTTTCCCCAATCGCTGATGTAGTGGATCCCTCTTGAGTGTCGCCAATATCGGTTGTTTGAAGGAGGCCACGGCAATTTTATTCGGTATGTTTTCATGCCTTAATCTTCCCCTCCTTCAGCAGTATCGCCTGCGTCCTGATCACGCCTTCGAGGTGGTAAAGTCTGGCGTCTTTGTTGTCGAGAATATGGGTTCGTCGATCGATTTCATCGTGACACGCGCTACAAGCCCATGCACCGATCAGGTCGTCAGGCTTCATCCCCGTTCCGCAAATTCCAGCCATCCGGTAATGTGCCAGAACTGTAGTTTCAGGATTGCCATTACATACGCCATAAATACGTACCTGGCATTCTCTGCCGCGCGCTTCTTTGCGTAAGTTAGCCATTTAATACTCCAGTTCAGGGTCATTTTTTAGGTCATGTTTTTTGCAGAATTCCTGCCACTCTCTTTCCAGCCGCTTACCTGTAAATTTCACTCTGCATTTTGAGTAAGTGCGAATGGCATTAAATGGTGCTGAGCCTTCAGGAAATCGAGAGCGGAATACTTCTGCCACAGGTACTAAAACAAAATACAAATAATCAGAGCTACTAAACGAATCACTCATCGTCTTCTTCCTCGTACATTGAGCTATTCGGATCGCTCATCAGTTCTGCGCAGCACGCTTCACATACATGAACTTCCAGCACATGCAGCTTCTGACCGCAGTTAGCGCACGTTAAAGCTCGATCGACGCTTTCTTTCTGGTATTGCATGATTTGAGTTGGGCTAAGCATGGCTATCACCACCTACAAGCCGCTTATAGGCATCAATATCCCTTTTCGCTTCCCCTAGCCTTCGTTTTATCTCAGTGTTTTCTGATTTCAGCTTTTCAATGTCCTTTTGGTATCGATTTCTATGTTCTTCCCAAGCGTCCCGATACGCTTTCATTTTTGTTATGGTGGATTTTCGTTTCGCCTGACGAACTGCATGATGGTTTTCAATAAACCAGTCAGGGTCATTAAATGCGGCACGCGCGCATGTATACCAATAATTTGTTGCCTCCCTGTTTAACCAATAAATACTGATAAATGGCAACCGGATAGACACCATTTTTCGTTGAGACTCTTTCTCGCCAAACATGTGCCCTTTTTTGATGCTCAGGCCAAATCCTGGTTGAATTAAAAGCATTGTCATTTCCTCGCACGATGTCTTAGCCACCGGATATCCCACAAGTGAGCCGTGTAGTTGAAGGTTTTTACGTCAGATTCTTTTGGGATTGGCTTGCGTTTATTTCTGGAGCATTTCGTTGGAAGGTATTTGCAGTTTTCGCAGATTATGTCGGTGATACTTCGTCGCTGTCGTGCCATACGTCCTCCTTCGTCTCTGGCAGCGGGAAATTACCTACTGGCGACCGCTCACATCTGATACACCATTGGTGCCAATAAGGTTGATTTGGCCGGAATCGATAATCGTCTTTGCTTTCTCCGCAGCGGTAGCAGTGTTTCATGCAACTCTCCCTGTTCGTTTTGACCACTCGTACTCTCGCCGGGAATCATCACTCCATCGCACGTTACGTTCTGAGCCGAACCAGAACATAATTTCGATAAGCTCTGTCATGCTCGCCTTCCTCATCTTGCTGGTACGCACCCCAAGAAGAACAACACCGCCATCAATACCTGGTACGCTTCTTTGCTCCAGCTTTTTAGTCTTGAGCCACAGCGCGGTGAAGATGTCTTTCCAGTCTTCCGGAGACAGTCGTTGACCATGCCAAGGCACCTGACGGGAGACGTCCTGAAGCATCGGCCACATACGGTCGTTCTGCGCTTTGGTTCGCTTAGGTTCTTTGACGTGGACTTCGTGGGGTGACTTGTCGTCGATGGGTAGTGAGAGAATGGCGTCTATGGCGTTATTTCTGATTGCTTCGTTGCGAAGCAGGTATGTTTGCTTCATCTTCCACGCTCCTGTAATCGTCAAGTGCGGCAGAAATAGTGCCTATCGGGTCACGGTCGTAGCCAATAATCTTTTTTACGTTTTCATCTTCTTCCACATCGAAAAAGAATCGCAGGGCTAACATGATTTCTTCGTATGCGCTCATACTCACTCCTTCACTTTGATTCCAGCGGCACGGATGGCCTCTACATCGCTTTCGTATTGTGATTCTGCACCTGAGTCATAGCCAATGTGATAATCACCGTAAAGTGGTCCTCGCTTTGGCTTTTGCAAATTAATTTCAATAGCTGCTCGCGATGCCTGCCACGACTCCCATGCAATCTCGACCTTGATATGCATAATCTTCATCACGTCACTTGAAACGTGATATTTGTTTTTAAACCATTCTTCAAACTGCTTTCTTGATTCGTCCATATTCCTCTCCATCACTCGCCTAACACTTTCAGTGCATTAGCGATTTCTTCAATCTGGTCATCTGCCTGATTAAATATTTCCCATACTGAGTCATCTTCTTCCACTTCGTAATACGCTTTAAGCGCGTCAAAAATCACTGAATAGTTAATCTCGGATATTTTCATCATTACTCTCACTTTTAGTTGATAAAACACCACGCCATTTTTGCTATCGCTACAGGTACAATTCCGATAAGTACCCAGGTAAACGCAGCACCAAACAACATAGAGAATGGGTCTTTACCGCCATTAACAAGGCTAATGTAGCTACGCAGAACAATAAAAAACGTCAGAAGAATCCATCCAACGCCAATGCATTTGATGGCGACGAGCATCCAATTAACCATGCTTCCCTCTCCCCCAAATAAAAAGGCCTGCGATTACCAGCAGGCCTGTTATTAGCTCAGTGATGTAGATGGTCATACGTCAGCCCCTTGTGCATATCGTCTGCCACGCGCAGCAGGTGCATTTGATGCTGTGCAAATCTGTCTGGCTTCATCCTGGTCACATGCAACAAAGTGTCCGTTGCAGAACCGCTGGTAAACCGTACCAAGCGAGCCAAAACGGTTTTTCGTCACGATGATTTCAGCAAATGGCGCGGCGCTACTGTTCTCGTCATATACCGCTTCCCGATAGAGCATGATGATTGAGTCTGCGTCCTGTTCAATGCTTCCTGAATCCCGCAAATCTGCGTTTGTCGGGCGCTTGTTTGGCCGCTTCTCAACATCGCGGGAGAGCTGGCTTAGGGAGATAACTGGAGTTTTCAGGTCTTTCGCCATCGCTTTCAGGCTACCGGAGATATGTGCTATGGCGAGGTCATTACGTTCCGCTTTTGGTTTCTCAATTAGCCCGAGATAGTCAGCCATAATCAGTGACAGATTAGGATGCTCCTGCTTGTGACGTTCGGAAATGGACCTGATTTCTTCGACAGACAAACGCGATGCGTCAACTACCCACACATCCAGATCTGCCAGCAACTTCATCCCGCTTGCAACTCTCGCCCATCCTTCATCGTCCATACGTGACGGGTTACGCAGCACACTGACCGACATCATTCCTGCGCCGGCAATCCCTCTCTCAACAACCTGAATGGCGCTCATTTCCATCGAGAAAATCAACACACCGCGCCGGACGCCAGAACCAGGAATAACACGACCTGCCACGCCTTCGGCTATCTTCAGCGCCAGTTCGGTTTTACCCATACCTGGACGAGCAGCAATAATCACAAGGTCTTCTGCGTTCATCCCTCCGGTGATAGCGTCAAGCTCTTCGATTCCGGTCTTCAGGGTATCCGACTCTTCTCCGTTCCTCAGACGCCTGTCAAGCGTGTCAGTGTAATCACTGATAATTTCCCCCAGTCGCACAGGTTTAACCTCGTCACGTGGCTTCCTGATGGCTGAAAGGCGCTTAACTAGATCGTCCATCGCTCTACCAGAAGCATCCAGCGTGCCGTTACTGATGGGCTCTCGCATCTCATCCAATAGCTGTAGAACCTGACGCCGTTGATAACTGTCTGCAACCATTCCGGCATAACCTTTCAGGTTTGCAGCGCTGGGACATGACCGCGCAGTCATCATCACCGCCGTTGCGTATTCATCCCCGCACTCCTCGGCCACCATCAGTCCATCAATCAGGTTCCTGTTTCTGGCCTGCTTTCGAATAATTTCAAAAGCTTTCCGGTAAAGCGGAATTGAGAATGCTTCAGGCTCCAGCGTTGCCAGAACGTCACTCGCGGTTGGTGTTAATCCACCAATCAGCAAGCCACCGATAACGCTCGCTTCGATATCCTGTCTCATGCAATCCCCCTGTCTGCAAACTTCCCTTCCCGAACTCCCGTTAACGAATCTTCCCTCAGCAGGTAATCAAAATCGGCCGTCCAGCCTGTGTCGTTGTCTCCGAAGTAAAACGGCTTGGCCTGATGCACAAACGCCCTGACATACGCCCTGAAACCGTCCACGTTTGGCGTTTTCAGTTGCGGGATGATTTTCTTCATGCGGCGTTTCCGTTTCTCGTTGACCGAAACAGCATGTGGAAGTCTGTCACCAACTTCGGTGTTGTAGGCGTTCAGGAAGGATTCATAGTCGATTCGTTCTGCCTTGCGACGTTCAGGTTTAACCTGCTCATTGCCGCCCCCGTTAGGGGGTAAGGGGGTATTTGTATTTATTGTCTTTTGTATATTGTCTTTTGTGTTTGACTGATTCGGTAAATTGGTTTTTACCGATTTGGTGAAGGTTAGTTTTACCGATCTGGTAAATGTTTTACCGAATCCGTTAACCTTCGTCTTCCACTCGGAAATATTTTTATTCATACCAACCTGACGCCCCACCTGAGTGAGAACTCCCATTCTGATAAGCTCGTTTTTGGCGGAAGAACATTTGGTTGGCGCCATGCCAGTGAGTTCAGCGAACTGTTCATTTCCGATCCAATCTATTTTTTTGTTATAACCGTATGTCTTGCGCCACACAGCCATAACAATCAGTAGCTGATGTTGAGTAAGCCCAGAAAGCATGACAGCTTCCAGCAGTGTATTTGCAGTCCGGGTGTAGCCATCGTCGAGTTCTGCCACGCGATGCTCCACAACCTCCAGATGAGGTTTTATCGGTGTAACTGTTGCAAGATTACTCATGACCTTTCCTCTTCAGTATTAGCTTCACTTTCTCCAACTCAGCCCGAAATCGACCAGGCTGTTTGAAGCTGGATAAGAACCGATCACGTAGTATGTTTTTGTGTAATTTGTCCTGGTCAGGACTGAGTTGTTTTGGCATAATTACTCCTGTGGATTGATCCAGTATTTCTACATCAGGCCTCGAAGAATTCGCCGTTCTTCGGGGCTTTTTCTTTTGTCAGGTAGGTAGCAAGTCGCCTGGTGAGCTCTGCCATTTCCTCGTCTTCGATTCCATACTCCAGAACCGCAAGCATCATGCTGACCTGAGAGAAGAAACCGTTCTTCCATCGGCTTACCTGGTATTCAGGAACACCCATAGCTTTAGCGAATGTCTTCTGTCCCATCATGGCTAACTTGTTGAGTAAAGTGGACTCAATGCGAGCCGCCTTCTTGCTTTTAGTTGCAACTACGTTCATTCAAAATATTCCTTAGAAATTAGATAGAGTTGGATTCGCAAATACACGCAAATCCGCTTAATAGATTTACCGCGTTGTCGGCGGTTCAGATTGGTAAAGAGCGGTACTACTTAGGCAGCATTAAGTTCAGGTGGGAACACATCGTCTAACTGAACATTCGCGCCAAAACTGTTGAGCGCCTCTACGAGCTGGCGGCACATTCTCAAATCCGGATGGCGTCGCCCTGATTCGTAATGACCAATTGCTCCCTGAGTACACCCAACCTTTTCGGCCAGAACGGCCTGGGATACCTTCATGGTTTCCCGGATTTTCCGAAGATTGCTCATCGGTATATCTCCTCAGGATGGTACGTAACCTAATAATACATTTCGTACTAAATAAAAGCAAGGTAATTAATACAATATGTGTGTTGTCACAGTCAATACATCTCGTAATAATCGGCGCATGAAGACACCGTGGAATGAGCTGGCGAAAGCCAGAATGAAACAAATAGGCCTAACCCAGGATAAACTTGCTGAAGCTCTCGGTAAGACTCAGGGGGCGATAGGTCATTGGCTTAATGGCCGCCGCGAACCAAGTATTGAAGATATTGCAGCGATCATGAAGCAGCTAGGATTGAAGGAGCTAGTATTAAGTTCTGATGGGATGGTTGATTATCCAGACTCCAACCTGAACAATGTTTCAAGTCCTCGTCCACACACAGAAATAAGGAGATTTCCCCTGATTAGCTGGGTGAGCGCAGGTAACTGGTGTGAGGCTATTGAACCTTACCAACTCCGAGAAATAGAGGTGTGGCCTGAGACAACTGCACATGCAAGCGAAAGGTCATTCTGGCTAACCGTTCGTGGCGACTCTATGACATCTCCCACAGGATTAAGCATACCGGAAGGAATGCAAATTCTTGTTGATCCGGCTATCGAACCGACTAATGGAAGACTCGTGGTGGCAAAGCTTGAGTCTGAAAACGAGGCAACCTTCAAGAAATATATTGTTGACGCTGGACAGAAATATCTTAAACCGTTAAACCCCAGCTATCACATGATCCCCATAAACGGAAATTGCCGCATTATCGGTGTTGTCATTGAAGCAAAATGGCAAGGCCTCTAACAATTCCCTCCCCTAGCCCGCTTATGCGGGTTTTTTAATACCAAAATATTTTTTCCATTCAATTTCATACACATAGTATTTATTTATCAATTTTCAGTACATTTTGTATTGACGATGTTAAGTACATTTTGTATTGTTTAGCCATCAGCAGGACGCTGGTAGCCAAACGGAAAGGCAACGCTCTTTAACTTCGATGATGCGCTGACAAAGCGCGAACAGATACCAAACGAGATGGGTTTGGCGGTGTGTAGCTCAGCAGGTAGAGCGGATTCGTGGGCTAAGCCGTGGAATCGCGTCACCAGTTCAAGTCTGGTCACACCACCAAAGCCATTTCACATGAGGATTAAATCATGACGGTTATCACCTACGGGAAGTCAACGTTTGCAGGCAATGCTAAAACTCGCCGTCATGAGCGGCGCAGAAAGCTAGCCATAGAGCGCGACACCATCTGCAATATCATCGATTCAATTTTTGGCTGCGATGCTCCTGATGCTTCTCAGGAAGTTAAAGCCAAAAGAATTGACCGCGTTACCAAAGCCATTTTGCTTTCCGGAACGCGTCAGAAGAAAGTTGAAGTAACAGCGGTTAAGAAGAACCGCATTTACTACCGGGACGCTAATCCGCTCGGGAACAAAATCCACGCAGTTCAGCGCATGAAGCTGAGCAGTAAGCCGCTTATTTGAGGTGAATATGAAAATCAAAACTATGGGTGCAAGCCCACTAACAGGCCAGATTTTTCAGGGAACCTTGAATACTGAAAAAGGAATGTGGGTGGGAAAAAAGGAAGATGTTACTGAGCAAGCAGTTAAAGCGGTAGCTGAACATCTGATGATTAAAAATCAGAAGTATGCATATGTGGTGAAGGATGGAAAGTATTTAATCCTAAGCCACCAGATAGTTGATGAACTACCTGCTGAATTTGCCAGAAAAGCATAGTTGGCCTTCTTTTATCTCACTTCAAATATCTAATCAGGTCGCAATGCGGCCTTTTTTATTGCCAAAATTTAAGGAATAACAACATGAATTCAGCAGATTTATCGAAGATTCTTGAAGAGCACAAAGTGTGGATTACCTCAATACATGAGAGCGGATCGAGAGCCAACCTGCGCGGTGCCAACCTGTACGGTGCCAACCTGCGCGGTGCCGACCTGTGCGGTGCCTACCTGTGCGGTGCCAACCTGCGCGGTGCCGACCTGTACGGTGCCAACCTGCGCGGTGCCGACCTGTGCGGTGCCGACCTGTGCGGTGCCGACCTGCGCGGTGCCAACCTGCGCGGTGCCGACCTGTGCGGTGCCGACCTGTGCGGTGCCGACCTGTGCGGTGCCGACCTGCCTGATCTCACTTTCGTAATTCTGGGTGAGAAATACTTCATAAGTATAACGAACGGTGAATATGTACGAGCAGGATGCCAGAACCACACAGTTGAGGAATGGAGAAAATATAGTAAGCAGGAAATTGCTGAGATGGATGGTCGTAAAGCTCTTAAATTTTATCCACGTCTTCTTGACATTATCGATTTCTATATTGGTAAAGGTGAACGCCCGGATTGGTTAACAAGTAAAGAATATGCAGATGAAGTAACTGGGTAAGCGTATTTTTGGCAGCGAATAAGCACCTATAGCAGATTTACGAGTCTGCTATGTGAGCAATATCGCTCGTAACCAAGCGAGGACGACGACTCGTTCTGGTTAATCGAAAAATAATCCCTTGATGTTATTTGCCGCTCTATATGGGCGGCATTCTTTTTACCTGGAGGAAATATGAAATTACGTGTCTGGCATATCCCGCAAGTTCCTATGAAGCCATTCATTGTAGAAGTAGCAAGTGTTGAAGAGGGTGTGCGAGTGATGGATGCACTGGCTGATTATGACGCATTTCAGTATGACAACAACATCAAACCTGATTACTGCAACGCTAACGGCCTTGAGATGTGGGATGAGAGCCTTACTGACCAGGATTTGGAAGAAATGGAGCTTACGGATCGCTGGGTGGATTGGTATAGCGAATGCCAGTGTTACGACGACCCGCGTGAATATATCGAAAGCCTGAAAGAAGAAACAACAGCCGCCGCCTGAGTGCGGCTGTTTTATCGCATATCCACAGCGCTTCATATCGAGGCGTTTTAGCTATGCCAATAAATGAAAATGGAGAATCCCACGATGACATTTGCTATCGCGGGCGGTGCCGTCATGGGTATCGCCCAACTTAATGAATCACTTTTAGAGCGTATAACCAGAAAATTACGGGCCGGATGGAAACGTCTCGGTGAAATTCTTAATCAGCCAGGAGTGCCACGCCATGACCATTACGCCTGTTAATGGAACAATTCTTGTTCAGCAAGGAAACAGGGAGTTCAACAAGCTATATGAGAAAGTATTTCCGGATACAAAACAGGGAATGTCTGATGCGTATACATGGGCTGCCGGAATAGCTCTTGGTTGGGATAAGTGGCAGGACGAAGAATGGGAGGCGCGTCATGTTGCATGATTTTGATGATGAAGAATTTATTGCTCTCATTTCTCCTGAAATTGATGAGGAAGTGGAGCAGCAAATTAACTTAGCCGCAGAACGGCAGAATCCGGTTATTAGCTGGGATGAATTTGCGGGGTATTACTCATGAATCTGGATCAGTTAGATGAACCGTTCGCAGCTGAAGATATTGAGTGGCGAATACAGCAAAGCGGTAAAACACGCGATGGCAAAGTGTGGGCTTTGGTGCTGGCTTATGTCACAAACAGGGCAATCATGAAACGCCTGGACGATGTTTGCGGCAAAGCAGGATGGCGCAATGAATACCGCGATATACCCAACAACGGTGGCGTTGAATGCGGCATATCAATCAAGATTGATTCCGAATGGGTAACTAAATGGGATGCTGCTGAAAACACACAGGTAGAAGCCGTCAAAGGTGGTCGCTCCGGCGCAATGAAGCGTGCTGCCGTTCAGTGGGGAATTGGTCGGTATCTGTATAACCTTGAGGAAGGTTTTGCGCAGATATCCAGTGATAAGAAACAAGGATGGCACAGGGCCAAACTGAAGGATGGAACAGGATTTTACTGGCTCCCTCCATCGCTGCCGAACTGGGCCATGCCAGCATCAGGCAATCAACCATCACCAGAAAATACCAACCAGAAATCTCCATCGGTTGACTGCGAACAAATCCTGAAAGACTTCAGCGATTATGCTTCGAAAGAAACTGATAAGAAAAAACTCATCGAGCGTTATCAGCATGACTGGCAATTATTGGCTGGCAACGAGGAGGCGCAGGATAAATGCGTTCAGGTAATGAATATCAGAATAAATGAGCTTAAACAGGTGGCTTAATGAGAAGATTAAACATAACTCCAGCTGAGATGGAGTCAGTTTGCGGTCGCATGGTAGCTTGCCGTGCAGCAGAACATCTGGGCCTAAACATAAATCAGTTTTATTACATAGCAAAAAAACTGTCATTAAAAACGGCATTCGTTAAGCCAAGATGGAGCGACGACGAAGACAAAAGAATGCAGACGCTTATCTCATCAGGCTATACACAAAGAAATGTAGCAAAAATTCTCGGGCGAAGTGAAGAGTCGGTAAAAAGCAGGCTATCACGTTTACGAAAGAAATAACCCTATACGTACCACATTATTCGGATAACCTACCCTGGAGTAAATTATGCCAGCGCCTTTGTATGGTGCGGATGACCCGCGCCGCTGTTCCGGCAATTCCGTCTCGGAGGTGCTGGATAAATTCAGAAAAAACTACGACCTGATAATGTCACTACCGCAGGAAACGAAAGAGGAAAAGGAATTTCGCCACTGTATGTGGCTCGCAGAGAAAGAAGAACGCGAGCGAATTTACCAGACATCCATCCGGCCATTCCGCAAAGCCACTTACACCCAATTCATTGAAATAGACCCGCGCCTTAAAAATTACCGTTCGCGTTACGGCGCTATCAGCAATAACTGAGGAATTCATCATGAGAGGTTTGTCCTATGACCCCGGTATCCTGCCATCTGAAATGATTATTCGACACCGCTTCAAGCCCATCAACGATATTCCACGCGAAGAAATGCTGGCGAGAAAGAGTTTTCCATCAGTGAATGAAAACAAATATCTGAATGCAATGTTGCGGAGTGGGAAGAAATGAAAGAAGTGAAAATATACACGATTGTCAGTGACCAGTTATCACCACCAATAACAGGAGAATCATTCTGTACTGATATGGTGCGTCATAGTGATTATGCGGAACTTGATGCTAAATACGCGGCGTTAGCGGCGGATAACGATAAAGCAATGGAGTCACTTAAGCAGGCTAATGCAGTTGTTAAGTTGGCACACGAGAAGTTTTCGGCGATGGCAGCGGAGAACACTGCACTGAAAAAATCAGATGTCGAATTCAACGAATATTGTCGTCGCGAGTGCGAGGACGTTGGCGATACGTGGGTGGACGATTTCACTGAGACCCCAGCCACTGACGCTTTTCTGGCTGAGGTGCGGGCTAAGGCCCACAAGGAAGGCGCTTACTTTGTTGCTAACCGAATGCTGGCCGCATGGGATGCAGGATTTATCGACGACACAGCAAAGAACGCTGCGGACATCGCACGAATGATACTGACCTCCACAGAATTTATGGCTGATGCGCCGGAAGGCGATTTTGATCGCTCATTCGCCGATGGCGTTATCGAAGATATCGCCGCCCAGCTTCGCAAAGGAGTGCAGTCATGATTACGGGAACCTCAAATTACGACGAAGTGCCGACGATACCCTGCAAAATCTGCGGCGGTTATTTCAAAGCCGATGATCCAGAAAATCACAAATGCGAGGAGGCAGCTCAATGAGCAACCGAATTCGCAATGCTCAGGTATTCGACGCGCGCACCGGTGAGTACCCGGTTTATATGTACATTCACTGGATCATTGGCGGTGAACTTGATTTTGATGCCAATTATCAGCGCGGGTATGTCTGGGGGCATGAAGAGCAGCAGGCATTCTTAAACGCAGTTATTTCTGGTTTTCCTATCGGCTCAGTGGCGCTGGCAAAGGCACCTGACTGGTGTTCGCGTGAACTTCCTTACATAGAAGTTGTTGACGGTAAGCAGCGTCTCACCACTTTGAAAAAATTCATCACCAATGAGATTCCAATCATCCTAGCTGATGGTCCGCTTTACTGGCGAGACATGACTCGTGCGGAGCAATTGGGATTTGGGCGTCGTCCACTCCCAGCAGTTGTGCTGGATGAGGTGACGTACAAGGATCGCTTGGCTTATTTCATGGTGGTGAACTTTACTGGCGTTCCGCAAAGCGAAGAGCACAAGCGACACGTAATGCAACTAATGGAGACTGCCCAATGAGCAACATCGACAAACAGGCGCTTCGTGAGCGCTATTCACCAAAACCTGTACCTGAATGCCATATTTGCGGCAAAGAAATGACTATACAGCGCATGTCTGCCAGTCGAATTACCTATGGCTGCACGGGCGCGACATACGACGCTAAAGGTTGCCACTACGCAGAAGGTCGCAGTATCGCAGATGACCACTACGAGCAATCACGCGTCACTGTCGTCGATGTGAGCGACCCGGATGTGCTGGCGCTGCTTGACGAGAATATTCAACTCCAGCGGGAAAAAGACGCAATAGAGGCCGTGGCGCTGGCGCTGCGTGATGATATGCGACAGGCACGGGAGCAACTGGCAGCCGCAGAGCAGGAGCGGGAAAACTGGCGTATCAGCTTTGATAATGAGCGGTACCGCGCAGATAAGCTGGCGGCTGCATTAAATGCAGAGCGCGAGAAATTAGTAATGGCGAATCGATCGCTTATTACACAACACACCCGTGCAAACAGTGCCGAGAGTCGCATAGCAGAGCTGGAGGCGCGGACAGTTTGCCTCCCTAAACTTCCAGTTCTTGGCTCTACTGCTGAGCGGTACGAGGGATTTGCTGATGGTGCATCCAGCATGAGAAATGAATGTGCTAATGCAATCCATGCCGCTGGCATCAAGGTTGAGGGGGAGTGACCATGTGGCGAGGATTAAATCGCGGCGGCAGCCAGATGATTCTGACTTCCTACGAATACGATCCGGAAACCCAAAAATCTCAGTCTGTTTACCTTCTACGGCATCACAGCAAGGTTAAGAAGACCACGCTTGAACAGAAACTTACAGTTAAGAACGACTCCTTCGGGCGGTTTAAGCCTTTCGTTGAACTTGAAGGTTTTCCGGAAGGGTTTAGCGAACGCGAAGCATGCTGAAATTAGCTGACTGGCTGCACCGACTTAGTGTGGCTATCGAAGATAACTGGAGTACACCATGACTATTACCAAAGAACGCCTGCTCAAAATTCAGCATTGGCGCGAAACATATGGAGCTGATAGCAACGTTATGCTGCCGGCAGAAGAGGCGGAGGATCTGGCGCGTATAGCGCTGGCATCGCTCGAAGCGGAGAAAGGTGCCGACCCCGTTGTGTTCACCGACGAACGAAATCTTCATCATATTGCCAGGGGTCGAGAAACCTCTTTGATTTGGGGTAAACAAAACCAGGAGGTGGGAGATATCCCGCTCTATCGTCACGCCCAGCCAGTTCCGGTAGTGCCGGAAGATATCAGTGGCATCATTGAGCGTTTCCAGTATCAGGCAGACCATCTAAGTGAATGGCACCACATCGATGAGCATTCTTGCAAGGTCAACAGGCGCGACCTGGTGACTGCGCTGGAATTTATGAATTCCTGCCGCGCCGCCATGCTTCAGGGTGCTGAACCTGTAAGTAATCATGATGAGTTGGCGCTGTATTATCTGCAAGGTCAAAAAGACGGCCTTGAATGGGCTGCGCAGCTTGCAGAAGCAAACCACCCGCTTACAGGCGACTGGCTTTACGATGACCCGCTGGAGCTGGCTAAAGCTATCAGAAAAGGTCCAGATATGCCCGGGTTCGCCGGAAGCTCTCCAGTAACTCAGGATGGTTGGATAAGCTGTAGTGAGAGAATGCCTATAATTGGCGAGCTAAATTGGAGAACTAGTTTTCCTTTGCTGATTACGTGTGAGATCGGCGTTATACCTGCTTATTACGGCTTTGTGAGAGTTAATGGGAATAAGCATTATGGTTTTATGGAGAGTCTTAAATATGGAGATGATAGCGGCAACCATCCTCAAACTAATGAATATGACCTGATTAGCAATGTCACACACTGGATGCCGCTACCGGAACCGCAGCAGGAGGTTAACCGTGGCTAACCTGCAACTTGCCGTCAAAGGTGAATACTTCGATGCCATGATTCGCGGAGAGAAAACGGAAGAGTATCGCTTGTGTAATGATTACTGGAATAAGCGAATTATGTTCCGGGAGTATGACCGCCTGATTATCACAAAGGGATATCCGAAGCGCGACGATTCCAGCCGCAGAATTGACGTCCCGTATGAAGGATATGAAATCAAGACAATCACACATCCCCACTTCGGCGATAAACCGGTAAAGGTGTTCGCGATAAAGGTGAATATCGACAATGAATGACAATCCTCGCACTCGCGGGGATTTCTTTTATATGGGAATAATATGACCATCCACTTTCACGGCAGCCCAATATGGGGGGATGAGCATGCCCCTACAGATATGCTGATTAAAGCCCTTTACCGTGATGGTGGGGCTTTTGTTTCATTTGCCAGACCAGAGCAGATGAAAAAGATTGCCATGTTCCCTTGTGACATACGCCTTGATAACGGCGCTTTTAGCGACTGGATGAAAGCATTTAAGAAAGGTACTCCTGTAGACTGGAGTAAGAGACGTGCAAAATTCTACGACTTTGTTGGGAAGTGGTTCAGCAGAATTGAATGGTTTCTTATACCTGACGTTATCGAAGGGACAGAGGCAGAAAACGACGAGCAGATTGAGTTGGTTCCTGATTGGCTCAAATCAAAAGCGGTTCCGGTCTGGCACACCGACGAATCAATTGAACGTCTTTTACGCCTTTCTGGCAAATTTGAATGGGTAGCGATTGGATGCTGCGGCCCACACAGGCACATACGCTCTAAATGGTGGCAACAGAGAATGGATGAAGTTTTCGCTGAGCTTTATATCAATCGTAATTTGAAAGTGAAAATTCATGGTCTTCGAATGCTCGACGTGAGAGTTCTTGGTATGTATCCGTTCGCCAGTGCGGATTCTACTAATGTTGCTGTTAACGTACCGAAGACAGAGAGGCGATTTCCTGAGATTACCGACAAACTGGCACGTACAGCTGTACTTCGCGCAGCTATTGAAAAGGTGCACCCACCATCGATATCAGCGTGGGTAGACAGAAAGATGAGAGAGCCGGCGCAAGCCGGTTTTTTATTTGAATTCACCGACGCCGCTTAATGCGGATTTCTTTTATCTGAACTCGCTACGGCGAGTTTTGTTTTATGGAGTGAATGATGTCTGATTTAGCAATGAAGGTATTGAAGTGGCAAACGAAAGGCCATGTTGGCATAAGTAGCGCAACTATGGCATCTATTGCTCTTGGGCTGGAAAAGAACTTCTACCACGGACGGTTTGACGCACCAAGCGACCCTGCAGATTTGCGAAGATGCATGATGCTCGTAGATGAAATACCTGAAATTAAAGATAGCTTTCCGCTCATAGCGAAAAAGGTAAAGCGGTTTTCTCCGATTTTACGTGAGTGGGATTCACTTATTGCTCTGCTTAAGCTTGAGCTTAAGAGGCCAGATAAGCGAGCACCAAAAACATATAAATGGATAAAAGAGCTTCTTTCTGACCAGGAGTAACCATGGAATCACACAGTCTCACACTCGATGAGGCCTGTGCATTTCTCAAGATATCCCTTCCCTCCAAGTTCGATTCCCAAACCGGAGATAAAACCTATGCGCGAATTACGCGATGACTCGCTTGTTGACTTGAAGTTCATGATGGAGGATTCTGGCATGGGTAAAACGTTCATTTACTCAGAAATCAAGAAAGGTAAATTGCCTTCCCCGCACAAAATCGGCAGCGCATCCAGGTGGGTTTATGCCGACTATCAAAACTGGAAACGCAGCCACTTCTCACCCCTTCAAAATGTCTCATGAATTGCCTTTGTGGGCATAAATGCGGGCATAAAATTCTTCACTTCTGTAATTCATCATAAATCCCCTGCACTTACGACATTCATTAGGTGTCTGCAGGGGACACCATGAACACTTCTCACTAAGTCCAATTAATTCCATAACTCACTGTTTCTACTGTTCTCATCTCCTTTTACTTGTCCAGCAAAATGCCATTATTTCTAATGGAATCTATACATCTTTGCGTATAACATTGTGTATAACTGAGTTCGATCTTTTTTCTATACATATGCTGCTATCTGACATCCAAATAAAAAGAGCAAAACCGAAGGACAAACCCTATACGCTTAACGATGGTATGGGCCTATCACTCCTCATCGACACAACGGGCAGCAAAGGCTGGCGTTTCCGCTATCGCTTTGCAGGTAAGCCAAAGATGATTTCCTTTGGCGTATATGGCGATGTGTCATTGGCACAAGCACGTGCCGTGATGAAGCGCGCTCGATGTTGGCCAAAGGGATCAACCCAAGTGAAGCCAGAAAAGCAAATAAGATAACTTTGCAGTTCGCGCATGAGAACAGCTTTGAGTCTGTGGCCAGAGAATGGCACTCATCGAAAAAAGCTACCTGGTCAGAGGGATATGCAAAAGAGGTTCTCAATTGTATGGAAAAGGATATTTTTCCTTTTATCGGTCAGCGCCCAATTGAGCAGATTGAACCACTAGAGCTGCTAACCGTCCTGCAAAAAATAGAGAAAAGAGGTGCACTGGAACAAACCAGTAAGATCCGCCGCCGCTGCGGTGAGGTTTTACGTTATGCCGTCGCCACCGGACGGGCTAAATATAACTTTGCTCCTGACTTGGCTATTGCACTCAACAAGCCTAAAACTCAACACTTCCCGTTCCTTACTGAAAGTGAATTGCCTGATTTTGTCAATGCTCTGGAAAACTATCAAGGCAGTTTAGTCACTAAATATGCCACGCATCTGTTGATGCTAACCGGAGTGCGCACAATTGAACTATGTGCAGCGGAGTGGGCTGAGTTTGATTTAGATAATGCCTTATGGGAGATCCCCAAAGAACGGATGAAGAAACGCGCCCCCATTTGGTTCCGTTATCTACTCAGGCGATCAGCATCCTGAAAAAGCTGCAAGAAGTAACTGGGAATTACAGTCTCGTTTTCCCTGGACGAAACGATGTCAGAAAGCCAATGAGCGAGGCCAGTATCAACAAAGTGATAAAACTACTGGGCTATCATGGTCGGTTAACGGGTCACGGCTTCAGGCATACCATGAGTACTATTTTGTATGAACATGGTTTTGAAAGCCCTTGGATTGAAATGCAGCTTGCGCATGTTGATAAGAATTCCATTCGAGGGACTTACAATTATGCGCAATATATTGAAAAAAGAAGATTGATGATGCAATTTTATTCCGACTTACTTTGCTTCCTAAAATAATAATCTAATACATTTAAAGTATAATATTCACTTTGTATTCTTCCATCTATAGACTCATACTGAACATATACAACCGGATTAGATGGAGTACCTTTATTGACTGACAAGTCAGCATTGAAAATATTTTTGCAATCAGGTAGTCGCCTTACAATATCTATTGCTACATTAATGTATTTAACATATTTTTCATTACCTTCGAAGATATATGGAACACCATTCTCGACTGTAGCAAGCACTTTATTGTTATAACTCCGGCCCTTGTAACAATCCTCCAATCTATTTCTTTCTAATTTATAAGTATCCGCCTTCATAGACATTTTATAGTATTTTAAACCACGACCACATAAGACTTTCATTACAAGTTTTATAAATCTAGAATCACATCTACAACCGAAATATATTGATTTTAAACTTGATGGTTTATATTTATACAATCCTGATTGCCCTGTAACTATTCTAACTTCATCCTCATGCTTCCATCGAAGAGATTTTGTACCTATCATCTTCCTATTCAAGTTCCCTGCCATTTTCTTACTTTCAAAGAAATCAAGAAGATCTATATCCGTTATACAAGGCATTTTTTCCTGATAGTCAACTGGAATGACCAATTCATCCCTCATTCTGTATTCCATTAGTTCATCTAATTCATATTCAAGACAAAATCCACGATGAGAATCTGCGTAATAAGCCCAAAGGAGTTCATCTTCAAACGTTTTGCTCAATGAATAAATACCAAATTCATTAACATTATCGGCATACTCCCGTAAAACTTTCAAAGTCGATGCGTTTATCTTTTTAAGATCTTGCTCTTTTATAACAGATCGCATTTGACTTAATGCAAAATGATTTTCATTTATTGTAAATCTTGCTTCAAAGATATCGTTCAATAAATTAAATGGCGCACTATAAATTTCATTATTATAAAGACTACGCAGATCTCTCTTAAGAATGCTTTTATTCCCACCTCTATATTTATAAACTTTCATTTCGTTACCTTTAATATCTATCAGTTCCCACGTATAATTTAAACCCATAATTTGAACGTTCTATTTTTTTAAGTATTATTTTTTTGTCGTTTATTATTTTTCTTATTTCTTGATAACACTCAGGGCTTGAGTTATATCCTAGTATAATGCAGTCAATAGATTCATCAGAATATTTACATACTCTATAGTCATCCTCATTATTTCTCGCCACATCCTGATGAACTAATCTAAACTCCTGTTCATATCTCCAGTTTTCATCCTTCGTAAAAATTATATTTCTAGCTGGATTGCTATTATCATACAATCCTTCCATAAGGTTTATTGGTTCATTAGTATATTTAACCTCCCCATAATCAAATAACGACAAATCATTCAATAACACATCTTTCTTAAATCTTAGGCAAAAACCAGTATGTGAATTAGAATAATGAGACCATAATAAAGAATTTGTTGCAGTCTGAGAAAAACAACATATAAATGCTCTTGACAATGATGCCATTACGAGTTCATAAACCGGATAAAGATCTGTCCGTTCAATACTATTGTTCTCTATATATTCCCTATTCTTTTCAATTTGTTGGTTAACTATAAAATCAATTAAATCCTCATTATTTTTTGCCAACTCCAATAATAGACTGTTATTCTTATTAACGTTAATAAACTTTCTTATAGATGTTATTGACATTAATGTAATAGGAACATTTAAAGAGCAATCAAAAGGATCATTAAACTTAACACCTCTAGAAAACCAAATTTCATTATTCTTCAATGCATTCAAACTATTTTCATCAAATCTTCGATACTTATATATATACAATTTTCCCTCCTAAATCAGTGACACGTCCTTTGCTGAAGAATCATACCTCAACATTATAAAACGCTCAAATGACCAAAATCGCACTACACCGCACCCACCTGCGGTTTTCATATCACTAAAATTTTTCAGTTGTGATTTTTTACAAACGATATCGCCAGTCCGCGCCCATTCTGGGGATGCTCTGCGAGACAGGAACTGAAAAGAATGAAAAGAAATTCAGCTTTTTTCAGTTTTACTGTCCGTCGCATTTGTGGCCTGAATACGCAACACTATGATATTAAAGGGATAATTTATTTTAGGTGTATAATTTTATGGAGGCTTGTGAAACATGAAAAACATAACAATTTGAAAAATAATAATTTTATGTCTGCATAAACTGAAATCCTGCGTTCAGATTCCGGGGACGGAGCGGCCATTCCCGACGCATACTTTACCCATTCTTTTGCGCAGCCAGCAGCAACTTTAAAGCCTTTGCCAGTTCCTCGGGTGGAATTACATCAATTAGCTCTTTAACCCTCCCCTGACCGTTCAACGCGCTTGGACTAACGGAATGGGAGAAAGCAACATTCATCACAAACGAGTGACCGCACTCCACATTAGAGCAATAGCACTACACATCGTACAGTTGTGGGTGTTTCCTGTTTGTTTTGCCTATCCGCGCTACTGCCTGACATGTGGAGCAGTACATTCTCATCATCTTCATAGTTCTGTGCCCTATCCTGTTGCCCGCCAGAGGAAGGGATTTGGTTCCCTACCTCTTGTTCTGAACGTGTAACACTGGTAACACGTGTAACATCATTGATTTAAAAGGATTTAACCTGTTACCAGTCAGCATAATCAAGAGGTAACGCGTGATAACACACCATTTTTTGTTACCAGTGTTACCTCATAAAACTAAGACTCACGCGATAATTACTCAGGTTCGGCGCTTCCCAGTACCTGCGTATTGAACTGGTACACACGTTTAAGCCCTATTTCTGGCAGGCGAATTCTGTTTTGCGTCCGGCCATCTTCACCGGGTTTCAGCCAGCCCGCATCCACACACAACCTGGCCACCTTACGCAAGTAAAATCCCTTACAGATCTCCTTCCAGCCTGACGGGAGAACGCAGAACGTCACAACCGGCTCTGTCACGTTGTCTTCTTTATCGACTTTTCTGAATCCCATCATTGAAACAGGCCGGTTCCTATAGTCATTCCAGTCAGCAAAACGACTGAACTGATTACGCGTCATGAAGTCCCGAACCTGTTCAAGTGCCGCTTTATCTTCCTGGGCTGGGCTGGGCTGGGCTGGGCTGGGCTGGGGAAGATACACCCAGTCCATAAAAACCATTGATTTTTTCTTATGTGTATAACTAAGTGTATAGAATTATGACTTTAAAATTTTTATATTCATAAAAATCAATTATTTAATTTATTAATCACATTCCTGCAGGACCCAGGACATTCTCTTCTTGCTGCATAACCTTTCGAGCGGTTCCCCTTTCATGTTGCTTTTATTGCCCCTATGCAATATCACCGGACATGCCATACGTTCAGCAAAAAGTCGTCATCGGCCGGTTATGACCGATGACATGCTGATGTGGTCTAGAAGCGGTACTGCAACCCCGCGGTAACCGTATAGTTATTATTAGCTATACCTGCGGCATCGCCACCAAAATACGCCGTATCACCGCTGGTTTTATCTATGATTTGCGTACCGCCCTTACCTTCTTCATATTTACTGTAAGCAAACTCAGCAAAGATTTTTGCATTACTGGTAATATAATATCCGGCGTCAATAGAAGCGCCATAATATCGTGAATTTTCCGTTTTTTCACGGAAGGTAAGTTTGCGCATGTAGTGTTCGTCATTATCATGCGCATTTACCCAGTCGCTGTATTTAAACAGTACATTACACTCAAAGTCATTAATACGATAATCACCCGCCAGCCCGATATAGGGCATTTCGAAACGCTGGCTATAACCTATGCCGCGCACGCCATGAGGAAAATTACCAATATATCGACCATTATCATAAATATAAGACCCGCCTCTTGCCGTCCAGCTAAAACGGGTTTCCTGATAGCCCGCTGTTACGCCCGCCTTGTAGTTATCGCCCTGCAATAACCAACCTTTCACGTTCAAATCGTATTCATTAGCATAGTTGACGCTGGTGTCCGGATGAATTGAACGATCGGTCCAGCCTGGCTGCTCACTGCTCATCCAGTCATGGTCAACCATATGACCCGATCCCGACGCCAAAGACGTCCAGCCGCGGGCGTCCAGCGTCATGAACGAATAGGGTTCCCATGATAAATCCCCCTGCAACGTGGCGACATTTTTTATTTTCCAGTCCAGTTGACTCAGCTTCCGCCCGGTGTCGGTATCATAAACCAGCTCCCTGGATTTACCATTTAACACTCCCACGGAAAGGGATGTCGTGACGCTCTCAGGAGAGACGTCCGGAATAAATAAGGTAGACTCCGCATAAGCCGACTCAGAAAATACGGCGATCATCATTACTGCAATAGCATGTTTTTTCATTTCTCTTGTCCTCATATTCAGATGTAATCTGGAGAGGTAATGAAGTTTTCATCTTGTCAAATCGTCGGACAAGAGTACATTTATTACGCCAGAGAAATTGACGCATTTTTACTTTATATTGAAGTTAAGAAATAGAATTCGATGCTCAGGAGAATAATAAGCAAGCTATAATCATGATGGAATGATTTACCATTACGGTGATGCGGCGTTATCTGGCTAACGACATCGTTGCTGATGTTGTCAGCCAGATTGAAAGTAACTGTAATATCAGAATTTATAATGCTCTTTACTTAAACCATATTTTTTCATGCGCAGATAAAGTTTTTTACGGGGAATTTGCAGGTACTCCGCCACTTCATTAATTCGTCCCTGATGAATATTTAATGCTTCGGTAATAATTTGTCGCTCATACTCTTCAACGCGCCGGTCAAGCGGGGTCGGCTCCTGAAGAAGCAACTGCGGGTTGACCGTTTCCGCCAGCGGCAGCACGCCAACAGCAAAAAGCTCTGCCGCATTAGCCAGTTCGCGCACATTGCTTGGCCAGGCGCGTCGCATTATTCCTTTCAGTAATTCCCCCGCTATTTCCGGCACTGGATGATTGAGTCGCAGGCAGGCTTTTCGAAGATAATGGCGAAATAACGGCTCGATATCATCCGGTCGCTGAGAAAGAGACTGGCAGGCGATTTGGGTCATGGCGAAACAGTAGTAAAGCTCGGCCGCAATCTGGTTAGCTGCCGCCTGCTCCACCAGCGAAGCGCTGCCAACGCCCACCAAACGAAAAGGCCGATGCTCCAGGCTTTGTAAACGCGCCAGATGGTGCTGCTGTTCGCGTGTCAGATATTCGGGATGACTCAACACCAGCGTACCTCCTTGCGCCTGGTCGATGAATGTCTCCAACTGCCCGGCATTCTCCGGCGTGAGTTCATAGCGTACAAACGGCCCTTTCGCGTTACGCCCCAGTTGATGGAGATAACGGGCGCCAGTCATACGTCCAGTGCCATGCTCACCGTAAAACCATACGGCAATGTCCGTTTCCGCCAGTTGTTGTAACCGTTGTCGAAACTGATTCATCCACTCGCTGCGCCCAATCAGTTCAACCTGTAACGTCTGCTGGCAATATTGCCGCCGTGCAATGACCGACCGGCGCTGGCGTAGCGCGTCTTCAATTAATATCAACAGCTTGCCCGGATCGACGGGTTTTTGCAGAAAATCCCAGGCGCCCTTTTTCACCGCATCAACCGCCATCGGTACATCGCCATGTCCGGTAATCAATAAGATTGGCAGTTGATCGTCATCCTGATGAAACAGCGTCATAAGATCGATACCGGAACACCCCGGCATACATACATCGCTCAAAACGATCCCCTCCCAATCCGCTTTTACCCACTCTTTGGCCTCGAAAGGATGGGTAAAGCCACGCACGCGGTAGCCTGCCTGCTCAAGCATTTGGGTATAGGCGTCAAGTACATCAACGTCATCATCAATCAGCAAAATAGAACATTCATCATTCAACATCATCGACATCCGTTACCGAGAATTGCAGCACCACGCAAGCGTTACGCGTCAGCGTCGACGCCAGACGCAGGTCGCCCTTCATTTGCGCCATCAGCGACACGCTAATCGACAGCCCAATACCCAATCCGACAGCTTTACTGGTAGTAAATGGCTTGAGTAAAGAGGGCAACAGCGCCACAGGCCAGCCAGGGCCGTTATCTGCAATATAAACCTCCAGCGCCTCTCCCTGCGTCTGCCACGTCACCGCGATCGCCGCATCATGCGAACAGGCGTCAAGCGCATTCGCCAGTACATTCACCAGAACCTGCTGAATACGCACTTCATCGCCGCTAACCCATACGGTGTCGGTTGGCAGTGAAAGCGCTCCCTGCCGGGATTGGTGGCGCATGGCCAATAACTCCCATGCCGCCACGAAAGTTTGGCGCAGATCAACGGGATACAATGGCATTTCCAGCTCCGCCCGGCGGGTAAACTGCCGCAGCGAACGGATGATGGCGTCAATCCGGTTAATGAGCCCTTCCGCTTTGGTGAGAGTATTTCTCGCCTGTCCGCTCTGACCTTGTTCAATCGCGCGTCCCGCCGTAAATAAATACATTGAAAGCGCATTCAGCGGCTGGTTAATTTCATGCGCCAGCGTGGTCATGGTCTGGCCGACTACCGCCAGTTTCGCCGTCTGAATCAACTCATCCTGCATGGCGCGCAGGTCGGCTTCTATCTCTTTGCGCTCGGCGACCTCTTGTTCAAGCTGCCTGCGTTGCATATTGAGCTGGCCCAGCGTATGACGTAGCAAACGGGCTATCCGTCCTAGCTCATCGCGCCCGTAAACCGGGATAGTCGAGTCGGTTCTCCCCAGCCCTATCTGTACCACAGCCTGATTAAGCGCGGTAAAACGCTTTACCAGCCGGGAACGGATAAAATAGTGGTTGAGTCCCCAGGCCAGCAGCAATGCCAGGAGCGTCGCCACTAAAATAAGCCCGCCGCTAACGCGAACAATCTGTTCCAGGCGTTGATTGAACGTCTGCATTTGCTGGTGACTACTACCTAACTGCGCCTCAAGCAGCGTGCGAAAGCGCCCTAGCGTAGCCTCTCTGGCGCGGCTGGCGTCCAGTAAGGCTTTTTGCGCCGCAACATAATCGCGCATGGTATCGGGCATCTTATTTTTTACCATCCCGATTTCCAATAGTTCGTCGATGGTTTGCCGCAGCGTGATCGTACTGGGCCAGTCATCCAGCGCACGAATATTCTCATCCGCCGTTTTTTTTAGGTTTTCCAGATAGCGAATATGGGTCTCCACCAGCATCCCGTCATTATTGCCGGACTTGAGTTCATTCAATCTGTCGCGCAGGTCGTCAACAATCTGATTTTCAATTCGCGCCAGGGTATATACCTGCTGCTGCTCGTTCTGCACCTCGCGCGAACGTTGCAAATACTGCGCTGCATCACCCTGATTCGCCTCAATTTGATCGAGCAGCGTCCCCTGCTGCCAGGTAAAATCCTGTACCAGCGAATTTAGCTCCGTGGTGAAATCATCATGGAGCCAGTCAATGCGAGCGGAAAGCTCGCTAACTTTCTCCCGCACCAAAAACATGTTGTAGAGGGCGTTGTCCAGCTCCGCCAGCAAGGTCCGGCTATCCTGTAAAATGACGGCCAGTTGCCGGCGCTCAGCAAGCTGAAGCCCCTGACTGAGACGCTCAATCTTATCCAGATGCTGAATAATCTGCGTACGTAACTGCAAACGTACCGTCGTGTTCGGCGCCAGCAAAAATTCATTGAGTTGATCCACGGCCAGATTCAGGTTCCCCTCAATTAAAAAAGCGGAATGGATGCGAGGGAAATATTCATCAAGCGAATAACGAACCTGCGAACTTTGCTCATGCCAGGAATAAAGGCTGACCATACTGACAATCAGCGTCAGTAATGCGCCCGTTAAAAATGCACCCCGTAAACTGTTGCTGATACTGAGCTGACGAAGCCGTTGCAATAATCTCCCCTTCATTTCAGCTCTTCCAGTTTGTGAATCGCCAGCCGCTGATTGTTCAGAAACCAGATCTGCCACTCCATCATTTTTTGTTCGGCAAAGCTTTTATTATCAAACTGCGCCAGCCAGGTTTCATCTTCGCTGCTTGCCGCATCCACCGGGACGCTGGTCAATAAGGCTCTGATTTCAGGTAAGGGGCGTTTAAGCCGCGTTTCTGCACTGTGCAACGCTCGCCATGCATCTTTAAGCTGCGCAAGACGAAAACTGATCGCGGTATCAAACATGCGTTGTACCAGTTGCTGACGCTTCAGGATCAGACGATAGTTCAACGGCGGCTGGGCCATCAAACGCTGTTGTTGCGCGGCGCGAGGATTATCGGCGCTAAGCGGTGCGACGGGATACTTACCGGTATTCGCGTCAGCCAGTATCCTTTGCCCTTTCGGACTTAATAAGTAATGAATAAAAGCACGCGCTTCGTCTGCATGACGGCTGTTTTTCAACACCGCGACGTAAGTGGGCGACACCGCAGAATACGGGAAATAGGTAAAAGTAAGATTAGGATCGTTAAGTAGCAAATTAGCATAGTTATCAATGACCGGCCCGGCAACGCCAAGCCCGCTTTTGATTTTATCCGCTACGCCGAAACTGCGAGAGGAAATCGTGACCAAATTACCCGAGATTGCCAGCAGCGTCGCCCATCCTGCCGTCCAGCCTTTTTGCTGCAACAGCGACTCCACCATCAAATGATTGGTGTCTGAGCGTGACGGACTGCTCATTAATAGAGCGCCCTGGTAACTGGGCAGGCCCATATCCTGCCAGTCGGCAGGCGGCGGAAGATGGCGCGCAGCGAGCGCTGAACGATTGATCAATAGCCCAAATCCGGATACCGCTACCGCCACTGAAGTTGAGCGGATAGAACGCGGCACCAGCTTCTGGCTGGCGGCAGGCGCGCTATCTAATAGCGCCAGCTTTTGGTGCTCCTGAAGGTGTTGCAACAGCATGGGGGATGACGTCAGGATCAGATCGACATTTTCCGCATTCGCCGTATCAAGTAATTGCTCTAAAGAACCGCTGGTGCGGTTGAGCGTACGAATCATGACGGAACCCGGCTCCGTCTGCCAGCGCTGGATAATCCAGGCGGTCGCGCTGGGTGAAAAGGTCGTTGCCATCACCAGCTCGCGGCTGTACGCCTGGCAAGAACCGAACATCGCCGCCAGCCATAGCGTAAAAGCGCCCACTCTGGCGAAACGACCACAGCATGAGAAAAGTCGATTTGTGATCCCGTTCATAAATATCGATATCACATAAAGAAAATATTGAGACAAAACTTACCCTTTTATTTCTGTTGGCATCCAGAACAGCGTTATTTGAATAATAACGGGTCCGTCGCTCGAAAACATCAATAAAGCGTATCAGATTACTGGCAGCAAATTTGTTAATATCCGCACATGCTAACGATAAAACGGCCATGCCAATAATTAAAGTTTCACCACCCCCTTCAGGATGGGTCAAAAATAACCTTTAAATTCACCCAATTGAGTCAATTTTGACACATTTCTTCGACTTGAATTTTATTGTCACTCCTTTCACTCTACCGACAAAACCTCCTGATGTTCATCTCACTATAAAATACAGGTGACTCCATGTTAACAATATTAAAAACAGGGCAATCGGCGCATAAAGTCCCACCGGAAAAAGTCCAGACCACATATGGTCGATATCGTATACAGGCATTGTTAAGCGTATTTCTGGGATATCTCGCTTACTATATAGTCAGAAACAATTTCACATTATCGACGCCTTATTTAAAAGAGCAATTGGATCTCAGCGCTACGCAAATCGGCCTGCTGAGTAGTTGTATGCTTATTGCTTACGGAATCAGTAAAGGCGTAATGAGCAGTCTGGCGGATAAAGCCAGCCCAAAAGTCTTCATGGCGTGCGGTCTGGTACTCTGCGCGATTGTTAACGTTGGGCTGGGATTCAGTAGCGCATTCTGGATATTTGCCGCTCTGGTGGTCTTCAATGGCCTTTTTCAGGGCATGGGCGTCGGCCCCTCGTTTATTACTATTGCAAACTGGTTCCCTCGTCGGGAGCGCGGACGCGTAGGCGCCTTCTGGAATATCTCGCATAACGTTGGCGGCGGGATCGTCGCGCCTATCGTCGGTGCGGCTTTTGCGATATTGGGCAGCGAACACTGGCAAAGCGCCAGTTATATCGTTCCGGCCTGCGTCGCCGTCATTTTTGCCTTAATTGTTCTGGTATTGGGAAAAGGTTCGCCGCGCGAAGAAGGTCTTCCCTCCCTGGAACAGATGATGCCGGAAGAAAAAGTCGTACTGAAAACGAAGAATACGGCAAAAGCGCCGGAAAATATGAGCGCATGGCAAATCTTCTGTACTTATGTGCTGCGCAATAAAAATGCCTGGTATATTTCGCTGGTGGATGTCTTCGTCTATATGGTGCGGTTTGGCATGATTAGCTGGTTGCCTATCTATCTGTTGACAGTAAAACACTTTTCAAAAGAACAGATGAGCGTCGCGTTTCTCTTTTTCGAATGGGCGGCGATTCCCTCTACGCTACTGGCAGGCTGGCTGTCAGATAAACTGTTTAAGGGCCGCAGAATGCCGTTAGCCATGATTTGCATGGCGCTGATTTTTGTCTGTCTGATCGGATACTGGAAAAGTGAATCTTTGCTGATGGTAACGATTTTCGCCGCCATTGTAGGTTGTCTGATTTACGTCCCGCAATTCCTCGCGTCCGTACAGACAATGGAGATAGTCCCCAGCTTTGCCGTAGGTTCCGCCGTCGGATTACGTGGATTCATGAGCTATATTTTCGGCGCCTCGTTGGGCACCAGCCTGTTTGGCGTCATGGTGGATAAACTGGGCTGGTACGGCGGATTTTATCTTCTGATGGGCGGTATTGTGTGCTGCATTCTATTCTGTTACCTCTCCCATCGCGGCGCGCTGGAACTAGAACGTCAGCGCCAGAATGCGTTACATAATCAGGACTCGCTGCAGCTTGCGGACGCGCAATAAACGATTAGCCTTCCCGGGGAACAGAAGCGCCGACATTGTCGGCGCTATCTATTCGCTGACATCGTGTATACCAAAAATAATTCGAGTTGCTTAAAAGCGGCAAGGGAGTGAGTCCCCGGGAGCATAGATAACGATGTGACTGGGGTGAGCGACGTCCCGTCAGGGCGAGGCCCATGAATGGGCCGAGTAATCCATAGCCAACACATCAGCAACTTGAAGTATGAAGGGTATGTACTGACTAACGCTTACCGTATCCCACCATAAAGCGAATAATTAACCCACATGCCGGTGCGAGAAAAAGCAATAATCCGCTAACGATGTCATCGCCATCCTGCAGCCATACATTGAGTAAATAAATCAGCGCGGCAAGGATAACCATTCCCGTAAAAGAAGAAACCGCAGAAAAAGCCCCCATCACCTGACCGATATAGCCACTCACGGCAAGGATACTTATTGCAAGAAATGTCCATAAATAGATCATCTATAATACCTCCTGTCTATGGCAAGGCTTCCATATAGCCTTACGGTCCCTCTCACTTCTCCTTTAAGATAAACCTTATCAGCACGTCATTTCCATAACATTTATCTCACATTTTATTTTTCTAATCATTTTTCAATGACCTTCGTCTGAAATAAAATTATTACTGTAAAAACAATGCATTAAAAATAATGATTAGCTTATTTTTGCTACGGAAGAAATATTTACGCTTCTTGATAAAGAATTTCTGGGCGCGAGTAAATAACTGGTGGTACATTAGCCTGCCTGGCGTTCATGCCCTCGTGGTTTAGTACTGACTTAGTTTTACACTCCTTACGGGAACCATTGTCGTACATGATGGCCTAACTATACGCAAATCATTCAAGTTACCCTGATGAGCTTACTCAAGTAAGTGCTTCGGATAAGCGAACGCAACTTGAAGGATGATGCGTATTTCAGAGTGTACCGCTGCGGATAATGACTCTTCTGCGATACATTATTTTCGTATCTACAGAAGGTATTTTATGTTTTCTCAAAGCAAATTTTCACGCGCGTTTTTGCACCCGCGCTACTGGCTGACGTGGTTTGGCGTTGGCGTCCTCTGGTTACTGGTGCAGCTTCCCTACCCGGTTTTGCGTTTTCTGGGCACCCGCACCGGTAAACTGGCGCGCCCCTTCCTGAAGCGACGTGAGTCGATCGCCCAGAAAAATATTGAACTCTGTTTTCCGACCCTCTCCCGGGAAGAAAGGGAAAAACTGATCGCCGAGAATTTCCACTCTCTTGGCATGGCGCTGCTTGAAACGGGCATGGCCTGGTTCTGGCCTGATAGCCGGGTTCGCAAATGGTTTGATGTGGACGGGCTGGACAACCTTACCCGTGCGCAGGCGCAAAATCGCGGCGTAATGGTCGTTGGCGTGCATTTTATGTCGCTGGAATTGGGAGGCCGGGTAATGGGTCTCTGCCAGCCGATGATGGCGACCTATCGTCCGCATAACAATCCGCTCATGGAGTGGGTGCAGACGCGCGGTCGTATGCGCTCAAATAAAGCGATGATCGGCAGAAACAATCTGCGCGGCATTGTGGGCGCGCTAAAAAAAGGGGAAGCCGTTTGGTTTGCTCCCGACCAGGACTACGGTCCTAAAGGCAGCTCCTTTGCGCCATTTTTCGCGGTTGAAAACGTCGCCACCACCAACGGTACCTATGTACTGTCCAGGCTGTCTGGCGCCGCCATGTTGACCGTTACAATGGTAAGGAAATCCGATAACTCGGGTTATCGTCTGTATATTACCCCTGAAATGGAAGGTTACCCGGCAGATGAAAATCAAGCCGCTGCCTATATGAATAAAATTATTGAGAAAGAGATCATGCGCGCCCCGGAGCAATATCTCTGGATTCATCGCCGTTTCAAGACTCGCCCGTTGGGAGAAGCGTCACTCTACATCTGAAAAAGGCCGCAAGGCCTTTTATTTTGTCATTCCGCATTGCCATAATATTCATATCGTAAATTACTCATTCCTGCTTTTAGCGATAAGTCTCCTGTTTACAGGCGATTTTTTACTGTGTCGGCGGCGTCGCTCAATAGCGATTCATCACTGTCAGAAATTAAACTGTCGCCGATTCCCGACACTTGTAAGTTACTAAAAGTAAATAAGAAAATGCCTCTTGTTTCACCTCATTTTTAGGCGTACATTAGCGCCGTCTGGAGCGATGACGCGCAGAATTCTGAGGTGATGCAGGCGGTCGAAACACGAATAATTCTCAATTTCGTATTGTCCGGCATCAACTCTCTATAATCAGGTAAGTGTAAGTTCATTTAGGCGTACGACAGGTACGCGGAGAGATGAAACGTGAAATATTTCTTTATGGGCATTTCATTTATGGTCATCGTTTGGGCCGGTACTTTCGCCCTGATGATTTAAAAGTACAATGCAAAGAAAAACAGGAGCCATGGGGCTCCTGTTTGCTTTTCTACTCCGTGCTCGCCTCAACGGGTTTTGGATGTGACGGCAGCACGCCATCGGCGCGGAACATCGCTTTAATCCCTCTGACGGCCTGGCGAATGCGGTCGCGATTCTCTATTAATGCAAAGCGTACATGGGTGTCGCCATAGTCACCAAAGCCTATCCCTGGAGAAACGCAAACCTTCGCCTCATTCAGCAGCTTCTTGGCAAACTCAAGCGACCCCATCGCCGCATATTGCTCCGGGATTTTCGCCCAGACGTACATTGAGGCTTTCGGCATTTCAACCATCCAGCCCGCCTCATGCAACCCCTTCACCAGCACATCGCGACGACGTTTATACTGCTCGGCGATATCGCGCACGCACTGCTGATCGCCTTCCAGAGCGGCGATAGCCGCCACCTGAAGCGGGGTAAAGGTGCCATAATCGTGATAACTTTTAATGCGCGCCAGCGCGCTGACCAGGGTTTTATTGCCCACCATAAACCCAATACGCCAGCCCGCCATATTATAGCTTTTCGACAGCGTGAAAAATTCGACCGCCACGTCGCGCGCGCCGGGCACCTGCATAATGGATGGCGCTTTCCAGCCGTCGTACACGATATCGGCATACGCCAGATCGTGCACCACCAGCACATCATAACGTTTAGCCAGAGCGACCACTTTTTCAAAAAATTCCAGTTCGACGCACTGGGCCGTAGGGTTAGATGGAAAACCCAAAATCATCATTTTCGGTTTCGGATAACTTTCGCGAATAGCGCGCTCCAGCTCGTTGAAGAAATCCACCCCCTCTACCAATGGAACCGAACGCACCTGCGCCCCGGCGATAACGGCGCCATAGATATGAATCGGGTAACTGGGGTTCGGCACCAGAACCGTATCGCCATGATCCAGCGTCGCCAGCATTAAATGCGCCAGTCCCTCTTTGGAACCGATGGTCACAATCGCTTCGGTTTCCGGATCGATATCGACATCATAACGTTCCTGATACCAGTGAGAAATCGCGCGGCGTAAACGCGGTATGCCGCGGGACGTGGAATAACCGTGCGTATCCGGACGCTGCGCGACGGTGCAAAGTTTTTCGACAATGTGGGGAGGGGTTGCGCCATCAGGATTACCCATACTGAAATCAATAATATCTTCACCGCGCCGACGCGCAGCCATTTTGAGTTCAGCGGTGATGTTAAAAACATAGGGCGGAAGGCGATCGATACGCGTAAAGCGACGTTCAGGGCGGAAGTCAGCCATAATATCCTCAGATTAACGTTAGCGCCCGGACCGTCCGAGCGACGCTGCCACGATGGTGGCTCCTTTAGAAAATAGCCTGAAAATTTTCTTCCTGTCGAGAGGCTAATGAAAATATTTTTTAGCGTCGAAAAAAGAGGAACAAGCGTAAAAATTTACCTTTTAAGCATGTCAGTTATAGCATCAAACAAATCATATTATTAACAACTTGATATCTTTGAATTTACGTAACGTGGCGCAGCCGACGATAATTTCCTGTCAATAAACCTTATCTCAAATAATCCCCTTTTGATTTTGTGGCTTTTCCTCTTTAACCAAAATCCTTACTAAGGATAATGGTATTCAATCATGTCATATTGCGGTGTTTTTCAGGGACATTTCCCCGAAAATAAAGATCCTTTCCGGCAAGATGCCGCGATGAAACCGTAAATAAGGCAGCGAACCGGGTACGTATAATAAAATAAATCCCTGTTTTCGCCTGACTAACCGCCATGACGTGATGACTCAACGCGCTGGTGTTTGACCTTTCGCTCAGCAAGAGTAAAGTGAAATAATTCAGTCAGTTGAAGTATTCATGCACAGGAAAGGCAATGAAAAAAACCGCGTGAGGCTCGCGGTTTGAGACTGGCAAGAGAATGATTAATTGCCTGATGACGCTGCGCTTATCAGGCCTACAGATGACACACTTTTGTAGGCCGGCTAAGGCGTTTATGCCGCCATCTGGCTTATAGAATATGACCTAATGTCTGGCGCAGATGCGCGCCGGAACCTAACAAGCCAGGGTTATCATGGACAATCAGATAGACCGGAATACCGTGTACATAATCTTTAAAGCGGCCTTTATCTTCAAAGCCACCACGGAAGCCGGACGCTTTAAAAAATTCCAGGAAGCGCGGGACAATACCGCCAGCGATATAAACGCCGCCAAATGTCCCCATGGTTAACGCCAGGTCGCCGCCAAATCGCCCCATTATGACGCAAAAGAGCGACAACGCGCGGCGACAATCGATACAGCTATCCGCCAGGGCGCGTTCGGTAATATCTTTCGGGCGCAGATTTTCCGGCAGACGGTTGTCGGACTTAACAATCGCCCGGTAAAGATTCACCAGCCCCGGGCCAGACAGCACGCGCTCGGCGGAAACATGGCCAATTTCGGCGCGCAATATTTCCAGAATCATAGCTTCTTCTTCGCTATTAGGCGCAAAATCGACATGCCCGCCTTCGCCCGGAAGGCTAATCCAACGCTTATCCACATGCACCAGATGCGCCACGCCCAAGCCGGTTCCCGCGCCATACACCGCAATAGGTTTGCCGTCTACCGGTTCGCCGCCACCGAACTGAATTAAATGCTCTTTTTTCAGCATCGGGATCGCCATCGACACGGCGGTGAAATCGTTGATGATTTCCAGATGGCTAAAGCCGAGATTTTTTTTCATTTCCGCAATAGAAAAAGCCCAGGTATGGTTAGTCATCGCTACCCAGTCACCGGTAATCGGGCAGGCTATGGCGATACAACCATCTTCCACGCTGACGCTATGCTCATCGAGATAAACGCGCACCACGGCCTCAAGACTGGGATAATCCAGGCCGGAATACGTTTTGGCCTGCGAGATTTCTCCACTGGCGATATCACACAGGGCAAGACGCGCATTCGTGCCGCCTACATCTCCTACTAAAGCATACTTTGTCATTCTTCTACTGCTCCGCTAAAGTCAAAATAAGTCTTTGTCACACTGTAAATTCATGGGGGCATAACAACAACGGCCATCAGGCTGACTGCCTATAAATATAGATCTTCATCACAGAATTACTTTCTTGTTTCAGCACCAATTGCAGCAATGCCGTCGGGCAGGCTGTGCAAAATAGGTATACGACCCCGTGTAAGGAAGAGATTATGTTCCACCCGCGTGCCCGAACGATGCTGCTGCTGTCGCTCCCCGCGCTGATTATTGGCGTAGCGTCAAGCCTGGTTTTAATCGCTGCGATGAAAGTCGCGTCGGTTTTTCAGCAATTTCTTTGGCAACAACTGCCCACCAGCATCGGCATCGCTTATGATTCGCCGTTCTGGATAGTGGGTATGCTCACGCTAACTGGGATCGTGGTGGGTTTGATTATCCGTTACAGTCCCGGACACGCTGGCCCCGATCCGGCCATCGAACCGTTAATCAGTATGCCGGTCTCGCCATCTGCGCTGCCCGGGCTGCTTCTCGCCTTAATCATCGGCCTTGCTGGTGGGGTAAGTTTGGGGCCAGAGCATCCGATAATGACAATAAATATCGCGCTGGCGGCGGCTTTCGGTTCCCGCCTGTTTCCGCGTATCACGGCGTTAGACTGGACGATTCTGGCCTCAGCGGGCACCATCGGCGCGCTATTCGGCACGCCCGTCGCCGCAGCGCTGATTTTTTCGCAAACCCTTAGCGGCTCTAACGATATTCCCATGTGGGATCGCCTGTTTGCGCCGTTAATGGCGGCAGCGGCGGGGTCACTCACTACCAGCCTGTTCTTTCATCCGCATTTTTCGTTACCCATCGCCCATTACACGCAGATGCGGCTGGTGGACATTGCCAGCGGAGCGATCGTCGCGGCGATCGCCATTGCTGCAGGGATGGTCGCCGTCTGGTGCCTTCCGCGTCTGCACGAGTTGCTGCACCGACTAAAAAATCCGGTCCTGATTCTCGGCATTGGCGGTTTTATACTGGGTATTCTGGGCGTCATTGGCGGGCCGCTTACCCTGTTTAAAGGACTGGACGAAATGCAACAAATGGCGTTTAGCCAGACGTTGGGCGCGGGAGATTATTTTACCTTAGCCGTCGTCAAACTCGCCGCGCTGGTCATCGCGGCGGCGAGCGGCTTTCGCGGCGGGCGCATTTTTCCGGCTGTGTTTATCGGCGCGGCGCTGGGGCTCATGCTCCATGCCCATGTTGAGGCCGTACCCGCGGCGATTACCGTCTCCTGCGCGATTCTTGGCTTAGTGCTGGTAGTGACGCGTGATGGCTGGCTCAGTCTGTTTATGGCGGCAGTTGTCGTACCGGATACCAATCTGCTGCCGCTGCTCTGCATTGTGATGCTCCCCGCCTGGCTATTGCTGGCGGGAAAACCGTTGCTGGCCGCCAACCGTCACGAACCCTAATCCGGCGCAGCGGGGGCCATTATCCCCCGTTGCGGGCTTCCAGCGCCCGGGTCACGGTACGCAGTAATTCCGGCAGATCGGCTTTTGGCAACATCACTTCAATAAATGACAGACGTTGTGGGCGCGCCAGCCGTTCGAGGACCTCCGCCAGTTGGATAGCCTGCGTCACCCGCCAGCACTCCGCCTGTTGCGCCGCGTTTAGCGCCGGTGGTATCTGCGTCCAGTTCCAGCTCGCGATGTCGTTATACCGCTGGGCCGCGCCGTGAATGGCGCGCTCTACGGTATAGCCGTCATTGTTGAGCAGCAGGATGACCGGCGCCTGCCCGTCGCGTAACATCGAGCCCATCTCCTGAATCGTGAGCTGCGCCGCGCCATCGCCGATAATCAGAATCACCCGCCGATCGGGGCAGGCGGTTTGCGCGCCAAACGCGGCGGGCAAGGAATAGCCGATAGATCCCCACAGCGGCTGTACCACAACCTCCGCGCCGTCAGGAAGCGACAGCGCGGCAGCGCCAAAAGCTGCGGTCCCCTGGTCGACAAGGATAATATCGCCGGGTTTGAGATACTGCTGTAAAGTTTGCCAGAAACTTTCCTGGGTCAGTTCTCCCTTATCAATCCGCACTGGCTGTCCGGCGGAACGCGTCGGCGGCGGCGCAAAAGCGCATTCAAGGCACAGTTCGCGCAGCGTAGACACCGCCTGCGCCATCGGGAGGTTGAACCAGGTTTCGCCGATGCGCGACGCGTAAGGCTGAATCTCCAGCGTGCGTTCCGCCGGCAATTGTTGAGTAAATCCGGCCGTAAGGGTATCTACAAAACGGGTGCCGACGCAGATAACCCTATCGGCGTCCTCTATGGCCTGACGCACTTCTTTGCTGCTGGCGCCTGCGCTATAGGTGCCAACGAAGTTCGGGTGCTGCTCATCAAAAAGCCCCTTCCCCATCAGTAGTGTCGCATGAGCGATGGGCGTTTCCGCCATCCAGCGCTGCAACAGTGGTCGTAAACCAAAACGCCCGGCAAGAAAGTCGGCCAATAGCGCAATGCGCCGACTGTTCATCAGGCACTGACGGGCGTGGTAACGAAAAGCCGTCTCCACACCGCTTTGCGCTTCATGCACGGGCAACGCCAGCGCCTCCGTAGGCGGGATGGCCGTTTTTTTCGCCACGTCGGCGGGCAACATGATGTATCCTGGCCTGCGTGCGGCAAGCATTTCACCCAATACACGGTCAATCTCGAAACAGGCGTTCTGTTCATCCAATATTGAGCTGGCAACAGATATCGCCTGACTCATGCGATAAAAATGACGAAAATCGCCGTCACCGAGGGTATGGTGCATCAATTCGCCACGCTGCTGCGCAGCGCTACAGGGCGCGCCGACGATATGCAAGACCGGGACATATTCCGCGTAACTGCCCGCGATACCGTTAATAGCGCTAAGTTCTCCCACGCCAAAGGTGGTGAGTAGCGCTCCAGTGCCCGACATGCGCGCATAACCGTCCGCGGCATAAGCGGCGTTCAGCTCATTAGCGCATCCCACCCAACGCAAGGTCGGGTGGTCAATCACATGGTCAAGAAACTGCAAGTTATAATCGCCCGGTACGCCAAAAAGATGGCCAATGCCGCATCCTGCCAGTCTGTCCAGCAAATAGTCGGCCACGGTATAGGGGTTTTGCATGACAGCTTTCCTTCTGACGTTGACATTATGTTGAGTATTAAGGAATGGCGATGGCTGTCCAGCACGACGGGGATGAAAGCCTGGAAAACAATGTTTACAGCGGCGAACAGTAAAATCCGGATACCGCCTGGCGAGTGTAACCGTATACACTATTTATTCACGCCACAGGGGGAAAGGTCATGATTTATCAGCCCGATGAAAATCGTTATCACACAATGGAGTATCGTCGCTGCGGGCGCAGCGGCGTCAAACTTCCCGCCATTTCGCTGGGGTTATGGCACAACTTCGGCGATGCGACACGGGTAGAAAATAGCCGGGCGCTGCTGCAACGCGCGTTCGATCTGGGCATTACCCACTTTGATCTCGCCAATAATTATGGGCCGCCGCCGGGCTCCGCAGAATGCAATTTTGGCCGCATTCTGCAGGAAGATTTTTTACCGTGGCGCGATGAATTGATCATCTCCACCAAAGCGGGCTACACCATGTGGGATGGCCCTTATGGTGACTGGGGTTCACGGAAATACCTTATCGCCAGCCTCGATCAAAGCCTGAAACGTATGGGGCTGGAGTATGTCGACATCTTTTATCACCATCGTCCCGATCCCGAAACGCCGCTTAAAGAGACGATGAAAGCGTTAGATCACCTTGTGCGCCAGGGCAAAGCGTTGTACGTGGGGATCTCTAACTATCCTGCCGATCTGGCCAGACAAGCTATCGATATTCTGGAGGATCTCGGCACGCCTTGCCTGATTCATCAGCCTAAATATTCGCTTTTTGAGCGTTGGGTAGAGGACGGGCTGCTGGCGCTGTTGCAGGAAAAAGGCGTCGGTAGTATTGCCTTCTCGCCGCTGGCGGGCGGGCAGCTCACTGACCGTTATCTGAATGGCATTCCGGAAGATTCCCGCGCGGCGAGCGGAAGCCGTTTCCTTAAACCAGAACAGATTACCGCCGACAAACTGGAAAAAGTTCGCCAGTTGAATGAACTGGCTGCGCGACGGGGCCAAAAATTGTCTCAGATGGCGCTCGCCTGGGTGCTGCGTAACGATAACGTTACCTCGGTACTGATTGGCGCCAGCAAACCGTCGCAAATCGAAGACGCCGTAGGAATGCTGGCCAATCGCCGTTTTTCGGCGGCGGAATGTGCAGAAATTGACGCTATTCTGGAGGGCCGGTTTTAGCAAAAAATGCTCTCCTTCATGATTTAAGAGTTAAGGCGATGAAACAAATCTTTACTGCTTTGTAATATTGCATTAACAGGCCGGCGACGGCTCGATCGTGAAGGAGAGAAAGTATGTTCAGGTCACTGATTCTGGCGGCAGCCTTGCTGGCTTTTACACCGCTTGCCGCGAATGCGGGCGAAATCACCCTGTTGCCCTCAATAAAATTACAGATTGGCGATCGCGATGATTACGGTAACTACTGGGACGGTGGTCGCTGGCGCGACCGTGATTACTGGCACAACCATTATGAATGGCGTAAAAATCGCTGGTGGCGCCATGACAACGGCTATCATCGCGGCTGGGATAAGCGTAAAGCGTATGAACGCGGTTATCGGGAAGGCTGGCGCGATCGCGACGATCATCGCGGGCGAGGCCGGGGTCACAAACATCATCACTAAGCCTCCTGCTGAATAACAGCCCGATGACGCCCACGCATCGGGCCTGCTATCTTTCTGTCTTTATGACAATCCCATTACCGTTCCAACCAGCAACCAGATATTCAGGGCGACGACCAGCACGACAATTATCCAGCCAATCTGTTTTACCCGCCGGGTGTTCACCAGCTCGCCCATTAGCGTAGCGTTACTGGTGAAAATCAGGAGCGGCACCAGCGCCAGCGCAATACCAAAACTCAGCAGCACCTGGCTCATCACCAGAATTCGGGTAGGGTCCAGCCCCATCAAAATCACAATAAATGAGGGCAGCATGGTAATGGTGCGCCGTACCCACAGCGGAATGTGAAAACGGACAAACCCTTGCATCACCACCTGCCCCGCCAGAGTCCCTACCACGGTGGAGGAAAGCCCTGCCGCTACCAGACTAAGACCAAACACCGTTGCCGCCGCATGGCTTAGTAACGGTTCCAGCGTCAGGTATGCCTGATCGAGGTCGGCGATGCCGGTGTGGCCGCTAAAATGAAACGCCGCCGCGGCGGTTGCCATCATTGCCAGATTGACAAAACCGGCAATCGTCATGGCAATAGCGACATCCCATTTTGTTGCTGAGTACCGTTGTTGCCGCGTTCCGCCGTGCAGATGCTGCGTTAATGACGAGTGCAGATAAATCACGTGCGGCATAATCGTCGCGCCAAGCACGCCGGCGGCTAAGAATACGGCTTCCGGGTTCGGTAGCGCCGGGATAACCATTCCTTTGCCGAGCTGCGCCATATCAGGCTGAGAGAAAAACAGCTCCACAATGTAAGCAGCGGCGACAAAAAGCAGTAAACCGCCGATGACTTTTTCAAGCGGTTTTTGACCGCGGCGTTGTAACATTAAAATCAGAAACGTCGCGATACCGGTCAATACCGCGCCCTGTAATAAAGAGACGCCCAGGATCAGCTTAAAACCTATTGCCGCGCCGATAAATTCAGCTAAATCGGTGGCCATCGCGATGATTTCCGCCTGTACCCAGTAAAACCAGACTACCGGGCGCGGATAATGGTCGCGAATTTGCTCCGCCAGGTTTTTGCCCGTGGCGATTCCGAGTTTTGCCGAAAGGATTTGAATCAGCATCGCCATCAGGTTCGCCCAGACCACCACCCAGAGTAGCTGGTAGCCAAAGCTGGCGCCGGCCTGAATATTGGTCGCGAAGTTACCAGGATCGATATAACCAATCGCGGCAATGAACGCAGGTCCCATTAATGCGAGCCGTAGCTTGCGCGCCGCCCGTCCGCTGCTATTCTCTACGCGATTGTCAGTCATCTTTTGCCTCAAAAACATAGCCTTTGCTATGTTTTATGCTATGTTTATTGATAATGATTATCAAGTGCATTTCAATGGGTACGGGTGATTACTTTGATAGTGTGAAACGATAGACCGATACGATGGCGACCTGTATCAGAACAGTTTGGCTTAACATTACAAGATTAGCACACTGATATAACTTTTCATTTTCATATTCAGTACAGTAAAAGTGTATTACAGATCACTAATTTTGAATCTCGTCACAGGTCCTTATTATAGTGTGTGTTGGATCTCGTTTTCTTTACGGCTGTTGCATAGAATGTGCACGAAAATTAAACCTGCCTCATATTTGGAGCAAATATGGACCGCGTCCTTCATTTTGTCCTGGCGCTTGCCGTTGTTGCGGTACTCGCACTGCTGGTTAGCAGCGACCGTAAAAAAATTCGCATTCGTTACGTCATTCAGTTACTTGTTATCGAAGTGCTACTGGCCTGGTTCTTCCTGAACTCTGATGTTGGCCTTGGCTTCGTAAAAGGTTTCTCCGAGATGTTTGAAAAACTGCTCGGGTTTGCCAACGAAGGGACAAACTTCGTCTTCGGCAGTATGAACGATCAAGGTTTGGCGTTCTTCTTCCTGAAAGTATTGTGCCCGATTGTCTTTATTTCCGCGTTGATCGGTATTCTCCAGCATATCCGTGTTCTGCCAGTGGTCATCCGCGCTATTGGTTTCCTGCTGTCCAAAGTAAACGGTATGGGCAAACTGGAATCTTTTAACGCCGTCAGCTCGCTGATCCTCGGCCAGTCTGAGAACTTTATCGCTTATAAAGATATCCTCGGCAAAATGTCCCGTAACCGCATGTACACCATGGCTGCAACGGCGATGTCGACCGTTTCCATGTCTATTGTGGGCGCGTATATGACCATGCTGGACCCTAAATATGTGGTCGCAGCGCTGGTTCTGAACATGTTCAGCACCTTTATCGTACTGTCGCTGATCAACCCCTATACCGTTGATGCCAGCGAAGAAAATATTCAGATGTCGAACCTGCATGAAGGCCAAAGTTTCTTCGAAATGCTGGGCGAGTACATTCTGGCAGGTTTTAAAGTGGCGATTATCGTCGCGGCGATGCTGATCGGCTTCATCGCGCTGATCGCGGCGCTGAACGCGCTGTTCGCAACGGTTACCGGTTGGTTCGGTTACAGCATCTCCTTCCAGGGCATTCTGGGTTACATCTTCTACCCGGTCGCATGGGTAATGGGCGTACCGTCCAGTGAAGCGCTGCAGGTGGGCAGTATCATGGCGACCAAACTGGTTTCCAACGAATTCGTGGCGATGATGGATCTGCAGAAAATCGCCTCTACCCTCTCTCCACGCGCTGAAGGCATTATCTCCGTCTTCCTGGTGTCCTTCGCGAACTTCTCTTCCATCGGTATTATTGCGGGCGCGATTAAAGGCCTGAACGAAGAGCAAGGCAACGTGGTTTCCCGTTTTGGTCTGAAGCTGGTGTACGGTTCTACGCTGGTGAGCGTACTGTCCGCCTCTATCGCGGCGCTGGTACTGTAAGTCTGCGTTTAATGTAGAAACCGGGGAGCTATCCCCGGTTTTTTTATGCCGCTTATTTACCTAACGGGCGCGGGCGGCCAATCAGATATCCCTGCAAACTGTGTACGCCAAGCTGCAATAGCAGATCGCGCTGCGCAGGCGTTTCAACAAACTCAGCCACGACGCTCAACGATTTCGCTTTCGCTAAATCAGTGATGGATTTCACGATCATCGCATCCAGGGAGTCCGTCAGAATATCTTTTACGAAACAACCGTCGATTTTAATGATGTCCGCCTTAAGGCGTTTTAGCCGTTCATAGTTTGCATAACCGGTACCGAAATCATCAATGGCGATTTTTAGGCCAAACTTACGCAACTGGTTGATATTGTGCATACTGATTTCGGAATGAGAGAAGGCCTGTTCTTCAGTAATTTCGATGATGACCGAAGCTGGCGGGACGCCATAGCGTTTAAAAAGCTGCATAATGCGCGACGCCGTCTCTTTTTGCAGCAGCGTCAGCGGCATCAAATTAACCGAGAAACGCGCCCCCTGCTCCGCTGAAGGATGCGCGGACAGCCATTGCAGCAGCGCTTCCATCACCTGCATATCAAACCGTACGCTCAGGTTAAACTGGGCGATAAGCGGAATGAACTGATTGGGCATCATGATACCGTCGTCGCACCGAAGCCGCGTCAGAATCTCGTCATACCCTTTTCCCTGCGCGTCGCGAATGGGTTGCGCATACAAAACAAGCGCGCCGCGCTCCAGCGCCTGACGGATTTTCTGCAACCGCAGCACCCGTTCCGTCGTCTGCCCGGAAGCGGCTTCAATACTCTGGGTCAGTGCAAGCACCCGACGGTGCGAACAGGATTGCTCCGCCAGCCAGCTTAATTGCCCCAACAGCGGTTGCAAGGTTTCCTGGCGACCATCGAATGTTCCCCACGATGCGCCATATTCCATGTCCAGACCGGTATTGTTCCAGTAAATTTTGCGGTTATTAAGCACATTGAGCATATATTGCAGGCGGGCTTCCGTCTCCGATCCCGTCAGTACCAGCAATAATTCACTGCCCGGCAGATGGAAAATTTTCTCCTTTTCCAGCAGCAGCGGCTGCAACACGCGAAACACCTCGCGTTCGCAATGCACGCGCATCTGCATACCGTAATGACGGCTCAGAAATTCCAGGTTTTCCATGCGTAGATAACACACGCTTTGCCCGGTATCCTGTAAAAGAAACTGCTCCAGCGCACGCAGGTTAGGCAGCTGCGTCAACGGATCGGTCAACGCCTGCGAGTGCCATTGTCGATTCAACCATTCGCTACGCTGATTAATCCGCGCCATGTACAACAAACAAATACTAAAAGAAATGAGAACTGAAAGGATAAATGCCAGCGAATATTCTGAGCCCACGCCCTGCAGAAAATTGCGGTTATAGCTAAGCAGGAATAGCGCAGTGAGAGCCCAACTAAAATTCAACAGCGGATAGCTGATTTTCCCCACGCCGATGGTAAATCCAATGAACAGGACTGGCACCAGATAGCCAGCAATATACTTTGTCTCGAAAGGCGTACACAGCACCGCTAATAGCGTCGCCAGAGTGGCAAACCAGAGAAGCGTAAACAGGCGTTTTTCTTTGGCGAGATAAGGAGCGATATCCCTCCGCCAGAAAATACGAATATAGTGCGGGCTGACTATCATCCGCAGCGGATAATAGAAAAAGAGGGTAAAAATAAGCGCGGCAGAAATCAGACTCAATAAATCAACAATCGAGAAAATAGCGGTGCCGGTGCCAAAGAAGGTAGAGATGGTCACCGGGAAAGCCAGGTAGTGCCCCGCCAGATGCATACTGATTTTTATGCCAAACGGCGTCATTAACCCTAACCAGAAAACGCGTAGCCAGATGCCTTGGTTGGGTATTCCGTAGCGCCAGCGCGCGCCCAGCTGCCAGCGTACGATAGCGCAAACCAGCAACACGGGAAACGTCTGGCAAAATAGCAGCACCATCGCCTGTGGCAGAGGTAAATGAAAATTCCATTCATTAGTCAACATCATTCCGCCTACCATCGGCGCGACGCCACGGCGGCCAAATAAGAACAGCACGGAAAACATGACGCAGAGCGGTAGCCAGGCCAGAAAGATATAGCTGGAATCAATTGTGGCGCGGGGAGAAATGAGACGAGATAGCAGAATAGCCGGAACGGTCAGGCAGAAAGCCAGTAAAAATATTTTTATATTTTTTAATATGTTACACTTATCCGGCATTGCTTTAATGCTCACATCATTATATAAGGCGCATGAATAATAAGTATATTCGCATTATGAAGCAATCTAACAAAAGCTCATATTGACCGCAAAAGCAGCGGCAAACAAACGCACCTGAAGAACAGATCAGACGCCATGAATTTTGTGACAAAAAGCAAAAACCCCCGCTTTTCAGCGAGGGTTTGAATATTGGTGGAGCTAAGCGGGATCGAACCGCTGACCTCTTGCATGCCATGCAAGCGCTCTCCCAGCTGAGCTATAGCCCCATAGTGCTTTTACGTATACGCCAAATTTATCGGGAGTAAATTTGGTGGAGCTAAGCGGGATCGAACCGCTGACCTCTTGCATGCCATGCAAGCGCTCTCCCAGCTGAGCTATAGCCCC